>NZ_FOWD01000004.1 GCF_900115365.1 Anaerocolumna aminovalerica
AAACATAGAACACCACCTGAAAAAGTATTTTAGATAGTTTTCCTCTGAACTGATAAACGTTACCGCCTTATTGCATATACGAAGTACCCTGAAAGGGTCAACATCCAACTTATTCGTAAACTGTTTATCAGACAGAGGCATCAGTCTTTCGATAACGAGGTCATAAAAATGCCTCAAGGAGAAATCGATGTCACTCTATCTAATACAAACATTATACAGAAACATTCTGTATAATGATACAGTTAATAAAGGGTTATAGGTTACCTTTATCAACCTAAATATATTATATAAGGAATTATAAAAATGAAGTATATTAGACCAACAGCTAAAGTTGTAAAAAGAATCAAGTGTGAAAAACCTGATGCGGCATACTGTGGATGCGCGTGCTAGTTATTTGATTAAATGTGAAAGAGGTGAAATCGTGTTAAAGAAAAAAACAAAACAAAATATTAAGAAAGACAAAAAGAATAAAACATATGAATTACCATCTATGTTAGATAAAAACGAACACAGTAAACTATAATACATCAGTGTACAAGAAATGGTTAGTATATAAGAAACTAACCATTTCTTGTAATATTTTGGAGGAGAGTATGAATTATAACTTAAAAAAATACGTTAAAAAAAGATTAATGATAGTATTATATTAGTTCCTATTGATGATAATGTTGAGAGAAATTTTATTGAATTGAATGATACTGGTGCTAACATTTTTGAAAAATTAGAAAATGGGTATTCAATAAATGATATTATAAATGAATTGAAAAAAATTTACATAGAAGAAACTGAAATCATTAAAAATGATGTCGAAGACTTCTTGTTATCGTTATTTAATTATGGAATTTTATCGTTAGAAGATCATGATATTGGTAGATATGATGAATTCGAATATGATATCACGGATGTATATAGCAAAATGCAAACATATTATTTTAAGAATAATATACCTTTTAAATTCTTTTTAGAATTAACTTATAATTGTAATCTAAGATGCCCTCATTGCTATATTCAGGAAGATCTAACAAAAGAAAACGATTTTATAGATAAAAATATTGTATTTAAAACTATAAATCAAATTGAACAATTAGATGGTGTGGAATTGATCATAACAGGCGGGGAAGCAACATTGCATCCAGATTTATTTGAGATTTTAGAATACGCTACTAGCAAAAATCTTCTTGTGACATTACTCACTAACGGATTAAACTTATATGATGAAGAATACTTCGAGAGATTGATAACACTTCCATTAGTTGATATTAGGATCTCGTTATACGGAATAAGCAAAATTCATAATAATTTTGTACATAAAACACAAGCTTTCGAAAGGTCATTCGAGGTTCTTAAAAAATTGAGAAAACGAAAGGGCTTAGGTACAGGAGTATATGTACTAACTAACTTTAATATAGATTGTCTAGATGAAGTGGTTAAGCTTGCAGAAACAAACGGCGTACCTATAGTAATCACCCCTACAATTATGGCTACCGCAAAGGGGGATAAAAAGCCTCTAGATTATCGCTTAAGCTATGACCAATTAAAATATTTTACAGGAAAATACTTAAAAAATTTGAATGGTTCTATATGTACAGCTGGTATTAGCCGATTCAGAATTACTCCAATGGGAGATGTTAACCCTTGTGAAATGATGAGGCATGTTAAAATCGGTAATATACATGATAATGATTTATTTGAAATTATGGAAAGTAAGTCAAGAAAAGAGTGGATTACATATTTTCATAAAATGAATAATGAACATGAATGCAACAATTGCAGTAAAAAGAAATTTTGTAACTATTGCCCTGGGTTGTTTCATGTCGAAAATGGTTCGTTTTTAACAAAAAGTTCTTTTGTATGTATGTTTACAAATCTTAAAAATGAATATGTACTTTCGATAGGAGAATAGTATGGAGATGCTAAAAGATATAAAATTTAATAATACTTTTGTTTTTCAAGGATTAGAAAAATATTTTGGATTAGATTGTGAATATTCTTATGAAGATAAAAATGATCCATATATTGTACTTTTTGTTACAGATGAATGTAATTTAGATTGTAAATATTGTTTCTGTAAAAATAGTACAAGTATTAAGAATCATGTTCCTAAATATTCTTATCAGGATTTAGTTGAATTTTTAAATGTAAATAATTTTGATAATGGAACAATACGTTTCTTTGGTGGAGAACCATTACTAAATAAGAAATGGATATTTGGATGTATTCAATATATAAAACAAAAGGGCTTAAACTTTAAGTACAACATTTTTACTAATGCAACACTAATTGATAAGAACTTCATAGAATTGTGTAAAAAAGAGGATGTTATACTGTTCTTAAGTATAGAACCTAACATTGCCATTAGTAGTAGAATCGATAAAGAGGGAAATAATATTTATAATATTGTATGTGAAAATATTAAAATATTAAAAGAAAATAATTATTTAAATAAATGCATAATAAGAGCAGTTTACGATATTGATAAGAGTATGGATTTATTTGAGTTTGCAAAACAAATTATCGATTTGGGATTTCCAATGATTTCAATAACAATTCCTTGGACAACAAAAGGGACAAATATTATATTAAATGATGAAAAACTATTAATATTTAGGGAGCAATTAGAACAATTTGTTAAGCACTACATTGAAAATATATTTAACAGAAATTTTAAGTATATAGGTATTCACCCATTTTGTTCTTATATCAATTCCTGGTTTTCAGACGATGTATATTTAGATATTAATTCTTGTGGAGCAGGTAAGGACTTATATAGTATATCTACAGATGGAAATATATATCCATGTCATTCTTTTAATGGTATTGAAAGTTTTATAGAAGGAAATATAAAAAGCAAGGATAAAGTCAGGAGAATATTTGATGATATTAGTGCTTTAAATATAGATAATTGTACTAATTGTATACTTAAGTATACTTGTAGATCAAGATGTTTAGCTGATTCATATTATTATAATGGTAGTATAGTAAAACCTAATTTATATAAATGCTTTATAGAGAAAGAGATAGTTGCTGCTAGCGCACATATTTATCAAAATATAAAGAAACATACTAAATTACTAAATGTATACAAAAGATTGGTATCAAGGGGGTCAAATTATTATGGCGGAAATAACTGATGAGATAATTATTTTACATAAAGTAACTAGTATTGAAGAAATGACTATTATAGATGAATATTGTAAAGAATATGATTATAAAAAATATGTTGGGAATTCCAACTTAAATGAAACAAAATGCTATATTATTAAATATGATAATTCACCAATTGGATTTTGTGGATATTCAATTAAAAGCGTAAATGATCAAATTATTACTTATCCATATATATACATAAAAAATAAAATAGCTAATCTATCTATCAGCAGTATGTTTAAACTTATATCTCATATATTTAATGAAGAAAAATGTGATAAAATATTATTTACCGTATATTCGAATAATAAAAATATGATTGGTATTTTAAAGAAATTCCAGATTAAATGTGAAGGAATTTTTAAAAAATCAGTTATAATAGAGGATACATTATTGGATAAATATATTTATTCTATTCTATTTAGTGAATTTGAAAAATATAAAAATTTGGTGGATAATTTTATATGGAAGAAATATTCTTTTTAATATTTATATTTATATTTATTTTTAATAACAAAAAAAAATATATTATATTATTTTCGATTGCATTAATAATTATTACAAATTATAAGCTTGATATAAGTTTTTATAAAATAGTATTCTTTTTATTAGGTATTATAATAGCGCCTATGGTAACCAATTTAACGTATTTGTTAACATATAAAAAAATTCTACCTTTAAATAAAAAGTATTTTAAAAAAGTATATATTAAATTAGATATAATTATAGATGTATTATTTGAGGAAATAATATGGAGAGAAATTTTCATCAGATATATAATTAATAAATTTAAAAATGTATATCTAGAATTAATTATTATTTGCTTTTTAAGTTTTCTATTTGTAATAGCACATAAAATAAGAAGTAAATTTCAATTTACTGAAATGTTTTTATATACTTTATTATTATCTTTTTCATCTTTGCTTTTAAATGGTATTAATTTTGGATTGCATTTGGGAAGAAATAATTATGTCTCTTTTTTAGAAAGTGTGTGGAAAGATTATGAATAGTTTTAAAAATATAATATTTGATAAAAGCTTAATTAAATTTAATTGGAATTCCATTAATTTTAAAATGAAGAATGCAAAAGTCATTAAGATTAAAAAAGATCAAACTAATGTATATTTAAAATATAGCGTAGAAGGATATTGGATTAATTGTGTATTCGGAATAATTGAAATTAATACCCAGTTACAGGATGCTTTAATACACGCATGTAATTATTTGTTTAAAAAATATGTTGATGTTTTTAAAGTTACAATTTGCATATGGGAAGATGACCAAGCTAGTAGAGACTTTTTAACTAATATAGGATTTGAGCAAGAAGTAATAATTCGTGATTATATTATATTTGAAAATAAAAAATATAGCATAATTATTATGTCGATTTTTAGGGAGGACAAAAATGATCAAATTAGTTAATGTAAATAAAAAAATAGGTAATGAATACATTCTTAAGAATGTTAATATAAGTTTCAATAATGGAAATATATATGCACTAATTGGACCAAATGGAGCGGGAAAAACTACAATTATAAGTATATTGTCAAAATTAATGGAACCAGACACAGGTGATTTAATATATGAAAACGGGAGCAAGAATGTTTATTTGTTATTATCCGGTGAAAGAAATCTATATTATAAAATAACTGTGAAAGAGAATATTTATTATTTTGGAATTATAAGAGGTCTTTCTAAAAAGCAAATCAAAAATAATATAGATACCTATAAGGTAAAATGTGAAATAGAACAATTATTTAATAAAAAAGTTGAAACTTTATCCTATGGGCAAAAGAGAATTGTTGCCACATTCATAGCTATGGTTTGTGGTAGTAAATGTATTATTTTAGATGAAGTAACAGAAGGATTAGATGTTGAATCAAAAACAATTTTGTCTAAAATGCTACTTGAAGTTAAAAAAGATAAAATTGTGATATTGGTTTCTCATGATTTGGAATTTATCGCAACTTGTACTGATTTTAATGTTTTTATAAAAGATGGAACGATAATTACAGTTAATGATAAAGTAGATGAACTAAAAACATTATATAATCAATATATGCAATCAAAGGGGGAGTTACAATGAGGTATATAAGAGCAATATTTGAGGAATATAAAATTAATATTCTAGAGTCTTTTAGCTATAAATTCGGGATTATTTCTGACATTCTAGTCTTTGGAATACTTCAAGTTTTCTTATTTTTTGCTAACACAGGTTCATCATTATCGAATACTTATAATTACAATAATAGTAAAGAACTTCTGCTTATTGGGTATATAACATGGATGCTTTCCTGCACGTGTATATCAAATATAGGTGGTGAAATTAAAAATGAAATGGCAATAGGAACCTTCTATCATAAAATAAATGTTGCGATACCTATACATATATTATATATTGGTAAGTTACTAGCTTCTATTACTATGCAAGTAATAACAATTAGTACATTAATAATAATGTCAAATATTTTATTTGGTGTAGAGCTTAGTTTTAATTTTTATATAATTATTACTATACTGGTATGTATGAGTGGTATGTATGGCATCGGGTTAGCAATAGGTGGTTTCGCGGTGTATTATAAACAAATAAGTAGTATAATATTTATAATTCAATTGCTTTTATTATTTTCAACAGATGTATTAACAAAAAGTTCAATGTCATTATTCAAGTTTATACCATTAACATTTTGTATAGATCTGATTAGAAAATTAGCTTCAGGAGTGCATTTTAGCTCTTATGAGTACCTACTATATATTATTATATGCTTTATTTTTTATTTATTAGGAGTTTTCGTGTTAAAATTTATGATAAAGTGCGCAAAAAGAAAAGGAAATTTACTACATTTTTAAATTTAAATAATATAATTAAAAGGAATGTATATATGAAAATAATGAGTATTTTACATGGTTCTTCATTTGGTGGAACAGAGCAACATATCCTTAATTTATTACCAGGGCTATCTAAAGGAGGAGTTGATTGTTGCGTATTAACGGATCAGCAGGATTTAATTAGAAAACTATGTACTAAGGGTATCGAAAATAGACATATAAGTTTTAATAATCCATATAAGGCAATTTTAGAATTAAGAAAATATATTGATAATAGGTGTGATATTGTGCATGCCCATAGAGTGGATAGTCTTGCATTTGTAGTTTTTGCACTAACAAATATAGACATCCCGATTATATGTACTATACATAGTATCTATAAAGATGAAATATTGCAAGTTACTGATCCTAAAAGTGGAAAAGTAATCTCTTTTAGTAGTAACTATTTGTTAAATAGAGTAAATACAATAGTAGCAATTTCAAACGCAGTAAAGCAGTCACTAATAAATGCAGGCATTAATGAACATAAGATTAAAGTTATATTTAATGGTGTAGAAAAATCGTCTTGTGTAAAAACTTCTAGCAATTATAACTATACTATAGGTTTTGTCGGAAGATTGCACTATGAAAAGGGTCCAGATATTTTAATAGATGCTTTTAAAATCTTAAACGATAAATACCCTAACTTAATGAGATTACATATTATTGGAGATGGTCCAATGAAGTCACAATTGATAGGATTTGTTAAAGCAAATGGTCTTGAGAGTTTATGCAAGTTCGAGGGTTATGTTTCAAATCCAATAGAAAAGTATTGTAATTTAGATGTCCTTGTATTACCATCAAGAGAAGAAGGAATGGGTTTAGTACTGCTTGAAGCATTTAGTACTAAAGTACCTGTAATCGCAAGTGAAACTGGAGGAATTAAAGAACTGATTAATAATAATACGGGAATTCTTTTTGAGTGTGAGAATAGTAAAGCATTGGCTGAAAGTATAGAGTTGCTGTATAAATTTCCTGAGATATCAAAAAAACTAATTCAGAGTGCTTATGAATTATGGAAAAATAATTATACTGTGAATCATTTTGTACAGAAACATATAGATTTGTTAAATTGTATATAGTGAATACAAATAATGTTCTTTATTATATCAAGCAAAATAGTTTACTTTAGATAAATAGTAGTTTGTATTATTGTAATTGTATATTAATAAAAATGAGGGCAAGGAGAGATATTTAATAAATACACTCTTTTTATCATGCTGAAGTAAATGGTGGTTTATGTGTAATTAGACAAAGAATGCACCATTACTGGCGGTACATACCTGATTATTTAGCAACACTGGTTTGTGACATTCCTCAGGAAGTATTTCTGACCATTGTAGTAATTCTTTTATGAAATACAGGCGTATATCCTCCTGATGTTTCTTATTTTAGTGAGCAGATTTCCTGCTGTAGTTTATACAAATATTTTCGGCTATTTGGTTTTATCTTTCTAAATAGTCCACCCATTCAGCTTTTAATTCCTCATAATTTTTTTGAAATACATCTTCACATTTTTCCATGTAGTACAGTAACTTAATACGGTATCAAAAGAATATGATATATCTGTGTATTTATATACTTCCCCTCTCAAGATATTAAATAGAGTATCTTTAGAAAACTTCTTTTAATCTCCTTTGGATATAAATGTACGATATCTTTTTTCAAGTAAGCATAGTAGTAATATACAATAGCTTACCTTTACTTATATTTATTTCCAATATTTACGTTGATGAGCTCTCATCTTTTTTATTTGGAACCTTTTACGTTGTAGAATTTTATTATAAGCAGCAACTTTAAAAGATAAGATAATTTCTTGTTGGTTTGTCAAACATATGTTACACCATACTTCAAGAAATTCATGAGAGTAGTTCTAGGAGATTTCCATCCTAGAGGTCTCATTGGAAAGTTATTATAATCCCTTCGGTTATATATACTTAGCTGCTTTGAGAAGTCATCAAAAGAAAAGAAACTGTGTGTAGCATAGAATCTTTCATTATCTTTCCGATGACTGCGTTCCACTTTACCATTATGTCTTGGTGTGAATGGACGGATTAATTTATGCTTAATTCCTAAAGATTGTAGCTTTTTTTCAAACATGGAAGGGTCTGTCTTATTACTTCCAAATCTCTTTGTGAATTCAAAGCCATTGTCTGTTTGTATACACTCAATGGGCATAGGGAAGGCCTTAATCAAATGCTCAAGGAATTGAGTAGAAGTATAAGTGCTGGACTCGTTAAACGCCTCTACAAAACGAAATCTGGAGTATTCATCAATAGCAGTGTATTGATAGAATTTCTGTCCTTTCGCATCACCAACGATACAGGCAGTTGGAACGTGTTTCACATCGACTTGTACACGCTGGCCAGGATATTTCATTTGCTCATAAGGCTTGGGAATATATTTTGGGTTAGGTGGTTTAACAGCCATTAACTTTTCTTTTCTAAGAAAGCGATATAAACCCGGAATAGAACGTTTGTATCCACGTTGCATGAGCTTTACCCAAAAGACAACAAGGCCTTCATGTGGATTACGGCGCCGCATATCATGAATAAGTTTTATTTCAGCCTCGGTATGTTGATTGGGGTGTGAATGAGGTCTACGTGATAGATCTCGTAAAGACTCCATAGAGCCATCAAAGCGACGTTTCCAACGGTAGATGTATTGTCGGTTGGTCTTATATTTGACAGCAGCTTTGGTTACACCAAATTTTTCAGCATATTTAATTAATGATAGACGGTATCTCATATCTTGTGTTATACTAGCCATACGGAAACGCTCCTTTGTTGATGTTTTGGTTGTGGTGATTAAAATATAACACAAAAGAGATGTTTCCGTATTTTATTTTCTTTTAAATGTAACACATGTATTGTAATCCTACACAACTTTAAAAGATAAGATAATTTCTGGTATTGACATTGTGCAAAAATGTTATTATAATGAGGATAATATAAAGATTATTATTCAATTTATTTATATAAAGTTATTATATAATCGCAAATAAGTTTATAGTGCATAAATACGGAATTAAATATTTACACTAGTTTGTGCATTTTTATTTTGCATGTTATCCATTAGGCTGTTTAATACATATTACATACTGAGTAAGGAGATCCATTATAATGAAGCTTACTTTTTATTATCCAAAGTTATTTGCATTTCGCATGTAATTGATTATTTAAGATACCTTTTAAATAATTATTACAATATATATCAATAAGGAGGATAAGTATGAAGAAAATGTGGAACAAGATAGTAATGATCTTATTTGCTATGACATTACTAGCAATTTTTACCGTAGGATGCAGTAAAAAGGAAGATAAGACAAAATCTACGGATGCAAATTCAACCCAATCAAATGAAAAAAAGGAAGAAGCGGGGGCAGGAGAAGAAGCAAAAGAGAAGACAACGAAAGAAAAAACAATAGTTACTGTTTACACAGGCCGTGATAGTGCAGTTCTTGAGTATATTGAACCATTATTTGAAGAAGCACATCCGGAATATGATGTAGAATTCCTAAATATGGGTGCTCAAGAGATTTTAGAGCGTGTCCGTGGTGAAAAAGAAAATCCCCAGGGTGATTTCTGGTGGGGAGGTACACAAGCAGCATTTGAAATAGCTTCATCGGAAGATTTACTAGAAGTATATCGTCCAAGTTTTGCAGATAGTTTTCCTGAAGAATATAAAGATGCTGGAGATCGCTGGTATGGTGAAATTCTTCTTCCGGAAGTAATTATGTACAATACCGACATGTTAACCGGTGATGATATTCCAAAGGACTGGGAGGATTTACTGGATGCAAGATATAAGGATCAGATATTGATTCGTAATGTTCTACCTTCCGGAACTATGAGAACTATTTATAGCTGTATGATTGCAAAAGAAGATGCATCCAATCCTGAAAAAGGTTATGAATGGCTTAGAAAGCTGGATGCCAATACCAAAGAATATACCCAGGACCCTACCAATCTTTATTTAAAGATGACTCGTCAGGAAGGTTCTTTATCCTTATGGAATTTACAAGATATTATGATTCAGAAGATGACCAATAATCAACCATTTGGTTATGTAATGCCAGAAAGTGGTGCACCAATACTGGTAGATGCCGTTGCAATTGTAAAAGGTGCTAAGAACTTGGAAGGTGCAAAAGCTTTTTATGAATTTATTTTTAATGATAAGATTCGTCTGGATTTAGCAGAGAATATGTTCCAGATTCCAGCTCAGGCTAATATTCCAAAAGAACAGCTTCCTCAATGGATACAAGATTTGGATTTAAGAGCCATGGAAGTGAATTGGAAGGTTATTGCTGAAAAAGAAATGGAATGGATGACTTATTGGGACGAGAATATAAAAGATAAAAATTAATACTGATACATATTGGAGAAGGGCACATAGGTTAACCAGCCCGCCCTTTTCCCTTTATAAGGAGAGAACACCATGGCTGATGTAATATTAGAACATGTGAATAAAAAATTTGGTAAGTTTACGGCGGTACAGGATGCAGACTTTCATATTAAAAGCGGAGAATTCTTTACCTTTCTCGGTCCCAGTGGTTGCGGAAAGACTACTACATTGCGGATGGTAGCAGGATTTAGTTATCCAAGCGAAGGCAGAATCCTATTTGACCAAAGGGATGTAACCACCCTTGCACCAAACAAAAGAGACATTGGTATGGTTTTTCAGAATTATGCATTATTTCCCCATATGACAATTGGAGAGAATGTTGCTTTTGGCTTAAAAATTCGTAAAATAAATAAGCAGGATATTAAGAAACGTGTTGCAAGAGCTTTGGATTTAGTTCATTTATCCGGATATGAAAATCGAAAAGTTCATGAAATATCAGGTGGGCAGCAGCAAAGAGTGGCATTAGCCAGAGCATTGGTTATAGAACCTAAGATTCTGCTATTAGATGAACCTCTCTCTAATTTAGATGCAAAATTAAGAGATGATACAAGAAGTGAAATTAAAAGATTACAAATGGAGCTAGGAATAACAACCATCTATGTAACACATGATCAGTCAGAGGCAATGGCAATTTCTGACCGTATCTTAATTATGAAAAATGGTATTATGCAGCAAATTGGTACACCTTATGAAGTGTATGCAAAACCAAAAAACAGTTTTGTTGGGGAATTTATTGGAAAACATTCTATTTTTATAGCTTATATAGAGAAAATTGAAAATGATAAGATATATATCAAATTAAAAGATGGAACAAGTTTAGTAGGGTTGAAAGAAAATGCGGTTTCGGATATTCAATTAAAGCCCACAAAAGAAGTTTTGGTAGCTATACGTCCGGAGTGTGTAGAACCTTACCTTAATCAGGAGATAAATAGATTGGATACGAAAGTGATCCATTCCGAGTTTACGGGAATGAGTGCTAATTACCAGCTTGACTTAGCAGGAGATACTCTTAAGGCAACGATTATAAATCAAGGGGAAGTTCTTAAGAAGAAAGGTGAAAGTCTGGCTGTACATATACCGGTAAAGAGTTTGTACTTCTTAAATAAGGAGGTCAACCATGAAGAAAGATAACAGTAGTTTTTCTGTTACTAAACTTCCCATTAGCGCAAGACCTTGGTTTATATATATTATATTGGCTCCAATCTTTTTTATCTTATTAGGTTATGTTGTATATCCATTATATCGTGTATTTATTGACAGTTTTTATGTAGATGGAAAGTTTAGTCTGGAACTTTATAAAAGATTTTTTAGTTTATCCAGTATGACCAATATACAAGCTACCTGGAATAGTTTATACATATCTGTTTTAAGCGTAATCAGCTGTGGTATCGTCGGCACCGCTTTGGCTTTTCTTTTAGAAAGCTATGAATTTCCAGGTAGAAAGGTACTAAAGGCTTTTGCTGTAATTCCCATGGCTCTGCCATCCTTAATCGGAGCCATTTCTTTTGATTTCTTATATGGAAGCACCGGAATTATTCCAAGGGGATTAAAAGAAATATTCGGACTTGCAAATGTCCCATTTTATCTAAAGGGAATAGCAGGAGTTATTGTAGTACATACCTTTACTATGTATACCTATTTTTATTTGCCAATATCGGCGGCTTTACGTAACAGGGACAGTTCACTGGAAGAAGCGGCACTAAATTTAGGTGCCTCCAAAGGACAGGTTTTTCGCAGAGTGACCCTGCCGATGTTAACACCTTCTTTAATAGCAGCCTCTTTACTGGTTTTTATGATTTCTATGGCTTCCTATACAGCGCCTTTAATATATGGAATCGATAGAACTTTAACAATGCAGATTGTATTATCCAGAACCAACGGAGATTTGGGAATGGCATCTACTCAATCTACAATTCTAACTGTTATTTCGGTAGCCTTTTTGATCATTATGCGTTTGTATGAGGGAAAACGAAATTATGCCAGTGTAAGTAAAGGGGCAGCAGTACATAGAAAAGAAGTAAAAAGTCAATTTAAAAAGACATTGGCTATTGTAGCCTCTATTATTGTTGTGATCATTCTGCTTTTACCTATTTTAACTATTATATTAATTTCTTTTTCTGAAGATGGAACTTGGACATATCAAGTTTTGCCGCCGAAATATACAATTACCCATTATGTTGAATTGTTTACTAATGCTAAAACCTGGAGGCCTATTAAGAATAGTTTAATTATGAGTTTAATTGCTACTACAGGTAATGTAATTTTTGGTGTCATGGTTGCTTATGCAGTAAACAGAGTAAAATTTAAAGGAAAAGGAATCATTGATAAATTAATTATGGTACCTTGGGCACTTCCTGGTACAGTAGTGGGTATTAGCCTTATCGCAGCATTTAATGTTCCCTCTGTATTTAGCTTTGGTAAAGTTATTGTAGCAACTTTTTGGATTATACCGTTAGCTTATTTTGTAAGACATTTGCCATTGATTTACCGATCTACCTATGCGGCTTTTTCCCAAACAGATACATCCTGTGAAGAAGCAGCCAGAGGCCTTGGGGCAAACTGGTGGTATAGTTTTTGCAGAGTGGTTCTTCCAATGGTAGCAGGAGGAATTGCATCTGGAGCCATCTTAGGCTTCGTACAAGGAATTGGTGAATTTGTAGCTTCCATATTGTTGTACACTCCAAGAAGTGTTCCTATATCCGTAGCAATTTATCAAAAAATGTATTCCTTTAATTTTGGAACGGCCTGCGCATATGGTGTATTGCAAATTGTGTTAGTTGCTATTTTATTACTAATATCTGAAAAACTAAAAGGTGATTCGAAAATATCTGCAATCTAACTTCATCGGGGAAGTCCTCCCATCTGTAACAGGGGGCAAGGACTTGCCTGTTTTATCAGGAGTTAGAGTGATAGCTATATAATTGAATTTAGAGAAAGAAGGTAGTTCATGAATATGAATTCTTATGAAGAAATGAAAGAAAGGGTAAGGCTTGAAGACGGAGATAAGTTTCCGGCAAAGTCTTTTACAGAACTGGTTTTAAAACCTGCATATGATAATGCAAAAGAGAAGTTATTGGATCCCATGATGGAAGTAAACTATGCACATTTGATTATGCTGTATGAACAAAAGCTATTAGGTAAGGAAGATGCAAAAAAGATTGGAAGAGCTTTAGAGGAACTAGATTTAGACCGGTTTCGAAAGGGAGATTATACCGGAGAATACGAAGACCTGTTTTTTGAAGTTGAAGATGCATTGCTAAAATCTGCTGGTGATATTGCTGGAAACTTGCATCTTGCACGCAGCAGAAATGATATGGGAGTTACCATGTATCGAATGGTAATGAGAGAATATTTGCTGGAAGTAATGAAATCTTTACATAAGCTGATAGAGACCTTTACCTGTCTGGCAGAAGAACATAAAGATACTGTTATGGTAGCTCATACCCATACACAGCAGGCACAGATTTCAACATTAGGTCATTATATACTTGCAGTTTGTCAAATACTAAGCCGTGATATGGATAGGCTGAAACATGCATTTAAGACAGTAAATAGAAGCAGCATGGGAGCCTGTGCCATTACAACAACAGGATTTCCAATTGATAGACAGGTAATGGCAGATTTGCTTGGATTTGATGAAATGGTTGTAAACAGTTACGATGCCATCGGTGGCGGAGATTATTTAGGTGAAACAGCAACTGCTATTATGCTGGCGGCTATTGACGCAGGAAAGGTAGTTCAGGACTTTCTTTTGTGGGCCACACAGGAATTTAATGTTTTACGAGCCGGGAATCCTTATGTACAAGTAAGTTCCATCATGCCTCAGAAACGAAATCCGGTTTCCATTGAACATTTAAGATCCCTCCTTTCCACATCCATAGGTAATTGTCAAACTTTATTAACCATGTTGCATAATACGCCTTATGGAGATATTGTTGATACGGAAGATGATGCACAGCCATATGGCTGGATGGCCTGTGAAATCTTATCAAAATCATATATCTTGTTTTCAAATGTAATGTCAACTATTGAAGTGAACAAAGAAGTATTGCTTCAACGTGCCTATAATGGTTTTGCCACCATTACAGAATTAGCGGATACCTTGGTAAGAGAAACAGGTGTGCCATTCCGGAAAGCTCACAGTGTGGCAAGTAAACTGGCAGAAGAGTATGTGGCAAAAGGTAAATCCATTCAGGATATGGATGAAGAACATGTTAAATCAGTATTTGAACAAGTGACCGGTTCAAAATGGGAAATAGATTATGCAAAAATAAAAGAAAGCATTGATCCAAAGCATTTTGTAAATATACGTAATATAAAAGGAGGCTGTGGGCCTGAGGCAATGGAGGATATGCTTAAGGAAGCTTATAAAACCAATGATTCACATAAAGAGTGGATATCTAAAAAACAAGAATTAATAATAAATGCCCACAATGACTTAAGAAATCGTATTCATAGCTTATTGGACAAATAAGCTAGTAAAATACTTATAAAAAGGCAGATATTTTATAGTTTGAAAATTATACTTTGGCAGGTGTTATAATGAAATATATAATGGGAGTCGATGGTGGAGGTACACATTCCAGAGTACTGGTAACAGACTTAAATGGTAATGAAATATATCAGGGAATAGGTAAAAGTACAAATATAGAAAGTAATTCTTTGGAAACTGTACAGAAGAACTTCAAGGATTTGTTTCAGGAATTCCATAACAAATCTGATTATTCCAAGGAAGAGTGTATTTCCATCTGTGTAGGTACAGCGGGAGCAGATACCCCGGAAGCAGTGGATTTGATTACCGGCTTAATTAGTAATTTAGGTTATACCTGTTTCATAGAAGTTTTAAACGATTCAGAAATTGCTTTAGCTGCTGAAACAAAAGGGAAGCCCGGAATTATAATTATATCCGGTACCGGATCCATTGGATTTGGTGTAAATGAATTTGGAGAAAAGTGGAGAGTTGGTGGTTTTGGGTACCTGGTAGGGGATGAAGGCTCCGGTTATTGGGTAGCTCGCAAAGGTATCGGAGCTGCTTTACAAGATTTTGACCATTCAGGGGATAAAACCATGTTAACAGAAATGTTAAAGGAACATTTAAAATTAGAACGTTTTGATAAAATTCTGGATTTTATTTATAGTGCTAATAAAAGTGAAATAGCTAAATTGGCAACTCTTGTTATACAAGGATGTGAGCAAGGAGATATTGTATCAAAAGAAATAATGGATAGCGCGGCTGCTTACCTTGCCAGGATGGTAATTACATTGGCTAGGGAATTGCAAATGACGACCCAATCCTGTCCGGTTATATATGGTGGGGGTTTTTTAACCAACTCAATGTGTTTGTGTTCTTCTATAAGTGATAGGATACTCACCAAATATCCCTTATTAAAACCTTTTCTGTTAAAGAATGAAGCACAATGGGGTGCTATTTATATAGCAGCAAATAAGGCAGGAATAAAGATTTAATAGTCTTTATTCCTGCCTCTTTTCATAAACATCTTTCATACATTGCATTTTTGCAAATTGTATTATAACTATCTTTCACAAGTACCTGTTACAAATATCTTTTACAGAATCCTTTATAAAGTATCTTTTACAACACAATATTTTAATATTCTTTGCTGAATACCTGCACAACCGCCTAAAATTACTGGCTGTTCCAGTTCAGAACTTTTCATAAAAATAGGGTTAGGTGTTTTATCTGTTACTTTATTTAAGATTTGCTCCATGTAATTATTTCCGCTTTTCATAACACCGCCGCCAAGAACAATTAAATCAGGATCAAACAGGGTGTTCACATTAACTAACGCCATAGATAATTTATCTATAAATTCTTCTACCATATTTACTGCCCAAGGAGCGTTTAATTCAGCATAACGGAACACATCCCGTGCTGTTATGGAAGCCAGTTCTTCTGTGTTAAGGCTGTCTTTTAGTATTTCTTTGGCTCTTTCTCCCAATCCATAACCTCCGATGGTGGATTCTAAAGCACCGAAACCTGGGTATCTATGTAATAAATCGCTTCTATCAAACATTCCATAGCCCAATTCCCCGGCTCCATTATGAGCACCCCGTAAGATACAACGATCAAGAATGATTCCCATACCAATACCGGTTCCTATGTGAATATAAATTAAATTGGAGCTTGTACGGCCATGGCCAAACCAAAGTTCTCCAAGGGCTTCTAAGTTAACATCGTTTTCTACAAGTATTGGATATGGATATTTTTCTTGAAGATATATACCAAGTGGAAGGTTGTCCCATCCTACACTAGGGGCAGCCAACACCTTATTGTCTCGTACAACACCAGGAACCCCTACAGATATTCCCCGTAATATTCGATTTTCCACAAAAGGGAACATGTCATCGATTAAGGATTCAACCAGTTTA
Source organism: Anaerocolumna aminovalerica (assembly GCF_900115365.1). Lineage (GTDB taxonomy): Bacteria > Bacillota > Clostridia > Lachnospirales > Lachnospiraceae > Anaerocolumna > Anaerocolumna aminovalerica. Next base: position 16,810 of record NZ_FOWD01000004.1, read on the forward strand.
ATGCAGCTTTCCCCTGTACAATGATGGTTGTTAATAGTTTTGATTTCTAAGATATTTCCTAAAATATCACAAAGAGCAACTGATGCCTTAGTACCGCCGATGCCTACAGATATAATGACATTATGAGAATTATCAATTTCAATTAGCGGTCTTCTTCGTCCGCCGCTAAATTCAAATTCTCCGGACATACGTAAAAGCTTATCTTCCATTAGTTCATCAATAATACGAACAATGGTGGATAAGTTCAGATTTAAATCGGAAGCTATGGCAGAACGGGATACTATACCATTTTGCCGAACATATTCTAATATTGCTGTCCTGTTAATATCACGCATTTCTTTTGGAACGATAGATTTAAGTACAGACATAAACTTCTCCTATTAAGATTTCTATATACTTTCCCTAATTAAAATCAGGAAAATACCTGCCAATTTCAGTGTTTAAGAAAATTATAATATAACTCCATTTAGAAGTCAAAGGAGAAGATTTTATCTCATTAGCCTGTTCAAATCTTCATAAAAAGCAGGATAGGATATATTTACACAATCAGCTCCCAGCACATCTACAGGACTATCTGTAACAAGTCCTGCAATAGTAAATGACATGGCAATTCGATGATCTGCTTTACTATCAATAGCAGCACCATGAAGAGGTAAGCCCCCATTGATAATCATGCCATCTTCAGTTGCTATAATATCTGCCCCCATAAGTGATAAATTATTAACCATAACGTCAATTCGGTTAGATTCTTTCACTTTAAGTTCGACCGCATCTTTAATTACGGTTTGCCCTTTTGCGAAACATGCCATAATAGCGATTATCGGAATTTCATCTATTAAGGTAGGTATAATGGGGCCGCCTATTTCAGTTCCTTTTAATTGGCTGTAACTTACTATAATATCGCCTACAGCTTCCGTATCTGTGTTACGGATATTTTCAATTGCTATATCAGCACCCATCTGTTTGCACACGCGAATAATACCATCACGGGTGGGATTAATACCTACATTTTTAATTACCAACTGAGAACCGGGTACTATCAATCCAGCAGCAATAAAATAAGCGGCGGAGGAAATGTCACCTGGTACTTCAATCTTCCTGGCTGTTAATTTTGGGTTTGGCTGGATGGTGGCAGTAGTATCACTAATTATTAAATCAGCACCAAGCATTTTTAACATAAGCTCCGTATGATTTCTGGATACATTAGGTTCTGTTACGGAAGTAGATCCTTCGGCATATAGTCCTGCTAACAAAACGGAAGATTTTACTTGAGCTGAGGCTACCGGTGAATCATAGTGGATACCATGTAAATGGACATCTTTTCGTCCTGTAATATGAAGAGGGGCCAGACCTCCACCCGGTATACTCTCTACCTTTGCTCCCATCTGGGATAGTGGAGTAATGATTCTTCCCATAGGACGCTTTTGTATGGAAGCATCCCCTGTAATTACAGTATCAAAGGTCTGTCCGCTTAAGATACCGGACATAAGTCGCATGGTAGTTCCGCTATTGCCCACATCTAAGGTCTTTGCAGGCTGTTTTAAACCATGTAATCCTTTTCCCCGCAGGGTAACTTTATTTTGTTCAGGATTGTTTTCTATGGTAACTCCCATTTGGCGAAAACAATTTATAGTAGATAAACAATCTGCTCCTTGCAGAAAATGGGTAATTTCTGTGGTACCTTCTGCTAAAGAACCAAGCATAACTGCTCTATGAGAAATGGATTTATCCCCTGGGACTGTAATTTCACCACGTAAAGGCTTTATTTTATTGGTCATATTAGCTCCTATCTTCCTTTCCTGCTCATTCTTATCTTTCATATACAGTATAACGATATTTCTTTAGCAATTCAACCGCCTTTATTAGTGCCTCTCTTTCGTAGAACTCAATACGGAGAACACCTTGCTGGAATTCCCTGTTGTGAATGATTCCGATATTCTTTATACTGATTTGGTTTGAGGCTAATAAAGTGGCAACGGTAGCAATGGAGCCGGCCTCATCATAAATATCAATATAGGTCTCATATACATTTGCCAGTATACCCGAGGACTTATTGGGAATGGAGTCACGGTATTCGCCTGCAATATCAAATAGATCATAAATATATTTTTCGTTCTTTTCTTCCAATGCATAATATATTTCTTTTAAAGAAGCAATGTATTTATCTAAAAAATTTTGAATACTTTTTGTATTGGTCAAACAGATATCCTGCCACATAGCAGGAGAGGAAGAAGCAATACGGGTAATATCTTTAAAACCGCCAGCAGCCAGTGTCCTCATATTCTCCTCGGAATCATCGGATTCTTTTACTAGATTTACAAGGCTTGTGGCTATTAAGTGGGGTAAATGACTAATGGCAGCAGTAATATTATCATGTTCTTTATAGTCTAATACTAAGGGAATAGCACCCATGGATCCTACCAGATGATATAGGATTTCTGTAGTAGCAGGTGGTGTTTCATCAGTAGGAGTTAAGATATAGTAAGCATTTTCAAGTAATTTGCTATGAGAGTTCTCATAACCTGTTTTTTCAGAACCGGCCATAGGGTGACCGCCTATAAAATTGCTCTTTAATCCTATTTCCTCAACTGCCCTATGAATGCAGCCTTTAACACTGCCTACATCTGTAATGATACAGCTTGGTTTAATAATATCTTTTAATTGCTCTAAATATGTAATGTTGGATAACACCGGAGCACATAAGAAAATAATATCGCAGGAAGAGAAACCTTCCTGTAAATCCTTATAAACAAAATCCAGCACATGATCCTTTAGAGCATCTTCCAACCCTTTTCCCATATCACCAGTGGAATAATGATAGGATAGCAGAGTAAAGGTTGGATGAGCCTCTTTTATAGCCCGTGCAATTGACCCGCCAATTAATCCAAAGCCGATAAATCCAATTGTTAAATCATTCATTTTTTTCACCTATTCCATATCATAATTGTCTCAGATATGTTACTTTGTTTTCATAATGATTTTAAAATTTCTTACCCATTAATTTTGCCAATGGCCTGATTTCACCACATAATTCCTCAAATTGTTGAAAGGTAAGAGACTGTGGTCCATCGGATAGGGCACATGCGGGATTAGGATGGGTTTCTATCATAAGTCCGTCTGCACCTGCTGCTATAGCACTCATGGCAAGAGGTTTTACATATTTTCTGACACCGGTTGCATGACTGGGGTCTACAATAATAGGCAAATGACTTTTATGCTTTATAACCGGAACAGCACTAATATCTAATGTGTTACGGGTAGCTGTTTCAAAGGTACGGATTCCCCGTTCACATAATACAACATTAGGATTACCTTCTGCTATTATATATTCAGAGGCATTTAACCATTCATCAATAGTAGCAGAAAGACCACGTTTTAATAAAACTGGCAGACCTGTTTTTCCTGCTTCTTTTAACAAATAGAAGTTTTGCATGTTACGGGCTCCAATTTGAAGCATGTCTACATATTTAACTGCTGCTTCAATGGCAGCTAAACTGGTTACTTCACAAACAACAGCCAGACCTGTTTCATCTTTGGCTTCTTTCATAAGTTTTAACCCATCTTCTTCCAGACCTTGGAAAGCATATGGAGAGGTTCTTGGCTTGTATGCACCCCCTCTTAATATCTGGGCTCCGGCTTTCTGAATGGCCTTGGCAGTTTCCATTACCTGATCTTCGCTTTCTACAGCACAAGGTCCTGACATAATAATTAATTCATCACCCCCAATGGAGGCATTTCCTACTTTGATAATGGAAGGCTCCGGGTGAAATTTTTTATTTGCTAATTTGTAACTTTCAGTAACAGGAACAACTTTATCTACATCCTCGGCAATTTCTAAATTTTGATTCTGAAGTTTGGTTTTATCACCCACAACACCAATGATTGTAACTTCTTTACCATCAGAAAGATGAGCAGTCAGTCCATTATCTTCAATGATACGAATAATATTTTGAATTGACTCTTTTTTTGCTCCCGGTTTCATAACAATAATCATAATAACCTCGATTCTGGCGTTTTAACGCCTAATAAAATTAAGGAGAAAAATAATACTTTTTCAGCCTAGAATAATCTTTATTCTCAAATACTTGCAAAATAGCCACTCTAATCTTAAACCTTGTACAATCCTTTTTATGTTTATTTAATCAGATTTATTTTCTTTTTTAAAAATTAAAATAATAATCCCACCATATAATAGGGGTTTTAGAAATGTAAGATTCAAAATTTTTGACAAAATTATTGTACAATGAAATTTTATATATGTCAACACTGTGTTACTTTAAAGCGTTACGATTTAAAGTATAAAAGAAAGAGAGTATTTTAATAATTCGACAATATACTTAATATTATTGAAAAATACAGATATTTTCCATGAGAATACATTAGTATTTCAAAGTATATTGAAAATTATTTGTTAATCTCTTATAAAAGTATTGTAAAATCAGACATTTTTTAGTAAAATATAAACATGGATATTATATTTGGTGTGCAATCCATAATATTCAGTTAATAAGCAAGACAAAAATATTAAGTAATGGAGGAAAAAAGAATGAATGTTTACACTTCAGAAAAGATTCGAAATGTTGTATTGTTAGGCCACGGTGGCTGTGGCAAGACTACTTTAGTCGAAGCCATGGCCTACTCAACAGGAATTACAAAGCGTCAAGGTAGAATTGAAGAGGGGAATACCATAAGTGATTATGATAAGGAAGAAGTAAAACGTCTTTTTTCAATTAGTACTACAGTAGTACCCATTATATGGGAAGATATTAAGATTAACATTCTTGATACACCAGGATATTTTGACTTCGTTGGAGAAGTAGAAGAAGCAATGACAGCAGCAGATGCAGCAGTAATTGTTGTATCCGCCAAATCCGGAGTTGAAGTTGGTACCAAAAAAGCTTGGGATTGCTGTGAAAAGCATAATTTACCGAGAATGTTTTTTGTTACTGATATGGATGATGATAATGCAAGTTATCGGAAAGTTGTTGAAGAATTAACTGAACTTTATGGAAAGAAAATTGCACCATTTCACATACCAATTCGTGAAAATGAAAAATTTGTTGGATTTGTTAATGTTGTTAAGATGGGCGGAAGAAGATTTACAACTTTAGGAAAATATGAAGAATGCTCAATTCCTGATTATTCTATGGAAAATCTGAATAAATTCCGTGAAACTTTGTTAGAAGCAGTTGCTGAAACAAGCGAAGAATTAATGGATAAATATTTTAATGGAGAGGAATTTACTCAGGATGAAATTTCTCTTGCACTTAGAAATAATGTTATTGATGGCAGTGTAGTACCGGTTCTTATGGGATCGGGACTTAATGCACAAGGCCCTGTTATGCTCCTTCAAGCAATTGAAAAATATTTCCCAGCTCCAAATAAAAGTGAAATTAAAGGATTAAATACGAAAACTAATCAACCTTTTGAGGCAAATTACAATGAAAGCCTTCCTATGACTGCCAGGGTATTTAAGACCATAGCAGATCCTTTCATTGGAAAGTTCTCACTTATAAAGGTTTGTTCAGGAATCTTAAAATCAGATTCCAATATATATAATGCAGAAAAGGATACCGAAGAAAAACTTTCCCGCCTTTATGTACTAAGAGGAAAAGAGCAAATTGAAGTAAGTGAACTTCATGCCGGTGACATAGGAGCTATTGGCAAATTATCCAACACAGTAACAGGAGATACCTTATCTACAAAGGCTGTACCTGTTGAGTATGATAAACATGAGATGCCAAAACCATATACTTATCAACGTTTTATGACAAAAAATAAAGGGGATGACGATAAAGTATCACAGGCACTGTCCAAATTAATGGATGAAGATCTGACTTTAAAGGTCGTAAATGATAAAGAAAACAGACAAACCTTACTTTATGGTATTGGTGAACAACAATTAGAAATTACAGTAAGTAAGCTGCAATCCAAATATAAAGTAGAGATTGAAACCATGAAGCCTAAGGTACCATTTAGAGAAACACTTAAAAAGAAAGTAAGAATACAGGGTAAATATAAAAAGCAATCTGGCGGACATGGACAATATGGCGATGTTCACATTGAATTCGAGCCATCCGGGGATTTAGAGAAACCTTACGTATTCGAAGAGAAGGTATTTGGCGGTGCAGTTCCAAAGAACTATTTCCCGGCAGTTGAAAAAGGGATAGCAGAATGTGTTTTAAAAGGACCTGTAGCAGGATACCCAGTTGTTGGATTAAAGGCAACCCTGGTAGATGGGTCCTACCACCCGGTAGACTCCTCTGAAATGGCATTTAAAATGGCAACCATTCAGGCATTCAAACAAGGTTTTATGAGTGCATCACCAGTATTATTAGAGCCTATCGTTTCATTAAAAGTTGTTGTTCCAGATAAATTTACCGGTGATGTAATGGGTGACTTGAATAAACGCCGGGGCAGAGTATTAGGTATGAACCCTCTTCATCATGGTGGTAAACAAGAAATAGTTGCAGACATACCTTTATCTGAGATGTATGGTTATTCAACTGACCTTCGTTCTATGACAGGTGGAGCTGGTGATTTCTCCTATGAATTCAACCGCTACGAACAAGCACCGTCGGACGTTCAGCAGAGAGTGATTGAAGAAAGTGCTAAGAATGGAGAGAATGAATAAATAATCTCCTCATAATATAATTATAATAAATAAAAGCTGTTACAATTATATTACTAGATTGTAACAGCTTTTTCATGTAACTAAATTTAGTCAGCTTATCTTTCTAATACTATTCTTTCGCAAAGATCATTATAAGATATTCCAATAGCTTTTGCTTCCTGTGGCAACAAGCTGGTTGGTGTCATTCCTGGTAATGTATTCGCTTCTAAACAAAAGGCATTGTTATGCTTATCCAAAATAAAGTCAATTCTTGAATAAAATCCTAACCTTAATGTATCGTGAACGGCTAGTGCTTTTTCCTTTAATAAATTTGATATATCTTCTGAAATATTTGCAGGGCAAATTTCTTGTGTTAAACCAACTTGATATTTGTTTTTATAATCATAAAAGCCAGACAAAGGCTTAATCTCAATTACTGGCAAAGCTGTATTATTAAGAATGCCAACCGAGAACTCTCTTCCTTCAACTTTATCTTCAATAAGGATAGCGTCTTCATACTTTTTAGCCAATTCAATCGCATTCTTTAATTGATTCCCATTTCCTACAATATTAACACCTACACTGGAACCACAACTACAGGGTTTTACAACACAAGGATAGCTTATACCATCAAGAGTATATTCCTTATTTAAACATATGTATTTCCAATCTGGTGTTAAAATATTATTTGCTCGTATTATCTTCTTAGACAAATCCTTATCCATTGCTAGAAGACTTCCAATATAATTCGTCCCTGTATATCGTATACCATTCAATTCAAGTACTGCTTGTAACTGTCCGTTTTCACCGATTGAACCATGCAATGCCAGAAAAACAATATCTGCTTCCTTACATAATTCAATGACACCTTCGCCTATTAGACTGCTTTTATTATTTACGCTATTTTTGATTGATTCTAAATCAGGTTCATGTTCTGGCACGGAGTAAGAAAATCTGTAATCTGACTTATTATTTGTATATACTGGAGAAAATGTACGGTTATGTATTCCTAAATATAAATCAAGTAATAGAACATCGTGTCCTTTCTCAATTAAAGCATTTGATATTAACGTTCCCGAAGCAATTGAAACATCCCTCTCCGGACTAAGGCCTCCTACTAATACGACTATCTTCATACTATCCCCCTGGATCAATATAATTATGACAAAGTCTATATATTAATAACCAATTTATACTTTAGTACCATCATATTACTTTTTTAAAAAAATATCAATACAAATAGGATGCAATAAAACAAACCGTCCCTTGTTAAGTAGGACGTTAAAGGAAGCTTTATTCTATATAGCATAAAGTAAATGATTTTGTATCAAACTTAAAAGAGTAATGTAAAACAAACTCTTGAAAGGGAAAGACATGACTGAATTTTATGGCAGATATAAAAAACGTTCATATTTTGAGGGCTGGTATTTTAAGAATCAAAATGAAAGGGATACCATCTCCTTTATTCCGGCATTTCATATTGATCAGAATCAAAATAAATCCGCATCCATTCAGGTGATTACCAACTGCGCCTCCTATCACCTTGCTTACCCGATTAATGAATTTTCAGTATGGGATAAAAAATTTGGTATACGAATAGGAAAGAATATATTTACCGATAGGGGTATCAGTCTTGATATAAAAAGAAATAATCTCACTTTAAAAGGTAAGCTAAGCTATAGTGCTTTTACACCATTAAAATATGATATTATGGGACCTTTTCGGTATGTTCCCTTCATGCAATGCCGTCACAGTGTTTTCAGCCTTACACATAATGTAAATGGTACGATCGTAATGAATGGCAGAAGTATGAGCTTTCATCAAGGTATGGGCTATGTGGAAGGAGATCGGGGGACGAGTTTTCCCAAGAACTATCTTTGGACACAATGTAACTGGTATGATAGAGGAAATAATACAGTTATGGTATCCATAGCGAATATCCCCATAGCAAATTTCGCTTTTACAGGGTGTATCAGTGTTATATATTATGGTGGGAAAGAATATCGGCTTGCTACTTATTTAGGGGTAAAAATAAAGAAATACAATAAAAAAGAACTGTGGATACAGCAAGGTAAATATGATTTATATGTACAATTGCTTGAAGAAAATCCTTATAGTCTAATGGCACCGGAGAAAGGGAATATGATTCGTACTGTCCATGAAAGTATCAATTGTAAAATACGGTATCGCTTTATGGTAGAAGGTAACGTGGTTTTTGATTATACAGGTAATGGCAGCTTTGAAAATGGAATTATGGAGTAAATGGACCAGCTCTGTATTACGATATGTTCAAAGTATTATCTATGTATTCAATCTGAGCAGTTAATTCTTCCATGGTAGCAGCTCCTGGTTTCTGCACTCATTTCCTGTGAATTCACCATAATTAACTTATTAATTTTTTCATATTACTTTGTATATATTTAATGGCTCATAAAAATGTTAGAGAGGCTGTTATAATATCATTCCGAATTTATGTGATTTTAACAGCTTTTTACATATGACTAAACCGATTTCCTCATATATAAACTTTTACTGTGAAGGCTGATATATCAATTTTTACTTAACACACCATATTCCTTAAGGTGCAAAGGAAGTTGATCAGGGATAATAACACAGGAAATAAATTTTTATAAAAATGAAAACTGTCTCATTGCATAAAGAGAAAAGATAAATTATTATTTACCTATAGGAGGTATATTGGTATGGCAAATGAACAAAGCAAAGATTTCAATGCAATGCTGCATAATAGTAAGGATATGCCTAAAGTGCAACGTATTACTGATGAAAAAAGCATTGAAAAGTATGGTGGGGAGAGGATGTATTTTGCCCCGCCTATTGATTACGACCGAGTAATGAAGACAGTGCCTTTGGGAAAAGTTATTACAGTAGGACAGATTAGGGATTATTTTGCAAAGACAAACAATGCGGATTTTACAGATCCCATCACTGCAGGAATTTTTGTTTCTATTGCTGCATGGGCAAGTGAACAAAGAGACAATGATAAAACACCATACTGGAGAACACTTAAAGCGGGCGGTGAGTTAAATCCTAAATATCCAGGCGGTGTTGAGGTACAAAAAGAAAAGTTGGAGGCAGAAGGGCATATCGTTATTCAGCGAGGAAGAAGCAATATCAGATATTATGCAAAAGATTACCAAGATAGCTTATACTGTCTTTTTTAATTCGCTAAATTCCAATTTATCAGTGCACAATGTACAGAATAGGAAGCATTGATTCAATGCTTCCTAAAAGAATTATTGGAATTGTACTATTACTTATTTCATAAACTAAAAATCTTATAGCCAATATACATTAGTTTACTTTTTAATATTTTGGTGATATGATTCCATAAACAAGATAAGTAGACTTAGTTTAAGTGATATAATTCCAAAACAAGATAAGCAAACTTTACTGTTTAGCTTTAGCATAGATTAAAAAGATTATTAACAAATCATATGTGTTATGGTTCTGAAAATATCAAATCATTCGGAACATGGAGGTAAACATGATAAGACCGGAACATGATAGGTTAACACAAGGAACAGAATCAGATAAAAACGAAAAAGGCCGTCTGAAAATATATTTTGGTTATGCAGCAGGAGTTGGTAAAACCTATGCAATGTTAGATGATGCAAGAGAACTGCAAAAGCATGGTGTAGATGTGGTGATAGGGTATATAGAATCCCATACCCGTCCGGAAACATTGCAGTTATTAAAGGAGCTGCCTGTACTGCCTAGAAAAGCTGAAAAATACCAAAACGTAGAATTGACTGAATTTGATATAGATGGAGCTTTAAAAAGAAAACCCCAACTTATTATTATAGATAACTTATCACATACCAATATGCCTGGTGCTCGAAATAAAAAGAGGTACCAGGATGTGGAAGAACTTCTGAATGCAGGCATTGATGTTGTTACTTCTATGAGTGTCCAACACCTGGAAAGTCTGAAAGATGTTGTGGAGAATATTACTGGTATAAAGGTTAGGGATACCGTACCAGATAACATTTTTGAATATGCAGATCAGATTGAATTGGTGGATATAGAACCAGAAGAGCTGTTGTTCCGATTAAGAACGGGTAAAGTATTCAAGGAAGAACAAGCCGATAAAATTACACAACATTATTTTACGAAAGAAAATTTAAGAATACTACGTGAATTAGCTATGAGAAAAGCTGCCGATAGAATTAGCCATGATAATCAAAAGGAATCTCATTCATCAGAAAAAATGTCTAATTCTAAACTATTAGTTTGTATCAGCAGTTCACCTACTTCAGCCAAAAGTATACGCTGGGCTTCAAGAATGGCAGAATCCATGCATGCACCTTGGGTTGCTGTATATATAGATAAAGAAGAGAGTATTTTTGATAGGGAGGAACAGAAGAAAGCGCTACAAGCCAATATGGAACTGGCAGAGCAGTTAGGTGCTGAAGTTGTTACTCTAAATGGATATGACGTGGCAATTACCATATCCGAATATGCTAGGCTATCAGGTATTACCAATATTGTTATTGGAAAAAGCAGAAATAGAAAGACCATAAAGAATTTCTTTGAAATGGATTTAGAAGATAAACTGATTTCTTTGATGCCTAATATTGAAGTACACATAATACCAAATAGTAATATTTTAAGATACTATAAAAAGCCATGGAAAATATCCTTCCTTAACCAGTCTTTTTCTTGGCGGGATTCTATAATAACCAGTGTTTTATTAATAGGTGCCAGTGGATTATCATTATTTCAAAAAATTCTGAATATAGAAGAGCATAATGTTATTCTAATATTTATTTTATCTGTATTGATTATATCAAGAGTAACAAAAGGCTACTTTTACGGAATATTTGCCTCTATAATAAGTGTTATTATGTATAATTATATATTTGCAAAACCATATTTTGCATTTACACCCTTACGTAAGGAAAATTATATTACTTTTCTTATAATGTTATTAGTTGCGTTAATAACCAGTGCTGTGACCATACGTGCTAAGACCCAGGCGATCTATGCAGTTGACAGGGAGAGGCGTACGGAAATCTTGTATGAAATTAATAAGAAGCTTCTGGTAACAAGAGGTCTTGAGAATATAGTACAATTAACCAATGAATATATTACGAAAATATTTAGCCGTTCAGCTATTATTTATACAGAGGATCCGGATAAAGGCGGAGCAGGTTCCATTATGGCTGTAAATGAAGATATAAAATATATGGATACGGACTTTGAACGGCAAGTTGCCCATTGGGTGTATGTCAATCAAAAAAGGGCAGGTGCAGGAACGGATACCTTTTCGCAAGCAGTTGCTTTTTACATGCCTGTCTTATCGCAGGGAAATGTTTTAGGTGTAATTGGATTATCCTGTTTGAACAAAAATTATTTAACACAAAATAACCGCTCATTTTTAAGAATGATTGCTTCTCAAGTTGCTATGGCTTTAGAGCGGCAGAGGTTATCAGATGAACAAAGATTAATTTTAATACAAAGAGAAAAAGAAAAGATGCGAAGTAATTTGCTAAGAGCTATATCCCATGATTTAAGGACGCCTTTAACAAGCATATTAGGTGCAAGTTCCACTATTCTTGAAAATAGTGAAACTATTGAGAAGGAAACACAAAACAAATTGCTGTCCAATATTAAAGAAGAATCTCAGTGGCTCATTAGAATGGTAGAAAATCTTTTGTCAGTAACCAGAATCAGTGAAGAGACCTCTGAGGTTAAAAAGACCCCGGAAGCTGTGGAAGAAATAGTGGCGGAAGCAATTAGCAGAATAAGAAAGAGATTTAAAGACAGCAACATAAATGTACAAGTTCCAAAAGAACTTCTATTTGTTCCTATGGATGGAATATTAATAGAACAGGTACTTATTAATCTGATTGAAAATGGAATGAAACATTCCAGTGAAAACCCCACTATTGATGTAGTAGTAAAAAAGGATAAGGACTTCGCAATCTTTGAAGTAAGTGATAATGGTTCCGGTATTAAAGAAGAAAACTTCTCCTGTCTATTGGAGAGTTATGTACCCAATAGAAAGCATTCCTCAGATTCATCAAGGGGAATGGGAATTGGACTTTCCATATGTATGTCTATTGTAAAGGCACATGGGGGAAAGATGGAATTTGAAAATAAACAAGGTGGAGGAGCTGTATTTCGATTTACATTACCCCTGGATGGAGAGAAAAATAATGTCAAATAAATTATTAATATTATTAATAGAAGATGAAGTTCCAATACGAAATTTTATGTCTGCAATTCTGAATTCGAAAGGGTATCGTGTAATAGCAGCTGGCAGCGGAAAAGAAGGTTTATCTATGATAACTTCCCATTGTCCGGATCTGATTTTGCTGGACTTAGGCTTACCGGATATTGATGGAATAGAGGTGGTTAAGAAGGTCAGGTCATGGAGCGGTACTCCTATTCTTGTTGTATCTGCCAGAGGGCAGGAAAGGGAGAAAGTAGAAGCCTTAGACTTAGGGGTAGATGACTATATTACAAAACCTTTTGGTACTTCGGAACTACTGGCAAGAATCCGAACAGCATTAAGACATAGTAACAGGACAAATGGGGAAAACCTAATGGAACCGAAGGAGTTACGTATTGGAGATCTTACCATTGATTATACGAAGAGATTGATTAAAGTGAAAGAAAAAGAAGTCCATCTTACTCCTATTGAATATAAGATTATGATGATACTTGTAAAGAATCTGGGTAAAGTTCTTACTTACCAATACATTATTAATGAAATCTGGGGGCCTTATATGGAAGAAAATCAGACGTTAAGGGTGAATATGGCTAATATTCGCCGAAAGATTGAGGAGAATCTGGCGGAACCTAAGTATATCATTACGGAGGTAGGAGTAGGCTACCGAATGGTGGATGAGAGGGTGGACTAAGACCTGCGGGGCTTACACATGGAATTATTTTCATGGGAAAATCAGCATATCTTCCTTTCAGAAAATAAAAATTATTGTCGACTATTACAGAAAAGTAGGTTATACTTAGGTACATGCAATGAACCGGGCAATTAGAATACACAATTTAAATGTTAATTCTAACTAACAAAAAGATTTATCTTGATTATAAAGATAGTTTTAATAGATGGGATTTTTCTCCCAAAGGAGATAATTAATGATTAAAGATTTTTTACCAATTAGTAAAGAAGATATGGATAGACGCGGATGGGATCAGTGTGACTTCGTGTATGTTTCGGGAGATGCTTATGTTGATCATCATTCTTTTGGACCGGCTATTATCAGCAGGGTGCTGGAAAGTCATGGATATAAGGTGGGAATTATACCGCAGCCGGATTGGAAAGACAGTAATAGTATAACTGTTCTGGGTACACCAAGATTAGGCTTTTTAGTCAGCGGAGGAAATATGGATACTATGGTTAACCATTATACCGTTGCTAAGAAACGAAGACATAAGGATTATTATTCACCAGGCGGGGAAATGGGCAAGAGGCCGGACAGAGCTACCATTGTATACTGTAATTTAATTCGAAAGGTATATAAACATATTCCTATTATTGCGGGGGGAATTGAGGCCAGCTTACGAAGACTGGGTCACTACGATTACTGGAGTGATAAAGTAAAACGTTCCATTTTGCTTGATTCACAGGCGGATATTATCTCCTATGGCATGGGAGAACGTTCCATTGTTGAAATTGCGGAAGCATTAGAAAGTGGTATTGCAATTGAGGATATTACCTTTATAAATGGTACCGTTTATAAAGCCAAAGATTTATCCTCCGTATATGATGCAGTTACCTTACCCTCTTTTCAGGAAATATTAGATAGCAAAGAAGAATTTGCAAAAAGCTTTTATACACAATATTGTAATACGGATCCATATTCAGGGAAAAGGTTAGTGGAGAAGTATAAAGAAAATGAATATATAGTGCAGAATCCACCTGCAAAGCCTTTGTCCCAGGGGGAAATGGACAGGATATATTCTTTACCTTTTATGAGAGACTATCATCCTTCTTATGAAGAAAAGGGCGGTATACCGGCAATTGAAGAATTAAAGTTCAGTCTGGTTCATAACCGGGGATGCTTTGGAGGTTGTAATTTCTGTGCATTAACCTTTCATCAGGGAAGAATTATTCAAACCAGAAGTCATGAATCTATATTAGCGGAAGCAAATCAGCTAATCTGGGACAAGGATTTTAAAGGCTATATTAATGATGTTGGTGGTCCTACTGCTAATTTTAGATTTACGGCATGTGAGAAGCAAAATACTAAGGGGGCATGTATTAACAAACAATGTTTGTTCCCTGCTCCTTGCAAAAATCTAAAGATAAATCATGAAGACTATTTATCGTTATTAAAAAAATTAAGGGAATTACCAAAGGTAAAGAAGGTATTTATCCGTTCCGGTATTCGCTTTGACTATTTAATCAACGATAATGATGATACCTTTATCAATGAACTATGTGAACATCATATTAGCGGCCAGTTAAAAGTTGCTCCGGAGCATATTAGTGATAAAGTGCTGGATCTGATGGGAAAACCAACGAATTCTGTGTACAAACGGTTTATTACCAAATACAAAAAGATTAACGAAAACATTGGCAAAAATCAGTTTGTTGTACCTTACCTTATGTCTTCCCATCCAGGTTCAACTTTAAAAGAAGCCATAGAGTTAGCTGAATATATTAGAGATATTGGATATATGCCGGAACAGGTGCAGGATTTTTACCCAACTCCTTCCACTATTTCTACTTGTATGTATTATACCGGATTAGATCCAAGAACCATGAGACAAGTATATGTACCTAGAACACCTCACGAAAAGGCAATGCAAAGAGCATTGATTCAGTATCGTAACCCTAAAAATTATGATTTGGTAGTGGAGGCTCTTACTTTAGCCAATCGAACTGATTTAATTGGATTTGAAAAACATTGTTTAATCAGACCGAAATATAATGGAAAGAACGGATACGGGAATAGATCTGAAAGCAAACATACTGGCGGTAATAAGCATGGTAGTGAACATTCAACTAAGGGAAACGCCAATAAAAGGGGAAAAGCAAATAAACATTCATCGGATAGAAATACAAGCAAAAATACCGGTAAATATAGTAAAAATAGTAGGAATAATGATGGAATAAAAAAAGCAGGAAGAGGAGTTCAAAAGAACAACAAAGCTAAGGCTATAAAAAGATAACCAGAATAAGAAATTAGAGACATGTTTTTTCATACATGGTCTCTAATTTTTTTTGTATACTGTTATTTCAACATAGTGAACTATGCCAGGCGGTGAAAGTCTGACTGTGATACACCAGTGACCATATAACCAAACTGGTATGTTCTGTAAGATAATTAAGCAGATGGGTAAAATCCTCCGAACTTACCAATAGCTCAAAAAGCAGCAGCATATAATGGCCCGTCAGGCATATGTTGGCTTTGTCAAATCCTGCTGAGCTGGTAATGTCAAGCCACATTCTTATTCTATGTTTATTGATAGAAATAATATGTACAACTTAGTATGTACAAGTTGTAATAAAAATTATTTTTCAAATAAATTAGTAAATAAAAGAGGACAAAATTGTTCAATACGTACAACTTATATTTAAGTTGTACGTATAAAATTATATAAAAGTTATAAAAAAATAGAATAAAGGTATTGACAAGTTGAATAATCCATTATATATTATACATATAAATCAAACCTGTAAAGTGTAAAAAAACAAAATAATACACAAGGGATACTCCGATTATAAATACAATAAATAATTGAAAATACTATAATATATAATGAAAAGAAATGTTATTTAGTTAAAATGTACAATAACATGTATAAAGCATGAGTTGTATATACAAGTTATTTATTTAATAGTACGTATTACATGTTCTATTTTAATTAAAAGGAGGAAGTAAAAATGAAAAAAGTTACCAGAAAGCTTGTAAGTGTATTATTAGCAGCGACAATGATTATTTCTTTGGTTGCTTGTGCTAAGAATGAGACACCAGCTACAGAGCCTGCAAGTACCTCAGAGAAAACAGAAAAAGAAGAGTCCAAAAAACCGACCCAAGAGACCAAAGTTAAAAAGATAGGTGTAGCCATGCCTACTCAGTCTTCTCAACGTTGGATCCAAGATGGTGATAACATGAAGAAGCAACTGGAAGCTTTAGGCTATGAAGTTGATTTGCAGTATGCAGAAGATGATGTTCAAGCGCAAGTATCACAGATAGAGAACTTAATCACAAATGGAGCAGATTGTCTAGTTGTGGCAGCAGTTGATTCTTCTGCTCTCGTTAATGCACTTGCAGAAGCAAAAACAAATAATATTCCAGTTATCGCTTATGACCGTTTATTAATGGATACAGATGCAGTTTCTTACTACGCTACTTTCGATAATGAAGGCGTTGGCCGTGTTATTGGTGAATATATCGAAGAGAAAATGAATTTAAAAACAGCAGCAGATGAAGGAAGAACCTACAATATAGAATTTTTTATGGGCTCCCCAGATGACAACAATGCAGTATTTTTAGACAATGGTATTCATAAAGTATTAGATCCTTATTTGGAGAGCGGCGTTTTAGTATGCCAATCAGGGCAGACTACATTTGATAAGACAAATACATTGCGCTGGAGTCAAGAAACAGCTCAAAAACGTTGTGAAGATATTTTATCCGGATTTTATGGAGATGGTGAACATTTAGATATTATTGCAAGTGCATTTGATGGCCTTAGCTACGGATGTTCTGCAGCCTTAGTCGGAGCTGGATATACACCTGGTGAAGGATGGCCGTTAATAACCGGACAGGATGCTGAACTTATGGCAACTAAGAATATCATCGCCGGAACACAAGCAATGTCTATTTTTAAAGATACCCGTGTATTAGCAGAAAAATGTGTTACTATGGTTCAGGCTGTTTTAGAAGGTGCAACTCCTGAAATTAATGATGAAACTACATATAATAACAATGTTCTTACTGTTCCTTCCTACTTATGTACACCGGTAGCTGTAGATGCAGAAAATTATGAAGAAATTTTAATTCAATCCAGTTACTATACTGCTGATCAATTGAAATAGTTAATTACCATTTGTAATGACAAAGGTGACAACTTGTTTGTCACCTTTCTTAATAAAAAGTAAAGCTAAAGGAGCTGAAAGGATGTCTGACATTATATTGGAAATGAATCATATCACCAAAGAATTTTCTGGTGTTAAAGCTCTCGATGATGTAAATCTAAAGGTAAAACGGGGAGAAATACATGCTTTGTGTGGTGAAAATGGCGCAGGTAAGTCTACTTTGATGAATGTATTGTCTGGTGTTTATCCTTATGGTACCTATTCAGGTGACATTGTCTATAACGGTAAAGTATGTCAATTTCACAATATAAAAGAGAGTGAAAGTAAAGGCATAGTTATTATCCATCAGGAACTTGCTCTAATTCCTTATCTGACCATTGCAGAAAACTTATTTATAGGTAATGAAGTTACATCTGCAAAAGGAGTTATAGATTGGACACAAACCAATATAAAAGCAACTGAGATGTTAGCAAAAATAGGCTTGCAAAAAGAAAATGTAAATACTCTTGTTAATTCGCTTGGTGTTGGAAAGCAGCAACTAGTTGAAATTGCAAAGGCTTTAGCCAAGAAAGTTGACCTGCTAATATTAGATGAACCAACAGCATCATTAAATGATGAGGAAAGCAAACAGTTGCTTGAGATTATTTTAAATCTTAAAAAACAAGGTATTACTTGTATTATGATTTCTCATAAATTAAATGAAATAGGATATATAGCAGATTCTATTACAGTTATCCGTGATGGAAAAACTATTGAAACTTTAGAAAAAGGAAAAGACGAATTTACAGAAGACAGAATTATAAAAGGAATGGTAGGACGTGAACTAACCAACAGGTATCCTTTAAGAAATTGTAAGATCGGTGATGTTTTGTTTGAAGTTAAAAACTGGAATGTTTTTCATGAAGAAGATGAAAAAAGACAAGTTATAAATAATGTATCTTTTCAGATACGTGCAGGAGAAGTTGTAGGATTTGCTGGTCTTATGGGAGCTGGTAGAACGGAACTGGCTATGAGTCTATTTGGTAAAGCTTATGGACAAAAAATATCTGGACAAATGAAGTTACATGGAAAAGAAATTCATTTAAAAAATATACGTGATGCCATTGATCACAAGATTGCCTATGTTTCTGAGGATCGAAAAAACTATGGATTAATTCTAATTGATAACATAAAAGAGAATATGACTCTTGCTGCATTAAAAGATTTTTTTTCAAAAAAGGGTATTATTGATAAGAATGAAGAAGTAGTAGCAACTAATAAGTATGTAAAAATGATTAATATTAAAGCTAACTCCATCGAGCAAAAAGTTGGCTTTCTCTCAGGTGGTAATCAACAAAAGGTAGTTCTATCTAAGTGGATGATGACTTTGCCTGATGTGTTGATACTGGATGAACCTACAAGGGGAATTGATGTAGGTGCAAAGTATGAAATATATAATATTATTAATGAGCTGGCTGAGGCGGGAAAAGCAATTATTTTCATTTCTTCGGAGCTACCTGAAATTATTGGAACATGTGACAGAGTATATGTGATTAATGAGGGTAAAATAGCTGGTGAATTAAAGAAAGAAGAACTAACACAGGAAAAAGTTATGAAATGTATTGTAACGCATAATGGAAAGGGGACCAACTAATGGAGAAGAAACAAAAAATTAATATAGACATGAAACAATATGGCATGATTGTTGCCTTAATTGTAATCTTTATTATATTTAATATTTTATCTTCAGGAAAAAATGCCACATCAATGAATATTAACAATTTAATAATGCAAAATAGTTATGTCATAATCCTGGCAGTTGGTATGCTTTTGTGCGTATTAACTGGTAATGTTGACTTAGGTGTAGGTTCTAGCGTAGCACTTACGGGAGCGATTTGTGCTATATTTGTAATTGATTATAAAATGCCGGTTGCCTTGGCATTCTTAATTGTTCTTTTCATTGGATTATTCATAGGCATGTTTGAAGGCTTTTTCATAGCAGCCCTTGGGATTCCGCCTTTTATTGTAACACTGGCCACAATGTTAATGGGACGTGGCTTAACATACATAGCTTTAAAGGCACAGACAAAAGGCCCTTTGCCGGTAAATTATACAAAGATAGGTGCAGGCTACCTGCCAACAATTAACTTAGGTACCAAAGATGCACCTCTGGATTTATTATGTATCCTCATAGCAATAGTTACTACCATATTTATTATTCTCAGGGAAATAAAATCAATTCAGACAAATAAAAAATTCAATTTTAATACACTGCCATTATGGCAGGTAATATTAAAGTTTGCAGTAATAATAAGTATTGTATGGTTCTTCTTTTTAAAATTAGCTACATATCGAGGTATTCCGATAGTTTTAGTTTTAATGACTGTTCTAGTTGGAATCTATCATTTCATAACTAGTAAAACAGTAGCAGGACGCCAGATATATGCCCTTGGAGGCAATGCTAAAGCAGCAAGATTATCCGGTATAAATATTAAGAAAGTATACTTTTTGATCTATACTAATATGGGACTCCTTTGTGCGGTGGCAGGTATTGTATTATCTGCAAGAAATGCTTCGGCAACGCCAAAAGCTGGTGATGGATTTGAAATGGATGCCATTGCATCTTGTTATATTGGAGGTGCTGCAACTACAGGTGGTATCGGAACTATTGTGGGAGCAGTTGTAGGTGCATTTATTATGGGTATCTTAAATAATGGAATGTCCTTAATAGGATGGTCAACAGACATTCAAAAAGTAGTAAAAGGTTTAGTTCTGCTTGGAGCAGTAACTATAGATTTATTATCAAAACGAAAAAACAATTAACTTAATAAAATAAATGATAAAATGTATCAAAATAATTAAAAATAACTTCCATGTAATTACTAGTATAGAATGAGGAGAGAAGAAGTATGAGTGAAAAGATACCAAAGTATATTGAATTAGTGAATTGGGTCAAGGAAAAAGTGGAATCGAGAGAACTTAAACCAAACCAGAAACTATATTCTGAAAATGAATTAAGTGAAATGTTTTCCATGAGCAGGCAGACAGTACGACATGGAATAAGCAAATTGGAACAACAAGGAATCGTAGAGCGTAAACAGGGCAGTGGTACTTATATATGCGGAAGAAAGTCAACGAATAATACAAAAACAATGCGCATTGCAATAGTAACTACATATGTGGACTGTTACATATTTCCTAAAGTTATAAAAGATGCAGAGAAAGTGATTTCTGAAGCTGGATATATTACCCAAATTGCATTTACGAATAATACCATTGAGAGGGAATCTTCAATCTTAAAATCCTTCCTGAATAATAATTTAGTGGATGGGATTATCATCGAACCGACAAAAAGCGGAATACCAAATCCAAATCTGGATTTATACCAACAATTAATTGAAGAACAGATACCAACTATTTTTATTAATAGCTATTATCCTTGTGTTGATTTACCACATGTAGCGATGGATGACAAAAAGGCAGGTTTCCTTGGGACCAATTATTTAATTGATGCCGGACACACAAAAATAGCTGGAATATTTAAAGCAGATGATAGACAGGGACACTTCAGGTATGCAGGCTATTTAGAAAGTCTGAGCGATGCAGGAATTCCTATTTGTGATGAACATGTTTTATGGATTGATACGGAAGACATTCATCATTCTGAGTTCAATGAACAGCGAATATTAAAGAGGCTTGAAGGCTGTAGTGGGTGTGTTTGCTATAATGATGAAGTTGCTGTTTCTGTAGTTGATATATGTACAAAACATGGTATATCCATTCCTGAACAATTATCCATAGTAAGTATTGATGATTCGGATTTGGCTGCCTTATGTGAAGTTCCGTTAACATCCGTTGCATATCCAATAAAAGAGCTGGGAAAAACTGCAGCAGAAAACCTGCTTCGTCTCATTGAAGATAATAATTACAATGCAAATTGTGAATTTACTCCAAAGATTACAATTAGGGAATCTGTTAAACAGATAATAGATACTAAGTAGTCTAAGGGAATTTTAGCTTGAAATCAACATCTATTTAGGTATTATGACAATCAAATGGAGGAATGAATTATGCAAAAAGAAAAAAAATATACATTTTGGTTTGCTACAGGTTCACAAGACCTGTATGGTGAAAAAACATTGCATGAAGTGGAAGAGCATTCTAAAAAAATAATAGAATCCTTAAATACATCCGGCAGGTTGCCTTTTGAATTGATATTAAAACCAACATTAATTGATTCAGCTTCTATAAGAAAATGCTTTAACGATGCTAATATAGATGAAAATTGTGCAGGAGTCATCACATGGATGCATACATTTTCACCTGCTAAAATGTGGATTCATGGTTTGCAGGAATACCGAAAACCATTACTCCATTTTCATACCCAATTTAATAGAGAAATTCCATGGGATACTATTGATATGGATTATATGAACACGAATCAATCTGCTCATGGTGACAGAGAATATGGTCATATTGTTAGCCGTATGGGAATTGAAAGAAAAGTTGTAGCTGGTCATTGGGGGGATGAGGAAGTTCAGAATAAAATAGGCAGTTGGATGCGATCTGCTATTGG
This sequence comes from Anaerocolumna aminovalerica, assembly GCF_900115365.1. Lineage (GTDB taxonomy): Bacteria > Bacillota > Clostridia > Lachnospirales > Lachnospiraceae > Anaerocolumna > Anaerocolumna aminovalerica. Next base: position 39,013 of record NZ_FOWD01000004.1, read on the forward strand.
AGTAATTGAGAGCAGTCATATACGAGTACTCAGAGTTGCAGACAATATGAGAAATGTTGCTGTAACAGAAGGTGATAAAGTAGAAGCGGAGATAAAATTAGGCTGGGAAATAGATGCCTATAACATATCGGATATTGCAGACTATGTAAAAGAGGTTTCAGATGCCGATGCAGAACAACTTATTGATGAATACTACTCCTCTTATAACATAATTCTGGATGGAAGAGATCCAAAAGAATTCAGAAATCATGTAAAAAAGCAGGCACAAATTGAAATTGGATTTAGGAAATTTTTAATAGAAAAAAATTATCATGCAATTGTGACTCATTTTGATATGCTAGGTAATCTAGAGCAACTGCCAGGACTTGCAATTCAAAGATTAATGGCAGAGGGATATGGTTTCGGAGCAGAAGGAGATTGGAAGACTGCAGCCATGGTTCGTCTTATGAAGCTTATGACAAGGGGAATACCCTATGCAAAAGGTACCTCATTTATGGAAGATTATACTTACAACTTAGTACCTGGAAAAGAAGCAATTCTTCAGTCTCATATGTTGGAAGTATGTCCTTCCATTGCAGAGACCAAACCAAGTATCAGAGTTACACCGCTATCCATGGGAAATAGAGAAGATCCGGCTCGTTTAGTTTTTACATCAAAACCAGGGAAAGGTATTGCATGTTCTCTTATTGATTTAGGAAATCGCTTTCGGTTAATTGTAAATAATGTTACTTCACTAAAACAGGAGAACCATATGCCGAATCTACCGGTAGCAACAGCTTTATGGAGACCAGAGCCAGGATTATTAGCTGGGGCTGAAGCCTGGATCTTAGCTGGAGGTGCACACCATACTGCATTCTCATTAGACTTAACAGCTGAGCAAATGGGAGATTGGGCAGCTATGATGGGAATTGAATGTATTTTTATAGATAATGATACAACCATAAGAAATTTAAAAAATGAATTAAGATGGAACGAGGCAGCTTACAAATAAGATTCCTAGGGAGGTTTCAAGTGATGAACAAAAAATATTCCATTGGTGTAGATTATGGTACTTTATCAGGAAGAGCAGTATTAGTTGGTGTTGAAACTGGTGAAATAATTGCTCAGGCAGTGAAGGAGTATACCCATGGTGTAATGGATGAATGTTTACCAGATGGTACAAAATTAGGTCCAGACTGGGCGCTGCAACACCCTGAAGATTACTTGGAAGTTTTAGAAGAAACAATTCCAGCTGTACTAAAGGAAACTGGAATCTTAAAGGAAAATGTAATTGGCCTGGCAATTGATTTTACAGCCTGTACCATACTTCCCATTGATGAACAGGGAATCCCTTTGTCTATGAAAGAAAAATACCAATCTGTACCTCACAGCTATGTTAAGTTGTGGAAACACCATGCTGCACAAGCTGAGGCAAATAAATTAAATAAGATTGCAGAAGAACGGGGAGAAGATTTCTTGGCTAGATATGGAGGAAAAATATCATCAGAATGGATGATTCCTAAAATTATGCAGATTCTTGATGAAGCTCCTGAAATATATGATGCAACAGACCGTTTTATGGAAGCAACAGATTGGGTAACCATGACTTTAACAGGTGTAGAAAAACGAAATAGTTGTACGGCCGGCTATAAAGCAATATGGAATAAAAAAAATGGCTATCCATCCAAGGAATTTTTTAAAGCCTTGGATCCAAGACTTGAGAATGTTGTAGAAGATAAATTAAGCACAGATATTTATTCTCTGGGTGAAAAGGCAGGAGAACTTACAAAGGACATGGCGGAAAGAATTGGTTTATGTGAAGGTACTGCTATAGGAATTGCCAATGTAGATGCACATGTGTCTTTGCCGGCAGTTGGAATTACAGAACCTGGAAAGATGCTAATGATTATGGGAACTTCCACCTGTGATATCTTACTTGGTACAGAAGAAAAAATTGTACCAGGAATGTGTGGAGTTGTGGAAGACGGTGTTTTACCAGGGTACTTTGGATATGAATCAGGTCAATCCTGCGTTGGAGATCATTTTCAATGGTTTGTAGAAAACTGTGTACCCGAAGAATATTTTAAAGCTGCAAAAGATGCAGGAATGAATATACATCAATACTTAACATCTAAAGCCAGCAAGTTAAAGGTAGGGGAAAGTGGTCTTCTGGCACTTGACTGGTGGAATGGAAACCGCTCTGTATTGGTAGATGTTGATCTTACTGGACTGATGATTGGAATGACGTTATCAACTAAGCCAGAAGAAATGTATAGAGCTTTAATTGAGGCAACTGCTTATGGTAAAAAGATCATAATAGAAACCTTTGAAGAAGCAGGTGTACCTATTTATGAATTATATGCCTGCGGAGGTATTTCACAGAAAAATCCTATGTTGCTGCAGATTTATGCAGATGTAACTAATCTGCCAATTAAAATATCTGCCTCTGACCAAACACCTGCTCTTGGGGCGGCCATGTTTGGTGCTGTTGCTGCTGGAACTGAAAAAGGCGGCTATGATTCTATTTTTGAGGCTGCAAAAGTAATGGGTAAAGTAAAGAAAGAGTACTATACTCCTATACCTGAAAATGTAGAAACATATAAGAAGCTATATAATGAATTTAAAATCCTTCATGATTATTTTGGCAGAGGCGGCAATGAAGTAATGAAAAGGTTAAAGGCAATAAAGGCTGAGGCAAAGAGGAAATAGATTACGGGAATAGGAAGAGAAAGTAGGTTGTATTTATGTTAAAAGAATTAAAAAAACTTGTATATGAAGCAAATATGGAACTTCCTAATAGAAAGTTAGTTACCTACACATGGGGTAATGTTAGTGGCATTGACCGTAAAGAGGGTCTTATTGTAATTAAACCAAGCGGGGTAAATTATGAGGAATTAAAACCAGAAGATATGGTAGTATTAGATCTTAATGGAAAACCTGTAGAAGGCAAATACAAACCCTCTTCCGATACAGCAACTCATATTGAACTTTATAAGGCATTTAAAGAAGTGGGTGGAATTATACATACTCATTCTCCATGGGCTACTGCATGGGCACAGGCTGGAAGAAGCATTCCCAGCTATGGAACAACACACGCGGATTATTTCTATGGTGCCATTCCCTGTGCCAGAAGTCTTACAGATGAGGAAATTAATACAGAATACGAGAAGAATACCGGACTTGTTATTGTTGAAACAGTAGGAGATACCAACCCTATGAATATCCCAGGCATTTTGTGCGCTAACCATGGACCATTTGCCTGGGGAAAGGATGCAGCGGAAGCGGTGCATAACGCTGTTGTATTAGAGGAAGTAGCCAAAATTGCATTTCATACAGAAACATTAAATCCAAAAGAATCACATATATCACAAACACTTTTAGATAAGCATTATCTAAGAAAACATGGTAAAAACTCTTATTATGGGCAGTAATAATAAATAGCCTGCAATAGTATTATAAAAGAAAAATCATACCATTTTTTAGATACTATTGAATTGAATTATGAGTGTGTACCTGTTATACTTGAAAATAAGAATAGTATTACAGTAACAATAATTAAGTATGATAGGAGGGGCTATATGAAAATAGAAAAACAATCATTTGGAAAGACAGCATCAGGAGAAGAAGCATTATTATATACTATTACAAATAAGAATGGTATGTCTGCAAGCTTTACTGATTTTGGAGCAATTATTGTGAAAATAATGGTGCCTGACAGATGGGGAAAGTTAGAGGATGTAGTTCTTGGTTATGATGATTTAGGGCCCTATGAGCATAACGAACCTGGGTATGGCTCATTTATCGGCCGCAATGCCAACCGTATTAAAGATGCTGTAATTCGTATACATAATAAAACATATGAATTGGAAAAGAATGATGGGCAGAACAACTTGCATGGCGGCTCCGTAGGTTATAATAAATATATGTATAAAACTAAAGTACTATCGAAGGAAAACTTAGTATCTATTGAATTTTATAGAGTAAGCCCGGACATGGAACAGGGTTTTCCGGGGGAACTAAAGGTCAGTATAACCTATACTTTAACAGATGAAAATGAACTTATTCTTAACTATCATGGGGTATCTGATCAGGATACGGTAGTCAATTTAACCAACCATTCTTATTTTAATTTAGCCGGCCACGGTTCCGGGACGGTATTAAACCAAAAAGTGATGATTTTGGCAAATCAATTTACACCTACAGATAATGAATTAATTCCCACCGGAGAAATATGGGATGTATCAGATACTCCAATGGACTTTCGGACATTAAAACCAATAGGACAGGATATATTTAAAGAATATCCGCCTTTAAAACAGGCAGGTGGATATGATCATAATTATATACTGAATAAAACAAATCAGGGGAAAACAGTAGAAAAAGCTGCTGAACTGGTTGATGAGAAAAGTGGTCGTGTTATGGAAGTATATACGGATATGCCGGGTATACAATTGTATACTGGTAACTTTATTACAGGAACAGAAACTGGTAAAGAAGGCATAGTTTATGTAAAAAGAGGAGGGGTCTGCTTTGAAACCCAATATTATCCTAACTCCTGCAATACACCAGAATTCCCTTCCTGCATATTAAAGGCCGGTGAAGTATATGAACACTGTACTATATATAAATTCTTAGTAAGTAAGTGAAAAAGCCGCTAGACGGTGAAATGCACCTCAAAATTAGATTTATTTATCTAAAATTTGGGGTGCATTTTGTGTCAGCTTAAAGAAAATTCTCAGGTTAAGAATAATCATTGCTTTAAAATGACTATTGAAAAATATATATGGTTATGGGACACATATATGGTTAATTACATGCTTTGATAAATTCTTTAAAAAGGTTAGCTGCATCTTCATTTGTTTTAAATAAATGTTCCGGATGCCATTGAACACCTAAAAAGAACTTCTTGTCTGGATGGTAAATAGCCTCTATTAAGGAATCTGTTGCTTTTCCTGCTGATTTTAAACAAGGTGCCAAATCTTTAATAGCCTGATGGTGGAAACTATTTACCTGAATATACTCTTTTGGATTAATATAATGGAGCAAACTTCCGTTTTCAATAATAACATAATGTGATAACACAGAGTTACCGGAGGTTTGTGAGTGAGCTAGCTGTACAGGGGGTGAAAACTGGGCTGAGAGATCCTGATATAGGTTTCCTCCCAAGAATACATTCATAATTTGCATTCCCCTGCAAATACCAAGAACAGGCTTATCGGTATCAATAATGCCGGAAAATAAATCTTCCTCCATCTTATCCCGTTCCGGCACCACAACTCCACATTGTGCTATGGCTTCCTCCTGATATCGAAAAGGACTAATGTCAGGTCCTCCCGTAAATAAAAACCCATCACAAACACTTGCTGCTGTTTTTAAAGATTCCTTGTCTGTATGCAGAGGTAACATAATTGGTATACCGCCGAATGCGTAAATAGCTTCCAGATAATTTGGACCAACCCAAATTCTGTTTTTTTCATAATCATACTGTGGTGTAAGACCGATAATAGGTTTCTTCATAGTAGCCTCACTTTCTGCTATATCTAAAATTTAATTTCATAATGGAGTATGTCTCAATAAAGAACTACTTTATCCATATCTTTTCCATTTTTAATAAACATTAATATATTAGTGAATAATACATTCACATTTTATCCGGCATATAAAGCTTTATTGATAGCTGCCGGTTTAACCTCATCAGGGACGTTCCCCGCTTCTGCAAGTCCTTACTCCCACTTCTGCAATGGGGGTAAGAACTTGCCTGTTTCAGCAGGCGTTAGGGCACCTGCTGAAATGTCGCTTAGCGCCAATGAGGTTATGAGCAAATAGCGTAAGTGGATAACTTGCCTCCAGGCAAGAGGGAATATCCCCTTTGATTAAATATAACATATACACATTTTACCACGTTGTATTTCTATTTACTATATGTTATTGAAAAATCATGAAACATTCTACAAATATTTTAATTAAAATAATTGTATTGATAAACAGTATCAATTTAAAAGTGAAAATCTGATTTGATAAATATAAAAACATATTGACATAATATATTTGCATGTGTATAATAAAGCTGAATTGATAAATGATTTTAAGAACGGAGGATATTATGTTAACTGAAAAAAATCATATGTTTTCAGAAGAAATGATACTTAAGCTTTTAAAAGAAGCTATAGGAGTTCAAAAAGGAGAGGTGGTTTTATTACAGTTTTGGGGAAAAGAGACGGATCGTGAGCTTCTGCATAGATTTAGTAACCAGGTTGCGGCATTGGGAGCATCACCAATGGAATTCCAACATGATAGAAGTAACTATTCAAAGCTATTTAAAAATATGAAAGAAGGATGTTTCTCAGACAATTACTATAAGATTTTTGAAGCTGTAGATATTGTAATTGATATCTGTATGTACAGACCGGTCATGCCTGCACCTGACTTTCCAAAAGAGAATATGGAAATGTACCGCAGCTTTATGGGAAAGCTTTTTCAGACATTTATTCAGAAGAAAAAATTAGTTCAGTTGCGGATTCCTACTATGGAGAATGCCATGGAATCGGGATTGTCCTATGAAGTATATGAAAAGATGATGATAAAAGCTTACGATATAGATTATTTGTCATTAAAAAAGAAATGTGAAGATTTTATAGAGGGAATTGGCAAAGGAACAGAAGTGACTATATATTCCGGAGAGCAGAAAAAGCTGACCATGTTATTAGAAGAACGTAATTGGGAGATAGATGCGGGAGATGGTGATCTGCCATGCGGAGAAGTAAGTATTGCACCGGTAGAAGAGAAAACAGATGGTGAAATATTCTTTGAAAGTTTATATTATGAAGATATAAATACGGGGGAGAGAAAGAAAATTAAGAATATTACCATTGCTGTTAAGGAAGGAAGAATGTTAACTTCAAATTCCGAGGAGTTTAATGAATATCTGGGAAGCCTTCCCATGAATGGAAATGTAATTTGTGAATTCGGAATAGGGATGAATGAGGGAGTAGATCAAATAACCGGCTATGAATTGTTAGATGAAAAAATGCTTGGAACTTTTCACATAGCTATTGGTAACAATACTATGTTTGGCGGTAAAAATGATGCACCATTGCATCAGGACTTTGTGGGGACAGGAAGAGTCTTTATTGACAACAAACAGGTTATATAGAGAGGCAGAGCCTTTAAAGATTGTGGCTGCCGGGGCATCCATGCCATATATGGAGATGCTTATATAGCAGCATGAAGTTAAATGGGTTGAAAGAAAATATATAAAGAGAAAGGATGCCACGAAATCCTCCTTTCAACCTAATAGATTGTGGCAATGAAATATCTATAAGCAGAGTAATATATCTTCTGCATATGATATGAAATAGGTGTAAATATGAAAACAATAGAAGTAATCAAAAAAGAATATCTGGATTTTTCTACAGAAGAGGCAGAGAAGTGTAAGAAACAAATCCAAGTGCTGAAACAGGAAGATAAAGAGGATGAAGCTAATCTGGAAAAGGTGAAATTAAATATTTACGAAATTTTTGAAACTTTAATAGCAGCCAGTGAAAAAAAGGTTCTAAATCAAAAAAATATGACGGAAGAAGAAAAAGCAACTGCATTTTGTGAAGATTTTTTTGGCTACTTTGATAAGATTCCTATTAATTGGAGAATAAATTATGAAAAGGCAAAAGAATATAATGATGTAACTCAGTATGTTACAGAAGAAAATAAACTATTTGTGGCAGAACAGTTGAAAAATCAATTTAGTTGTATTATAAAATAATTCAGGCACTGGGCAAATAGGGCGGCAAAGTGAACTGGCTGCCATACTGTTAAAAGGTGCTAAAGCGCCGGAATCGAGGTTATTATGAAAGTGGACAATGTAAAGCTATTTAAGTGTCTGGGTGACAAATCAAGGTTGTCTATATTATCTAATTTGATAAATGAGCCCATGTACGTAGAGCTGTTAGCAGAAAGACTGAACCTGACACCATCTACCGTTTCCTTTCATCTAAAGAAAATGGAGGAGGCCGGTTTAGTACATTCTAAAAAAGAACAATATTACATGATATACGAAATTGACCAACAATTGCTTAATATGTCATTGATGGATTTTGTCCATCAGGAAAATTCTGAGGAGAAAAAGCAGCGGGAAAGAGAAGAAGAATATAGGAATAAAGTAATCGGTAATTTCTTTCAATATGGTAAATTAAAATCCATACCGGTTCAAAGAAAAAAAGCAAGAATTGTTTATGAAGAAATTCTAAAAGCCTTTGAACCAAATAGAAAATATACGGAGCGGGAAGTAAATATTATCATTGCTGATTACCATGATGATTTTTGTACCATTCGAAGAGATATGATATCTGAGAATTTACTGGAGAGAGAGGGTAATATATATTGGGTAAAAGGTAATAATAATAAGAGTTCTCTTCAATATTATTTGCTCTAAGTAATATTTACTTTCTAAACATGTCATTCTGAGCCTGAAAGGCGAAGAATCTTTCTAATGTGGGATTCTTCGCCTTTCAGGCTCAGAATCATAATATAAATAACGCAAAAAGTCTTTGACTACTTGTCAATCTATAAATAGTTCTGCTATAATGAAGAACAGAATTAGGAAATTAATCTGGAGGTTTTGAATGTTACAAAAATTTTATCCTAGCGAAATTGCAGATTCTGCATATGCCATTGATTATAAAAGTTTATACAAACAAGGATATCGTGGTCTGCTATTTGATATAGATAATACTTTAGTAGAACATGGTGCCCCTGCCAGCAAGAGAGCCATTGAACTGATCAGTAAGTTAAAAGAAATTGGCTTTAAAGTTTGTTTAATATCCAATAACCAGGAAGAAAGGGTATCCAGTTTTAATAAAGATATTAAAGTGCATTTTGTTTATGATGCTCACAAACCTTCCAGAAAAAGTTATTGTAAAGCAATGAAGTTAATGGGCACAAAGCCTAGTAATACAGTGTTTATTGGGGATCAATTATTTACTGATGTATATGGAGCAAACCGTGTAGGTATTAAAAGCTATTTTGTAAAGCCAATCGGACCCAAAGAAGAGATACAGATTGTTTTAAAACGTTATTTAGAACGAATTGTTCTTTATTTTTATAGACGTCAAAACAAACTAGAAGCAAATTAATTGGTACAAAACCAGAGAAATGAAAGTCAGGAAACATATATGAATAATATTATTTTAATTGGCTTCATGGGCAGTGGCAAAACCAGTGTGGGAAGACAGTTAGCCAAAAAGTTACAATATTCTTTTTGCGATACAGATGAGTTAATTGAAAAGGAAAATAAAACTAGCGTACGAAATATATTTTCAGCATATGGGGAAGAATATTTTCGTAAATTAGAAACTGCCACAATTAGTGATTTGTATAAAAATATGACAAGAACCGTTCTATCCACAGGAGGTGGTTTGCCAATTACAGAAGGTAATGACCGGCTGTTAAGACGTTTGGGACATGTTATCTATCTAAAAGCTTCTCAGGAAACATTAATGAAACGGTTACAAGGAGATACTTCCAGGCCATTGCTTGCCGGGGAAAATGTAGAAGAAAAAGTTTATGATCTTTTACAACAGAGGACGCCCATTTATGAAAAGGCTGCACATTTTTCAGTTTCAACGGATCATAAAAATTTTAACGAAATAATAGATGAAATAATAGGGTTATGCAATATTCAATTAGATATATTTTGCAGCTAACATTTATAGATTTATTTTAATGTGATTGTTTGCTATGTATAAAGCAACATAATATTTTATATAGAATGAAGCTGGGAAATATCTCGGAAAGGGAAGATATGAAACTATTAGTCATTAATGGCCCTAATATTAATTTTTTGGGAATCAGAGAAAAGGAAGTATATGGGAAAGAAAACTTTGAATATCTTTTAAATCTGTTAAAAGAAAAAGCACAAAAAGAAGCTGTTTTTATTAATACTTATCAAAGTAACTGTGAAGGGGATATTATCAACAGAATTCAGGAAGCCTACTTTGATGGTACGGAAGGAATTATTATTAATCCCGGAGCATATACCCATTACAGCTATGCAATTCGTGATGCATTGGCATCTATTGAGGTTCCAAAGATTGAAGTACATATCTCCAATGTGCATAAGAGGGAAGAATTCAGACATGTTTCAGTAACTGCACCGGTATGTACAGGGCAGATAGTTGGTTTAGGGTTACAAGGATATATATTGGCAATTGATGCAATTATAAAGATTCTAAATGATAAGCAATAAGTATTAATTTAATCATTTTTAAAGTGATTATCGTAATATTGATCTTCTCATTAAGCCTTACTAAAAAATCCTGGCAAAAGCCCATGAATTCAAGTGTATAAACAACCACTTTGCTTTTCTGCAAAGATTTTTTAACAAGTTTTAAAACCAAAATTAGTATAAGATAATTCATGTTAAAAGTCCTATATTAATTTGAATAAAAAAGTCATACACTTTTTAACATTTTTAATGTTCTTATAAAAAAAATAGTTGAAAAAAATTGTCGGATAATATAAACTATAGGTTAGTGAATTTAAGGAGGAATATCAAGTATGATATCAGCAGGCGATTTTAGAAATGGCTTAACAATTGAATTGGAGAATAACGTTTATCAGGTTATAGAATTCCAACATGTAAAACCAGGTAAAGGAGCAGCCTTTGTTAGAACTAAATTAAGAAATATAAAGAATGGCGGAGTAATAGAAAAGACTTTTAGACCAACTGAAAAATGTCCACAAGCTCATATTGAACGTTCCGATATGCAGTATTTATACTCAGATGGTGATTTATATTATTTTATGGATGTTACTACATTCGATCAAATTGCATTAAATGAAGAGGCAATTGGCGACACCCTAAAATTTGTAAAAGAGAATGACATGGTTAAAATGCTTTCTCATAACAAACAAGTTTTTGCAATTGAGCCACCATTATTTGTAGAACTGGTTATTACTGAAACAGAGCCTGGCTTTAAAGGTGATACAGCAACAGGTGCTTCAAAACCTGCTGTAGTTGAAACCGGCGCAACTGTTTATGTACCTTTATTCGTAGAACAAGGTGACAAGATTAGTATCGATACAAGAACTGGTGAATATTTAAAGAGAGTTTAAATAAATATCAATTTTATAAAAAGCGTAAAATCAAGTGAAAACCAGTGTTTTCAATGATTTTGCGCTTTTTTAAATCAAACAAAAAGTAATGGAAATCTTATTGATGTATGGCAAGGAAATGGTTCTAGCGGAGGAATTTGAAACTGGTGTAGAAATACCTGACATTACCTTTAACATTACCTTATAGTCAATTAGACTATTTTAAAGTTTAATCAAATAAGCTTTTTTATAATCAAAAGCCTTCAGCATCTATATTTAGCATTCAATGTAAATATAGATGTTGATAACGCTCTGGCAAAGGATAGTCTTTTACATGTTCGAAAGTTAGTATTTCTTGAAGTCCAGGGGATGAAAGTTCTATTGAAATCCTGTCTTTACCCACCGGTATGTGTGGTCCGATAAATGGATTAATTTCTATATTGATGATAAAATACCAAGTACGATAGCCATTCGGGCGTTCTATATTCAAAATTTTTATGAAAGAACTATCATATAATGGTGTTTCAGTCAAAATATTTTTATAATAGTTTTCAATTGCTGTATTAATCGTAGGAGAAAGAGCAGTAATGATAACATCTTGATACAATATATCCTGTGATTCTTCTTCAGCTTGCTTAGCGGTGGTATTAACAATTGAATTTTTTACAGAGAAGACAACTATAATTAAAATAAATATAGTTACAACCAATATGATCTTTTTTTTCATAGACTCACTCTATTTCACTGTTTTCCTTTATGCAGTATATTAATGCTAATTTAGAAATATTATAACTTTATCGATCCTTATGACTTTGTTTAGAATTGGATTGTCAATGCCACTAGTTATATTATTTATACTTTAGCTTTAATAGTTATATATTTTAAAGGGTTCGGGGATGCAATTTTAACCAGGAGATGGAAGTGATATTTTAGAAAGGCAGCATAAGCTTCCTAACAAAATGAGGTAATTGGTAGCCACTTTCCTGATGGGACAAGTATTTTTAATTTAATAATTTACCGTTTTTAAATTATTAAATAGATCATTTACGTTATCTGTTTCTAAAGGCTTTATAGTTGTACTCTTATAACCAAGTATGTTGGCTATTTTAATGTTTAACTCCGGTTGAAAATCGGAAAACATATTAAACATGAGCGGCTTATAATATTATTGAAATATTATAAACATTGAAAATTAATTTTTTGTATGCTATCATAAATAGAAAGAAAATAAAACATGACAAAAAAACAACAAACAATAAAAGTATATAAGTATTTGAAGAATTGAATAGTTCCCAATATCCAATCATAAATTTATAAACAGTATATAAAAACATAAAGCTTGTAATAATGGAATAAGAATGGATTATTAAAAAGCGCTAAAGCGCTAGAAATGAGGTTAATATGAAGCATGTAACGGAAAGATTTATTAAATATGCAAAAATAGATACCCAGTCAGTAGATGAAATGGAATCAGTACCAAGCAGCGAAAAACAAAAAAATTTAGCCAAGGTATTAGTTGAAGAATTAAAGGAGTTAGGTGCTTCTAATGTTCGTACAGATGAACATGGTTATGTATACGCAACCATACCTTCCAATATAGATAAGAAAGTACCTGTAATCGGATTTATTGCCCATATGGATACATCACCTGCAATCAGCGGTAAAGATGTAAATCCCAGAATAGTAAAGAACTATAATGGAGAAGACATTATATTAAATGACGAACTGAAAATTACGTTGGAAACTTCTCAATATCCTGCAATTAAGCAATATATTGGACAGGATTTAATCGTTACAGACGGAAATACCTTATTAGGAGCAGATGATAAAGCAGGAATTGCTGAAATCATGGTTATGGCGGAGACTTTGCTTAGTAATCCCAATATCAAGCACGGTACCATTCAAATTGGTTTTACTCCGGATGAAGAAGTGGGAAGAGGCGTTGATTTCTTTGATGTAGAAGGTTTTGGTGCAGATTTTGCCTATACCGTAGACGGCGGGGAAATTGGAGAACTTGAATATGAGAACTTTAACGCAGCCGGTGCCAAATTATTCATACAAGGAACCAGTATTCATCCTGGTTCTGCAAAGGACAAAATGATCAATGCCCTGTTACTTGCCATGGAGTTTCAAGGAATGCTTCCGGTGCAAGAAAATCCTATGTATACGGAAAAATACGAAGGATTCTATCTGCTGGAATCTTTGGAGGGCGGAGTTGATTCTGCAAAAGCTTCTTACATCATTCGTGACCATGATAAGGTGAAATTTCAGCAAAAGAAAGATAACTTCCTTAAAATCGTAAGTTATCTCAATGATAAGTACGGAGAAGGAACCTTTAAAGCTTCTATAAAAGATTCCTACTATAATATGAAAGAAAAAATCCAGCCACATTTTCATTTGATAGAGAATGCAAAAAAGGCAATGGAAGATGCAGGCGTTACACCAATTATTACACCAATTCGCGGCGGTACCGATGGTGCAAGATTATCCTATATGGGATTACCCTGTCCAAATATATGTACCGGCGGTCATAATTACCACGGAAGATACGAATATATACCCATCCAGTCCATGGAGAAGGTGGTAGAAATATTACTTAATATTGTTGGTATATATACTGAATAATTATGATGTTTTTTATGAATATGTAAATATATATGCAATGATTTAAGAGGGCAAAGAAACTTTATTCTTTGCCCTTTTTATACTATCTTCCATTAAGAACTAATATATATAATTAACCATATTATAACATTGTCTTTGGATAAGAAACATATGTCAATGTGTACCAAACGAATGTCATTGTATATAAAACAAATGTCATTGACTGTAAAACACACTTTTTAATTTCTGAATCATGAATTGCTGGAAAAACACAATAATTGTTAATAAATATAAATATGAGATTTAATTTAAAATTAAAATTTACCTTAGTAAGCAGTAATAAGTCCAGTGAAATAGCGGACTAAAGGGGAGTGTTATATTAAATTTCAGAAGATTTAATTATGAAAGATTGTGTATAAAAATCATTTTATTACCAACTAGAATAGCACCCTTACAAAAGAATTGCATAATAATATTTATTAAATATAAAGTAATTTCTAAAAAATCATTGATTTTTATTTTAAAGTGATATATTATAGACGACAACACGAAAAAATATACATTTCAATGGGAAAAAATCCAAATCATTTGAAATGAAAATGAATATAAGAATATGGATAAAAAAAATCATTTATAAAACCTGTAAAATATATTTTATTCTAATAGCAGCGTAAAATAAAACGGTAGAAAAGAGGTAGTATATGAATAGTGATGCGGTAAAAACAGGTATGCAGCAGGCTCCACATAGATCCTTGTTTAATGCGCTGGGATTAACTAAAGAAGAATTACAAAAACCACTTGTTGGTATTGTAAGTTCCTATAATGAAATAGTTCCTGGTCATATGAATCTTGATAAAATCGTGGAAGCCGTAAAATTAGGAGTAGCCATGGCCGGAGGTACACCAATTGTATTCCCTGCTATTGCAGTTTGCGATGGTATTGCCATGGGGCATATTGGAATGAAATATTCCCTGGTTACCAGAGACTTAATAGCGGATTCCACTGAAGCAATGGCAATAGCACATGGATTTGATGCCTTGGTTATGGTGCCAAACTGCGATAAAAATGTACCGGGGTTGTTAATGGCAGCAGCAAGAATTAATATTCCTGCCATTTTCGTAAGCGGAGGGCCTATGTTAGCCGGGCGTGTAAAAGGAGAAAAAACAAGCTTATCCAGTATGTTCGAGGCAGTTGGTGCCTATAGCGCAGGAAAATTATCAGAAGAAGAAGTGGAAGAATATACTTGCAAAACCTGTCCAACAGCAGGTTCCTGCTCTGGAATGTATACAGCCAACAGTATGAATTGTCTGACAGAAGCCTTAGGAATGGGGCTAAAAGGAAATGGAACCATTCCTGCAGTTTATTCTGAAAGAATCAGACTTGCAAAACATGCAGGCATGAAGATTATGGAGCTTTATGAAAAGAATATAAGACCAAAAGATATCTTAACGAAAGAAGCCTTTCTGAATGCATTAACCGTTGATATGGCTCTTGGATGCTCCACTAACAGTATGCTCCATTTACCGGCTATTGCACATGAAGCAGGAGTTGACCTAAATGTAGATATTGCAAATGAAATCAGTGCTAAGACTCCAAACCTATGCCATTTGGCACCGGCAGGTCATACCTATATGGAAGATTTAAATGAAGCCGGCGGTGTATACGCAGTTATGAACGAACTAAACAAAAAGAAACTGCTACATACAGACTTAATTACAGCTACTGGTAAAACAGTAGGAGAGAATATAGACGGTTGTGTTAACCTCAATACAGAAGTTATTCGTCCCATTGATGCTCCATATAGCCAGACAGGCGGTATTGCTGTATTGAAAGGAAATCTTGCACCTGATTCCGGTGTGGTAAAACGTTCTGCGGTAGCTCCTGAGATGATGAAACATGAAGGTCCTGCCAGAGTATTTGACTGTGAAGAAGATGCAATAGAGGCTATTAAAGGCGGTAAGATTATTCCGGGAGATGTAGTGGTTATTCGTTATGAAGGTCCAAAGGGCGGTCCTGGTATGAGGGAAATGTTAAATCCTACTTCAGCTATTATTGGCATGGGATTAGGTTCTACCGTTGCATTAATCACCGATGGACGTTTCTCAGGAGCCTCCCGGGGGGCTGCAATTGGTCATGTATCTCCGGAAGCGGCAGTTGGAGGCCCCATTGCTTTAGTAGAAGAGGGAGATATTATTGAAATTGATATTAATACCAATTCTTTGAATGTGAAAGTTTCCCAGGAGGAATTAGAAGAGCGAAGAGCAAAGTGGCAGCCGAGAGAACCAAAGATAAAGACCGGTTATTTAGCACGTTATGCTGCCATGGTTACTTCAGGTAACCGGGGAGCTATATTAGAAATCCCTACAATGAAATAGAAGATATATCTATCTATGGCACACCAGCTTCTACGAATAGAAGCCAGGATGCCATAGATTTTATAGGAAGATGGAAATATAGATAAAAAGTTTTTAAACGGCAAATTGTGTTGGTGTACAAATTGCTGTCAATATTAAAGGCGCGAAAGAGCGCTAGAATCGAGGTCAGAATGCAGTTAACAGGTTCGCAGATATTAGTGGAATGTTTAAAAGAACAGGGCGTTGATACTATATTCGGGTATCCGGGAGGATCTGTTTTAAACATATATGACGAATTATACAGACATCAAAGTGAAATCAGACATATTTTAACTTCCCATGAGCAAGGTGCTTCTCATGCAGCAGATGGATATGCCCGTTCTACCGGTAAAGTTGGTGTGTGCCTAGCTACCAGCGGACCAGGTGCCACCAATTTAGTGACTGGCATAGCAACTGCATATATGGATTCTGTTCCTATGGTAGCCATTACAGGCAATGTTTCTGTTAATCTACTGGGGAAAGACAGTTTTCAGGAAGTAGATATTACAGGCATTACTATGCCTGTTACAAAACACAACTTTATTGTTAAAGATGTAAATAATTTAGCAGAGACTTTACGAAGGGCCTTCGAAATTGCACAGTCAGGAAGACCGGGACCAGTTTTAGTGGATATTGCAAAAGATGTGACAGCCAATAAAACCGAATATACCAAAGTTCCGATTAAGAAAATCAGGAAAAAATCAGACACCATATTAGAAGAAGATATTCAAGCCGGATTAGAGATGATTCGGAAAGCCAGAAAACCAGTTATCTTTATAGGGGGCGGTGCTGTTATTTCCGATGCCGGAGATGAAGTAAAAGAATTCGTGTCAAAAGTTCATGCACCAGTTGCAGATACTCTGATGGGTAAAGGTGCATTTGATGGAGAAGATATTCTATATACAGGTATGTTAGGTATGCATGGAACAAAAGCGGCTAATTTAAGTGTAACCAAGTGTGATCTGCTGATTACTATAGGTTCCAGATTCAGTGATAGAGTCACCGGAAATATCTCCAAGTTTGCAAAGAATGCTAAAATACTTCAAATTGATGTAGATCCCGCAGAAATTAATAAAAATGTAAGTATTCACCAAAGCATCATCGGTGATGTGGAAGAAGTTTTAAAAAGATTAAATGCAAAATTAGAACAACAAGACCATGAATCATGGGTAAACCAGGTTTTAGAAATGAAAGAACAATTCCCATTAAAATATAATCCTGAAATATTAACAGGACCCTATATTCTGGAAAAGATTTACGAATTGACACAAGGTGATGCAATTATTACAACAGAAGTAGGCCAGCATCAGATGTGGGCGGCACAATTTATAAAATATAAGAAACCAAGAACTTTTATTTCCTCCGGCGGTCTTGGAACAATGGGGTATGGTTTGGGAGCTTGTATTGGAGCTAAAGTCGGCAACCCGGATAAAACAGTTATTAATATAGCAGGAGACGGCTGTTTTAGAATGAATATGAACGAGATCGCAACTGCCACCAGATATAATATACCAATTATAGAAATTATTTTTAATAATCACGTTTTAGGAATGGTAAGACAGTGGCAGTCCTTATTCTATGGTAAAAGATATTCACAGACTACCTTACATGATAAAGTAGATTTTGTAAAGGTGGCAGAAGCTATGGGAGCAAAAGCTTATCGTATTACAAAAAAAGAAGAAGTAGAGGTTGTTTTAAAAGAAGCTCTTTCTTTAAATACTCCTGTTGTGATTGAATGCCATATAGAAAGTGATGATAAAGTTTGGCCCATGGTTGCACCGGGAGCACCAATTGAAGAAGTGATTACAGAAGAAGATCTGGAAGAAAAAGAAAAATAAAAGAAAAAGAAATATAAAAAAAAGAAAAGAGAATATAAATAGTACAAATACATTATAGAAATAGGGAAAGGCAAGGCAGGGAAATTTAATTAGATAAGTATAAAAGTAAAAATAAATCAGAGAATTATTCTTTTCTGTTTCTTAATAATATGGTTTTAATTGCAATGATAAGTAATATATGGAAAATTTATTAAATTTAATAATAAAAGATGACTAATACCATATTGACTAAAATTTAACCAAGTTCTATAATGTGTTAAAGTGTTCAAGCGTTAAATGGATAATGTAAAAGTTATGATAGAGATAAAAGGAGGATATTCAAATGGGTAGAGTTTATAATTTTTCAGCAGGTCCTGCAGTATTACCTGAAGAAGTATTGAGAGAAGCAGCAGAAGAAATGCTTGATTACAAGGGCACTGGTATGTCGGTTATGGAGATGAGCCATAGATCAAAAGCATTTGAAACAATTATTGAAGAAGCAGAACAGGATTTAAGAGACTTGATGAACATACCGGATAATTATAAGGTATTATTTTTACAAGGCGGTGCTTCACAACAGTTTGCTATGATTCCTATGAATTTAATGAAGAATAAAGTAGCAGATTATATTATAACTGGCCAATGGGCAAAAAAAGCTTATGAGGAAGCCAAAAAGTTCGGCAAAGCCAATGCAATTGCATCCTCGGCAGATAAAACTTTCTCCTATATTCCGGACTGTTCAGACCTTCCAATAAGTGAAGATGCTGATTATGTCTACATATGTGAGAACAATACTATATATGGAACCAAATATAAAACCTTACCTAATACCAAGGGAAAAATCCTTGTAGCGGATGTATCCTCCTGTTTCTTGTCAGAACCGGTTGATGTAACAAAGTACGGTATTATCTATGGGGGAGTTCAGAAAAATGTAGGCCCCGCCGGTGTTGTAATTGTTATTATTCGGGAAGATCTGATTACAGAAGATACCCTACCTGGTACACCAACCATGCTGCAGTACAAAATACACGGGGATAATAAATCTTTATATAATACACCTCCTGCATACGGAATCTACATCTGCGGCAAAGTATTTAAATGGCTTAAGAAAAAAGGCGGTTTAGCTGCCATGAAGGAATATAATGAAAAGAAAGCAGCCGTTCTTTATAATTACTTAGATCAAAGTAAATTATTTAAGGGAACTGTAAGAAAAGCAGATCGTTCCTTAATGAATGTACCTTTTGTTACTGGCAATGAAGAATTAGACGCCAAATTCGTAAAAGAAGCAAAGGCTGCAGGATTTGAGAACTTGAAAGGCCACAGAACCGTTGGTGGTATGCGTGCAAGTATTTATAATGCAATGCCAATAGAAGGTGTTGAAAAATTAGTGGAATTTATGAAGAAATTTGAGGCAGAAAACATAAAATAATGCAATTAAAAAGGCGTTAAAGCGCCAAAATCGAGATTAAGTTAAAAATCAATGTTTCAACCGGCAATTTGTACTGATGTACAAAGCTGCCATTCTATTATAAGGCGCTAAAGTGCCAGAAAAGAGGTTGTTATGGTAAATTATAAATGCTTAAATCCTATAGCTGCTGTAGGTGTGAATTTATTCACCGATGATTATAAACAGGTAGATTCCGTGGAAGAAGCGGAAGCGGTTCTTGTTAGAAGTGCCTCCATGCATGAAATGGATTTGCCTGCTGACCTAAAAGCAATTGCCAGAGCCGGCGCAGGAGTAAATAATATTCCTCTTGATAAATGTGCAGAAAAAGGTATTGTTGTATTTAATACTCCCGGTGCCAATGCCAACGGTGTAAAAGAGTTAGTAATGGCCGGTTTAATGTTGGCCTCACGTAATGTAGTAGGGGGTATTAATTGGGTTCAATCTATAAAAGATGATCCGGACGTGGCTAAATTAGTGGAAAAAGGAAAATCCCAATTTGCAGGAAGAGAAATTCTTGGGAAAAAGCTAGGTGTTATTGGACTTGGAGCCATAGGGGTTTTAGTTGCTAATGCAGCAAACGGATTAGGTATGGAGGTATATGGATATGATCCTTATCTTTCATTAGAACATGCATGGAATTTATCCAGAGATATAAAATATGTAAAAACAAAGGAAGAAATCTATCATACCTGTGATTATATTACCGTTCACGTTCCTTTATTACCGGATACCAAAGAAATGATTAATAAAGATACTATGGCCATGATGAAAGATGGAGTTGTTATCTTAAACTTTGCAAGAGATTTATTAGTAAATGATAATGATATGGAAGCTGCCCTTAAGAGAGGTAAAGTGAAATGCTATGTAACAGACTTCCCTAATGAAAAAACAGCAGGAATGGAAGGAGTTATAGCAATTCCTCACTTAGGTGCATCAACAGAAGAATCCGAAGATAACTGTGCTGTTATGGCTGTAAAACAGCTGAAACAATATATGGAAACCGGTACGATCAAAAACTCCGTAAATTATCCTAATTGTGATGCGGGAGCATTGCCATCGGGAAAACGTATTACCATAAATCATAAAAATATTCCTAATATGTTAACACAGTTTACAGGTGTTCTATCTTCTGAAAATATTAATATTTCTAACTTGATCAATAAGAGCAAAGGCGATTATGCTTATACCGTAATTGATATTGAAGAAGAGTTGTCAGCTGCCATTGAAGAAAAAATTAGTGAAATAGAGGGTGTTCTGAAGGTTAGGGTAATATAACTTTATTTTATTAGTTAATACATGAATAATAAAGGGATTTTGTACTTTACAAAATCCTTTTTTCGTTAAGAACTATATGTAACTTGCATATTTGTATAAATATAGTAAAATAAATATAAAAGTAAGGAGAATATACCATGGCAAATATTAGACCTTTTCAATGTATAAGACCTAATGAAACAGTTGCAAGCAGGGTGGCTGCTTTACCTTATGATGTATATAATCGTGCAGAGGCAAAAGCAGAGGTAGAGAAGGAACCATTATCCTTTCTTAAGATTGACAGGGCAGAAACCCAGTTTGATGACAGTGTAGACATGTATGATACTCGGGTATACCAAAAAGCAAAAGACTTGTTAGAGGAAAACATTAGGGCCGGTATTTTTATAGAAGATAAACAGGAATGTTACTTTATATATGAATTAATAATGAAGGGCAGAGCCCAAACCGGCCTTGTAGCATGTGCTTCCATTGATGATTACTTAAACAAGGTTATTAAAGAACATGAGAAAACAAGGGAAGATAAAGAACTTGACAGAATTCGTCATGTAGACACCTGTAGTGCCCAGACGGGACCTATTTTTCTGGCCTATCGCTCCAATAGTAAGATAAATGCTGTAATTAATGAAGTGAAAAGGTCAACACCTTTATATGGTTTTACAGCAGTGGACGGTATTACCCATAATGTATGGAGAATAGACGGTTTGGATAGAATTGGAATAATCCAACAGGAATTTAACGCTATAGGTAATATTTATATTGCTGACGGACATCATAGAGCCGCATCTGCGGTAAAGGTGGGCTTAAAAAGGAGAGAGTCCTGTGAGGAATATGATGGAACAGAAGAATTTAACTATTTTTTATCGGTGCTATTTCCGGAAGACCAGTTAATGATTTTACCTTATAACCGTGTGGTAAAAGATCTGAATGGACTTAGCATTAAGGAATTCCTGGATAAAGTATCTGAAGGTTTCACGATAGAGGAACTTGGTAAGGAAGCATGGAACCCAGATAGTAAAGGCAGCTTTGGAATGTATCTTAAAGATAGATGGTATAGGCTAGTGATCAAAGAAACCGTTTGTAGTAATGATCCGGTAGAGTCTCTGGATGTTTCCATATTGCAAAATTATCTCTTATCACCGATTTTAGGAATAGGCAATCCCCGTACAGATAAAAGAATTGATTTTATCGGAGGTATTCGGGGATTAAAAGAATTGGAAAAAAGGGTAAAGGAAGATATGGCAGTGGCATTCTCCATGTATCCTACCGGAATTGATGAATTATTTGCAGTGTCGGATGCAGGTAAATTAATGCCCCCAAAATCCACATGGTTTGAACCGAAATTAAGAAGCGGTTTATTCATACATAGAATATAAAAGAATCATGATAATCTACAGGGGATTCTTGGTAATAGATAAAAAATTATTACAAATTCCCGAATTGCCCAACTTCTTACAAAGCATGAAAACTAATACAATTTGTTACCATGGTTTGTAAAGAAGTTTTGGCGCATAATAACTGGGGTTCAGATTTATTATTTATATAAATATTAATTGTACCAGTACCATGTATAATACCGTTCCGGCACCTATACTTAAAAGGGTATTCTTTTTCCACAAATGTAATAGGGCAATAACCCCTACGGATATTATTTCCGGCAGACCAAAGGGAGCTGCTTTAAAAGATATATCTTTTAAACAGTAAACAACAAGCATTCCAATCGTAGCATATGGGAAGACTTTGCCAAGATAGGTTATGTATTTGGGGGTCTCTTTATGGTCAGGAAATATAAGAAAAGGCAATATTCTGATAAAAATAGTGGTAATACTGATAATTCCAAAAAAGTGAATGGATTGCCTAGTTGTAAATGTCATATTAAATTCCTCCCTTGGATTTTCTTTTGTAAGACGGTAACTAATAAAAGGATTAGGAGCATGGAGGGGATAATGAAGCTATCTGCTCCAAACAATAATCTGCAAAGCATTGAAGAGCCAACACCTATGAGAACAGGTATGTGGTTTTTTGCAGATTTCCATTGATCAATAAATATTACTACAAATAAGGCGGTAAGTACAAAGTCAATTCCTTTCGTATTAAAAGTAATTAGGCCTCCTACAACACTGCCTATTAAGGAACCGGTTATCCAGTATATATGGTTTAATAAAGTTATAAATAGCATAAACCAACCTCTATCCACTCCTTCAGGAGGCTGGGCAGAACATAAGATGGAAAAGGTTTCATCCGTTAACCCAAACATTAGATATGGTTTCTTTTTTTTCATGCCTTTAAACTTAGATAACATGGAGATTCCATAAAATAAATGTCTTGCATTTACCATTAAGGTCATAAGACAAGTATAGAAAGGATGAAAACCGGCGGCAATCAAGCTGACTGCAACAAATTGCATGGAGCCGGCATATATGAATAAACTTACTAATACAACCCAGACACTTGAATATCCTTTACTATTCATCAAAATGCCAAAGGCTGTTCCCAATACAAGGTAACCGGTTAAAACAGGTATGGTATGAGGAAATGCTGATTTTAATGCTTTTTGTTTTGTGCTCATAAATATAGTCTCCTTTGTATAATCATGCATTATTTTAATGATAGTATAAATTGAAGTATTTCGCAATATTAATTTAGATGAAAGCAAGGCTGCTTTTCCTGTTTTTTAAAACTGTTACTTTGCAAATAATTCAAATTTAAAAAATTAAAAACTTTTTGCTAAATTTATGGAACTATACCATAATTTACTTCGTCTAATGTATATCAAAAAATATATAAGAAATTTGATTTAGAAATTGAAGGAGGAAACAAAATGGTAAAGAAAAAAATAATACCTTTGGCTTTAATTGGCTGTATGCTATTTACCGGTTTACCAGTTAACGCTGCTGGAATAGCGGCGGTGGAAGGAACACAAGCCAGAAATAGTGTCACAGAGCCCACGGATAAAAAACTGGAATCAGTTATTAAAGTTGTAAAAGCAAAGCTTTTTATTCCAAAAGAAATGATCAAATTTGATTATTATTATAATACTCAAAATGCTTATGAAAATGCTTATTGGTATTTAAACTGGAGTAATGAGGATTATTCTCAAAATATTACGGTTAGTGTTGACCAAAACGACAACATTATAAGGTATAATTTCAATGATAATAAGGATGGTAGGTCAACTCCTAAGTATTTAAAATCAGAATTGCAGTCTACTGCAATGGATTTTATTAAGAAAATTGAACCTAAAGTTGCAGATAAAATAGAATTTGTGAAAGCAGAATCCTATGGAAGTTATTCCAGTCAATATGTTTATACTTTCAGACGTGTGGAAAATAAAATTCCTATGCCAGATAATACCGTTACTGTAGGTGTAAATTTTGAAACAGGTAAAGTAACTTCTTATGAATTAAATTGGCTGTTTGATGTAAAGGTTCCCTCTGCCGATGTAAAAATTTCCGAAAAAGAAGCTTCCGAGAAATTAGGCAAAAAAGTAACCATGAAATTGTCTTATCAGAATGCATATGAAACAGATGATAAAGGTAATACAACCATTAAGGCATTCCTTGTGTATTCACCGGAATTATCTTACGCTTCTGTAGATGCAAAAACTGGTGAAATCTATACAACCCAAAATCAATGGGTGAATACTACTGAGAATCAATCAAAGAAAGAAGCTGCTGCTGATGCAGCTGGTAATGGAGGCCTTTCTGATGAGGAAATAGCAAAAATTGAGGATTTAAAGGGATTAATCAGTAAAGACAAAGCAATTAAAGCAGTAACCGGTAATTCCAATTTGTTATTAGATAAAAATGCAAAGTCTGTATCTGCACGTTTATACAAATATAGAGATTATCATTATATAAGAGAAGATGGTAAAAGCGCAGAAGATAAATACGTATGGAATATTTATTTTTCAGATCCAAGAGAAGTAAATAATGAGAAAGGCGGAGATACTTACCGTCCACATGCCAGTGCCACAGTTGATGCAAAAACCGGTAAATTAATATCATTCTCCTCCAGTGTAAAAGACGCCTACTATTATGGATTGGAAGGAAAAGAATTACCTAAGATTAATTACAGTAAAAAGCAAGGACAGACAATTTTAGAAAAATTCTTAAAGGATCAGATTCCAAACCTATTTGAAAGTTCAGTTCTAGCTGCAAATGAAGGTTCCTATATAATCGGCTATAAGGGAGAAAAGGAAATTTACGGCGGATATTATTACAATTATGATAGAGTTCATGAAAAAATAAATTATTCCTATAATGGAATACATGGCGCTGTAGATGGTATAACTGGTAAAATATATGAATTCTCTTATAACTGGGATGAAAACATTCAATTTGAATCACCAAAGAATATAATATCTCCGGAGAAAGCTTATGAGTATTATAATTCAATGGATACCTTTGGACTAATATATGAAATTAATAATATTCACAACTATAATGGCAAGGCTAAAGTAGAACAACAGGCTGAGGGGTATTCCGTAAAAAGTGAAATCAGATTAGTGTATAGAAATGATTTATATCCACCATATGTATCACCTTTTACAGGTAAACAATTAGACTATGATGGAAAAGAATATAAAGATAATGCAGGTAAATATTCCTACAGTGATATTAAGGGACACAAATCAGAAAAGAATATTCTTCTATTGGCAGAACTGGGAGTTGGCTTTGAAGGTGATAAATTCTTACCGGATCAGGCAATCACCGGCAAGGAGTTAAATGGATTCCTTACTAAATTGAACTATTATTATGATAAGCAATATGAACTAAACAATAATAATTCTTCAATTACACGTATCGATGCTGCAAAATTCACAGTGCAAATATTAGGATATGATAACATCGCAAAAGTAAAAGGTATTTACAATACTGCTTTTGTTGATCAAAGCCAAATTACAGAATCCAATATAGGATATGCAGCCCTTGCTTATGGCTTAAACCTTATTACTAAAAACGACAGGAATGAATTCAGACCCAATGAAAAGTTAACACGTGCAGAAGCTGCAGACATGGTATTAACTTTACTTTCTGCAAATAAATAAATTTTATAATTAAATATTAGGCATCTGATGCCGGAAGAGGCGAAGAATCTCATGAAGCTTGGGATTCTTCGCTTTCTTGTATGTTAAACCCTATCAAAGACAGTGGGTCTTTACAATGTTTGAAACCGTTTCTGTCTTAATTATGTAATTCAGCACTGTGCCTGAGTTGAATCAACTTCTATATTTATTATAATTGTACTTTTTCTTCCCAGGTTTTTATGATAAAATAGTAATATATAGTTATCTCAACTTATGAAGAGCAAAAGGAGAAATATAATGAATAATTTATTTAGTATGGACAATGGCGTTTTTAGCTTCTTAGGAAAGATGTGGGATATATTGGTTATCAGTATTCTGTGGTTATTGTTATGCCTGCCTATTATAACTATAGGTCCTGCTACCACGGCATTGTATTATACTGTAGTAAAAGTAATCAGAAGAGAAAGAGGATATTTATTTCGGGAATTTTTTCATTCTTTTAAAATGAACTTTTTAAACGGTATGGTTCTTGGCATTATTTTAATGGCATTATATTACATATTGTATATAGATCTGAATTTTGCCAAAGCTATGGAAGATGCCAATATGAGATTTATTTTCTTAGCTGTATTTTCAGCATTTTCTTTTATCATGCTGTGCGGTACAGTTTATGTATTTCCACTATTATCAAGATTTACTATGGGTAAATTGCAGATACTGAAAACAGCTTTTCTTATGTCTGTAAAACATTTGCCAACTACGATTCTTATGCTGCTTATTGTTGGATGTTTTGCTTTTATTGCGTGGATGCAGCCTATATTCCTATTCTTTTCTTCAGGAATCTGCCTCTTATTATGTTCTCTTCCATTAGAAAGGGTATTTAAAAAATATATTCCCAAATCGGAAGATGGAGAAGGTCCCAAAATAGATGAATGGTATTTGGAATAAGACCGCAGAAATAAGTATTGGTTAAGCTTTGTAATTAAAATAGCAGGAGGATTCCAATGGAAGCACTTTACAAGTTGATGGATTGGGAAGGGGCTAAAACAATCATTCACTCAGAACATGATGATCCACATAGTATCCTGGGTGCACATGAAACAAAGTATGGAGTTTTGATTCAGGCATATATTCCCACTGCAAAAGAGGTAGCTGTTAAACTAAAGAGCAGCCAAAATACCTATGTCATGGAGAATGTAAGATTCTCTAAGAAGAACGAAAGCGTAGAACTTTTTGAAGAAGAGGGCTATTTTGCTGTTTTACTGCCTATTAAAAAAGTGGAACCATATACTTATCTGGTAACTTATGATAATAATACAAAGGAAGAATTATTTGATCCTTATTCTTTTGAACCGGTTTTGGATGGGTTGGATATGAATCGCTTTTCCAACGGTATCCACTATGAAATTTATGAAAAACTAGGTGCCCATCTTATGGAGAACAACGGAATATCTGGTGTTCTGTTTGCTGTTTGGGCACCTAATGCTATTAGAGTCAGTGTGGTAGGTGATTTTAATTACTGGGATGGAAGAAGACATCCCATGAGGCGTTTGGGGGATTCTGGTATCTTTGAATTATTTATCCCGGGAATAAAGTCAGGAGAACTATATAAATATGAGTTAAAGGGACAGGGTGGACTTACCTTTCTTAAGGCAGATCCATATGCGAATGCTGCAGAGCTCCGCCCCAATACAGCTTCCATTGTATGTGATATAAACCAGTATACATGGAAGGATAAAAAATGGTTAAAGGATAGGGAAGAATGGGATTTTAAGAAGGAACCTATGACCATATATGAAGTCCATTTAGGCTCCTGGATGAAACCCAAGCCGGAGGATGGAAGGGAATTTTATAATTACCGGGAGATTGCTCCTAAACTGGCAAGTTATGTAAAAAACATGGGATATACCCATATTGAATTATTACCTATTATGGAGCATCCATATGACGGTTCCTGGGGGTATCAGGTAACCGGATATTATGCACCTACTGCAAGATACGGTACTCCATATGACTTTATGTATTTTATGGATTATATGCATCAGAAGGGAATTGGTGTTATCCTTGATTGGGTACCTGCACATTTTCCAAGAGATGCTTTCGGTTTGGCTAATTTTGACGGAACCTGTTTGTATGAGCATTTAGATCCGAAGCAAGGATCCCATCCTCATTGGGGAACTTTAATCTATAATTACGGAAGGCCTCAGGTATCTAATTTTCTTATTGCCAACGCATTGTTCTGGGTAGAAAAATATCATGTAGATGGTATCCGCATGGATGCAGTTGCTTCTATGCTCTATCTGGATTATGGAAAGAAAGATGGGGAATGGGTAGCTAATATCTATGGCGGCAATGAAAATTTAGAAGCAGTAGAACTATTAAGACATCTCAATTCTATCTTTAAAAAACGAAAATACAAAGCCATATTAATTGCAGAAGAGTCCACCGCCTGGCCAAAAGTCACAGAAGAGGCAGAGAATGGCGGGCTGGGATTTGATATGAAATGGAATATGGGATGGATGAATGACTTCCTGGGTTATATGAAATGCGATCCATTGTTTCGTAAAGGCAGACATGGGGAACTTACCTTCAGTATGATCTATGCATATAGCGAGAATTTTATATTAGTATTTTCACATGATGAGGTAGTTCATGAAAAAGGCTCCATGATTAATAAAATGCCGGGAGATACAGAGCAGAAGTTTGATAACTTACGTGTGGCTTACGGCTTTATGATGGCACATCCCGGCAGAAAATTGTTATTCATGGGACAGGACTTTGCCCAATGGAATGAGTGGAATGAAAACAAAGATCTGGACTGGGAACTTCTGAGTGAAGAAAACCATAGAAAACTAAACCGCTATGTAAAAGAGCTGAATAAATTATATACCAAATATCCTGCTTTGTATCAACTGGACTTTGAATCAGAGGGATTTGAATGGATTAGTTGTATGGATGCAGACCACAGTATTATAGTATTTGCCAGAAAAACAGAAAGGCCAGAAGACACCTTATTGGTTCTTTGTAACTTTACACCTGTAGTATATAAGGATTTTCCAATGGGTGTACCTTTTGCAGGAAAATACAAAGAGATTTTTAATAGTGACAAAGAAATCTATGGAGGACATGGTAATGTTAATCCAAGGTTAAAGACTTCCAAGAAAAAAGAAGCAGACGGCAGGGAGAATTCTATTCATGTGACAGTTCCCCCTCTTGGAATATCCATATATACTTGTATGCCCACAGATATGCAGACAAAAGAGGGAGTATCCAATCTATCCGGAATAGAGGGAGTGAATAAGGGGTAATTATTTTTATTGAAGTCAGAAAGGATTTATAGCATAATGAGATATTTACCTATATTAGAGGCTGGAACAACTAAGGAAACTTTCCTTGATTTTGATAGATTTATTAAGGATATAGCAGATAGAGGACTGGACTTTTTAATAAAATTATTGTTTGTTACGGTAATGATCTTTATTGGAAAAAAGATTATTAAGTATGTCATCCGTATTTTGGAGAAGTTCTTTAACCGGTCCAAAATTGAAATTAGCGTTTCAGGATTTTTACTTGCATTGGTTAAAGCCATACTACACACGATCTTATTTACCCAAGGTATTATCTTTTTGTTTGGAATAGAAAGCGGAACCATAGTAGCAATTATTGGTTCTGCTGGTTTAAGTATCAGTTTGGCTTTACAAGGCGGGCTATCTAATTTTGCAGGGGGCGTTTTAATATTAATTTTAAAGCCTTTTCGTGTGGGGGATTATATTATAACTACCGGAACGGTTGGAAATATGACTAATGAAGGAACGGTAACCGCTATTGATATTTTTTATACCAAGATTCATACGGCAGATAATAAGCTGCTGGTTATGCCAAATGGTGCCCTTTCCAATTCGAACATTATTAATGCGTCCAATGAAGCTACAAGGCGCTTGGATTTGACAGTTTCTATTGAATACAGGGAGAACATCCAGAAAGTAAAAGAAGTAATTATGGATATCCTGAATCAAAATGAAAAGATAATAAAAGATAAGGATATTAATGTATTTGTGAATTCTTTGGATATAAATTCTGTTAGTATAG
Source organism: Anaerocolumna aminovalerica (assembly GCF_900115365.1). Lineage (GTDB taxonomy): Bacteria > Bacillota > Clostridia > Lachnospirales > Lachnospiraceae > Anaerocolumna > Anaerocolumna aminovalerica. Next base: position 68,731 of record NZ_FOWD01000004.1, read on the forward strand.
GAATTCGGGTATGGGTTTTAAATGATGATTATCTAAAATTAAAGTGGGAACTCCTGGAAGAAATCAAAAATGCTTTTGATAAAAATCAGATTACCATACCTTTTAATCAATTGGAGATTACAATGCGTAAATAACAATATCTTCTAAATAAAATATAATTATAACTTCTGCTTATAAATATAAGTTAATAAAAAGTATAAAGAAAATATTAAAAAATTATAAAAAAGTCTTTTCTTTTTTTAAGAAACGTGATATCTTATTTATAGGCGAAATTTCGTTAGAGCAAAGGTGTTCTCAAATTCTATTGAGAGCACTTTTTTCATTCAAACAGCTATGATATATTTCGAAATGTATTTCTACGGATCAAGATTGACATAGTAGTTTAAATTGTTTAAAGTATAACAGATAACAGGAAATGGAAGGAGTTTAATTCGAATGGCAGGAAAATTAACTGAAATATTTGGTATTGACGTTTTCAATGATGCAACTATGGTGGAACGTCTTCCTAAGAAAACGTATATTGCATTAAAGAAAACAATTGAAAACGGTGAGGATTTAGATCCGGCAGTTGCAGAAGTAGTTGCCAATGCAATGAAAGATTGGGCTATTGAAAGAGGTGCAACTCACTATACTCACTGGTTTCAACCAATGACAGGAATTACTGCAGAAAAACATGATTCCTTTATCAGCCCTACAGTAGACGGCAAAGTAATTATGGAGTTTTCCGGTAAAGAATTAATTAAAGGCGAACCGGATGCTTCCTCCTTTCCTTCAGGCGGTCTTAGAGCTACATTTGAAGCAAGAGGCTATACGGCATGGGATTGCACTTCTCCGGCCTTCCTAAGAGAAGATGCTTCCGGAGTCACCCTTTGTATACCAACTGCCTTTTGTTCTTATACAGGTGAAGCCCTGGATAAGAAAACCCCTTTACTCCGTTCTATGGAGGCTTTAAGTAACCAGGCTGTTCGTATTCTTAAATTATTTGGTCACAGTGATGTAACTTATGTATCATGTTCGGTAGGTCCTGAACAGGAATATTTTTTAATAGATAAAGAAAAGTATTTAGCAAGAGAAGACTTAATATTTACAGGAAGAACTTTATTTGGTGCAATGCCCCCAAAAGGACAGGAATTAGATGACCATTATTTTGGAATTCTGAAAGAAAGAGTTGCTGTCTTTATGAAAGAATTAAATGAAGAGTTGTGGAAGTTGGGAGTTTTGGCAAAAACACAGCATAATGAAGTGGCTCCTGCACAGCATGAGTTAGCTCCTATTTATACAACTGCCAATATATCAACAGACCACAACCAGTTAACCATGGAATTAATGAAAAGAATTGCTAATCATCATGGTCTAACATGCCTTCTTCATGAGAAGCCATTTGCAGGTTTAAATGGTTCCGGAAAACATGATAATTGGTCTATGGTAACCAATACAGGCAAAAATCTTTTATATCCGGGAAAGACACCCCATGAGAATGTACAATTTTTATTATTCTTAGCAGCAGTATTAAAAGCAGTAGATGAACATGCAGATCTACTTCGCCAGTCAGCCTCCACACCAGGAAATGACCACAGATTAGGAGCAAATGAAGCTCCTCCTGCAATTATTTCTATCTTTTTAGGTGACCAGCTGGCAGATGTGCTGACCCAATTAATTGAAACAGGTGAGGCCACCAGAAGTAAGCAGGGAGGAAGAATCAGCGTAGGATCTCATGCAATACCATCCATCAGAAAGGATGCTACGGACAGAAACCGTACTTCACCTTTTGCATTTACCGGTAATAAATTTGAATTTAGAATGGTTGGTTCTTCTATGTCAATTGCAGGGCCAAACACTGTATTAAATACAATTGTTGCAGATGTGTTATGTGAAATGGCAGATGAATTAGAGAAAGCAGATAATTTTGATTTAGCAGTCCATGATCTAATTAAGAAAACAGTAACAGAACACCAAAGAATAGTATTTAACGGTAATGGCTATTGTGATGAGTGGGTGGAGGAAGCCAGGAGAAGAGGATTACCCAATATTAGATCCATGGTTGAGGCAGTAAGTGCTTTAACAACAGAAAAATCAATAAAATTGTTTGGAAAGCATCATGTGTTTTCAGAAGCTGAGCTTCATTCCCGGGCAGAAATTGAATATGAAACCTATTCAAAAGCCATTAATATTGAAGCAAAAACTATGATTCAAATGACAAATAAGAAATTCATTCCTGCAGTAATTAAATATGTAACAAAACTGGCAGAATCTATTTCCACTATTAAAGTTGCATGCCCTCAGGCAGATATAAGTGTTCAGGAAGATTTATTAATGAGAACCTCTTCTTTATTAGCAGAAGCGAAGGAGGCAGCGTATAAACTTACATCTTATGTAGAAGAGGCCGGCTCTAAAGAAGGAAAGGAACAAGCTTTCTACTTTAGGGAAGTGGTATTTCCTGCCATGTCAGAACTAAGAGCACCTATTGATGAATTAGAATTAATCGTAGATAAGGAATTATGGCCGGTTCCAACATATGGAGATATATTATTTGAAATATAATAGACAGTATTTTACTACCTTGCTGAAAAAGCAAGGTAGTTTTTTATGTAATTCTTTGCAGAAACTCCTAGACATTTTAACCAATATAATGGATAATAAAGATAATTGATGGTACAACCATAAGATTAAAGTAATTGAAAAAAAGTTCGATATATGTATGTATAAGGAGTAATTATGCGAAATATAAAATTAGTAATAGAATATGATGGTTCAAGGTATGATGGATGGCAAAAGCAGCAGGGGAATCCCAAAAGCATTACGATTCAGGATAAGATTGAAAGCGTATTAAGCAAGATGGAAAATGAACAGATTCAGTTAATAGGTGCTGCAAGAACAGAAGCAGGGGTACATGCTTATAACCAGATTGCTAATTTTAATACCAATACGGACATGAAATTATATGAAATAAAACATTATCTAAATCGTTTCTTGCCAAGAGATATTGCAGTACTTGAGGTATCTGAGGTTCCTGAAAGATTTCATAGCAGTTTTAATGCAAAAGCTTTTCGATATGAATATAAAATATCTATGGGTGAAGTTCCTTCCGTATTTGAACGTAAATATAACTATTATAGCTTTCATAAACTGGATTCCTTGAAAATGAGACAAGCTGCAAAGCATTTCATAGGAAAGCATGATTTAAAAGCCTTTTCTGATAATAAAAGAATGAAAAAGTCTACAGAAAGAACCATTCATAAGCTAGATATTTATTCAGATATAAATGAAATTGTAATTACCATTGAAGCAGACGATTTCTGGCCTAATATGGCTAGAATCATAGCAGGAACTTTAATGGAAGTAGGAGCGGGTAATATGGAACCTGATTTTATAAAGGAAGTCATTGATTCTAAGGACCGTGAAATAGCCGGTCCTACAGCGGAAGCAAGGGGGCTTTTTTTACAGGAAGTTATATATTAGATTTTGTGTAAAGATCAAAAAGCTTAAATTGAACCAGAGGGAAGTTTGAAGAAAAAGCATCTATACACTTGGAAGAACTTCAAATAATTCTAAATGAATAATGGAAGGAATGGAATTATCATTTGAACTTTTTCATCCATTATTTAGGATGCCGCAATGGATCATTTTGTCTGTAAGGTCTAAAGAATTTATTTCTTTAAATCGGAGATTTTGTTATGTACAAAATTTTCAGATTTTGAAAGGAGAAAAGGGGAAATATGAATATTGAACGAATTTCTAGCGAGCAAGCGGTTGTAGGAATGATTTCGGCAACAGATATTTTTGCAAAGAACAAATTGTTAATTGAAAAGAATACAGAGCTTACAGAGCGTAGTATTATTCGTTTAAAATTATATGGTGTAAGGGAACTGAAAGTTTTTGCTTCCAATGAAAAGAATGCCTATGTACAGGAAGAGGAAGAGCATATTCCTCAAGATGAGCCGGTTAGTGAAGATAATATGTCCTACCATGAAAAAGTTCGGAGAACTAAGGAATTTATATGTTTTCAAGATTCTATTGTTAGCTATGCAAATAGCTTAAAAAATTATTTGGACACAATTATAAAAGACAATGAACAATTGGACACAGAGAGGCTTGTTTCAGAGATAGAAGCAATCTTAGTGGAAAGTCGCAATGGTCTGCATGTAATTGACATGCTAAATTGTATGAGGACATATGATGACGATACTTACATACATTCCGTTAATGTAGCCCTGCTTTGCTATATAATGGGGGGATGGATGAGATATTCGCTTTCTGAGACCAGATTATTAGCTTTATCCGGGCTGTTGCATGATATCGGTAAATTAATGATACCTCAGGAACTTATTACAAAACCTTCTCAATTAACTCCCGAAGAATATTTACGTGTAAAAGAGCATACCAATAAAGGCTATTTTATCTTAAAGCACCAAGACCTTGATGTCAGAGTTAAGCGTGCTGCATTAATGCATCATGAAAAATGTGACGGAAGCGGCTATCCATTGGGATTAACCAGAAGTCAAATAGAACCTTTTGCAAAAATAGTTGCTATTGCTGATATTTATGAAGCTATGACTGCAAAAAGGGTTTACAGAGGACGCATATGTCCCTTTGAAGTAATAGCCATATTTGAAAAGGAAGGACTTCAGAAATATGATCCGGTCTATCTGTTAACTTTTTTAGAAAGGGTAATTGAGGCTTATATCAATAACTGGGTACTGCTTAGCAATGAAGAAAAAGCAGAAATTATTATGATTAATAAATATGACTTAGCCAAACCAGTTGTACGAACTCAAAACTCTGATTTTATCGACTTATCGAAGGAACGGGATATTGATATTTTAGCAATTATTTAGCCTTAGATATAAAAAAGGCGGTTAGGTGAAATACCTTTTCCACAAACAGGCTATTATGCAACTTTAGAGATAATAAAAAAGCTGATTTCACGAAGAATCTGTTAAGTAGAGCATTTACCGGATTCTTTATGAAAACAGCTTTCTTTTTATGAAAATCTCCTTTCACGGTACAGCCTTTGGAGTACGTGAAAGGAGATTAAAGCTTTTTAGGATTGAGATTCCTTTACCAAAACTTTAATAATATCAGCTACATACAGTGTATGAAAATCTTTATCGGGATAAACATCTGGCATGATAGATTTATCAATGAAACTTTCTTCTGAATATGGCTGTGCAAATAATTTTTTACAGATTAACACAGTATTAGCTTCTTCAAAATAAGGTGTTCCAATATCGTATGCTAAAGTAAGCTCCGATTTCTCAATTTTATTTTCATCCCTTCCGGATACTCTGCCTAAATAAGCTAAGGTCTTTCTATAAGATTCATCATAAAAGCTTAAAGAAAATGTATCTGAAAAGTCTACAAATTCCTTCGTATAACGTTGAGGTCTTATAGTTACAAAAGCAACGTTTTTACCCCACATAATGCCAAGGCCTCCCCAGGAAGCAGTCATGGTATTAACTGTTCCTTCCTTTTCAGCAGTAACCAACATCCATTCTTTTCCGATCATTTGAAATGGATTGCCTTCTAACTGAGCAGCAGTAATTTCTTTAAATTCATTCATTTTTATAAATCCTTTCTGCATGTAATCTCTTCGCATAATGAATAGGGTATATCATTATGCTTTGAATCATACATTTCTTACTTAAAAACATTTTAACATTATTATATGTTTAATAAGGTAAAATTGAAAGGGGTTAAAGTATAAAAGTATAATAAAACAGAAGATTAAAAACATTTATTCTACGGTTACTGATTTTGCTAAATTACGAGGCTGGTCAACATCCAGGCCCCGCCCGACGGAAGTATAGTAAGCAAGCATCTGCAACACTATAGCTGCCGTAAATGGGGCAAAGTCACCTGCCAGATATGGTAATGCAAAGTGATAATCACAAATGGAAGAATCAATTAAATCACTTCCATTCGTAATTAATATAACCATGGCACCACGTGCACGTACTTCACGAATATTGGATATCATTTTGGAATAAACATTGGCCTGAGTAGCTAGAGCGATAACCGGAGTCCCCTCCGTAACCAGTGAGAGAGTACCATGTTTTAATTCTCCGGCAGCATAAGCTTCCGAATGGATATAGCTGATTTCTTTTAATTTAATGGAACCCTCGCAGGAAAGTGCATAATCTAGCCCCCGCCCTATAAAAAATAAGTCTTCACAGTCTTTCAGATTCCTACTGATATCTTCTGCCAGTGAATGAAAAGTTAAAGTCTTTTCAATGGCAGGTATGATTTGCAGCAGATTCTCCATCTCTTTTGAACAATCTTCTTCCGAAAGTCTTCCTTTTTCTAAAGCAAAGGCAAATGCAAGGAGATAAAGACAGGATAATTGACAGGTGTAGGCCTTTGTACTTGCAACGGCTATCTCAGGACCGGCGTGGGTATATAAAACGTAATCACTTTCTCTGGCAATAGAGGATCCCTTTACATTTACTATGGATAAGGTTTTGGCATTACCTGCTTTAGCAAGTCTAAGAGCTGCTAAAGTATCCGCCGTTTCTCCGGATTGGGATATGGTTATAACTAAAGTATTTTTGTCCATAATAGGGTTTTGGTAACGGAATTCAGAAGCTATCTCAACTGTTACCGGTATACGAAGAAGTCTTTCAAACATGACTCTGCCTATTAAGCCTGCATGCATGGCAGTACCGCAGGCAGTTATAATGATTCGGTTAACGTTATCAAGGATGTTATGGGGTATACCATCCTTGGACAAATCAGGCAGGTTCCCTTCTCTAACCCGGGGTATTATGGTAGAACGTAGTGCTTCCGGTTGTTCATGGATTTCTTTTAACATATAATTGGGATATCCCCCTTTCATAGCAGAAGATATATCCCAATTCATATAAAGCATTTTAGGGGTAACTACTTTATCATTTATATCAAAGACGGTTATCTGATCTTTTGTCAGGGTTGCAATATGCTGTTCCGGCAACACAAAGTATTCTTTGGAATACTTAATTAAGGCAACCATATCGGAGGCAATAATAGAACCTTCTTCACAATGACAGGCAACCAAAGGACTTCCATTCCGCAGACAATATATTACACCCGGTCTATCTTCCAATAGGATACAAAAGGCATAAGCTCCTTCCAGAAATTCCATTGTTTTTTTTAAGGCTTCCATAGGATTTCCCTGATATAAATGATCTATTAACATAGCGGCTATTTCGGTATCAGTCTGGGACACCGGGTGTTTTCCTTCTGCGGCCAGCATTGTTTCAAGTTCATGATAATTCTCGATGATTCCATTATGAATTAAAGTAACTTTTCCAAAAGTATGAGGATGGGAATTGATATGGGATACACCTCCATGGGTTGCCCAGCGGGTATGTCCTATTCCACAGGTACTATGAAATTTTGGAGCAGCTTCTACTTTTTTTCGTAGGGAAGAAACTTTTCCGGTAGTTTTAATTGTATGAATTACATTATCGTTGAAATATGCCATTCCTGCGCTGTCATAACCACGGTATTCCAAGGATTCTAAACCTTCCAGTAATACATTTTTTGCCTGTGATTGTCCCGTAAAACCAATAATTCCACACATAATTATGTCTCCTTTTTATTCAATTTTCAATGTTCTTATACCTATCTCAATTAAAAACTCTGACAATTCCTTGCAGAAAAGCAAGGGTTTATATGCTTGAATTTATGGATTACAAGGATTTTTTTGAAAGGTTTTAATGAGAGATAGTAAACAGATGAATTCACAACACAACTAAGCTTCGGTTAAATGAGATCTTATTAAAAAGATTACTAATAATAGATTATGTTAATAATCTATATCCGAAGTCATTGAAGTATCTAATTCATTTTCCGGTTATGCTGCTTTTGTCCCATGGTTACCCATTGCTTTATCAACATATTACGTGTCCGGAAACACGAGAGAGCATCCGCCGAATACTTCGATAACCCTCTACCTCGTTAACCTCTAAAAAACTGACCCAATAGAGGTACATGGCGCTAATTTAAACATTTCTGTTAATCCAATCTTGGGTTGATTGTGTTGCTAGTTGCCCTGTTATAAAACTAGTATATGTAGATTTCCTCCTTACTGTGCTTTATTAAGTAAATGTAGCATTATAATTATCTTTTTCATGTTTAATTGATAATTAATTCTAATATTTACGGTTTTATAACTATGTAATAATATCATGTATAGGAGAAAAAGTCAATTTTCAAATTTATATGAATACTAGCCATGAACCCGGTGAAAAATGAAACAACCATAATCTTGTAAAAGTTAAACCTCAGAATGGGTTGTGGGAGGATTTGCCATTCTGAGGTTCTTGAGGGAGTACAAGATTTAAGGGATAACAAATAAAAATGTTATCTTAAATCTATATAAGAATATGTTATATTATGAAACACCGATATCATAAAAAGCAATTCCACATACACCGGGACCGGCATGAGTTCCTACAACAGAACCGATAGGACTGATTAGTCCGTCTTTTAAATCAAGCTTATCTTTAGCATATTCCAAAAAGGCGTTTAAATTCTCTTTTTTACCGGTATATCCGAGACAATAATATTTAGAAGTATCCATTCCGCCGTACTGCTCTATGAATTTAATCATTTTACTAAAAGCACCGGTAAGTCCCCGAGCTTTCCCTGCCACATCTACTTTCCCGTTTTTTACTTCTACAATGGGTTTTATATTCAGTATGGTTCCTGCTAAAGCACTGACACCGGATAGTCTGCCTCCCTTTTTCAGGTATTCCAATGTTTCCACCAAGGCAAATACATGAATTTTACGCTTATTTGTTTCTAAAATTTTTACGATTTCTTCTGCTGAATATCCTTTCTTTTGCAAATCAACCCCTTCTCTGACTAAAATCTGTAATCCCAAAGTAACACTTAGGCTGTCAACAATATGGATGTTATCATATTCACACATATCTTTTGCAATAACGGCACTTTGATAGGTACCGCTAAGATATGAAGAGAGGGTAATAACAACAACAGAATCCTGATTGTTTTTTGCCTCCTCAAACAGAGGTATAAATTGTTCCGGGATTAGCTGACTGGTAGAAGGAAGGGAATCAGAATTCACTAATTTATTATAAAATTCATCGTTCTGAAGATCGATGCCATCTTCGTATTCTCCATCTTTAAATATTACTTTTAAAGGTAAAACTGTAATTCCTAATTCTTTTGCTTGTTCTTGACTTATATCTGATGTGGAATCCGTTATAATTTTAATCATAATTACCTCGATTCTGGCGCTATACCGCCTTGATTAAAAAAATTATCCAATGTGCTTAATGCCTGGGTTAGTGCAGACATTTCTTCCTCAGATAATTCTTTGGAAACACTGCTGACCAAATCTCTATGAAATTCTTTATGTTTTTTGTATGCCTTTTCTGATAAGGGGGTAGGAGTTACCATCACTTTTCGTTTATCAGCAGGCATTTTTGTCCGTAAAAGGTATCCTTTTTGTTCTAAGGTTTTAACAGAAGTGGTCAGAGTGCTGGCTGTGACTGCCAGTCGGTTTGCTATTTCAGCCATAGAATTTGAGTTATGTTCCAAACTTTCATAAACCGCTTCAATAACATGCATTTCAGTAATTGATAAATTACGAAATTCACCTTTTGCAAGACTTGCTTCTTCTAAACGTAATATATTATTAAATACGTTGACTAAAAAAGTATTAAGTTGTTCTTCATAAACTCCCATAGAGACCTCCATCTAAAAAGAAATACTTTGAACCTCAAATTAATTACATTGTATCAGTAATTTTGTATTACGTCAATGATAATTTGAAGTTCAAAGTATGTTGTAATATTTGTATTTATATAATTTGCATATTTTATAAATTGGATTCCAATATATATTAATTATTGACAATTAACAGTTATTTCATGTAAGCGTTCTATAATCGGCAAATGCTGGGTACATAAGGATTCACATTTACCGCAGCTAATACACTCAGCAGCTTTTGAAACAGACATGCCCCAATGACCTTTAATCCGGTCTTTCATATTATTGCCTAGGATATGTTCATTATAGGCATCCATGAATTTTGGTATATCAATATCCTTTGGACAATGTTTGCAGTATGCACAACCGGTACACAGATTATTTAAGGCAATACCTTTGTTTTCATACTCCGTACAGATTTCCTTTGCCGGTTTTTCAACAAGATTCTCCACTGCCTTACAGGCGTCATCAACATGTTCTTTTGTTGTAAAACCATTTAATGTAATAGTAATCTCTTTATGGGAGGCTACAAAACGAAGAGCTGCCTGTGGAACAGTTAAGTCTGTTCCTTCTGCCAGGTAAGCAAAAGTCTCTGGGTTGCTTGGAATTAAACCGCCGCTTAAAGGATTCATAACAACAACGCCCATTCCTTTTTTATAAGCGGCTTCAATACCTGTTTGACGGAAACGGTAATTCAAAGCATTGTAGCCGATTAACATTCCCTTGAACAAATCCTTATCAACCGCTTCCTCTAAATCATTACCCTGCATATGAGAAGAGAATACAATGTTACGAATCAGGCCCTCTGCTTTGGCCTGTTCAAAAAATTTATATAATGCATCGCATTGTTTCTCAAAAGCATCTAAACTTAAAACGCACCATAAGTGATAAAAGTCCAGATAATCCACTTTTAAACGGGTTAAGGTTGTTTCTAACCTTTTACGGAAATCCTCAGCGGTACATTTACCCCCAACAGTACCCATATTGGTTTTGGAGGAAACATAATAGCTGTCGCGGGGTAACTGGGATAATGCCATTCCTGTTATAATCTCACTTTTATCATCACAATAAAAGGGAGCGGTATCAAAGTAGTTTATACCCTTTTCGTGGGCATATAAGACTATTTCAGCACATTTTTCCAGATTACCTGCTTTAATATCTTCGTCGTCGTAACGCATGCACCCCATACCGATTGCAGATACTTTCATTTGAGTATCGCCATATTGTTTGTAATACATATTCATACCTCCTGTAATTATGTAAATGCTTTTTTACACCCATTGCTATCATATCTTCTTGCAAATGTATGCCTGTTTACAGATATGATGCTGCCACTGATAAACAAATTGAAGGTAATTTATGATAGTTACTCTATAGATATATTTACTTCAATCTTTGGCTAATATATTAATATTCAGTATAGCAATAAATAATCAAAATCTCAAGAAAAAGCAGGCATATTCTTTGGGTAAAATTTAAGATACAGAGCAAATTGGGATTATATAAAATGTCTATATAGCAATCTCTATTTCTTGCATTTATGTGTATAATAAAGTAAAATGTTTGATATAAGCATACAAACTTCCAAACTTCGAAAGGAACTTAATTATATATGAACAATAAAGTAAAAAAAGGCAGTAAGTATAAAAAAGACAAATCACAGAATAAAAAAGATAATTCACAGAATCAAAATATAACCATTACAGACTGGTTTTATATGACTCCAAGTGAAATCAATGGGAAAAGTATTGCACAATTAATTGAAGAAGAATGCAATACCTCTGTAGAGTTTTGGGAAGAAATGAATATTCTACAGATAGAGCTATCCAATAAAGTAACTATAGATTTCGAACCAATGAACTTGAATTTTAAAGATCCTTCGGATATGGAATTTATAAATAGTCGAAATATTCATACTATATTTTCCGTATATATAGCAAGTGGTGTTTTGGAAGAAGAGTTTAAAAATATCCTAAAGGTAATATTGGATCGGTGGGAGGGCTTCTTATGTGCAGACAGCCAGGACTTTCAACCGGCCTATAGTTTAAATGATCTATAAGAGGAATTGAATTCATTAATAAGGGAAGGAATGGGTTATGGAGAAAATTATTGAGATTACAGGTCTAAAGAAATCCTATGGGGATGTTAAGGCGGTTAAAGGAATTGATTTTTATGTGGAGAAGGGTTCCCTCTTTGCTTTCTTAGGCCCTAACGGTGCGGGTAAATCAACTACCATTGATATGATCAGTACATTATTAAAACCTGATGAGGGAAAAGTTATTATTGATGGACATATTTTGGGTAAGGAAGATGATAAGATCCGTTCCATTATAGGAATCGTATTTCAGGACAATCTGTTGGACAGATTACTTACGGTGAAAGAGAACATGATGATCCGCGGCAGCTTTTATAATCTTTCAAAAGAAGAATTAAGAGCAGCTGTAAATCATGCGGTAAAAAGTGCTAATGTGGAAAGTTTCTTAAACCGCCCTTATGGTAAATTATCCGGCGGACAGAGAAGAAGAGCTGACATTGCCAGAGCGTTGATTAATAAACCTAAGATACTCATTCTGGATGAACCTACTACCGGACTGGATCCCCAAACCAGACAAAGCGTATGGGAAACCATCCGAAGTTTGCAGAAAGAAGAAGGGATGACAATATTCCTGACTACCCACTATATGGAAGAAGCAGCCAAGGCAGACTATGTGGTTGTAATTGATAATGGTGAGATTACGGCTAAAGGAACGCCGGAACAGTTAAAGGAACAGTACAGTAATGACTCCATGACCATACATACAGCAAATATAGAAGAAGTTACAAAGGTAGTAAACCAATTAGGATTTTCTTACGAAATAAATGGGGATACAGTAAATATTCCGCTGGAATTCACATTACAGGCCATACCCATTGTAGAGCAATGTAAAGACAGCATGTTAGGTTTTCAAGTTACAAAGGGAACCTTGGATGAAGCATTTATTCGTATTACGGGGAGGGAAATGAGAGAATGATTCAGTTTGTAAGGCGTAATTTATTAATATTTTTTAGAGACAAAGCTTCCGTATTTTTTTCGCTTTTATCTGTATTTATTATAATTGGTTTATATTTCCTGTTCCTGGGTGATCTGCTTGTTAAAGGACTGGAAGGAGAGGGAATGACCGGTGTCAGATATTTAATGGACAGTTGGATTATGGCAGGATTATTGTCTGTTACCCCAATTACTACAGTGCTTGGAGCATTGGGAATCATGATTGGAGATAAAGAATATGGACTATCCAAAGACTTTTCCGCATCTCCAATAAAAAGAAGTAAATTAACATGCGGTTATATTCTAAGTGCGGCAGTTATCAGTTTTATTTTAACGTTATTTACCTTAGTGCTGGCAGAGATTTATATTATTTATAACGGAGGAGAATTATTATCCTTTGAGGCATTGTGGAAGGTGCTGGCATTAATTATACTTCAGATTTTATCTTCCGGTTTTATCTTATTCCTAGTTGTATCTTTTATGAAGACTGCAAGTGCTTTTGGTGCTCTAAGTACAGTCCTTGGTACTTTAATAGGATTTTTAACGGGAATTTACATACCAATTGGAAACTTACCGGCATCTGTTCAAACTGTAGTTAAAGTATTTCCACCTGCCCATATAGGTATGCTGCTTCGTAAGATTATGATGGAACAAGCGGAAAAGATTACATTTGCAGGTGTTCCAAGAGAATTTGTTGATGCATTTCGTTTTGAACTAGGAGTATCCTTTAAAATAGGTAATACGGTGATAAATCCTGCCATTAGTATTCTATACTTAGTAATTGTAACAATTATATTCTTTCTATTAGCAGTTTGGCGGTTATCAAGGAAGGACAGTTAAAACTGGAGGTTATTTCAGGAAGGTGTCATTTCCAATATTCCCATGGTAGGCTTTAATAGTTACATTGAGTAGAAGGCTTGTAAAAATAGTATAATTGATATCATAAATGTGTTCCTGTATAAAGATAGAAAAGGTGATCAGATACTATATATCTGTTGCTTGCGTGTCAGTACTTAAAAAAAGCATCTTACTTGGTGGTATGTCCCCTGTCTACTTGACAGGAAGCATACCACCAAGTAAGATGCTTTTTTTAGTCCATTATCTATGTAAGACAATTTTACTGCCGTAAAAATGCTAACAATAAAGTTAATACTTCAATTGTACTCATTGGCACTCTTTCAAACTGAAGGAAACACAGATAAAGCCTACTTTTCTATTTTGAATATACATTTAGTATAATGGATAAAGGGAACGAATAATTTTTCTTTAAGATTAGTCTAACATCGAGTCTATTTTAATTATTAATAAACCAATTTAATCTTCAATAAAATTAAGAAAATAAATCCCAAATATACATATTATTTTAGTTAATCAAACCAGTTATATTGCAGTATTAGCCATTGGTATGACTATTATATTAATTATAGTAAGCTGACATCTGAGTATATTTATAAATTCCTGTTTATATTTGTTAAAAATATGTAAAACCTTATTATTAGGTTGATTTCTTTGGGTAATAATGATAAAATTAGTTAGTGGGTAAGAAAATATTTGTATAGGTTGCACTAAAGATTAAATGAATCTATAGAACATTTGTGTCATATGAGGGGGAAAGTTAAAAAAGTTATTATTAGCTTTCGTGACACTGCTTTGTCTAGCCAGAAAGAAATCAAATGATTATAAAGGTGGTGTAAAATGAAAACAGTAGGTTTAATTGTGGAATCAGAACCGCTTCTTTTCTATAAGAATGCAACGGTTATTGAGAATTTTATTCATATATTAAAAAAAGCGGAGGTTAATCTGATTGTTGTAGTGCTTGGAAGCCATAAAAAACAGATAGAATCCTTGTTTAATAATAAAAAAGTAATTACTATTTATAATCCTGGTACTACGGGAAGTGATTTAATGTCTAATGTAAGGGAAGGTTTAAGGAAAATCCTATATATTCAGAATGGTGAGCAAAAAGATGAATTACCATATGAAGCATTGTTTATTCTACCGGGGGATAGGTCTACGGTAACCCCCAGTGTTTTAGTTAAAGAACAACTTCTGATGAAATACTGTGATGCTAAGATATTATTTCCAACCCTTCAGGGTAAAAAGAAGTACCCTCCATTGATTCGATTTAACATATTGCAGGATATTTGTGATTATAACGGCGGGGATGGACTAGAAGGGGCATTGGCACAATTCGAAGAGGAAACCGTATATATGGAAGTGTGTGATTAAGAACATATACTGGAAACAGATATTAGAAAATACATAAACCATAACCAGAATGTCATTCTAAAAGCAAATTCATCTAATCTGGAGAGAATATCTGTTAACAGGGATTTGGCATGGTAGGGCTTTTTGAATGACACTTTTATTTCTGGAAAACCGAAAATGTGTAGTCCAAGATATACTTGATATAAACCATTCATTGGATTATACTAAAATAAAAAAGGAGAAGATACGAAGTTGTTAAAGAAAAAGAGGAAACCTAATCCCATAAACAGTAAGAAAATATGGCTGCTTCTCCCTGTTTATGTGATATATATTATAGTTTATGAATTTTATTTAGGTGTTAATTTATTTGAGTTATTAGGGAATATTATTTTTCCGGGAAAGAAAAAAGAAAATAAAATATAAAATTATGGGGTATAGAAAAAGAATTATATAATCCGTATTTATGAAGGAAATAAAAGAAGAAATTTTAACAACAATTAGTTGGGAGTATGATATATGATAGATGAAAAAAGATTTGCAGTGCTTATAGATGCGGATAACGTATCAGCAAAATATATCAAATATATATTGGATGAAATATCAAATTATGGTGTGGCAACTTACAAAAGAATATATGGTGACTGGACGAAGTCTAGTACTTCTTCGTGGAAAGACGTATTATTAGAGAACTCTGTAACTCCGGTGCAGCAATATAGCTATACTGTGGGAAAGAATGCAACGGATTCCGCAATGATTATTGATGCCATGGATATTTTATATTCTAAAAATGTAGAAGGATTTTGCATCGTATCCAGTGACAGTGACTTTACAAAATTATCCTCAAGATTACGGGAGTCCGGAATGTTAGTTGTTGGTATGGGGGAAAAGAAAACTCCAAAACCCTTTATTGCGGCCTGCAACCAATTTAAATATCTGGATGTTCTTGCTGAAACCGAGAAAAAGACTATGGAAATTGGCAATTTAAATGCCAAAGCTTCCGGTCACGATAGGAAACAGGATATTAAGAAGAATATAGAAAATGATAATCCTTCCGTAATACAGGAAAATGATATTGTAATAAAAGAAGAAAATAGTAACTCCGTCAATAATAAAGATCTTAAGAATGGACAGGATGGTACTGATAATGTAAAATACATGACGGACATTAATGTAATTAAAGCTGCAATTATAAAAATGATGAATGAAATTGATGCGGAAGATCAAAGCATGAATATGGGGGAATTAGGAAGCCGCTTAGTAAAGCGTTACCCTGATTTTGATATTCGAAATTACGGAGATACAAAACTTTCTAAGTTCTTAAAGAAGTTTGATTTCTTAGAAAT
Source organism: Anaerocolumna aminovalerica (assembly GCF_900115365.1). Taxonomy (GTDB): domain Bacteria; phylum Bacillota; class Clostridia; order Lachnospirales; family Lachnospiraceae; genus Anaerocolumna; species Anaerocolumna aminovalerica. Next base: position 85,024 of record NZ_FOWD01000004.1, read on the forward strand.
CAAAAAGAAGGGAAAAGAAGGAACTTCTATGTGGGTATCCCTAAAATCAGAAGGTGATCAGGAGCAGGAAGAAAAAGCAGAGAAAAAACAGGATAAAAAAGCGGTTAATAAGCCATTTCATAAGAAAAAGAAGAAGAAATATTACAAAAAGAAATAAAAGGCATAAAGCACCAGAATGAAGTAGTTAAAAACAAGTTTTAAGTGGGCATTTGTGCTGGCGTACAAAGTTGATGACATTATTAAAAGGCATTAAAACGCCAGAATTGAGGTTATTATGAAGAATATTAAAGAGCATATTAAGCTGAATCAGTTTAAAACTGTATATTTGCTCTGTGGGACAGAGGTCTATTTGAAAAAATTATATAAGGATAAATTAAAAACGGCAATCCTTGGTGACGGTGATCAAATGAACTATTCCTATTTTGAAGGAAAAGGAATTGATACAGCCGAAGTAATATCTGTTGCCAATACTATGCCGTTTTTTAGCGACAGAAGGCTTATTTTAATTGAAAACAGCGGATTTTTTAAGAATCAGAGTAACTTAGCAGACTATATGGGCTCCATTCCGGAAACCACACATATTGTTTTTGTAGAAAGTGAAGTAGATAAAAGAAACCGTTTATATAAAGCGGTTAAAAATATAGGAACCATTTCAGAAATGAACGCTATGGATGAAAAGAATCTTAAACTTTGGGTAGCAACTTTACTGGATAAAGAAAACAAGAAAATCACAGAGGATACTATTCTTTATCTATTGAATAAAGTAGGATCTGATATGGAAAATATTCAAAATGAAGTGGAAAAGCTTATCTGTTACGCTTATGACAGAGAGATTATAGCGAAAGAAGATGTTGATGAAGTATGTACTGCTCAGATTACCGGAAAAATATTTCTTATGGTGGATGCCATCGGCAGCAGACAACAGAAAAAAGCATTGGATTTATACTATGACTTATTGTCTTTAAAGGAGAAGCCAATGTCTATATTATTCTTAGTCACAAGACAATTTAATATCCTTGTTCAGGTAAAAAATCTGCTTTCCTTAGGATATCATAATGACGTTATTAGTCAAAAAACAGGGTTAATGCCTTTTACCATTAATAAATATGTAAACCAAAGCAAGAATTTTACTATGGAAACATTGGTAAATGCTTTAAAAAGCTGTGCAGACATTGAAGAGAGGATTAAGACCGGCAGATTAATTGATAAAATCGGAGTAGAATTACTTATCGTTAAGTACAGTTCTGCTGCATAACTGAATGAATAAATAAAATGCATAAAAGAAGATAAAAGGCTTGACATCCCCAGGGTATGATTTGCTATAATAGTCAAGTAACTTTGGAGAAGTATCGAAGTGGTTATAACGGCCCCGACTCGAAATCGGGTTGTCCAGAAATGGGCACGTGGGTTCGAATCCCACCTTCTCCGCTCTTAAGTATTAGGCTCAAGTCTTAGGACTTGGGTCTTTTTTTGTCGAGTCGATGGAATTTATATGAAAATAGATTTATTAAAACTTGAATTGCATTTGTATGCCAAAGAGGAGCAATGCACATAGCGGCAACAAAGCAAAGACTAACCAAGTTCGGGTTAGTCTCTATATTAGATTACTTCACTGAGAAGTGTACTTGTTAAGTTGATTGAACCGCCCCTTGCGGAACTGCATGAGGGTGGTGTGAGTAGGAGAAAATTTCTCCTACTCGATTAACTATCATAATATTCCATTTACTAGACAGAATACGACATAATATGATATCCTAATATAGATTCATGAGAGACATTGTAGAAAGAATTATTTTTCAAAGTGAAACTTTTCTATTTGAATAGAGAGGAGTTTCGAATACTTTCATGGGTTAGAAAAAGGAATAAGGAGCTTCCTATGATTATACCTGACAAACAGATACATAATAATTTTAAACAGTATGAGTCAGTATTTTTACAATACAGCTCGATGGAAAGGATATACACTGAAGTGATACCTTACCATGAGTTTAAAAACAGCCCGTATCAAGCTTTCTATGTTCTTGAAGGTGCTATGAGTTTAAAAATTACAGGAGCGGATGGAGAAGAGAAGATATCAGCGGTTGTAAAACATGGAAGTTTTTATACACAGAGTTCAAAAACAATGTTACCAAGTGCACTTAGTAGCTTTATGAGTTGTCCAAGCCCCAAAGTTCGAGTGCTTTTGTTTACGAAAGAAGAGTTTAAACAATTAATTAGTGAGCAGATAGAAATCGCTCTTTCGTTAATTCATTTTTATGAGGACTTAACTACATCCTTACAGTGTGAGCTAAAGGATATTCTTTTTTTTGATGGAAAGAAAAGAATATGCAATCATCTATATGCTTGTTATCTTGCAAATAATTCCCTCGAAATCAAGACGACTCAAGAAATGATTGGAAAACACATCGGATTGGACCGTACCAATGTTTCAAAACATTTATCGGAGCTTAGGGCTTTGGAGATAATTGAAACAAGGAGAAATCTAATTCATATTTTGAAATTAGAACAAATTATTGAGATTTCAAATAGATAATCTGAAAAATAACAATAATAGTTGCGCAATATATTAAGTTTATTTATAATTTATCTGCACTATGTAGTAAGCACGACATACAATCACCTTTCTTTTGTAGATAATGTAGATACATCAGCGAAAATTATGTTAAAAAAATAACAATAATTTGGCCGCTTAGATAGTCTTAAGTTTTTTCTTATTCACACATAAGACAGTTGAAGACTTATCTTACTTGATGTAAATTTACGTATGATTAGAAAGGAAAATGGACAAATGAAACAATGGACAAAGAAATTGTTGGCATTCTGCATGGTAGCAACATTAGTATGTTCAATGGTTGGATGTGCGGGTAAAAAGGACCCCTCAATTCCACCAACAGCGGGTACAGCAGAAGGAGGAACAAACACAGAGGCTCTTTATAAAGCAGGTACTTATACTGCAAGGAAGCAAGGCAATGGAGGAATGATTTCGGTCACAGTGGAATTTAGCGAAACAGAAATTTTATCTGTCACAATTGGTGAAAATCAAGAGACGGAAGGTATTGCAACTCCAGTATTTTATAAATTTCCAGAGCAGATTGTAAAGGGACAAACCCTTAATATTGATGCAATCAGTGGAGCAACGATTACAAGTGATGCTGTTATAGAAGCAGTTTCTGACTGTGTTGAGCAAGCAGGTGGTGATGTAAATGAGCTTAAGAACAAAAAAGTAGCATCTACTATTGCAGGTGAAGATATCGAAAAAACAGCAGATATTATTATTGTCGGTGGTGGTGGAGCAGGTTTATCAGCAGCTGTTAGCTCATCTGACCTTGGTGCATCTGTTATCTTAATCGAAAAAGGTTCTGCACTTGGTGGCAATACATTACGCGCAGGTGGTGCGTATAATGCAGTAGATCCAGAACGTCAAGCTGCGCTAGCAATGGAAGGGTCTCAGATTACAGAATTAAAAGAAATTGCAGCTCTGGATGAAACTACAATTGCAGAAGAATATCGTCCTACCTTAGCTACATTAAAAGAACAAATCAAAGAATACTTAAAAGGAGATATGAGTGTACTATTTGATAGTGTAGAGTTACATACGTATCAAACATACAAAGGTGGCAAACGTACTGGATTAGATGGTTCAGAAATTTATGGAGATTTCAACCTAGTTCAAACATTAACCAAGAATTCGTTAGATGCGTTGAATTGGTTAGTTTCTCACGACGAAGAAGTGGGAATTTCCGATGAAATCGGTACTGTACTTGGAGGTTTGTGGCCTCGTATGCATAGCTTAAGTACAAGCGTTGGTCATGGTTTTATTACACCACTTCAAAAAGCAGCTGAGGCAAATGGTGTGGAGATCATACTTGAAACTGCTGGTAAAGAATTAATTATGGAAAATGGCCGTGTTGTTGGTGTAATTGCGGAACAAGCAGACGGTACAAAAGTAACACTACATGCCAATAAAGCTGTCATCATGGCAACTGGTGGTTATGGAGCAAATCCGAAAATGGCTATGAAGTATGATAATTATTGGGGCTGTCTCAATGAAAATATGGCAACAACGAACACAGTATTGGCAATTGGTGATGGTATCGTAATGGGTGATGCAATCGGAGCAAACCTAGTAGGTATGGGTTTTGTTCAATTAATGCCAAGCTCACAACCTGTCACTGGATCTTTATCCGGTGGTTTATGGACAAGTGCTGAAAATCAAGTATTTGTGAACCAAGAAGGAAAACGTTTTGTATCTGAGTATGAGAGCCGTGATATTATGGCAAAAGCAGCACTTGAGCAGACAGATGCCATGTTTTATATTATTTGTGACCAATCCACTGCTGGTGATCCACAACCAGGTGGACAAAATGGCTGGGGAAATGATATTGATAAGCTAATAGAAGATGGTAGTGTTTTAAAAGCAGATACGTTGGAAGAGCTAGCTAAGAAAATTGGTTGTGACCCAACATCATTCGTAAAAGAAATTGAGCGTTATAATAACTTTTGTGAAAATGGAGTAGATGAAGATTTCGGTAAAGTTAAGTTAGGAGAGAAGATCGATGTTGGTCCTTTCTATGCAACTCCTAGATCACCGTCCATTCACCATACGATGGGCGGTCTTCAGATTAATGAAAAAGCACAAGTGTTAAATATAGATGGCGAGGCTATTCCTGGATTTTATGCAGCTGGTGAAGTAACTGGTGGAATCCATGCTGGTAATCGTGTTGGTGGTAATGCGATTCCTGATATTATGGTATTTGGGTATATTGCAGGTGAGAATGCGGCTGCTGAAAAATAAATATTGATTGAAAAAGGTTGTTGCAAGGCTATGGAAAGTAGGTTGTAGCAACCTATTTTCATTAGTTTATTCAGGCTCTGTGTCAATAGTTGGGGTGTTCCGTCGGGACTCGCCTCTTTACTAGATATAGAGCTGTTTTCATGTTTTTCTCTATAATATCTGTTTTAAGCATGACAAATAAAACCTTGTGCCAGTCTTTTTTTATTTATTGAATTAGTATGGTAGGAACAGACGTAGCAGTGGAGCGGAAGACGGTAAGAAAGAATAACGGCGTTGTATTGGATACAATTTTAATGTATGAAAAAGAAAATCCATATCTATACTTCAATTATTATTTTGAACAGTATAAGCAGGGTGCGACAGAATCAGAAATCATAGAAGATATGCTTAAGGATGCAAATGTGATTAAGGAAGAAGCAGGAGAGCGGCTACAAAACGCAACAGAGGTTTCAGTCCTTACCTTCAGCAGATGTTAAGTTTCTGCTGAAACTGCCATGTAGTGGCAATGAGGTTATAAGCAAATAGCGTAAACGGAAAAACTTGCCTGTAGGCAAGTGGGAATACCCGTTTGTCTATTACATATTTGTATTTTAAGTACAAATGTATAGACTTTTCCATTGTAATATATTTGTACTTGGTATTCATGGTGCTAACCGAGTAGGTGGTAATGCTGTTGTAGATATTGTTGTATTTGGACGTATTGCTGGTGAAACAGCTTCTAAATAATAAAATATAGATAAAGTAGATCGAATGATCACAAACAAGGGCAGCAGTCATAAGACGGTTGCCCTTGTTTTGGGTATGCAAAGCATTGGCACAATCTAACGAGGGAAAATCAAATCAAGATAACTAGAGACATAGGCAAGCTAATAGAATTTAATAGATAATTTCGATACGTGATACATTTACATTGAATCAGTAGATTTATGAGTGGAGATACTTTATAATGGATAAAAAATAGTAGGAGGCTTGACTTGAAAAAAGGAATTTATTTGAACGATTCCATTCATGGATTAATTTCATTAACTGAATATGAAAGAAGAATTGTTTCAACAATTGGTTTTAACCGTCTCCATGATGTATATCAAAATTCTACGGTATATCTAACATTTCCAACCAATCGGACCAAACGATTTGAACACTCCGTTGGTACGATGAAACTTTGTTCTGATATGTTTTTTCAATCGTTACTGAATACAACAGATTCTATGTTGAGTGAATTCTTTGAAATCTTTGAAAGAGAATATGCCACGATTTTAGATAGATTAAAACAGCAGATGGATGTTTGTGAAGAAAAATTAGGTAGCAGACTCCCGGAGGCGATGCCACAGATTGAACTAGATAAGTTGAGACATTCCCTTATACCGAACAATATCCCTGATCAGTATAAAGTTATTTACCTTATCCTCATTCAATCAATCAGGGCAGCAGCATTGTTACATGATATCGGACATCCTCCATTTAGTCATATAGTGGAGTTTGCGTTGAAAGATGTTTACCTGGAGTATAAAGACAAAGCAGTTAGTGAAGATGAAAATGCAAAAGAATTTGTTTATATTATGTCGAAATACTTTGAGGGTAATAAGAAATTACACGAACAAATGGGTGACGAGATCAGTGAGGGTATTTTAAGCAAAATTATTGTGCCAATTTCAGAGGATGATGAGAAATACGATGAGAATTTATTTGAACTTCTTATATTAGAAAGTGTAAAAAGAATTTTTGAAGAAGATGGGGCATTCGGGTATCTTCATAGGATTATTGATTCTAGTTTGGACGGAGACCGCTTGGATTATGTGACGAGAGATGTAATCAATTCGGGAAAGGATTCTGGAAAGATAGAGTATAGCAGAATTATTAATGATATGCAGTTGATTGTGGAGAACGGAGAGATTTTTTTCTGTGTTCCATTAAAAGCAGTAAGTTCAGTGGAGGATTTTGTTAAGCGTAGATATAATAGCTATAAAGATATTATATATCATCATAGAGTCATCCAATCTGATTATATTCTGGAAGGAATTGTGAAAGATTTGGTAAAGAAATATTTAAATGAAACAGTATCGGAAACACAGCGTGACAGCGAAGTACTGATACCATTTGATATCTCAGGACTTTGGTTTCCATTGGGGGATAAAAAGTCAGCAATCAAAGCAAATGCACTTTCTCAATGGAATGACTCCTGGTTAATGACCGTATTGAGGCAAATTTATTATACGGAATATTATCATAATGAAGAGATTGAAGAAGGCACTGGGGGTTTTGTGTTGGCACAACGTCTGGCGGAATTGCTGCGTAATAGCAAGCGGTATCATTCCATGATTAAACGGAGTGAGAATTTTAAGATTATTGACGACGCTGTGAAACTAGAGATAATGAAACAAAAAGACGAGATTGAAGCGTTTCTAGAAAAAGAAAAAGAGCTGTCTTGTAGGGAAAGATCCACGGAGCTGATTCATCAAATGTTAGAGAATACTATGAAAAATTCTTCTGGCTTTGTTTTGTCCTTTATTTGGAGATATAGTAAGGAAATGAAAATCGAAGCCTTTGAACAGATGGTTAGAGAAATCGTGGAAATGGAAACAAATCATATAGTTACCGGTCTTAAGACTTATGATACGGTTACTTTATTTAAACGGATTTCGATTGGATTAGATTCTCCAATTTATTTCTATAACCATAAGGGAACAATTTGTACATTAAAAGATATCAGTGGAATTGCTGATATTTTACAGCTTGATTCCGATTATCTGCCGGTCTTCTATATTTACATTTTAGCAAAAGATGAGGACGGGGTTCTAAAGGAGAAAAGAGAAGAACTGTTAAGTTGCATCGGTAAACGAATTGGAGTTGAGATTATGAAAAGATTTCTGATATAGTATAAAAACAGATTGATTGTCAGAAAGAAAACCCGTATTAATTTATTTTTATGAATTTATTACATTATTTAAAATAGTATAATTGGAGGTTATATGTATGACTATAGATGTGCAAAAGTGTTTGATAGAAAAAGAATATTTCCCTGATGTAATGGGAATTTGGGAGGGAATATCATGACAAAACATCATATCTATACAATGAGTGTGGCTAGTGTTTATCCCCATTATGTTACCAAGGCAGAAAGAAAAGGACGTACTAAAACAGAAGTTGATGAAATCATCTGTTGGCTGACAGGATATAGCCAGGAAGGGTTACTGGAACAACTAGAAAAGCAGACGGACTTTGAGACTTTCTTTGCGAATGCTCCGCACCTGAATCCATCCAGGGTTTTAATCAAAGGTGTGGTTTGCGGGGTTCGAGTGGAAGATATTGAAGAACCAACTATGAAGGAAATTCGTTATTTGGATAAGTTGATAGATGAATTAGCAAAGGGGAAAGCGATGGATAAGATTTTACGGAAATAATAATTAAAAAAGTAATCCATCAGTATTCAATGAAAAAACAATTAATAAGATAAATATTGTATCTTTAGGCCTTGAAGAAGGCTACGGAGCATATTTAAGCGAAGAACTCATAGTTATTGACAAAATAAATATTTTAGAAGATAAAGATGCAATTAGGAAAAACACAATTTCATTATTAGGACATGAACTCGGTCATAATTGGTTTAAGGGAGCGGATATAACAACATGGGAAGATTGGCTAAATGAAACAGGCGCGGAATGGGCAGAATTATTAACAAGAAGGCAAATCTTCATAAGGTTGTTCATGGTCTAGGTATTGATTATAAAACAAATAATAGTATCTCATAATGGAAAAACCTTCATTGAACGTGGTTTATGTGGTGGATTTGCAGTAAAAATAATAAAGAGCAAAAAAGTTAGTATTTACAGGTACCATAATAAAGTGTGTTTTACTTCTAGCCCCACAAATGGTAATATATACCTATAAGATAATAGGGGGGGTTAAGTTTGAAAACAATTACTAATATATTATTTACTTTTTTAGTATACTTTTTGTAAGTTGTATATTAATTAATCCATCAAAATGTTACCAGAGTCAGAAGCTAAAATAACTATTGGTAAAAAAATATCTGCTACAAGTTTAGATATTGATTCGCAATATTACACATTTACTTTAAAAAGCAAAATGAAGGTAAAGATACGTGTTATGGTGAAGGAACGACCTACGGAAGACGAAGAAGATTATTATTATGCTGATGAAAACCTTATATACTTTAGTCTTTATTATGAAGATGATGAGTCTGAATTTTTAAATGGGAGGTTAATGCAGGAGAAACAAAAGCGAAGACGGTTATATTAGATGGGGGAACATATACAATTGATATTTTTGGATTTTCTGATGGATTAAATTATACTTTTAGTACAGAAAATGTAACTACATAAACTAAAAAAAACTCTATGGCTGGCGGCGAACTGAGTTTGCTTGCAGGGAACAGTAAGAAAATAACTGTTAAATCAGCAGAAGGTGGTAAGTTTGTAGGAGAAGTTACATGGACTTCGTCAGATAAAAAAATTGCTATAGTTGATAAATCAGGAAATGTTACAGGTATAAAGCAAGGAAGCTGTGTCATTAGTGCGAAAATAAATAATTCGAATACAGTGAAATGCAAAGTTACAATTAAGGCTAGGCCACAGTTATATATTACAGAAGCAAGTTTCGATAAAAATTTTCTTGGGGGTGTAGAACCATATATAACCCTTCAGAATAATTTTGGAAAAACAATTAAATATATATATCTTGACTGTTACTTTTATAATACGGTTAATGACCCTGCATATTGCGAAATTAAGAGAACTAATTTTTGAAGAGATGTATAAGAGATTCCAATAGTACTACTATTTTGTTACAAGGCTTAACGTCCCATATCTGGAGAATGACTTAGCCAGGTCAAAAGGGGATCAGATGGAATTCAATTATAAAAACTTGGCTTACGGATGATATAACAAAATTATCCGAAATGCGAAAGGGGTTATATGAAGAAAAGTTTTTCAAATTATAAGTTTGCAGCATTTATGATTGTTGTTAGCATTTTATTGATTGGATGTTCTAAGAAAAATGCCAACACAATAACGAATGTTAAGTTAACAGAACGTGAGAAGATTATTTCTAGCTTTTGGGGTGATATGTGTACTTTATTCGATTTTATGTTTAATGATACCATAGGCGGTATGTCACTTTGTCTAGAGGAATGGGTAGCAGGAGAAAGGTTAAAAGAAGATATCATCTCTTATGGAGGCACTTCAGATTATGAAAGTTTGTATGTTATTTCTAATCTAATTAAAGATGATGGTATTGAGGGGCCAGGTGTTGAGTGGAAATTCATTAATGTAAATAAAGCAGCCAGAATAACATCAGGAACTCACAAGTTTTATTTTCCAGACAAGAAAAACTGGATAGGCAGTACGCATAGTATATTATCTGAAACTGGAGAAGAAAAAATCAAGGTAGAGCCAGGCGAAGAGTATATTCTGGTGGCAAGGCTGTTTGATTTAAATGGAGATGAATTAAAATTTGGTTCCATTGATACACAGAATATGAAGGAGGATATACTAAAAAGCTCTGACTATGCCATAGTGTTACGATTACATCTGTATCAAAGTGAAGAGGAAGCGAATAATCTGATTGAATCAACTAAGTAAAGTTAGGATAATAGGATGAGAAGAAGAGCTTTCAGTAGATTACAACTTAAGATTTGGTGAGATTACGTTGTAGTTGCGGACTTTGTTGTAATCATAAAACCTTAATTCACAATTAGGCATAAAATTCATTCGATTGTGTGTCAGCTTTAGTTATATAAATAAAATTGAATCGATAATAAAGAATTATTTTATACACTTACAAAACAGTGCTACTTAATCTAATTAGGTGGCACATTTTTATTTAGACATGCTCTGTCATTAGGAATTATATTAAAAGAGACACAAATGAGTGTTGGATTGTTTCAGGCTTAAAAGAAGAATTACCACCACCAATAGAGAGATATATGCTATTTCAAAAGGTTATACATGTAAGGGGTATGCAACTCAAGCTGTACAAGGTCTAATTAAATACTTATTTGAACACTAATACTAATGTGTTGAATGCCACTGCATTAACATATAATATCCCTTCAAATAGGGTAATACAGAAATGTGGTTAGATTAATAGATAGTATTGAGATTGAGGGGCAGGGATTTAATAACAAACTTAGTAAAAGTGAATGGAATAATATAACAAAAGAATAGAATTGACCGTTTTGATTAGGACACCTTTGGACACGCTAGTCTTTAATTCAATAATAGTAAGTAGCTTTACATAAGACACTTCCCGACTCCATCGTGGCCAAGTAAAATGCTTGAATCAAGTAATTAACCCAATTATACAGGTGTTCAAATCCCACCGTCTCCGTTTGTAATGATTAGTTCCAATCCGTTTGGATTGGAACTTTTGATTGATAAATTTAGTGAGGATAGCAAATAAGTTAAACGTGCTCCTTTGGAGGTGTAACGAAGGTTTTACTAAAATTGGATAGAGTATGTATAATTTAGTTATGATAAGTTAGGAGGTACTTATAGACAAATTATACGTAGATTATATATAATGAAGGTATGAATTAACATAGAGATAAATTTGAAATTAAATATTAGTTATATTAGAGAGGTATTGAAATTGGAATATATGGGGGATTCTAATTAGTAGAATGAACGATTTAAAGTAAATTATAATGTTTGAGGATACCAAGGCCTATCGATTGTGTGATAAAGCGAATGATATACCATGAATATGTTAAGGGAGAGATCAGATGAAGAACAAAAACGTAAAAGTACTACTATCTACAACCATTGGTTTACTTGTCGTGTTAACTACAATAACCACTATATTATTGATTAAGGTTATCCGACTAGAAGATAATATTGGGATAAAGGTAAAAACAGAAGTAGATTCTGTAGATTTGGACGCATACTTAGAAGATAAATACGTAAAGGTAAGTAAAGAAGTTGACCCAGATTGGGATAAGTGGAAGGATGTACGTTATTATTATGGATTTGATAGCAATGAACAACCAGTGTTTAATACAGTGAATGGAGTATTAGAATCAGACACCATGATATCTGTACGAGGTGGAAAAGGAAGATGGAACAATCGCTTTGTGTCTGGAGGGCATGTATTTGAAGGTTGGTCAGGGAATGAGCTGAGTCGATTAACATTAATGATGGGCAAATTTCATGAGACATTTGCATGTATTCAAACTTATTCACCAGCAGGATTATATGAGCAGGAACGTCGATTTGGTTGGGTGAAAATTGGTTCAGATGAGAAGAAAAAGGGGGTAGATATCTCCCAAGGCTGGACTAATTTTTACACCCCTTTAACATTACAAAGGAGAAGTGCAGCACCTAAAAGAGTGACAGATAGTGATTTAAATCCTCAATTATCAAAAGCAAAAGTTCCAGTGGGAACTATGTATTATGATATAACCTTAGAAAAAGTACGGGTAATGACAGCAGATGGTTGGAAAAGTTTTGTAGTAGAGTAGAATGTGATGGGTTCAAGGTAAATTTGTGGAGGTTTTTATGGAACGTATTTTGATTATAGGTGGCAATGGTTGCGGAAAAACGACATTGGCACAAAAATTAGCCCTCAAATTGGAACTTCCATTAATTCACCTTGATGTTCTATATTGGAGAGATAATTGGAAAAATGCTTCAAAAGATGAATTTGATGAGTTGCTAATGAAAGAGCTTTCAAAACCAAAATGGATTATAGATGGAAATATGAATCGTTCAATACCTCTTAGACTAAAGTATTGTGATACTGTGATTTACATGGATTTCTCACGAACTATGTGTGTTTATGGTGCTATAAAAAGAGTGGTAAAAAATTATGGGAAAAGCCGCTTTGATATGGGAGGTTATTGCCCTGAAAAATTCAATAAACAAAAAATTGAGTTTATAAAGGCTATTTGGAACCATGATAAGACGAATAGAAAACGGTTTTATGATATGCTTAATAATGAAAGTGCTGTAAACAAAATAGTATTGAAAAATCGCAGGCAAGTAAATAAGTTTTTGCGGAGATTTTGAGTTTGAAAGCATTGATTTTACTACAAAATCAGTGCTTTTTTTTATTTAAAATCACGTAAAACCTTTTTGGCATATTACAAATGGATACCAGTAACAAAGGTGTCCTTTATTATTATAAGAGGAGCAGTAAAATTGAAAGAAATGATAATGCAGTCATTACGTTTAAAATAAATAGAAGCCAGCGACCAAGATACAATTACATGGTGGATAAAGATGGAATCAGAAATGAAAAAATAGAAAATTTTAAATATAGATTTGCCCACAGGTAAAAACCTGTGGGCTTACTTTATAACTGTATCATCAATAATGAAATGGTAAATTTATGTATAAATTCTAAAAGACATATGCTATAATTGTAGTTAAAAAGGTGAGGAGTGATAATTTTGTTCAAAAAAATAGCTATTGTCCTTCTGCTGGCAGCTTTACTATTTTCTCTATGCTCATGTTCTTTTGATGATAGTAAAGCAAAGGACAATTCATTCACTGTTTTGTCAAGCAGTGAAAATAAGGATTTAGAGCAAATGCTTTTGGAATTTGCCAAAAAAAATAAAATTGATTTAAAATTTGAGTACACAGGGTCTTTAAATATTCCTTCCATGATAAAGTCATCACAAAAGGATTATGATGCTGTATGGTCTTCAAATAGTATATGGAATGCTTCCATCTCAAACTCCGTTTTAAAAAATTCAAAATCTATATCTGTTAATCCTGTGATATTTGCGGTAAAGGAAAGCAGGTATAAAGACTTGGGATTTAGTAAAGACACAGTTGTAAATGACTTGGTGCAGGCAGTAGAAGCAGGAAATTTAAAGTTTCTAATGCCGTCGGTTACTCAAACAAACAGCGGTGCATCAGCTTACATAGGATTTTTAAACTGTCTGGCAGGTAATCCTCCGGTTTTGACAGAGGAAGACTTAAAATCAGAAGATCTTCAAGAAAGTTTAAAGACCTTGTTTAAAGGAGTAGTCAGAAACTCCGGCAGTGATGAATACTTAATAGACATCTTCAATGATGGCGACTACGATGCACTTGTGAACTACGAATCTTCGCTAATAGAACTGAACAATCAGTTAATAAAAAGTAATAGAGAACCCTTAAGATTCATTTATCCCTCTGACGGAGTTTCCGTTTCGGACAGTCCCTTTGCGTACATAGATAACAATAATGATAATAAGCTGGAAATTTTTAATAAGCTTCAAAGCTTTTTATTGTCAGCGGACACCCAGCAAAAGCTTGAAAGTATGGGTAGAAGAACCACCTATGGAGGTCAGGTATCAAACCATGAGGTTTTTAAGGAATCATATGGAATTGATAAGAATGCGTATTTGTCGCCTATTAAATACCCGGCGAGCCCTGTAATTAAAAGTGCACTGAATCTTTACCAGGATTTATTCAGAAAACCTTCTGTGGTAGTTTTTTGCCTTGATTATTCAGGTAGTATGTATGGGAAAGGAAATGAACAACTTGTTGCGGCAATGGAAATGATATTGGATTATAAGCTGGCATCAGAGGATATGATACAGTTTTCGGAAAGGGACAAAATATTTGTTATTCCATTTGCAGAAGAACTTAAATGGGAGGATTCAACTTTATCTGGAACGGATACAGCTGACCTGATATCCAGAATAAAGGATACGGAGGCTGGGGGAGGAACGGATATATACAAGCCGGTGGAGCATGCCGCCACAATACTAAAGGATTTTGATACTGATTTATATACAAAATCCATTGTTTTAATGACAGATGGTGCATCAATCGGAGGTTTCCGTAAAGGTAACTCTTACGATATACCTGTGTTTTCAATTATGTTCGGTGAGGCAAATCCGAAGCAGTTGGATGAAATCAGCAGACTTACAAAAGGCAAGACCTTTGACGGCAGAATAGACCTTATTAATGCCTTTAAGGAAATAAGAGCATATAATTAGAGGAGATTCAATATGAAAGAAATATTTCTTGGTGTTGTTTCCGCAGTAGTATTCCTTGCAGTCTGGCTTATAGGCGACAACATTGCAATATCCATCTTAAGCAGTGCAGGTTGCCTGATAATAACCTTATTTACAATAAAGACTCTGGAAAAGGAAAAGAAATTGAAGATTGACTTAAAAGATGATGAAAATGCTTACGATAAGGTCCGTAAATCAATTATTGATTACAGTTCTTCCATTTCAAGGTATGGGGATAAATTTAGGAGCCTGAATGTAGAGAGGGATATTATATCTCCGGACATTATAATCATGATGGATTCAATCCATAAAACGTGTTTAAAAATATCAGATGCACTTATGGAAGACAATTCTCTCTACACGAAGCTGAATGATTTTTCCTCATATTATTTGCCCGGGCTGATTAATATTTTAGATACCTATGAAAACTTGGCCGAAGGCTCATTTAAAGCAGATGAAGCACAAAAATTTGCCTCGCAGTTTTACCAATTTCTAACTCAGATAACAGATGCCTTCGATAAAAAATATTACAGCCTTTTCTCAAAGGATGTTCTGGACAGTAAGGCTGAAATGGCTGCTATGACGGCTTTATTCAAATCAGAAGGACTTATGGATAATAAAGATTTTATGGGAGGATAGTTTGAATTATTAAAAAACATAATTCAAACGATGAATTTGTGCTTATGCCCAAATTCACGGATACTGGAAGATGGAGGATTAATATGAAAAATATAATAAAAGGAGTAATTGCTTTTGTGGCAGTTATTGTAATAGGTATAACCGTATCAGTTATAATGAAGCCGAGGGATAAGGCGGTTACCGTGATGGGCGCAGTAGGAGGCGGTAAGGAAAACTTTCTTGCAGACCCGGATATTTTGGCAATTTTACATGATAAATACAATATAAACTTGAAGGTTGACAACTGGAGCAATAACAAGCTTATTAAGGATACTATAGAAACAAAGGAAAAAAAGGACTATGATTTTGTTTTTTTCAGTGACGAAAGATTTTATGAATATTATAAAAGACCTGCAGCTGCCGACGAGGCTCCAAGGCTAAAAACACTAAAATCCAATATTGTCCTATCAACTCCCATAGTGATTTACAGCTGGGACACCATATGTGATACTCTAATATCAAATGGTTTAGTGGAAAAAATTCAGGATACTTACTACATTGTTGATATGCCGGCGGTTTTGTCATACATTGAAAACAATACAAAATGGTCGGATATAGGCATAAAGGACATATACGGTAAAATTAATATTGCCAGCACAGATCCGGTGACATCCTCACCTGGTACAACATACTACGGCTTGCTGGCATCAATTATGAACGAAGGATATGTGGATGAAAGCAATATTGACAATGTACTTCCAAAACTCAAGGATTTTTACAAGCTTTCAGGCTTTATGAACAATACTCCCGCCGATTTATTTGACTTGTATCTTAGAATGGGAAAGGGTGCTTATCCTATGATAGTGGATTATGAAAAATCCATTATTGATTTTGCCAATAACAATCCTGACGGCTTTAATAAGGTCAAGGACAAGGTAAGAATACTGTATCCGAATCCAACTATATGGAATTCTCATTGTATAATGAGCTTTTCAGAGAATGGCACATCCTATGTGGATGCTTTGGCTGACCCGGAAATTCAGAAAATTGCATGGGAAAAATACGGCTTCAGAACCGGTGTGGTAGGCGGCGAATACGATGTTAATTCAGTGCCAGTAAAAGGAATTCCTCAGGAAATAACCTCCGCAACAAAGGGGTTGCAGAAAGAAATTTATGATAAAATAATTGAAGCACTTAAAAATTAATAATAAAATTATTAATAATATAAAGGAGACTGAAAATGGAAGGAATTAGATTAGATTTTGGAAATGAAGTACAAACATTACCTGAAAAAAATCAAACCGAAGAAGGCGGTATGAGCCTGGCATCTTTAACCCCCCAGGAACAGAAGCAGGTTTTGGAGTTTGTAGAAAAAATTGATGTTACAGACAGCAACTCTATTGTTACATATGGTTCTGGTGCGCAAACGAAGCTTGCAAAGTTTGCGGACGATACATTGAAAAATGTTAAAACAAAGGACTCTGGTGAGGCGGGCAAGTTGCTTTCTGACCTAGTTGTTACCATAAAAAATTTTGATTACATAGGCGAAAACAAGGGCTTTTTAGGCAATCTGTTCGGAAAGGCAAAAAATGAAATTGACAAGTTGATTGCTCGCTACAGCGATGTTGAAGTAAATATTGACAAAATAACCAATATGCTGCAATCTCACCGTCATACCATGCTTAAGGACATCGCCATGTATGATGAAATGTATAAAACAAATTTGGATTATTTCAAAGAGCTTACCATGTACATTGTAGCAGGTAAGGAAAAAATTAAAGAAATGAACGAAAAAGTAATCCCAGAGCTAAGAGAACAGGCTACTAAATCAGGTGACGAAGCAGAGGCTCAAAAGCTGAATGATTTGGTTAATGCGGTAAATCGCTTTGAAAAGAAGGTTTATGACCTGCAGCTAAGCCGTCAGATATCACTTCAAATGGGACCGCAGATACGCTTAATTCAAAACAACGACGCCCAGCTGGCTGACAAAATACAATCTTCAATTGTAAATTCCATACCTCTATGGAAAAACCAGATGGTTATATCCCTAGGTCTTGAAAATGCAAAGGCTGCTCTTGCTGCCCAGACAAAGGTTACAGACATGACAAACGAGCTTTTAAAGAAAAATTCCGAAATGCTTAAAGCAGGTACTCTGGATGTGGCCAAGGAAAGCGAGAGGGGAATCGTGTCCATGGAAACAATAAAAAAGGTAAATCAGGATTTAATTGAAACAATTAACCAAGTACTTGAAATACAGAAAAAGGGTAAGGAAGAAAGGCTAGCCGCCGAGTCAGAGCTGATTACAATAGAATCAGAGCTTAAGCAAACTCTCGTAGCTATAAGATAGTAGACAATGAAAAATGAAGATATATTGTAAAGGGGTGAATAAATTTGAGTAAGAAAGTGGTTAATATTATATTTGTTATTGGAATAATTGGAATAATTTTTATGGGTATTTGGACAATTTCTTTAACTAAATCACTAGATACTGCAACGGGCATGAAAAGAGCAAGTAAAGGTATGAGTAGCAATCAAATTTGGAATGATAAATTTGATTCTGCAAAGAAACAAAGGAACATAGCAATTAGTGGACTTATTGTATCAGTAATATTATTTGGTTCAGGTACATATTTGAAGTACTCTAAATCAGAAGATAAGAATGGAGACTTAATTTCAGAAATTAATAAAGTTAATGATTCAACACAAATAAATGCATCTGATAAACTTGTTGATCTGAAAAAGATGTTTGATAATGGATTAATAACGCAAGAAGAATACGATAGTAAACGTAAAGAAATATTAGACAAAATATAAATAAAGCAAGAAACAGAAGGATGAAAAACAGGCTCTGCGTCAAGTGTGAACTGACCCCAAAATGTTGGACAATAATTTATTAGGCGACTTGGATATGGTATAATAAAGTAGACACATAGTTAAGAGAATATTGTGAAAGGTGGTCTGCTTTATGGCAAGAAAGAGCTTTGATAAAGCATTTAAAATTGCTGCAGTAAAACTGGTTCTTGAAGATGGCATGTCTGTTTCAGAAGTTTCGAAAGAACTTTCCATTCATTATAATTCTTTATATCGTTGGATAAGTGAATATGAAGAATACGGAGAAAGTGCGTTTCCTGGACATGGAACCGCACTTTATTCATATCAATACGAAATCAAAAAACTAAAACAAGAGAACCTGGAACTTCGCAAGGAGCTAGAACTATTAAAAAAATTCCGGGCCTTCTTGAAGAAAAAGAATACATAAGATTCCGTTATATCAAAGAGCATCAAGATTCTTTAAACATCAAGAAGGCTTGTAAAATCTTAAATGTATCAAGAGCTGGTTATTATAAGTTCTTAAATCATAAGCAATCGAAAAGAGACATTGAAAATCAAGTACTTAGCGAAGAGATTAAACGAATTTTTGAAGAACATAAAGGTCGATATGGTTCTTTACGTATAGCCAAGGTGTTGACCCAGAAAGGCCTGAACGTTAATCGGAAGCGGATTTCCAGGCTTATGCGACTTATGGGGCTTTGCCCAAAAGGCTCACGTTATCGTTACAAAAAATATAATCAGGCTAATACACCAGAACATCCAAATCTATTAAATCAAGTATTCAAGTCCAATACCAAAAATCAGATATGGGTAGGTGATATTACCTATGTGCCAACTAAGAAAAGGACTTTATATTTGGCAGTGTTTATCGACGTTTTTTCAAGAAAAGTTGTTGGGTGGGCAATGGATACAAAAATGAAAGGCCAACTGGTTATCAATGCGTTTAATCAAGCATATGGAAAAGAGCAGCCTAAGCCGGGCCTTATTGTCCATACGGATCAGGGGACACAATATACCAGTGGAAACTTTCAGTCTCTTCTAAAAGCACGAAAAAGTATTCATAGTGAAAGTAGAAAAGGAAATCCCTATGATAATGCTCTCATGGAATCGTTTTATAGGACTATAAAAAGAGAGCTTATTCAGGATGCTCATTATGAGACTCCTGAACAAGCTCAAGATGATATTTTTAAATACATTGAATTATATTACAATACTAAGCGGATTCATTCTGCTCTTGGGTATATAACTCCTTCTCAATTTGAAGAACAAAATTCATAAAATCCACTTAACTTTATGTCTACTAAACCTTGACAACTCTAACCTCCAATGTTATTTTTTGTCTAACATTTCGGGTGCAGTTCAGTGTTGGGGTAAGGTTCCTTTGGAACCCGCCTAAATACTAGATGCAGGGCTGTTTTTGTGTTTTGATTCTAAAAATTTATTTTTGGGCAGGCGAAATAGACCTCGTGCCAGTCTGTTTTTATTTAATTACAAGAGTGTAAAATACGTGTACGAAAACGTTCAAAGTTTCGAATACCGTAGGATATACGCTTTAAAACTTTAATATAAGGCTGCCACATGTCACAAACAAAGTATTTTACACGATATCGCTCATTACGATTCATCTCGCGAAAATAGGCTGAAAGATGTGCTTGCGTACGATCAGGGAGGATATCCATAATGGAAGGTTGTTTAGGATTCACGATGATGTATTGATATTTTCCAGTCTCAGCATTGCCTTTAAATTCATCAATAGATATCGCCTCCTTTAAGGAAGGACAAGAGTAATGAATGGTATTAGGGATTCTTGGTGTTACTTGTTAAGTTGATTGAACCGCCGTGTACCGAACGGTACTCACGGTGGTGTGAGAGGTCGGAAATTTCTCAGTTAGGGAAATTTCCTCCTACTCGATTGTCTAAAAATCATTTGTGCAGGATGTGTAAGCCTTCGGGATGATTACTGTATGGTTTCCCGGTTAGCCAGTATGCTGTTCCGATATTTCAAGGGCGTAATCTGAAGGTGATTCTTAAAATGTTTGTTGAAGGAGGAGGCATCTCTGAAACCGCAGGAGTATGCTATCTCGGACACGGAAAGATCGGATTCCAGTAGCAGCTGCCGGGCGATTTTGATGCGGTACTGGATCAGATATTTCTGTGGAGACAGGGAAGTGGCATTGATAAACAGTTTATAGAGATAGGTACGGTCTATGCAAAGGAATTTTGCAATGTCGGCAACACGGATATCATAGGTATAATTATTGTGGATGTAATCCACAGCCCTGGTAATATAATTTTCATAGACAATCCCTGAGGGTGCTTGTTCAGGACGACAGATATGGGAGAAGCAGCGGTAAAGCAAGCTGAGATAGAGCAGCTCATTTCCCTGGCGCTCGGTGAAAGCAAGGATTAAAGAGGACAGATCCTTCCATAGCATGCCGTTGCTGTAGTCCTTTAGAATCAGACTGGTATGGGAAAGGCCGCTTACTTTTAATAGGTTGGGTACATCATACCCATCAAAGCCGATCCAGCAATATTCCCAGGGATTCTGGTCATCAGCGCAGTACAGGGTTGTGACTCCCGGATGGATTAAAAAGCCCTCCCCTTCTCCTACATGATATACTGACCCATTCACATGATAAGTGCCCTGCCCATGTAAAACAAAATGGATTAAATAATGAGGGCGGATGGCAGGACCAAAGGAATGGGATGGTTTGCATTGTTCATGACCGCAATGATATAGTACCAGAGGCCTTCCGGGGATATTATTATTGTCTTGTACTGGTAATGGTTTCATGATACTTCCTCCTTCTGCACGATGGCGGTTACAGATAACGGATGATTTGGTTGACCAACATATTTTTGATTGCAAAATCAACATAATGACAATTTTACGAAACAAATGACATAGATTACAGCATAATTACATTATATAATAGACAGTAGCATATTACAAATAATAAGGAGAAAAAATCATGGTTAAAATAACTTTTCTAGGTGCCGGAAGTACGGTATTTGCAAGGAATGTTCTGGGAGACTGTATGTGTACGCCAAGTCTTTGCCAGGCGGAGATTGCTCTTTATGATATTGATGCCAATCGGTTGGAGGAATCGGAAATCATACTAAAGGCAATCAACAAAAATGTTAATTTATCAAGAGCACAGATTAAAACCTATCTGGGAGTGGAGCAGAGAAAAGAGGCCCTTAGGAATGCGGATTTCGTAATTAATGCAATCCAGGTGGGAGGTTATGATCCCTGTACCATTATGGATTTTGAGATTCCCAAGAAATACGGCCTGAGACAGACCATTGGGGATACTTTGGGAATCGGAGGAATTATGCGGGGGCTTCGAACAATCCCGGTGATGAGGGATTTTGCAAGGGATATGGAGGAAGTATGTCCGGACACCCTGTTCTTGAATTATACGAATCCAATGGCAATACTGACTGGATATATGCAAAGATATACAAAGATCCGTACCGTCGGTTTATGTCATAGTGTCCAGGTATGTTCCGAGACCCTGCTAAAGGGACTGGATATGGAAGATAAGCTGGAGGGCCGCAGTGAATTGATTGCGGGCATCAACCATATGTCATGGCTTCTGGAGATCAGAGACAGGGATGGAAAGGATCTGTATCCGGAGATCAAGGAGCGTGCCCTGAAGAAGAATGCAGGCGAGAAGCATAATGACATGGTGCGTTATGAATATATTAAGCACCTTGGTTATTATTGCACAGAATCCAGCGAGCACAATGCGGAATACAATCCCTTCTTTATTAAGTCAAAATATCCGGAGTTGATTGAACGGTTTAATATTCCGCTGGATGAGTATCCAAGAAGATGTATTAAACAGATCGAGGGCTGGGAGAACGAGAAGAATAACATTCTTCAGAATGGAAAGATCACTCATGAGCGGTCCCACGAGTATGCTTCCTATATCATGGAAGCGGTTGTAACGAATCAACCGATTAAAATCGGCGGTAATGTATTAAATACCGGACTGATTGATAATCTTCCTGCGGATTCTTGTGTGGAGGTTCCCTGTCTTGTAGATGCCCGGGGAATTCATCCCTGTCATGTGGGTAGATTGCCAGTGCAGCTGGCGGCGATGAATATGACGAATGTCAATGTCCAGCTGATGGCCATTGAAGCGGCGCATACGAAGAAGCGTGAGAATATCTATCAGGCAGCGATGCTGGACCCTCATACCTGTGCTGAGCTATCCATCGACGATATCGTTGCTATGTGCGATGAATTAATTGAAGCTCATGGAGAATATATGAAGGATTATTTATAATTGACAAAAGAGTGAGCCAGGTTTTTCGCCAGAAAAAGAAGTGCACTCAGAGATGAGTGCTATTTGATGCTTTTGGTAACCTTTTTACATAAACATAAACTTAATATAAAGTATATAATATACTTAGCAAGACAGCCGGAGGATAGACATTACCTATTCGTCTCGGTGCAAAGTTATTAAATTATTAAAATAGTCGTCCTAAACTTTATCAGTTTTTTGGAGACTGTTTCAAATTCTGTATTTTAGATATTTTGGAGCCTTAATTATTCTAATAAATCCATGAAATGCAGTAAAGGCTGGAACCCTTTCCTTGACTGCATTTCATGGATTTTTGTGCGTCATCATTAAGCCCCAAATGAGATGTTCTGTAAAAAGAGTTTACACGAAACTATAAACAGACCCATTTTTCGCAATCTTTAACGAGTGTAATGACTGCATAAGCATAATGTTTCACGCTTGTATTCCTGTTGGATCCTGTCCATCGCTACCCGCACAAACTGCTTTTCATGCTCCGGAATGTAGCGGTGAAATCCCGTAATTCTTCCAAGACAAGCTGATCCAACTGGCTCTCCCGAATAAAGTGGAAGTTATTAACTTTTGACTGATGGCCGCCAGATGATTTTTCATTTACACTATAATATAGGAACCCAATATTCGATATTGCTATTACCATCTTTATCTAGAATCTCTCCATATTTAGCAAAATCATATTTGGCATTTTCATTTAATTGGCAGGTTGATTGAGGAAACCACTCTTTGTATATATAATCAACAATCGGCTGTAAAGAATCTTGATTGCGTCCTCTAAAAGAAAATACCATGTATCTGCTAGGTAACAATTCTTTTGTTTCCATCCCTTTGGGAATTTCTGAAAAATTGGATACCGTTGCCGCTGCATAATAATCAAAACCAGGCTGCTCGTTTTCATAAGAATAATTAACGTAATCGTTAAGTCCAATAAGAAAGTTCTCATCTACGCGACTTCGTATTTTCTTTTTATTTGAGTGAAGTTTTCTCCAACACTTTCCTATAACAGAAAAACCTTTTTGTGTATCTGCCTTATATCCGACTAACAATAGTCTGTCTATTTCTACTTCCTTAATCTCCATAACCATATCTCCTCTTAAATGTTTCTTGCCATCTACCGTGAATTTCAATTGCAAAGGATAAAATTTTTTTTTCTTTCTCAATGCTTGCGGAGTGCAATTAAATAGTGCCTTAAAGGCTACTGAAAACGATTGTTGTGTTTCATATCCCGCTAACAATGCGATGTGTATAATAGATTGATTAGTAAAAATAAGTAGTCTTGCTGATTCGGTCAACCGCCGCCTTTGTACATACGAATGAATAGGTAAACCCACAATACTAGTAAACATTCTATGAATGTGATATTTTGAATATCCAACTTCATTTGCTATGCTTTCTAAATCCAGCTTATCTTCTAGGTGGGTTTCAATATAATCGACTATCCTCGCTATATTTAGTAAATTATATTCCAAGTTTACACCTCCTAAAACTATTATAAAATAAGTTAGTAAATCATTTTTCACATTTCTTGCTATTTTTAATTATACATTTTGTCTGTTGGTTGTCTATCTCCTTCTTTTAGTATTCGGTTACTTCCTTATGCACCCTGACCATTAACACCATGCTTTCCGACAAAAAGATGTTTTATTCTAAAGTGGAATTGCAAGGGTAATGAGATTGTAGACAAAAATAAAACAAAGTTAAGTTTGGCGTTCAACAGTTAGCCTTAGTAGTTTTTAACGATACATTACAATGGGTAAATATTGCTTGTAAAAATGATATTGCAGGAGGAAAAAATGGGATTATTTTCACTAAGTACCCATCAAACTATCATTTTTTAGGGTTGCTGTTAAAGAAGATCATGGCAACGTTGGTAAAATTACTTGTATTCGTCAATGAAGTTTTACATCAGGACATTTTTGGACTCATCTAAAACACTTTTACCTATCATTATCACTTTTTATGATATAATATACGCAACTAAAACGGACATAATATGTATGTGACAGTTGGTTGTATCCTTTACGATTTAAGGGTAATATTGAATAAACGAGGTGTGAAAAGTATGAATAGTTCTAATAATAACATTTCCGCAAATCTGCGTTATCTACGAAACCGCCGCCGTTTGTCCCAAGAGGAAGTCGCCGAGCAAGTTGGCGTTACGCGGCAGGCTGTGGCAAAGTGGGAGAAAGGGGATTCTCTGCCGGATATTCTCAACTGTGAAGCGTTGGCAGATTTATTTGATGTATCCCTGAATGATTTGGTGCGCTATGACCCGGAACAGGAGGGGGTTCCGATTGGCCCTAAAAACAAACATATCTTTGGCACGGTAACCATAGGCGAAAGAGGGCAAATCGTATTACCTAAAAAAGCCCGGGACACACTAAAGCTTAAAACCGGCGATACGCTGGTTGTTCTGGGAGATAGCAGCCCTGTAAGTGCCGGAATTGCACTCGTAAGCAGTGATACTTTTCTGCGGATGACCGGGGAGGTTTCTAATGTTTTTTTCAAAGGTAAGGAGGATAAATTATGAATGCATTATCCGTGCAAGGTATAACGAAACATTATTCAAGTTTTACATTGTGTGATATTACGTTTTTCCTGCCACAGGGCAGAATTATGGGGTTGATTGGGAAAAATGGTGCAGGAAAGACCACCACCTTAAAGTCCATGCTGAATCTGGTGCGTCCGGACAGTGGAATAATTGAAATGTTTGGCCGTAACTTTATGGAAAATGAAGAAGTTTGCAAGCAAAACATAGGTGTGGTTTTAGGTGAGATTGATTTCTACAAGCATAAAAAGTTGGCCGTTATTACGGCGGTCACAAAGCGTTTTTACCAGAACTGGGATGAGGAAGCCTATCAAAAATATTTGGAGGTTTTTGGCCTGGACCCGCAAAAACGTGTAAAAGAGCTTTCCTCCGGCATGAAAGTTAAATATATGTTGGCTCTTGCACTATCCCATCATGCCAAGCTGTTGATTTTAGATGAGCCCACAAGCGGGCTTGATCCAGTATCTCGCGACGATTTGCTGGGGTTATTTCGGCAACTTGTGAAAGACGGGGAAAGAAGCATTCTTTTTTCTACCCACATAATATCGGATTTGGAAAAGTGTGCCGATGATATTACTTATATCAAGGATGGTAAACTTCTAAAAAGCGCTGAAAAATCCGTCTTTATCCAGTCCTTCCAAAGTCTGAAAGAGCCGGGTGAAATTAGAGAACTGTCTTTAGAAGAGATAATGCTGCGCACCGAAAGGAGACACTATGATATTTAATCTTCTATACAAGGAATTACGGCTGGCCGCCCATCCGAATCTTTATATCTTTACATTGCTTGGAGTGCTGGTTATAGTTCCGGCGTATCCTTATGGCATGGTATTTCTATTCGGTTGCCTTGCTCCGTATCTTACTTTCATGTATGGCCGGGAAACAAACGATATTTACTATACCGCTTTGCTGCCAGTGCAAAAAAGGGATACAGTGAAAGCCAAGTGCCTGCTTATGGTTTTGGCCCAAATGACGCAACTGCTTATTTCTCTACCTTTTGCCGTACTGCGCGTTCATGTTTTGCCCAATGGTAATCCGGCTGGTATTGAAGCAAATTTGGCCTACTATGGTTTTGGACTGATGATATATGCAATTTTCAATGTAATTTTGCTGACTCAGTTTTTCAAAACAGCTTATAAAGTGGATAAGGCGTTCCTTCTGGCTATCATACCGGCTTCTATTGCAGTGATTATCATGGAGGTACTTGTTCATTTTCCAGGGTTTAAATGGCTTGACAGCGTTGCGCCGGACATGATGTTGCGGCAACTGCCCATACTAGCTGTTGGCATAATAGTATATAGTATCGGAATGATAACTGCTTACCGGGTTTCTGTAAAGCGTTTTGAGCAGGTTGATCTATAAATTTTTGCCTGCATTAAAGTGCAATCTATTGTACTAATAACAGTATAACAAAAGGTAAAAAGATTTATTGGTTTCAAAGCAAAGACCCCCAGACAGTAATAGTTGTGATAGTATAACATATAAAATTAAACAGCTAAACTTAAGGAAGAAGGTTTAAAATATTAAGGAAAAAAATATTCTTTTAAAAGTTAGTTACTATCATAATTATAAACTGGGGAGATACATTTCGCATATGTTCTAAATAAAAAAACTAAATAGATCGGTTGGTGTCTTTATTCGGCTATTGACATAGAAATATCATTCATTTATAATAGGTACGGAGTATTTGATTCAGGATATTAAAAAGTATTAGTTTTAGTGTGGATTAAGGAAAATATAGTAAAATAAATACTTGGAGAGATTCTGATAATTAGTAAATGAATTACCGATTCGAAATCGAGATGTCCAGAACTGGGCATGTGAATTCGAATCCAACTTCTTCCGTCATGGGGCATTAGCGCAGTTGGGAGCGCACCACACTGGCAGTGTGGGGGTCAGGGGTTCAAGTCCCCTATGCTCCATTTTTTTAGTTAAATAAAATCAAGGGTTATAGAGATAAAGATCGGCACTCAGAAATGAGTGCCATTTTGATACTTTGAAATCTATTAAAAGAATGAACTTTATATATGTTGGCAGTAGGTGACCAATATAATAATCTTGCATATACTAAAGTATATATTAAAGTTATGGAAATGGAATTATTTATGGATAATTTTCAAGTTGGTGACCCGAGAAGGGAAAACGAAAGACGAGATATGCGGGAAAGACGAGATATGAGGGATATGAGGGACATGCGAGATATGAGAAATATGAGAGAGATGAGAGAAGAATTTAATAGAAGAATGGAATTTGACAGAAGACACGAAATGGAAAGAAGAGAAGAATTCGACAGAAGACATGATTTCGACTTAAGATTTCCTTTTTGGTGGTTTTTCTTATAATAAAGAAAAAGTAATCACTAATTCAGAAGCTACCAACTATTGATATAGTTAGTAGCTTTTTTAATATCCAATATTACACAATATGCAACATACGAATTATGAAACATATCATAATAACAAGAAAAAATATAGGTGTTTCTATGTTAAGTGAAAGATATACAGTTTCTCTTTTTGGAATTGATTCCAAATATTATACCAATGAATATGTTGCATATCTGTGGGAACAAAGTGCAAATAGTGAGTATGAGAATAGCGGAATATTTGTAACAGCTTTAATAGATATTAACAGGTTGGTATGTGGTGAAATTAGAGGGTGCGTGTTAGGAGAAACAGCGCATGTAATAACAAGTACAAGAAATCCTGCAGAAGTTCAAAGTGAGGAAGAATATTACACTGCATTTATAAATGTGGTGAGCGAAGTAAGACAGAGAATTGGAAACCCCAATATGACTCTAATTATAGAGAGGGTTGAATTTTATTTTTTTACTCAGCCATGATTTGAAAGCAGAAAGGCAAATTTGGTATGTGGGTTAGGTGGTAATGAAAATGCAAAATTCTGGTTAAGTATTCTGAATGAAATAAAGAACCTACATATAGATAGCAAAATTATTTACTGGGCTTGACAGATAAAGCAGTTTTTTGTGATTATCATATAAACTACCAACATTCGATATGCTTTGGTTAATAGCTTTTTATTAAATAATAATTATGAAAAGTAGACGACATGTTCACAAATTATGCAGCTAAAATTATTTAGCAGGTATTACTGCAATAAAGAGGAGGAGCCAGCAGGCAATTCCTGCTGGCTATTTATGAAAAAGGAAGTAACTATGTAGAACTCTATTAACTTATTGTATCGTTCATATATGTACTATATTTGAATGGTTATTAAAAAGTTTATGAACAGTTAAAATAAAAGTAGTACGAGATAGGCACTTACCCCCCGGAAGTGCCTTCCTTATGCAAAGAAAAAGGTGGAATAAAGAGAGGTTTGAGCAAGACCAGCCGCAATGTTTTTGTGTTTCCCCTTATTACCATTTTTAGATAAAACAGGTATACGTATTTTCTTTTGTTTGTTATAATAATAACATTATTTAATATGCAATAAGGCAAATTTTTAACCCTCTAAAAGAAACTTTAATTAGGTATCAACCGTAATTTTTGAAAGGAACTTGCAAGCAAGGAAAGGGAACCATGAATAACGCAGGATGCATCCAACTAAATATTGATGAGGCTATTAATAAATAC
Organism: Anaerocolumna aminovalerica; assembly: GCF_900115365.1. Lineage (GTDB taxonomy): Bacteria > Bacillota > Clostridia > Lachnospirales > Lachnospiraceae > Anaerocolumna > Anaerocolumna aminovalerica. Next base: position 113,696 of record NZ_FOWD01000004.1, read on the forward strand.
TCCGATTTGGTCTACAAATTAGCATATTGCCGCACAAAGAATAAATATGACGCGGAAGATATATTTCAAGACGTGTTTTTGCAATTAGTTAAGTATCAACTAACGTTTACTGGGGAAGAACACTTAAAAGCGTGGCTAATCAAAGTTACAATCAATTGCTGTAATAAGTACTTTTTAAGTTTAAAAAACAGGCCCTATGAGTTAATACCGGAAGATCTGGTATATCTTACTCCTGAAGAATCCGAAGTTTATCAAGCTGTGTTATCATTGCAAAAAAAATACAGGACTGTTATTCACTTATTTTACTATGAGGAATTAACGATCAAACAAATATCAGATGTATTAGGAAAAAAAGAAGGTACAATTAAGTCACTCTTATCCAGAGGCAGAAACCTTCTTAAAATGAAACTATTAGATGGTTTTAGTGAGGAGAGTGATATACATGTTAGAAAAATATAAAAGTGCAATGAAGAAAATGGATATTCCCAAAGAATTAATTGAAAAGACTTCTGAGAAGATGATACAACAGCAAAAGTTATTAGAGCAGACAAATAGGAATAAAAAGAAGCCTTATTTATATCTTTCTTTCGCTTGTTCTTTTATTCTTATTATTGCTATTTTTTATACAATACATAACAAATCCAATGATAGTATCATATTAACAGAATTAATACCGAATGGAACCATACAGACCGTCAATGTCAATGATGGGATATTATACTTTAACAATCTCTCAGAAGAGGCTGATAATATAAAAGTTAATCAAAACTTTGGTATCCCTGACTCTTTGAAAAAAGAATGGACAAAAGAAGAATATATGTCCTATTTAGGGAAAAAAATTGAATTATCTTATCTTCCGGATGGATTTATTATGGAAAAAGAGTCGATTCACGTTTACAAAAATAAGGAAGGTATTATCAAATCAGATGAATATTATGCAGCATATACTGCCAATGAAAATCAAAGAATCGAATTATCTGTCAGAAAAGGAAAACTTCCAAGTAAATCTTACCAAGGTTTGGCTAAAGAGTCAGAAATAAAGCAAACTAAACTTTCCATTGTGTATATAGAAGGCTTGAATAGTTATCAGGCACAGTTTTTATTAGATGACATTGGCTATTATTTATCGGTAGAAAATATAACTCAGGAAGAGTTTATAAAAATTCTTTATTCTTTTTTTTATTAAATGCAACCTTTTCATATTTTTTATACTATTCCTATATAGGAGGAGTTTAAAATAAAGAATTATATATTAAATACCTTACTAAATATTTTAGAGGAGACGATTATGAAGAAAAAAATAGCCTTATTGCTTTGTTTTGTTTTTGTAATGCAACTACTGCTTGTAAGTTGTAAAAAAACACCTGACGTTGATGTAAGTCAATCAAAAGATAATGAAATTACAAAAGGCTTAGATGAAGATTCAATTCAAGACAAGAGGGTAGAGGATAAAATCATCACTGTAAATGATTTAAAGAAAAATTATTCTACTACTGAGACCTATACAGAACCATTATATGGATTGTCCAAAAACGAAGTCATCTCTTGTCCTATTGAATTTACTTTGCCAGAGAGTGCTGAAATTACGGATTATGCTAATGTGTATGTAGATTCTAATTTAACAATACCGGCCGGAGCAGAAGCTTCCTATGATAATAACACACAAACAATTAAACTAGCACCTCCAAAAAGTCCTGTTTATAAGCCGGTAACTAACATGTTCTCTATCGTTAAAAATGAAGGATGGGGCTACGCAAATACATACTATCTAGCTTATTTTTATGATTTAAATACAGGAGAGAAACTAGAAAAACCGCAAATAACTATTTTTACAGTTGAAAGAGATTTAAAGTCTCCATTTCTTAAATATGAGATAAAAGATGGAAATATACGATACTACTGGGATGAGGTTCCAGGAGCAGTGGAATATATACTTAGTTTTGTTAAGAAAGATGATACTCAGTTTGATTTTCTATCCTTTAAAAAAGTGAAAGATTTAGAGCATGTGGATAAGGACATCATCGAAATGGGAGTCCATAAGTTAATCAACTTTAAATATAGATTAAATAATGACGATGATCTTGATCTTTACTATGTTACGGTTATGGCAATTGATAAAGATGGTAATGCATCCAATGCAAGTAATATGATTTCCATTGATTCTTTTCGAAATCAACTGCCATACAGAGCACTTAGTCAATCAGAAGAAGGGGTAAGCTCTATAGCAGATAAAATTAATTTGCTGGGAAACAGACGTCTTGTAGAAATGTGTGATGGCAGCACGGTCCTGTATACAGTTACCTATGATATTGAAAATGCAAGAATTACCCAATTATCGGATATTGTATTTAAGCTGGAGGGGGAAGATAGAACCCTTTTAGTTCTGGATTCTTTTATCGATGGTACAGATTTAAAATTAATTTCCATAGTAAAGAATTTTGATGAGACAACTATGGAAAAAGAATTGAAGTTATTATATGAGCAAACAGAAGCTTCAAAAGGAAATGCTGGTGTAACGAATAAACCAGAATTTACCGTAGTGGAAGAAAATAATCAAAAGGATAGTCCTAAGAATCCGTCAAAGGAATCTGAAATTGTTGTAAAAGGTGATAACTTTCCTGTATTTGCTTCCAGTGCTTTATCAGAATACCTGGCAAGACATATGCTTTTAAATGAAGAAACGATTGACCTGAGGGACTTTAGCGAAGCAGCGGATATTGATTTATTATGGGACTCTTTGTATGAAGCAATCTATCAGAATCCTCTTATTCTTGGTGTAAGCAGTTTTCAATACAATCGTTTTACTAAAATGTTGAATATTGAGTATGAGCAAGATAGGGCGGAACAGGAAAAGAAACAGGAAGAAATTAAAAAGGAAGTACTGCGTGTTGTTAATGATATTATAACACCGGGAATGACAGATATTGAAAAAGAGTACGCAATCAATCAGTATTTATGTGACATTGCCGAATATGATAATGCTGCGTTAGAAAATGCAATGGAAAATGATTATATTGTGGATTCTTCTTTCCGTGATTCCTTTACACCATATGGAGTTCTTATAAATAAGACAGGTGTATGTGCCAGTTATGCAGCAGCATTTAAGCTATTAGCGGAACAAGCCGGACTTAATTGTATTGTTGTTACAGGTAATCTAAATGGTAATCTGCCCCATGCCTGGAATCGAGTATTTGTAGATAATGAGTGGAAAACTGTAGATTCTACTAATAATGATAATGAAGAGTTATTCAATGCTTTGTTAAATCTTCCGGATAAGGCTGCTGCAAAGGTCTTAGTCGAAGATGATCGTTATATCCTAAATCAAAAATACGGAGAATTTACTTCGGTAATGGAGGAAGCTGAGTACTACAGGGCAAGCAACCAATATTTTAGTAAAAGTACTATAGCAGACAGTCTTGCAAAAGAAATATTGGCTTCTGGTACTGTTACACTTCGAACAGATTATGACTTATCCGATGAGGAATTCCAAGACATTGTAATGTCAGTGATTGAACGTGCAAAATTGGAAGACAAATTAGACAGATTAATGGGTGGGCATTGGCTTGGCGTTATCTATTTATCCGTTGAAGACTAAGAGAATGGAAAGGATGAGACAAGCATGAAAAGAATAAATATTTAATACTATAATAATGATGCACTAGTATGTACCGCATGTTCAAGCAGTAAAAAACAGTGAATAATACACCGGCTACAGCAGGAATATATGTAATGAACCTCACCGGTAAATAGTACAAATAATATAGGATAGACCAAAGAGGATTTCTATGGTAGAATAGCGTTTAATGACTATTTAACTAGAAGGAGAGTACATAAAAATGGAAAAAATAAAATTAGCGCTGATGGGCTGTGGATATCTGAATGAAATTGTTGCCAATGCATTAAAGGATGGCTATCTGCCGGAATATGAGCTTGTAGCTGTATTAGGAAAGACTTATGACCGCACGAAAGCATTTGCTGAGCATTTTGGATGTAAGGCATGTTCTGATATAAATGAACTTATGGAGACGAAACCGGATTTTATCGCTGAAGCAGCATCAGTTAAGGCTGTAAAGGATTATAGTGAAATCGTGTTAAAGGGAGGCTCAAATCTTGTTGTATTATCTATCGGAGCTTTTGCAGATCAGGAATTTTATGAACGGGTAAAAACTACAGCAGCACGTAATAACCGCCGTGTTTATATTGCCAGTGGTGCTGTAGGGGGTTTTGATATTTTGCGTACCGCAGCTTTAATGAGTCCGATTACCGCCTCTATCAGTTCGCAAAAAGCACCGGGTTCACTTTATTATACGCCCCTTTACAAAGACGGACTACTTGATATTACAGAACGGGAGCAGGTATTTACCGGTACCACCAAGGAAGCTATTTCTATCCTTCCTACCCATGTTAATGTAGCAGTGGCAACTGCTCTTGCCAGTGCAGGTCCTGAAAATACTGTCATGAATATCGATGCAGTACCTGATTTTAAGGGGGACGAATACAAAATTGAAATACAAGGCGAAGAAGTAAGAACGGAACTTAATATCTATTCACGAACCAGCAAGGTTGCAGCCTGGAGCGTAGTAGCTGTTCTGCAGAATGCAGTGTCGCCAATTGTATTTTAGGAGGTATGAGAACATGTTTAAAAAGTTAGTGGCAATTGAGCCAGTTAGCTTGATTCCCTCTGCGGAACAAAAACTTCATGATTATGCAAAAGAAGTAATCTTATTTGATGATATACCAGAGGATAATAAAGAGATTATTCACCGAATCGGAGATGCCGATGCCGTACTGCTTAGCTATACCAGCAGTATTGATAAGGAAATTTTAGATGCCTGTCCCAATATCCGCTATATCGGAATGTGTTGCAGCTTGTATTCACCGGAAAGTGCCAATGTGGACATTCTTACTGCCAATGCTAAAAATATCACAGTTTATGGAATACGTGATTATGGTGATCAGGGAGTTGTTGAATATGTAATCAGTGAGCTTATTCGTTATTTACATGGTTTCGGAAAGAAGCAGTGGAAGGAGCTGCCGGTAGAGATTACTGATTTAAAAGTCGGAATCGTAGGTCTTGGTACTTCAGGACAAATGATAGCAGTTGCACTTCAGGCTTTTGGGGCAGATGTATATTATTATAGCCGTACCCGAAAACCGGAAGAGGAAGCAAGAGATATTAAATATCTGCCTTTAAAAGATTTGCTGCAGACTGTAGATGTAGTCTGCACCTGTCTAAATAAAAACGTCATCTTATTCCAAGAAGAACAATTTGAATGGCTTGGAAATCACAAAATCATGTTTAATACCTCCATTGGTCCATCACATGATATTTCTGCACTTACCAAGTGGCTTTCACATGGGGATAATGAATTTTTCTGTGACACTGCAGGTGCGTTAGGGGATACAGGTGAGCTTCTGTTACATCCTCATGTCAATTGTATGGATGTGTCTTCCGGCCGGACAAAACAAGCCTTCGATCGTTTAAGCGAAAAGGTATTGAATAATATTGAGACATACTTAAAGAGTGACATAGAATTAAGATAAAGATATCCAAAATATCCATTATCCACACAGCATTATGGTAGATGCAAAAAATAATATATTTGCATTTCCAATTATAATAGATGATGACCTGTATGATAACAGAAAAACCGGTACAGTTGTAAAGATTGATCCTTCCTCCGGTTTAACCACACTTGCTGACGTAAATGGTTTTACGTATGAATTTTTGATGCCCGTTTTTGCTATGGGAATGATAAATTATATTTTTTGGCAGATGGCAGGATAACAGTATATAGCTATCCGGAATGTCAACTTATGGATAGTACTTTATTTTACTAGATAGCAATGCTTTTGTTACAGATATTTTAATTTTAATGCCTTGTTATAATCATGATTTTATTAATAAAACGAAAAGGAAGGTATAATATAATGAGCATTAATAAAAAAATATGTCCTCTATGTGGAAAAGAGAATAACTGTGGTTATGAAAAAGGCTTGGAGCATGGTACCTGTTGGTGTACAACCATCAAGGTTCCAAAAGAACTTTTAGCGCAAACTCCGGAGGAATTAAAGGGAAAGGCATGTATATGCCGTGATTGTATCATTGCTTTTAAGGAAAAAAATAATAATAAATAGGACAATCCTATTATCTGCTTTAGATCAAATCAATGCCAGTTAATAATATAATGTTTATTGAATCCAATTTATTTTACTGGTTAATGAAAAATAAAGATGGTATCCTCAAGTCATTTCATGACTTGGGAGATACCATCTTTTAGGTTCTTTGCCAAAAGTGTTTATTACGCTGTACTTTTTTAACAAACATTTGTATGGCTTAGCATTGTCTTATTTATCTAGTAAAAAAACAGTCCAAAAAACTTTAGACACTTTTTTATGTGATTCATTATTCTATATCAGCTATAATGCGGCAAGGTAATCCGGTTGCGATTTCATCATTAAACCATAGAGCGTAAATGTTAAAGTTAATAGCGTCAACTAACTTATCTAAATTCGTAAGATTTTCTACCACATAAACTCCTTTCGATTCACATAATCTATCAGCTTTTTCATGCTCATCACCACGTCGGATGCCAGAACAGTCAATTCCGATAAAACGTATTTTTTTACTCAATAAATAATTAATCAAATCATGGGATAATTGGGGATGGTTAGAGAAATAGCCAGCTGTTCCATAAACTTCATTTTCACTACGTGCTGTACGAATCAGAACGAAACTATTTTGCGGGATATTTATACCGTCTATATCATCTATTCTAACTTCTCTTTCTTCGGAAATACTGGACACATCCAGTAATACACCTATATTTTTAAAATATTCTAAAGGTATTGTTGACTTATTATAAACATCCAAATGTGTACCTGCATGACCGGTTGCAATATGTCTGTTCTCTTGAGTGGATAACCACTGTTCCATTAATTTCTTATCCATTTCTGTAGTTAATTCAATTTCCATATTATGATTCCTCCTTGATTAGCTGTTCCAGGTAAGCGTTAAATAAGGTTAAAAAGGATAAAATTATTTCTCGTTCATTTAAATCAATGGTTTCTAAAAAGTTTATATCTCTTTCTACCCATGCTTTATGGGCAATTTCATGTTGCTTATAAATATCCATACCTTGATCGGTTAATTTGAAGTACAATTCTTTCTTATTTTCAGGATGCTTAAAGGCTTCAACTAGCTTATGTTCCATTAATCTTTTCGTAATCTTGCTTGCTGCTCCTCTAGTTATATTCATAATCTGGGCCAATTTTGTACCATTGATTTGCACTCCCTGTCCGATTATTTCAATGCAATGAATTTCTGTAAGACTATAATTAAAATTTAGTTTTCCATTTATTAATTTACTTAATATATCCTGATAATTATATAGCCGTGTAAACTCATATAGGATTTTATCATTCATTCTATCACCTCAATATTATTTCCATGGAAACAATATTATCCTATTTAATTCTATTTGTCAAGTTTTAAATTAATAAAGAATAGTTCAGTTAACTAATAATAGCATTAACTGGAGGTATTTTCTGAGAAGTATTTATCTGGTACCAATAAAATATCTTGCTAATTTAAGATTAATTTGTTATTATAAATGTACAAATAAAAGGGAGGTGTCTTGATGTCGTCTATTCGATAAGATAATGAACAATAAATTTTGAAGCTCTCGTATCACGAGGGGGTATTTGTTGTACTTATTTTGAGGATAGATAAACTCAAGCTACCTATACTTTAACTAAAAATTATAGGTCTCTATACAAAGACAAAAATTAGGTTAATATAATGACTGATTTTTGTCTATAACATGAGAAACACTAAAAGTGTTTCTTTGTTGTTAGTGTATTATTAAGTATTGCAGGTAACTCTGAGTGATAGGGTTATCTGTTTTTTTTGTTCTAAATATTACATTATTAATTTTAATAACGATACCAGCCAGCCAATGTAAATGTTTATCAAACCATTAAAAAAATCAAAGGAGGAATGATGATATGATTAGAGAATTTATGTTAAAAGATTTAGACTCCATCATGGAACTGTGGCTAGAAACGAACAAACAAGCTCACGATTTTATCGATAACAGTTATTGGGATAATAACTTTAAATCTGTTAAAGAAATGCTGCCCCAATCAACAATTTATGTATATGAACACAATAGCCAAATACAGGGATTTATAGGTCTGATTGATGATTATATTGCAGGGATATTTATTTCTAAGGACAATCAATCCAGAGGAATAGGCAAAAAACTTCTAAATTACACTAAAGAAAAGTATATGAAATTATCTTTACAAGTCTATCAGAGAAATGCCAGGGCAGTTCAGTTTTATTTAAGAGAAGGCTTCACAATTTCCAAAGAACAAATAGACGAGGGAACCGGAGAAATAGAATATATTATGGAATGGAGCCGATAATCTGAATTTAGGGTATGTACATCAAAAACAGCTAGTTTCTTTTGGATTTGCGAAATTAAAGCTGGGCAGCCAGTAGACTAAAGGGCTGTTGCCATTTCCCAAAAAGATAGTCAATTTGACATACTGATAAAACAATATTATAATTAATGAAATAAGTTAATGGAAGGAGTGCACTTCAGCATGCTAAGTACATTTTCCTCGGTTCGTTATGCGTAGCAAAGGCTATTGAATACAACCGAATGGACGAATAGCCTTTGCTCGAACCTAAGAAAAATTTAGGAGGGAGCATAATGGGCTACAAACAAGGCGGGAAAATATTCCCAGCTAAGTTGTTAATTGAGATACAAAACTATGTTGATGGGCAATATGTTTATATTCCCCGCAAAGAAGGCAATCAAAGAATGTGGGGGGAAGTTAATAGAAGTAAAGAAATAATCAAAAAGAGAAACATTGAGATTTTTAAAAAATATAACAATGGAATTTCTGTAAAAGAACTTGCATCAATATATTATTTATCTCCAAAAACCATATATAAAATTATTAACAAAATAAAATCTAGTTTATAATTTCAAGAAAAGCGACATGGACTTCCCTATGTCGCTTTTTTATGTGCTTTACTGATGTGATGTAAGGAGTCAGAAAGTAGAAGTAGTATTCAACTGCAAAAAGTATTGAAAAATAAGATGATTGATCATTCGGATAAAGTGCTGTACAGTCGTATACTTAATTAACAGAAAGTCTCCTATTCGATTGTTAGACAAAGAGTAGACACTTGACATGTAGGTTATCTGTTATAATAAAAAATAAGTAAAGCTTTATGTAAACAAATACTAACTTACTAAAATAATGGTACCTATTAGGTTGAAAAGAAAATGATAGATAAGATGGATGTAGTGTCGTAATACAGTACGCGTATATTGATAATGTTAATTATGTACTTTGTGCGGTTGAAAAAGAATTGTAAAAGTGATAGGTGTAATAATGAAAAATAACTATTTAGATATAATGTATCAAAATGTAAAGATTCAAGAAGGCCGGCAGGCCATAGAGAAATTATTGATTGACTTTTATTTTTCCCGTGGAGATACCAGTAAAGATTATGCCATATTAAACAATATCCCTGTACCTTTGGTAACAGCAATAAAAAATGAAGCGATGAAACTTAAGCTTTTAGAAAAATCAACCGGTATTCATTTGAGTCTCAAAGGTAAACAATTTGTTGAAAACGAATTAGGGTATAAAGGAATTAATGTGGAATTATATAAAAAATTAAATCATAATTATGTTGACGAGGTAATTGAGCAATTATCACAAAAGCTTAATAATATCTTTGAGAACAGGCCAGAAGTGGATGTATCTGTTGATCAATCTAAATGTACTCTGGAAACTGCTATAAAAAGAGCTTTATTATGTCTTGAAAATAATTGCTTGATTGGGAAAAATATTCTCTGTGTCGGTGATGATGATTTGATCAGTGTTTCCATAGGAATACTGTTGCATACTTTATATGGAGGCAACATGAACCTATGTAAAACAAAAATCTATGTTTTAGACAGTGACCAAAGAATATTGGATTATATTAGTGATATCGCAAGAATTTATGACTTACCTATAGAGTGTTACAATATTGATTTCCGTAACCCAATCCCCAGCAAATATCTTTGCAAAATGGACTGCTTTTACACAGACCCTCCCTATACATTATCAGGAATGAAGTTATTCTTATCAAGAGGATTGGAATGCCTAAAAAATTCTGTTTCTTTGAACGTGTTCTTATCCTACGCCCATAAATCACAAGAAGAAATGTTAAAAATTCACAAGATGTTTATCGAATTAGGTTTATCTGCATTAAGAATTATGCCCCAGTTTAATCGTTATGAAGGTGCAGGTATTTTAGGAAATAGCAGCCAAATGTTTTTATTGAAGACTACCGCAGCTACAAGAACACCAAGTATGGGGGAAAAATTTAATATTCCAATATACACAGGAGAAATAAAAAGGACGCGCCGGAAATACGTCTGCAAGAAATGTAATACCATACATTATGTTAGCTTTGAAGATACTTACAGTACAATAGAAAAATTAAAAACTGCCGGCTGTACAATTTGCGGCCACCATTTCTTCAATATGGTTAGTAAAAAAGAAATATTAAATGGTAATAAGGAAATTTACAAATAACACCATATAGGATCCTAGTAAATGTAAATATAATATAAAATCATAGGAAAAGAGCATATCAGTATGTCACAATAATGTATCCACAGTTAAGATACAACTTTAAATTTACACAATTAACAATGGAATTAAATGAAAGGGAAATAAATTTTGAAATACACAGGATATCACCTAATGTTTGATTTATTTGGTTGTAATTTTGACCAACTAGAAAATACAGATTATATAATAGAAATGCTTGAAAAATTAGTAGAGATACTGGATGCCACAATTATTTCAAAAGCGTTTCACAAGTTCCATCCTCAAGGGTTAAGTGTCGCATTAATCATTTCAGAATCACACGTAACAATACATACATGGCCGGAAGATAATTATGTAGGAATTGATATATTTACATGCTCCAAAAGTTTTGATTCTGATAAAGTAGTAGCATATTTAAAAGAAAACTTAATATTTGAAAAGATAGAAATGAAGGAAATATTGAGAGGTCAAATTTGTTGATATTACACTTTGAATTTTATTCTGTACTGAAAATATAATTTTATTAAATGGGGGCTGTCCCACTAAGTAATTAGTGACCAGCTCCTTTTTCGTGAAAACAACACCAAAATAACAGTAAATCCTTTGCAAATCCTAAACTTCAGGCATTTCTGAAATGCCTGAAATATTAACAGAATTTTATTTAAGTTGATCAATTGGGCATTCCAATTGCTGTTCTCGTATAAATAACGGTTTATGTTTATATAAGCTGCACGTAATTGTGTCAGTTTCATGGTCTTTTTTTACATATATGCAATCTCTGAAAGGTGAAGTTGTTCTGATTTCATATTTAAAATTCATAGCTATAATAATCAATAGTATCGTTAAAGCAAGCAAAAAGATAAGCAACGGTATTTCTAATCCTCTCTTTGCCGCCCATTGGTATAGTTCTAAGCCGATTCCCATTTTAACACCGCCTTATTATAGTAATTAGAAGTTTATACTTCATGTATATATTATATCATAAATATGGTCAGTATGGATATACTATCTAAAAAATATATACTTTATGAACACGATTCGACCTAATGTGTATATTACAATTATACGCAAAGGAGGATGAACTATAATGAATGAGGATGATAAGCACGAATATGAAGCTTTATTTATAAGGCAACTGGAAAAATTTCGTATAGATAAAGGAGTTTCACAAAGAGAAATGTCTCTATCCCTTGGTCAATCAGCAGGCTATATCGCAAAGCTGACCAGTGGACACAATCTACCGCGGATGATAACATTCTTTTGGATATGCGATTATTTTAATATCCATCCACGGGATTTTTTCAATGAGGAAATCATAGGAAATCCGGTACTGATAGACTCCATTAATAAGGGATTATATAAGCTGAGTAACGAACAACTTAAATATATATTAGCTCTTGTTACGGATTTGAGTAAAAAGTAAAAAAAGTCATGTAATTCCATTTGATTTATAATTTTATACTTGAATTGATTCCGCACTTGCCTTTCTAATTTTAAATTTATTGACTTAATAATCGCCTTCATTTATAATTTATTTACCTGATGTAGTGCGTAAAATGGAGTTAGAATTCCACTTCTCCGTTTGTGATAATAAATTGTGGTACAAGCAGGTTAACGGCAGAAGAAGATACATTCATGAGTTCCCTATGTTAAAGGAGAGAAGTAAATTCTACAATTAAGTGGTATCAGGGGATTAATGAGTAGATTTAAGGAACAGCAGAAAGGGAAAAATATGAATACGTATCATAATGTAATGGAGACATTGGTACTTCAAATGTTAGATGAAATGTGGGATACTTTAGATTGCTGTAAATGTGAAAAATGTAAAATGGATATTATCGCTTGTACATTAAATCAATTACATCCTAAATATGTTGTAACAAAAGAAGGGGAGTTATATGCCCGCTTATGTGAATTAAATAATGAGCACGAAATCGAAATTGTTATAGCATTAACAAAAGCTATTAAAGTTGTAAAAGATAATCCAAAGCATGACGAATAGCATCTACTGCGTATATTGAGTTTATAACTAGAAAATTAAATAATAAAATAAAAAGACTGTTATAAAATATACAATTTGGCAAAATAATTATATATTTTATAACAGTCTTTTTTATAAATTACAGTTACGAATGGGTTAGTTTCGTAACTGCTATATGATGAATTAAGCGATTGAATTAACAGCTTTGCTTAAACGAGATACTTTTCTTGATGCAGAATTCTTATGATAAACGCCTTTTGAAGTAGCTTTATCAATTTCAGAAATTGCAGTAGTAAGAGCTGTTTTAGCAAGTTCTTTGTCGCCGGCAGCCACAGCAGCATCAACTTTCTTTATAACAGTCTTAACTTTAGATCTGATTGCTTTGTTTCTTAAAGTCTTAGTTTCATTAACTAAGATTCTTTTCTTAGCAGATTTAATGTTAGCCAAATCATACACCTCCAAAAATAATATTATTGAATTAACTTTGTTTCATTAAATCCGGACACGGTCGTTCTAATGTAAACATACTATTATATAGTATTATAAACCAAGACATCTGTCAATACATATTTTTTAAATAAATGAAGAAAATACTACAATAGATATAATTGTTTTAACTTATTTTGTATAGAGAATCTATTTTAAATTTTATTACGGTTAATAAAATAGATGTTCAGAATGCTTTATCTTAACGTAAGTAAAAGAAATGATATGGAGAGTGATATTATGGTAGATAAAAATACGGATGGTTCTAACCAGAGTTTCAATAGTTTTTACAATAAAGAAAATGTAAAAGGTATGTCCCGTACTGACCTTGCATTAGAAGTTCGTGAGAGTTTCAAGGAAGATGATGTTGAGATTAAGGGAGTTATTCTGGATGAAGAATATAATAAGGATAAGGATATACGGATAACAACTGTTGTCATAAAGGATCAAAAAGGTGCAGAAGCCATGGGTAAACCCATTGGAACCTATATAACCATTGAAGCACCAAAATTACAGGAAGATGATGAAAGCTTTCATGAACCTATTACTGAAGAAATAGTAAAATATCTTAAAAAAGTGGCAGCTAATTTGGAGGAAGTAAATGTTCTGATTGCCGGACTTGGTAATAGAGAAGTAACACCGGATGCTTTAGGACCACAAGTGGTGGATAATTTATTTGTCACCAGACATTTAATTCGGGAGTTTGGCGATGAATTTAAAGAAAAAAATAATTTAGGTAATGTAAGTGCTATATCACCGGGAGTAATGGGGCAAACCGGTATGGAATCCAGTGAGATTTTACGGGGAATTATCAAAGAAACAAAGCCTCAACTAGTTATAGTAATAGACGCCCTTGCAGCAAGAAGCATCAATCGTTTGAATACTACCATTCAAATCACCAATACTGGAATCAGTCCGGGATCCGGTGTAGGGAATAATCGAAAAGCTTTGAACAAAGAAAGTCTTGGAGTTGATGTCGTTGCAATTGGAGTTCCCACTGTTGTGGATGCTGCAACTATAGTAAATGATACTATGGAACAATATATGAGAAAGCAAGGATTGGAGGAAAAAGAGATTTATCAATTTCTTTCAGAAGTTAATCAGCAAACTGCAAATATGTTTGTAACACCGAAAAGCATTGATGATTCTATAAAAAGAATTAGTTTTACCATATCAGAAGCACTAAATAAATGTTTCTCATAATAAGCATGTCTAAAATCTTTTAAAATAATGCCCTAAAAAGTTATCATAAATTAGAAAGCTGCATATGATAGAATATGACATTTGCTTACTAAAGATGCATTACCCAAGTAAGATTTTAGACTACATATTAATTTGCAGTGGCAAGTACGGCCGTAAAAAAGGAAAAAAAATCGGGAAAGGGTAATCCTCGGCATTCATTAGAACGCGCGAAAGCATGGCAGGAAAGAGGGAAGACTGAAAGAACTTCATTCTTTCAGCCGGAGATTGTGCTGTACAAAATCTCCAAACTTTGAAAGGAGCATGGTTATTAATATGAAAAAGTGTAGCAGGTACAGAAAGGCTAGACTGTTTCATATAACCGTATGGGGGTTAATAGTTTTCTTAAGCATTCGATTAATCATTCAATGTATACAGATATTTGGGGCAGAATTAAACACAGATTCAAGAACCCCTGTTGAAAATAAATTGATTTCCTCCTTATGTAATTATATGATGCAGAGTAATATACCAATTGCAGATTATGTGATAAACGACGGTAAAGATAATAAACAAAATAATTTCATTCTAAATGCTATGGCCGGTATATCTCCAATTAACCGATATGTAGCAGAAAATGCAGATTCAAACCATTACATAGAAGAAGATCATGATTCAGGAGTATTAGCAAACGGAGACTTAAAATTCAGTGATGAAGTTTATATGGCAATTCTAAATGAGAACAAAAAAAAGTTACTTGATGATTCAAATGGAACGAATGAAGATTCTGACATGGATAGTGAAGCAGCAATGACAAATCCCCAAAACCTAATGCCAATTGATATTATAAACGGAGATGTTTATTTGGAGCAAGGTGATACCGGTAATCTTATATTAAATGAAAGCAATAATACAAAGAATAAAATAAATGCAAAGGAAACACTGGGAAAAATAAATGGTCAGTATTTTACATTAGAGAATTTACTAAACCGATCATTTTTATATAATAATTTTTATATCACGGATGGTTCCACCAAAGTGGATGATAAAATGTTTGATGCAAAGAAATTATTAGGCAAGGATATGACAATAAAACAAAAATCTGAGAAGCCGCAGATTTTAATATATCATACCCATTCAAGAGAAACATTTATTGACAGCCGTGAAGGTGTTGAAGATGATACCATAGTAGGATTAGGGGCATATTTAACAAAGGTGCTTACGGAGAAATACGGATATAATGTAATACATGATAAAACCCATTATGATATTGTAGATGGTAAATTAGATAGAAACCTGGCTTATAATTGCGCAAAACCAGGCATAGAAAAAATATTGGAATACAATCCATCTATTGAAGTAGTGATAGATTTACATAGAGATGGTGTAAATTCGGATGCTAAAAGGGTGTCCACAATTAACGGAAAAGAAGTTGCTCAACTTATGTTTTTTAATGGTTTAAGTGCAAATTCAAAAGGTGAAAAAATATCTTATCTGGATAATCCATATACTCAGGATAACCTGGCATTTAGTTTGCAATTGCAATTAGCAGGCAGGGAATTGTATCCGGGATTAATGTATAAAAATTATTTAAAGGCCTACCGTTATAATATGCATTTACGTCCGAAATCCTTGCTGGTAGAGACAGGCACTCAGAACAATACATTGGGAGAAGCTAAAAATGCCATGGATCTGCTTGCAGATATATTGGATCAGGTACTGACAGGTAAACAGTAATAACCAAACTAAATCAAGGAGCCCCGCCTGTTGTGATATAGTAAGCAGGGGGGCTTCCTTTTCAGTTATAAAGATATACTTTATGGATAGGAGTCACATTCACGGAGGCTAATCCGGTTAGGAAATATTATGAAAATGTAACATATTCAATATTTTCGATTTTTTCTTCTTTTACCTCGCCACTTCCTACTAGTCTGATGCAGAAAGTATCATTGGAAACTTTTAATATTTGTCCTCTTACTTTTACAGGCATCCCATTGCAATTCAAACCAACTTTTACGATTTGCCGGGTTACCTCGGCAGCATCTAAGGCTTTTATAATACCTTGAAGCTCTTCTTGATTAGTATATTCGGAGCAACTGCCACGTATTTCATCTTCACCATCAAAGGTGACAGATTGGATTGCGTGAATTGCAATCCAGGCTTTTCTGATTTCGTTATTGGAGCGGCAAAGTTCTCCGGGATTGATCCATAAGCGGCATGCTGTTGGGCATAGCTCTTCTATGATGCCTTCTAACTCCTGTCCGCTGCATAAAGTGATTCTAACAACCTGTCCGGTGAATTCAGCAATATTCAATGCACCTATAACAGTTAGACAATTAGTCATATTTATACCTCCTTTTGGTCTATACTAAATGGATTTCTACTATATAATATGAGGAACTCTATTCCGTGTTACATAAAATAACATAATATGAGTTTTTACGACATGATTTTGTGGACTTAGTAAGGGATACAACTCTTTTTGGTTTCTATATATTACTAATCTTATATGCTTTTTCTTGTAAGAGAGATATGACTATGCTATAATACAACAGAATATAACTCACTTTTGCAGGAGGAAATGTTAATGAACCAGAATCATATACGAAATTTTTGTATTATCGCACATATAGATCATGGAAAATCAACCTTGGCTGACCGTATTATTGAAAAAACAGGCTTACTGACAAGCAGAGAGATGCAATCTCAGGTTTTGGATAATATGGAACTTGAGAGAGAACGTGGAATTACCATTAAGGCTCAAACCGTTCGTACCGTTTATAAAGCAAAGGACGGAGAAGAATATATTTTTAATTTAATTGATACTCCGGGACATGTAGATTTTAATTATGAAGTATCAAGAAGTTTAGCTGCATGTGAAGGAGCAATCCTGGTTGTAGATGCAGCCCAGGGTATAGAAGCACAAACCTTAGCTAATGTATATTTAGCCATTGACCATAATCTGGATATTTTGCCGGTAATTAATAAAATAGATTTACCAAGTGCTGAACCGGATCGGGTGAAAGCTGAAATTGAAGATGTTATAGGACTGGATGCAGAAGATGCTCCTTTGATTTCTGCAAAAATCGGTCTGAATATTGAAGAAGTTCTGGAACAGATTGTAGCTAAAATAGCACCCCCTAAAGGTGATATTAATGAACCTCTAAAGGCTTTAATATTTGATTCCAAATACGATTCTTATAAAGGCGTTATTATATTCTGCCGTATTATGGAGGGAAAGGTCACCAGAGGGACTGAAATAAAAATGATGGCTACCGGTGCTACGGCAGAGGTAGTAGAGTTAGGTACTTTTGGGCCGGGACAATTTATCCCCTGTGAGGAATTGTCTGCTGGAATGGTAGGTTATATTACTGCAAGCTTAAAAAATGTAAAGGATACTCAGGTAGGCGATACCGTAACAGATGCCAATAATCCTTGCAAAGAAGTTTTGCCAGGCTATAAAAAGGTTAATCCGATGGTATACTGCGGTATGTATCCTGCGGATGGCGCAAAATATCCTGATTTAAGAGATGCTTTGGAGAAATTGCAGCTTAATGATGCTTCTTTACAATTTGAACCTGAAACTTCCGTTGCTTTAGGTTTTGGTTTCCGTTGTGGTTTCTTAGGACTGTTACACCTTGAAATTATTCAGGAAAGACTGGAGAGAGAATATAATTTAGACCTTGTAACAACAGCACCAAGTGTTATTTATAAGGTTCATAAAACAGATGGACAGGTACTTGAAATTACCAATCCTTCCAATTTACCTGATCCTTCAGAAATTAATTATATGGAAGAGCCGGTAGTAAGTGCTGAGATTATGGTTACAACGGAATTTGTGGGTTCTATTATGTCATTATGCCAGGAACGAAGAGGCGTTTATCTTGGCATGGAATATATGGAGGCTACAAGAGCCCTTCTTAAATATGAACTTCCTTTAAATGAGATTATCTATGATTTCTTTGATGCTTTAAAATCCAGGTCCAGGGGATATGCTTCCTTTGATTATGAGTTAAAGGGTTATAAAGAATCCAGTCTTGTGAAATTAGACATTCTTATTAACAAGGAAGAAGTGGATGCCTTATCCTTTATTGTTCATGCTGACACTTCTTATGAACGGGGAAGAAAAATGTGTGAAAAGCTAAAAGATGAGATTCCAAGACATCTTTTTGAAATTCCTATTCAGGCTGCTGTTGGTAGTAAGATTATTGCAAGGGAAACGGTAAAGGCTATGCGTAAGGACGTTCTTGCAAAATGTTACGGCGGTGATATCAGCCGTAAGAGAAAACTCCTTGAAAAGCAAAAAGAAGGTAAGAAACGTATGCGCCAAATCGGTAATGTAGAAATTCCTCAAAAAGCATTTATGAGTGTTCTTAAATTGGACGAAGATTAAACTGTGGACTGAGCATGATGGCAAAGGGACGCTGAAAAAGCCTGTAAGTGGTTGGATTTTGCAGAGGGTGGCAGCATTTCATTTGTTTTTCGCTGCCTTTCCCGAAAGCGGAATCCAAATTTTTTACAAGCCTCTAGGATGTTATGAAAATGCAAGGCCAATGCTTGCATTTTCTCAACATCCTAGAGGCTTAAGTAAGCATGGAGACCGCTTTCGGCCGGTCGACGCGAAAAACAAATGAAATACAGCCACCCTCTGCAAAATCAATTTATGTTGTGGAGGCTTTTTCAGCTGTTTGTTGGATGATATTGTCAAGCTTAGTACAAATTCAGCTTGACTGAATTGGGGAGAAGAATCTACAGAGGGATTAGGAATGGTAGATTTTTTATAAATTGGAGGAGCTTATGGAGAATACTATTGAGATACTTAATGATATTTACAAGCCTGTTTATGAATATTTAAAATGTTTATTAAAAGCATTGAAGGAATTGAATTATGACTATGAATGGAAGTTTTGTAATAATCATTCTATCAGAAAAGATAACCAATGGATTTTGGAGTATTATCCAATTCCTCTTGTTACAGTAAAGGATATTTGCGATATTGGAATAGATATAAATCATATATTTATAGAATGTAAAATGAAGAAAGAAAAGATAATTGGATTTGAGTGGAAGTTAATTTCCGATTATAATTTTGATGTTTACGGAGTAGAAGATTATTTGAATGATTTTTATAATTCCTCTCTAAAACTTGATGACATTACGGAAAGAATCATTCACAGCAATGAAAATGAAATTGGTATAGAATTTCAACTTAGATTTCTTGAAGAAAAAAGTATTATATTAGAATTGATTAAAAAATTAGAATTTATGGGTACATTTATTTTGTAAATAGTTCATTTATTATTGAAATAGGTAGTTAAGGATTTGATTAAGTAAGGTGCATCATTTGCAAATGAATTTTGAAAGGAGGAATAATATACTATGGAAAATAAGTTGATAGACAGTTATAAGGACTTAGGGTTATATATTCATATTCCTTTTTGTGTAAAGAAGTGCGATTATTGTGATTTTCTTTCGGGGCCGGCTAGTGAAGAGACTAAAAGACTTTATGTGAAGGCTCTGATTAAGGAGATTTTATCTAATAGGGATTTGGCGTCGGAGTACCTTGTTAAAACGATTTTTATCGGTGGAGGTACTCCGTCTTCTGTTGATGGGAGGTTTATTGGGGATATTTTAGAAGCAGTACGAGAAGTCTTTCCTGTTAGTGAGAAGGCAGAGATTTCCATTGAAGCAAATCCGGGGACTCTGAATGAAGATAAACTTAAGGAATATAAGAAAGCAGGTATTAACCGGATTAGTTTTGGACTGCAATCAGTGGATGACAGAGAACTTAAGCTGCTTGGAAGAATTCATTCTTATAAGGAATTTGAAGATAATTATTTGCTGGCTAGAGAACTGGGATTTCAGAATATTAATGTGGATTTGATATCGGCTTTGCCGGGGCAGACCATGGAGCAATGGTTATGTACTTTAGAGAAGGTTATCTTGTTAAAACCAGAACATATTTCTGCATATAGTTTGATTCTGGAAGAAGGGACGCCGTTTTTTGAACGGTATAGTGAAGAGGATCAAGATGAAGATCTGGATAGAAGAATTTATGGTAAGACAAGAGAAGTTCTTGAAAAAGCAGGGTATTATAGGTATGAGATTTCCAACTATGCAAGACCTGGTTATGCTTGTAGGCATAATTCTTCCTATTGGACTAGAACTAACTATTTGGGGCTAGGATTGGGAGCTTCTTCCTTGTTTCATAATATCAGATTTCATAATGAAGAGAATATGCAGCTTTATATTGAAAATTCCCATAACAGAAAGCAAATTAGAAAAGATATTGAATATTTAGATAAAAATAAACAAATGGAAGAGTTTATGTTTTTAGGTCTAAGAATGACAGAGGGAATTCATAAGAATAAGTTTAAGGATTTGTTTGGTGAAGATATTGAAAATATTTATGGAGATGTTTTAAAACAATCTTTTGAGGAAGGTTTATTAATGGAGGAGCATAATCATATATTTCTTACGGAAAAGGGACTAGACTTAAGTAATGTAGTTATGGCTAGATTCTTATTAGATGAATAATTATTTTTTATATCGGTTATTATTATTTCAATGGATAGAGATTTTGTTTATTAAATTGTAAAAAGGAAGGTAATAGCGATTGGTTTTATTAAAAGAAATTACAAGGGAAAATTTTTGGGATTGCATTGAACTTTCTGTTACAGAGAATCAAGTTGAATATGTAACTTCAAATGCAGTTTCCATAGCACAATCTAAAGTTCAACCGGAATGTATACCACTTGCCGTCTATGATGATGAATTGTTGGTAGGATTTGTTATGTATTGTATTGATGAAGATGACGGGGAGTATTGGATCTATCGATTGATGATTGATAAACATTACCAATCAAAGGGATATGGTAAAAAGGCTATGAAAAAACTTTTGGAAATCATTGAACAAGATAAGTCTCATAATAAAATCTTTCTTGGTGTACATAAAGAAAGCATAAATGCAGTAAAACTGTATAAAAGTGTTGGCTTTGATTTTACCGGACAAATATTTGGTAAAGAACATATTATGAAATTAGATTATTAAACATAGTATGGTTTTCTTTTTTGATGAAATTTAAATATTAATTGAGTAAAATAACACTTGACAAAGCAATTTGATAGTGCTATTTTATGTATAAAGATGTTAGCACTCCTTGACAGTGAGTGCTAACAATAAAGTTGGGGGTGGTTAGATGGTATTGGATGATAGGAAGTTAAAGATATTACAGGCAATTATTCAAAATTATCTTGAAACCGGCGAACCTGTCGGCTCCAGGACAATTTCTAAATTAACCGATTTAAATCTAAGCTCCGCAACAATTCGTAATGAAATGGCTGACTTAGAAGAACAGGGGTATATTATTCAGCCTCATACTTCAGCAGGTCGTATTCCATCTGATAAAGGATATCGTTTGTATGTAGATACTATGCTGCAGGACAAAATTCAAGAAGTAGAAGATATGAAAGTACTTCTGGTAGACAAAGCAGATAAGATAGATACTTTATTAAAACAAATAGCTAAGTTACTAGCTGCGAATACCAATTATGCCACATTAGTTACAAAGCCTCAATACCGAAGCAGAAAAGTAAAGTTCATACAATTAACAGAAGTGGATGATGATCAGATACTTGCTGTTATTTTACTGGAAGGTAATATAGTAAAGAATAAGATAATCGATACATTAGAAAAATTAGATAAAGAGATTATTCTTAAATTAAATATTGTGTTTAATACTTTCCTTCAAGGATTAGATCTTTCTGAAATTAATCTGACTATTATTCAGAAGATGAAAGAACAAGCAGGTTCATACAGTGGCGTTGTAAGTGATATTCTTGATGCAATTGCTCAGGCAATCAGTGAAGAAAAGAATGTGGAGATTTACACCAGCGGTGCAACCAATATGTTAAAATATCCTGAACTTAGCGATATGGATAAAGTATCAGAATTACTGAATACTTTTGAGGAAAAAAATCAACTGACAGAGCTGGTAGCCGCTTCCCCTTCAGAAGATTCCGAAAAGAGAGGTATTCAAGTATATATTGGAAGTGAAACTCCCGTAGAGGCTATGAAAGATTGTTCTGTTGTAACAGCCACTTATGAAATTGAAGACGGTGTTTATGGCAAGATAGGCATTATTGGTCCAAAGAGAATGGATTATGAAAAAGTAGTCAGTACGCTGCATACACTTATGGTGCAGTTGGATGAAATATTTAAGAAAAAAACTTAACATAAGGAAAGGCGGTAACAAAAGTGGAAGATAAGGATAATTCTGTAGAGGATTTAAAGAAAGATGGAGTTAACCAAGAGGAAGAAATGAAAAATAATATAAATCCAGATAGTGCAAACCAAACCTTAGAAAATGAAGATAATAATGAGCAAATAGAACAGGATGTGAATCTGGAAGCTGAAGAAGGCACAGAAGAAAATGAAGATAAGAAATCCGGAAAGTTCTTTAAAAAGAAAGAAAAGAAGAAAGATCCGAAAGATCTAAAGATTGAAGAACTTGAGGACAGATTAAAGCGCACCTTCGCTGAGTTTGATAATTATCGAAAGCGCACGGAAAAGGAAAAATCACAGATGTTTGAAATCGGTGCAAGAGACATTATAGAAAAAGTCCTTCCGGTTATTGATAATTTCGAAAGAGGACTAGGAACCTTAACAGAAGAAGAAAAGTCCGGAGGATTTGCACAAGGTATTGAAAAAATCTATAAACAATTAATGGATACCTTAACGGAATCCGGTCTAAAACCGATAGAAGCAGCAGGTAAGGAATTCAATCCTGATTTTCATAATGCAGTAATGCATTCTGAGGATCCTGAACTGGGAGAAAACATAGTAGCAGAAGAATTCCAAAAAGGTTATATATTTAAAGATACTGTAGTTAGACATAGTATGGTAAGAGTTGTTAATTAAAGTAATATAATTATTTATTAAGTAAATACATTATATTTATTTATAATTTATTAGTAGTTTGTAATAATTTATATTGTTATATTGAAAAAATTAGGAGGAATAAATTATGGGCAAAATCATAGGAATCGATTTAGGAACGACAAACTCATGTGTTGCCGTTATGGAAGGTGGAAAACCGGTAATTATTGCTAATACAGAAGGTACCAGAACGACTCCTTCAGTAGTTGCATTTACAAAAACAGGTGAAAGATTAGTTGGTGAACCAGCAAAACGTCAGGCTGTAACAAACGCTGATAAAACAATTGCATCTATCAAAAGGCATATGGGAACTGATTACAAAGTTAAAATAGATGATAAGAGATTTTCACCACAAGAAATTTCTGCAATGATTCTTCAAAAATTAAAAACAGATGCAGAAAGCTATTTGGGAGAAAAAGTTTCAGAAGCAGTTATTACTGTACCAGCTTACTTTAACGATGCGCAAAGACAGGCTACAAAAGATGCGGGTAAAATTGCGGGACTTGATGTTAAGAGAATTATCAACGAGCCTACAGCAGCAGCTTTAGCATATGGTCTTGATAATGAAAAAGAACAAAAAATCATGGTTTATGATTTAGGCGGCGGTACTTTCGACGTTTCTATTATTGAGATCGGTGACGGCGTTATTGAAGTTTTAGCTACTTCAGGTGATAACAGACTTGGTGGTGATGACTTTGATGAAAAAGTTACAAGATATATGATTGATGAGTTTAAGAGAACAGAAGGTGTAGACTTATCTACAGATAAAATGGCCCTTCAAAGATTAAGAGAAGCAGCAGAAAAAGCAAAGAAAGAATTATCTTCTGCAGCTACAACAAATATAAACTTACCTTTTATTACTGCAACCGCAGAAGGACCAAAGCACTTTGATCTGAACCTGACAAGAGCAAAATTTGACGAATTAACTCATGACCTAGTAGAAAGAACAGCAACTCCTGTTCAAAACGCATTAAGAGATGCCGGAATTGCTGCTTCTGAATTAAGTAAAGTTTTACTTGTTGGTGGTTCTACCCGTGTTCCAGCTGTACAGGATAAAGTAAAGCAATTAACTGGTCATGAACCATCCAAATCCTTAAATCCTGATGAATGTGTTGCTCTTGGTGCTTCCATTCAGGGTGGTAAATTAGCCGGAGATGCCGGAGCAGGAGATATTCTGTTGCTTGACGTTACACCATTATCCTTAAGTATTGAAACTATGGGTGGTGTTGCAACAAGATTAATCGAAAGAAATACAACTATCCCTACCAAGAAGAGCCAAATCTTCTCAACAGCTGCGGATAACCAAACAGCAGTTGATATTAATGTAGTACAGGGTGAAAGACAATTTGCCAAAGACAACAAGAGTCTTGGACAATTCAGACTAGATGGCATTCCACCAGCTAGAAGAGGAGTTCCTCAAATCGAAGTTACTTTTGATATTGATGCCAATGGTATCTTAAACGTATCAGCAAAAGATTTAGGAACAGGTAAAGAACAGCACATTACAATTACAGGCGGTTCTAATATGTCTGAAACTGATATCGAAAAAGCAGTGAAAGAAGCGGCTGAATTTGAAGCACAGGATAAAAAACGTAAAGAAGCTGTTGAAGTTAGAAATGATGCAGATTCAATGGTATTCCAGACAGAGAAGGCATTAAATGATGTAGGTGATAAACTTAATGCAGATGATAAATCCAAGGTAGAAGCTGATTTGAATCACTTAAAGGATTTAGTGGAAAAAGCAAATCCAGAAGTTATGTCTGATGGAGAATTAGAAGATTTAAAAGCTGCAAAAGAAAAATTAATGGAAAGTGCACAGAACTTATTTGCAAAAGTATATGAACAGGCACAGGGAGCTCAAGGTACACAAGGGGGACCTGCACCGGATTATACAGCCGATGGCGGAGCTGCTGCTGATGATGTAGTAGATGGAGACTACAGAGAGGTATAAATCAGTAGCATCTATAAAGGTTTTCCGGAGTTGACTTTTTCAAATATTTTGTATAGTATATTGGTTGTGGGTCGTTCCCTGACATTTATAAATAGGCGGTCTTTTGACTGCCTATTTGTGGATTAAGAATAAATTACGGTCAAGAGGATGAAATATATCCCCTTAGATTGATTATTAAAAAGTGAAGTTTTGGACTAAAAGTCAAGAAATAGACATGGGAATTTTCTTGGCAGTTTTTGTTCGCTTAGAAAATTCGCAAGGAGGATAGATAAAATCATGGCAGATAAACGTGATTATTATGAAGTCTTGGGGGTCTCCAAGTCTGCAACAGATGATGAACTAAAAAAAGCATATAGAAAATTGGCAAAACAATATCACCCGGACGCCAATCCTGGTAATAAAGAAGCGGAAGCTAAATTTAAAGAAGCTTCAGAAGCTTATACGGTATTAAGTGATCCGGATAAACGAAGACAATATGATCAATTTGGCCATTCTGCATTTGAAGGCGGTGCTGGTGGCGGCTTTGACTTTACCAATATGGATATGGGAGACATCTTTGGAGATATCTTCGGAGATTTATTTGGTGGCGGAGGTCGCAGAAGAAGCAATAATGGCCCAATGAAAGGACCGAATGTCAGAGCTGCGGTAAGAATCACATTTGAAGAAGCAGTGACCGGTGTTGATAAAGAATTAGATTTGAACTTAAAAGAGGAATGTACTACCTGTCACGGAACTGGTGCAAAACCAGGTACCAATCCGGAAACTTGTACAAAGTGCGGTGGTAAAGGCCAGGTTGTATATACCCAGCAGTCCTTATTTGGCATGGTTAGAAATGTTCAACCCTGCCCGGATTGTCGTGGTACCGGTAAAATAGTAAAAGAAAAATGTCAGGATTGTTATGGTTCCGGCTATGTGAACAAGAGAAAGAAGATTGCAGTTTCCATACCAGCCGGTATTGATAGTGGTCAGAGTATCAGAATTCGTGAAAAAGGGGAACCTGGAATCAATGGCGGCGAAAGAGGAGATTTACTGGTAGAAGTTACCGTAAGCAGACATCCAATCTTCCAAAGACAGGACTATGACATTTATTCTACTGTACCTATTTCTTTTGCTCAGGCGACCCTGGGCGGTGATATCCGCATTAATACGGTAGACGGAGATGTTATTTATACAGTAAAACCGGGTACCCAAACGGATACCAAAGTACGTTTAAGAAGTAAAGGTGTACCTACACTTCGTAATAAACAGGTACGTGGAGACCATTATGTTACTTTAGTAGTTCAGGTACCGATGAAATTAACCAACGAGCAAAAGGAGTTATTGCAAAAATTTGATGATGCAATGAACGGTAAAAGCGTGGAACCGGAACACGAAAAAGAAAAGGAAAAAGGAAAGAAGAAATTCTTTGGTAAATAACAATGAAATGGACAAAATTAACTTTAAAAACCATGTCGGAAGCGGAAGAACTTATTAGTAATATGTTAACGGACTTGGGGTTTGAAGGTATTGAAATAGTAGATAATGTTCCAATTACAGAAGAAGAGAAAAAAGCTATGTTCATTGACATACTGCCTGAAGTAGATGAAGAAGATAAAACCGCTGCTATAAGCTTTTATTTGAATGAAGGCGAAGATGTGGAAGAGACTATAGCTAAAATCCAGGAGGGCTTAGATGAATTAGCTGAATTCGTGGATGTGGGAAGCAGAAAAATTATGGTCTCCGAAACAGAAGATGTAGATTGGATCAATAACTGGAAAGAATTTTTTAAACCATTTCGTGTAGATGATAATATTGTAATTAAACCAACCTGGGAACCTCTTAATAATGTTTCGAATAAGGACCTTATCATTGAAATCGATCCGGGTACTGCTTTTGGTACCGGTGCTCACGAGACTACCAAATTATGTATCAGTGGTTTGAAAAAGTATGTTAATTCGGAAACAAAATTGTTAGATGTAGGCTGCGGAAGTGGAATTCTATCCATTATCGGAGCAAAGCTGGGAGCTTTTTCCGTATTCGGAACGGATATTGATCCTAATGCAGTAAAAGCCGCCTATGAAAATGCAAAAGTAAACCATATTTCGGATGATGTTTTAACCATTATTAGTGGAGATATTATATGCGATGAAAGTATTCAAAAACAAGTAGGTTTTGAATGTTACGATGTTGTTGCAGCAAACATATTGGCGGATGTTATTATTCCCCTTTCTGCTGAGATCGGAAAACACATGAAACCGGGCGGCGTATTTATCAGTTCCGGAATCATAAACATGAAGAAGGAGCAGGTAAAGGAAGCAATTTTAAAAAACGGTTTTCAAATATTAGAAATAAATGAAATGGGTGACTGGGTTTCTATTGTAGCGCAGAAGTAGTTTTACAAAACTGTTGCAAACTGTCATTCTGAGCATAAATTCAGCTGTGCCAAATTTAAGGGATGAATCTTGTAAAATTGGGATTCTCTAGCATAGAATTCGGCACAGCTGAACTTACGCTCTTAGAGTGGCAGTTTATTGTTTTCTGACAGCTTCTTTAATAAATGTAATAGAATTCAGCTTTGCAAAATTACTGTATAAAATATTAATTGCGAAGGAAGGCAGGTGCTTGGGATGTACCGTTTCTATGTAGATCAAGATCAAATAGGTGAAGAATTTATCACCATTAAAGGCATAGACGTAAATCACATAAAAAATGTATTACGGATGCGGACTGGTGAGAAACTAATAATTTGTAATGGACAAGGGAAAGACTTCTATTGTATAATAGATAGCGAATCTAAGGACGAAATTATAGTCTCTATTGAAGAAGTCTGTAACACGGATACAGAATTGGATGGGAAAATATATTTATTTCAGGGACTTCCTAAAAAGGATAAGATGGAATTAATCATTCAAAAAGCAGTAGAACTTGGTGTTTTTGAAATTATTCCTGTTATGACACAAAGAACCGTTGTAAAATTAGAAGATAAAAAGAAGGAAGACAAGAAAGTAGAACGCTGGCAGTTAATTGCAACAAGTGCGGCAAAACAATCCAATCGGGGAATCATACCCACGGTATCAGGAACTATGAGTTTTAAAGAATCGCTAGATTACGCAAAGAATATGGATATTAAAATAATTCCATATGAAAATGCAGATGACATAAATGAAACCAAGGAAATTATACAAAGTATAAAAAGTGGACAGTCAGTGGGAATCTTTATCGGACCGGAAGGTGGATTTGAAGAAAAAGAGATCGGACAAGCTTTAGAGGCAGGTGTTCTACCCATAACTTTAGGAAGAAGAATTTTGCGAACGGAAACTGCCGGACTTACTATCTTATCTATGATTATGTTACAGATGGAACTGGGCTGACAAGGATATCTCATCCGCAATATATAAGAGATTCTTTATAAATGGTATAGAAGTATTGATTAGTATTAGAGAAGAGGAAAGTATGGAAGCATATTTGGACAATGCCGCAACTACAAGGGCATTTGATTCGGTAAAAGATATTATGATAGAAACTTTAAGTATGGATTATGGTAATCCCTCCTCCAAACACTTAAAGGGAATGGAAGCAGAACGGTATATACGGGATGCAAAAGATATTATTTCAAAGAGACTGAAAGTGGAACCCAAAGAGATTATATTTACCTCCGGTGGCACAGAATCCAATAATATGGCTTTAATTGGTACCGCTTTAGCCAATA
The DNA here is from genome assembly GCF_900115365.1 of Anaerocolumna aminovalerica. Lineage (GTDB taxonomy): Bacteria > Bacillota > Clostridia > Lachnospirales > Lachnospiraceae > Anaerocolumna > Anaerocolumna aminovalerica. The sequence continues at coordinate 142,545 of NZ_FOWD01000004.1, forward strand.
AAAGAAGGGGCAACCATATCATTACAACCGGAATTGAACATTCTTCCGTTCATAACCCACTTATATTCCTTGAAGAGAATGGTTTTCAGATAACTTATGTACCAGTAGATTCCTATGGAAAAGTCATAACGGAGGAATTACTAAGTGCAGTAAAGGAAGATACTATACTGGTATCTATTATGTATGTAAATAATGAGATTGGTTCCGTACAAAATATCAGTGAAATATCAAAAAAAGTAAAAGCAAAAAATCCTAATGTTATTTTACATGTAGATGCCATTCAGGCATTTGGTAAATATAATATATATCCAAAAAGAGAAGGAATTGATCTGTTGTCTGTCAGCGGGCATAAGATTCATGGACCGAAAGGAAGCGGATTCCTGTATATAAAAGATAAAATAAAGATAAAGCCTATATTATATGGCGGGGGACAGGAAAAAGGTATGCGTTCCGGCACAGAAAATGTTCCGGCTATAGCTGGACTTGGACAGGCGGTAAAAGAAATTTATGAGAATCATGAGGATAAAATCAAAAATCTGTATCATATAAAAAAATCTTTTATAGAAGAAGTCAGTCAAATAGAAGGTGTAACCATAAATGGAGCGGGAGACAAATTAGAAGATTCTGCACCTCATATTGTTAGCGCTAGCTTTGAAGGAATTAGAAGTGAAGTTTTATTACACGCATTAGAAGAAAAGGGCATCTATGTATCTTCCGGTTCTGCATGCTCCTCTAATCATCCTGCTCTCAGTGGCACATTAAAGGCAATTGGAGTAAGAGATGATTTGTTGGATGCCACAATAAGATTTAGTTTTTCTGTCAATACAAACATGAAAGAAATCGGGTATACGGTGGATATGCTGAAAGAATTATTACCTGTTTTAAGAAGATTCAGAAGACATTAATGCATTTTATAAACGAAAATAATATTTTGGTAATGATAGTTAAATTAGCGTAGTGTAAATTATTGAAATACATAATTTACACCTTGATTTGTTGCAGTGCTGCATTTGCAGGCAGGTACAGCATGCAGTGGGAGCTAGAAAATATTTTATATACAGGAAAAGAGGAAAGTATGTATAAAGCATTTTTAATAAAATATGCAGAAATAGGTATTAAAGGTAAGAACAGATATTTATTTGAGAATGCCCTGAGAGACCAGATTAAGAACTCTTTAAAAAATCTCGGTAATTACATGGTAACAAAAGAACAAGGCAGAATCTATATTGAATGTCCGGAAGATTATGATTATGAAGAAACGGTAGAGGCCCTACAAAGGGTATTTGGTATCGCACAAATATGTCCTGTAATGATTATAGATACCATAGAATGGGAACCATTGACCAAGGCAGTAGGCGATTACGTAGAGGCAAGGTATGAAGATAGAAACTTTACCTTTAAGATGGAAGCAAAACGGGGAGATAAAAATTATCCTATGACTTCTCCGGAGATATGTATTGAAATGGGAGCTTATTTGCTAAAGCGTTTTCCGGAAATGAAAGTAGACGTTCATAATCCTTCTGTGCGTATTATGGTGGAAGTTAGGAACAAATCTTATGTATATTCGGAAGTAATACCAGGTCCAGGGGGTATGCCTGTTGGAACCAATGGTAAAGCGATGCTTCTTTTATCAGGTGGAATTGACAGTCCTGTTGCAGGTTATATGATTTCCAAAAGAGGTGTTACTATAGATGCCGTTTATTTTCATGCACCTCCATATACCAGTGAAAGAGCAAAACAAAAGGTAGTGGATTTGGCAAGATTGATTTCTAGATATACCGGTCCTATAAAACTTCATATCGTTAATTTTACAGATATTCAGTTGTATATATATGATAAATGTCCTCATGATGAGTTAACCATTATTATGAGAAGATATATGATGAGGATAGCAGAACAGATTGCAGAAGAATCGGGCTGTCTTGGATTGATTACAGGTGAAAGTATCGGTCAGGTTGCAAGCCAGACACTTCATAGTTTAGCTGCAACAAATGAAGTATGTAATTTGCCGGTTTATCGTCCGCTGATAGCATTTGATAAACAGGATATTGTAGATATTGCTGAGAAAATCAATACCTATGAAACTTCTATTCTTCCATTTGAAGATTGCTGCACCATATTTGTTGCGAAACATCCGGTAACAAAACCAAGTTTAAAGGTAATTCATCACTCTGAAAAATCACTGGAAGAAAAAATAGATGAGATGGTTAAAACTGCATTAGATTCAAGGGAGATTGTTCTTGTAGATTAGATTCTGACCGGAATGCTGCCTGTTATATAGTGAAACTGGGATAGTATATGCCAGATGTTATGTATATACTATCCCAATTAATGTACTTGTTGGATCGTGATTTAGAAGACATATTTATGAACACAAAAAAAAGAGGATACGGTAGTATCCTCCATAAGTAACAAACAATTAAACATTATTCAACGATATACGGACTTAGTTTTTCTAAGATTTCATTAACGTTTTCTTCGTTGTGAATATTTAAATCAATTGGTCTTGATAAATCCAAACTGAAGATACCCATTATAGATTTTGCATCAATTACGTATCTACCGGATACTAAATCAAAATCTGTATCAAATTTTGTAACTTCATTTACAAAGGATTTTACTTTATCAATTGAGTTTAGCGAAATTTTTACGGTCTTCATAATGATCCTCCTTTAATTAGTTTTTAGGATTGATTTTATAGCATTTATAAGTTATATACTACATATTAGACCATAAAAAGTCAATATACAAAGTAGATAAAAAATCCAACCTATAATATATCAAATTATAGTAATTACCAATATAATACATGTAAAATTTTGTAATTGAAATAAGGGAGTTGGAATAGAAGAAGGCTGTTTTGAGGCACCGAGGCAGATGTCATAACCGAAAGGTTAAAAGAAGACATATTGTTATATAGAATTTTGCAGAAGGTTTTATGTTTAGAAAGGATTCCTATGAATAATAATCATTTTGATAAAAATGGAAAAACGGTAGCTTTTTTAACTTTGGGTTGTAAGGTTAATTCTTATGAGACAGAAGCTATGCAGAAGTTGTTTGAAGATGAAGATTATCAGGTTGTTGATTTTGATTCAAAAGCAGATGTTTATGTAGTTAATACCTGTACCGTTACCAATATTGCAGACCGTAAGTCCAGGCAAATGCTTCATAGAGCAAGAAAATTAAATGAAAATGCCACCGTTATTGCAGTTGGCTGTTATGTTCAGGCAGCAAAAGACGTGTTGGAACAGGATGACGCCATTGACATAGTTATTGGAAACAACAAAAAAAATAAAATCATAGATATATTAAAAGAATATAATCAGGGTAAGAATATAGAAGATGAAGCGGTTATAGATTTGAGCATAGAAGCTAAATATGAACCACTTATGATAGAGTCGGTAACAGAAAAGGTACGTGCTTATATTAAGATTCAAGATGGATGTAATCAATTTTGCTCTTATTGTATCATTCCTTACGCAAGAGGCAGGGTAAGAAGCAGGGACGAAGAATCTATTATGGAAGAAGTACAAAATCTTGTTACGAAAGGTTATAAAGAAATTGTTTTAACCGGAATACACTTAACTTCCTATGGTATTGATTTGGATGAAAGAAAAGAATCAAAGCTGTTAGCTCTTATTGTAAACTTAAGTACAATTGAAGGTTTGGAAAGAATTCGTCTAGGTTCTTTAGAACCAAGAATAATTACTGAAGATTTTGCCAAGACTTTAGCTGTTAATAAAAAATTCTGTCCTCATTTTCATTTATCTTTGCAAAGTGGTTCAGATGAAACTTTAAAACGAATGAACCGTAAATATTCCCCAAAAGAGTATTTTGAAAAATGTGAACTTTTAAGAAAATATTTTGATAATCCGGCTATTACTACCGATGTGATAGTAGGATTTCCCGGAGAGACAGAAGAGGAGTTTAATGAAACGAAACAATTCTTAGCAAAAGTTGCTTTTGCTCAAATGCATGTCTTTAAATACTCCAAGAGAAACGGTACCAGAGCTTATAGTATGCCTGATCAGGTGAAAGAAGAGATAAAAGCGGAACGTAGTAATATTCTTATTGATTTGAATGCAAAAATGATGGAAGACTATCACAGTTCCTTCATTGGTAAAAGTGAAAGAATTTTAGTAGAAGAAATTATTGAAATTGACGGTAAACAATATCAAATCGGGCATAATGAAAGATATGTAAAGTTGGCAATAAATGCTGAAAAATCTTTGATTAACCAAATTGTAACCGTGAATGTTATAAAAGATCTTACAAAAGAAATTATGTTCTGTGAAATAATGGATTGAAATTTCATTTGATTTATATTAATATAGATATAATACAATGTGCGTAATCATAATTATTGAGTTAGATTTAAATATTTATTCTTTTGATAATATCAAATAAATAGAATATATATATGGATTTCTAACCATTATGTTAAAAGAAGGACGTGATGAAATGCAGGAAATGAATCATACACAATATTTTAAAGTGCAGAAAGAAAATGAAATTTCGGTAAGAGATATTATATCAACGGTATATATTGCAATGAAGGAAAAGGGATATAATCCAATTAATCAAATTGTGGGATATATTATGTCAGGAGATCCCACCTATATAACAAGCCATAAAGGCGCTAGAAGTTTGATTATGAAAGTTGAGAGAGACGAAATTCTGGAAGAATTATTAACCAATTATATTAAACACAATGTAGTGAAGTAATTGTAAAAGAAAGTATGAAAAGGATTCTAAGGAAGTATTACACCTGTAAACTAGCAACCCTCTGGGAGCAAAGTAAATTATCTGTAAGCAGAGCAGTCATCTGTAAACAGAATAGAAATCTGAAAGCAGAGTAACACATATCTGAAGCGGAGCAGAGTAGTATTCTGCAAGCAGATGTGTATTGCAATAGGTATATATATGAGAATAATGGGATTGGATTACGGCTCTGTCACAGTTGGAGTATCCATTAGTGATGAGCTGTTAATAACCGCACAGGGAATCGAGACTATTCATCGGAAACAGGAGAATAAGTTACGGCAAACTTTGGCGAGAATAGAGGAATTGATAAAAGAGTATGATGTAGGGCGTATTGTATTAGGCTATCCCAAGAATATGAATAATACCATTGGTGAACGGGCAATTAAATCGGAAGAATTTGCAGAAAAATTAAGAAAAAGAACCGGCTTGGAAGTTATTTTATGGGATGAAAGGCTTACCACAGTAGCTGCTCATCAGATTTTGGATCTTGGTGATGTAAAAGTAAAAGACAGAAAGAAAGTAGTGGATAAAATAGCCGCTGTATTAATTTTACAAGGGTATTTAGATTTGCTGAGTCAGCAAAAAGAAAATCAGGAAGATAGTGAATAGCAAGGAGCGAAATAATGGATAATAAAGTTGTTTTTACTACTGACAATAATGAAACTGTTGAATTTCATGTATTAGAACAGACTAAATTAAATGGTAAAACCTATCTTTTGGTTACGGATGCTGATGATAATGATGAAGTAGGCAATGCTTATATATTAAAAGATTTATCGGCGGATACAGATGAATCAGCTGTTTATGATGTGGTAGAAGACGAAAAAGAGTTGGAAGCAATTGCTAAAATATTTGAAGAGTTATTAGATGATGTTCAAATAGAAACAGAATAATAAATTTGATTATAATTAGTGCGAACTATTCAATTAGATTACAAGAATTTAAATGATTTATCAAAAGGAAACCGGGAAGGTGATAAGAATGCCTGATAATCAAGAAAGATTTAAAATGTTGTTAAGACAAAAAGGGCTTAAGGTTACAACCCAGAGAATATTAATACTTGAGACGTTGGAAGACAGACCAGATGAACATTTAACTGCTGAAGAAATATATGAATGTGTAAAACAGGAGAATCCCGATATTGGATTAGCAACAGTTTATAGAACAATTCAATTATTATCTGAGTTAAACCTAATAGACAAATTAAATTTAGGTGATGGTTATGTGCGTTATGAAATAGGTCATCATGGAGATGATGCCACAATACACCATCATCATCATTTAATCTGTCTTGATTGTGGTAATGTATTTACGTTTCAGGACGATATGTTAGAAACCTTGGAAACAAGGATTCAGGATTCCATGGATTTTAAAATCGTAGATCACGAAGTTAAATTGTATGGATACTGTAGAGAATGCCAAAAAAAGAATCAGGGTGAATGAATGTGAAATCATTTGAATTATAATCTAATTAAATAAGGAGTGCACTGTAAATATAATGGACAATATTACATAAACTAACCATTGGAGGTGCAATCTTTTGAATGAACAGATAACAGACATAAAGGGAGTCAAGATAATTCCCTTAGGAGGACTTGAACAAATAGGAATGAATATGACTGCATTTGAATACGAAGACAGTATTATCGTTGTAGACTGCGGTCTATCTTTTCCAGATGATGAAATGTTAGGAATCGATTTGGTTATACCAGATGTTACCTACCTGAAAGAAAATATTAATAAGGTAAAAGGTTTTGTTATAACACATGGACATGAAGATCACATTGGTGCTTTACCATATGTATTAAGAGATATTAATGTTCCTATATATGGTACAAAGTTAACCATTGGTATTATTGAAAATAAACTCAAAGAGCATAATCTTTTAAAAACCACAAAAAGAAAAGTTATTAAATATGGACAATCTATCAACTTAGGTTGTTTTAGAATCGAATTTATCAGAACCAATCACAGTATATCGGATGCAGCGGCTTTTGCAATTTTTACACCTGCAGGGACTATTGTGCATACCGGAGACTTTAAGGTAGATTACACACCTGTATTCGGTAATATTATTGATTTGCAACGTTTTGGTGAACTGGGTAAAAAAGGTGTATTAGCTTTACTTTGTGACAGTACCAACGTTGAAAGACCTGGTTTTACTATGTCAGAAAAAACGGTAGGTAAGGTATTTGATAATATATTTGCTGATAATGTAAGAAGCAGAATTATAGTAGCCACATTTGCTTCCAACGTAGACAGAGTGCAACAAATTATTAATTCAGCCGCAAAGTTTGGAAGGAAAGTAGTAATTGAGGGAAGAAGTATGGTTAATATTATCTCAATTGCACAGGAATTAGGCTACATTAATATACCAGATAATATTCTCATTGATATTGAACAAATGAAGAATTATCCTGATGAACAGTTAACTTTAATAACAACAGGCAGTCAGGGAGAATCCATGGCCGCGTTATCCAGAATGGCAGCTTCCATTCATAAAAAAGTAACCATTAAGCCGGGAGATACGGTAATCTTTAGTTCCAATCCGATTCCGGGAAATGAAAAACAAGTATCAAAGGTAATCAATGAATTATCCATGAAGGGAGCTAAGGTTATATTCCAGGATACTCACGTATCCGGTCATGCCTGCCAGGAAGAAGTTAAGCTGATTTATGCTTTAACGAAACCTCAATATGCAGTGCCCATTCATGGTGAATACAGGCATCTGATGAAACACGCAGAACTGGCACAAACCATGGGAATACCAAAAGAAAATGTATTTATTATATCTTCCGGAGATGTGTTAGAAATGTCAAAGGAGAAAGCCGGTATAGCTGGTAAAGTTCCTGCGCAGGGAGTACTGGTAGACGGACTTGGTGTTGGTGACGTAGGTAACATTGTACTTCGTGACAGACAGCATCTGGCAGAAAACGGTTTAATTATAGTAGTAGTTACTTTGGAAAAATATTCAAATCAGATTCTTTCAGGACCTGATATTGTATCCAGAGGATTTGTATACGTTAGAGAATCAGAAAACCTTATGGATGATGCCAAAGAGGTTGTATATAGTGCTTTGGAAAGATGTTTAAACAAGAACACTTCTGATTGGGGTAAAATCAAAACTGAAGTAAAGGATTCCCTAAGTGATTATTTATGGAAGAGAACAAAGAGAAATCCTATGATATTACCAATCATTATGGAAGTATAAATAAAAGGTATAATAGAAAATCAATTATAGGGGGATGGCATATTATACTTAAAAGGAGATGGCAAGTATGGCTTCTAAGTCCACATCACAAAATGCATTAAAAATACTTAGTTTCATAATTCGTATGTTGCTTAATATTATATTTTATATAGCGATTATTTATTTTATAGCTAAGATTAGTCAGTTAACTTATAACTTTACCTATCAAATCTTTGGACAGGTGACTAAAGAAGAAGCACCAGGACGAGATGTGGAGATTCAAATTAGAAAAGGTGAATCTACAATGAATGTAGCAAGCAAGCTGGAAGTAAACAGGGTAATCGTAAATAAATACTCTTTTTATGTGAAAGCCAAACTTAAGAAGTATGTTATTATGCCAGGTGTTTACACTGTAAATACTTCCATGACCTATGATGAGATATTTTCTATTATCACGGTTCCGTCCACAGATGAAACGGAAGAAGCGGTGGAATAGATAAGCTTAAATTGTTGACGAAACCGAAAGACAGTAGTCAAAGCGGATATTCCCACTTGCCTGGAGGCAAGTTATCCGCTTACGCTACTTGCTCATAACCTCATTGCCACTACGTGGCATTTCAGCAGGAGCTTGAACTCCTGCTGAAACAGGCAAGTCCTTACCCCCGCTTCTGAAAGCGGGGGTAAGGACTTGCCTGAATGAGGTTAAAATAAGAGGCGAATCGTAGTCAATCTGAAACGATTCGCCCTTTGTTCATAAATCATAAAAACAAGGCAAATTAGTGGTATAACATACCAAAGTATTTTCTTGTTTTATAACAGGGAGCATACCATGATAGTTGACGAAAGAATTACAGATTACATGAATTCCTTAGTTCAGGAATTACCGCCTTATTTAAGGGAACTTGAGAAAACAGCTTTAATGGAAAGTATTCCGATTATAAGGAAAGAAACGCAGACATTTTTAAAGGTACTCATATCCATGAAACAGCCGAAAAGAATTCTGGAAGTGGGAACAGCAGTTGGCTTTTCGTCTCTTTTCATGAGTGAATATATGCCGGAGGGCTGCTCTATTACCACTATAGAGAAGATGCCGCTGCGTCTTGAAAAGGCAAAAAAGAATTTTATGGAAGCTAACCTAGGAGAAAAAGTCACATTGCTAGAGGGAGATGCTTTAATAATATTAAGTAATCTTGCAAAAAGTGAACCATTTGCTTTTGATTTTATCTTTATGGATGCTGCAAAGGCACAATATATGAACTTTTTACCGGAAGTTATGAAGCTATTACCTATTGGGGGAGTGCTGATAACGGATAATGTGCTTCAGGATGGAACAGTAGCAGAGTCCCGCTATAGTATTACAAGAAGAGATCGAACCATTCATTCAAGAATGAGAGAATATTTATTTACTTTAACCCATATGGAGGAAATGGAAACTTCAATAGTTCCTGTAGGAGATGGGGTAACGGTAAGTGTTAGAATAAAGTAACAGTGAAAGGAGCGTGTGAGATACAATTAATACGCTTTTTTCAGAGGTTGAAAGAAAATAGAGATATAGAAAGGATACCACAATACATTTCTTTCAACGTTTTTTGTGGAAATATTATATATGCCACAGAGTCTTATATCTGTATACATATGTAATATATAATTGGTGTAAATATGAGAGAATATAAAAAACCGGAGCTATTAATACCATCCAGCAATTTAGAAGTTTTAAAAGCCGCAATTCTATATGGTGCAGATGCGGTATATATTGGCGGAGAGATGTATGGATTAAGAGCAAAGGCAAAAAACTTTAGTAATGAGGATATGAAAGCAGGAATAGAATTTGCACACTCTTATGGCAAAAAGGTATATGTTACTGCCAATATCACTGCTCATAATGAAGATTTGTCCGGTGTCAGAAAGTATTTTAAAGACTTAAAAGAAATTAAACCGGATGCTGTTATTATTTCTGATCCCGGTGTATTTGAAATAGCAAAAGAAGAAATACCTGAAATCGATATTCACATCAGTACTCAGGCAAATAATGTGAACTATGGTACTTACCGCTTCTGGCACAGAATGGGTGCCACCAGAGTAGTATCTGCAAGAGAACTATCCTTAGAAGAAATTAAATCCATTCGGGAAAATATTCCTGATGAATTAGAGATTGAAACTTTTATTCATGGAGCTATGTGTATTGCTTATTCCGGAAGATGTTTATTAAGTAATTACTTCACCGGCAGAGATGCAAACCGGGGGGCCTGTACTCATGCCTGCCGTTGGAAATACCATATTGTAGAGGAAACCCGCCCGGGAGAATATCTTCCAATTGAGGAAAACGAAAGGGGAACCTATATCTTCAATTCAAAAGATTTATGTATGATTGAATATATACCGGAATTAATCAATGCAGGAATAGACAGCTTTAAAATAGAAGGCAGAATGAAGACAGCTTTATATGTAGCTGCAGTTACCAGAACTTATCGTAAAGCCATTGATGATTTCTTTGAATCGCCTTCCAAATATCAGGAGAATATTCCTTATTACAAAGATGAAATATCAAAATGTACCTACAGACAATTTACTACCGGCTTCTTCTTCCAGAAACCCGACGAGGATGCTCAAATATATGATAATAATACTTATGTAAAAGAATATACTTACCTTGGAATTATTAATGGAAAGAATGAGGAAGGTTTATATGAGTTAGAACAAAGAAATAAATTCGCTGTAGGGGAAGAAATTGAAGCAATGAAACCCGACGGAAGAAATCTTATTGTAGCCGTTAAGAGAATTACGGATGAAAATGGTGAAGATATGGATAGCTGCCCTCATCCGAAACAAAAGATATTTGTTGATTTTGGAATAGAACTGGATATCTACGATATATTGAGAAGAAAAGAAGACTAAAATAATAAGGACCCTTTAACCAATTTATTTAATGGTTAAAGGGTCCTTTTGTAAACAAAAAATATATTAAAATTTACTATATTTCATTGCATTTTATGTTTAAACGTGCTACAATAAGCCGAATTATTATACAGAAAGGTTGTGATGTTAGGGTTGGAGAAAAAGCTGACTTTGTATGGCTTTAACAACCTCACAAAAACACTTAGCTTCAACATTTATGATGTTTGCTATGCAAAAAGTGAGAGAGAGCAAAGGGATTATATTGCATACATTGATGAGCAATATAATTCAGAAAGATTAACAAAAATCTTATGTGACGTAACAGACAAGATTGGTGCACAGGTATTAAATATTTCCAAGCAGGATTATGATCCTCAGGGAGCCTCTGTTAATATTTTAATTGCAGAAGAAAAACTTTCTCCGGAGAATATTGATGAATCTTGCAATCAGGGAAAATATCACATTGAGCAAGGTAATTTTGTACATGCTCATTTGGATAAGAGTCATGTTACAGTCCACACTTTTCCAGAGTATCATCCGGATAATTCTATTTCCACTTTTCGTGTAGATATTGATGTATCTACCTGTGGTGAGATATCGCCACTGAATACGCTGGATTATTTAATTGGTAGCTTTGATTCTGATATTATTACAATTGATTATAGAGTCAGAGGATTTACCAGAGATGTTGAAGGTAAAAAGTTCTATATTGATCATGATATTACTTCTATTCAAGATTATATTGACGATAGTACCTTAAAAAAATATGATGCAATTGACGTGAATGTGTATCAATCAAACATTTTTCATACGAAAATGCTCATTAAAGAGATTGAGCTGCAGAATTATCTTTTCAATAAAGATGTCTATGAATTGCCGCCAAAACAAAGGCTGGAGATAACCAATAGCCTTCGAAAAGAAATGATTGAAATATTTAGCGGCATGAATATATACTAGATAATTTTCAATAATGTTATGTTTACATTGAAAATTTGTGTTTATATTTGAATTTACGTAAGAAAAATATTGAATAAATGATTCTAATATTGCAGAGATGAATACCAATAAGAGACAGAGATAGTGTATTCACATATGTTTATTATAGTTAATATATGTTGGAATAGATAGTGCTTATATATATTTCCAACTTTTCTATGAGTTTATACCGGAAAATAAACTCATGTATTGAAAGGTATGGGTGATAAATGAATATACTTTTACAGCAAAAGGCGCCTATACACGAGGCGCTTCAAAGACATAAATTGAATCGTGTAGTCCCATTTGATGTGCCCGGACATAAAGGAGGAAGAGGCAATAAAGAATTAACCGATTTCCTGGGAGAAAAGTGTTTAAAATTAGATGTAAACTCTATGAAACCTTTAGACAACCTTACGCATCCTGTTTCAGTAATTAAAGAAGCTGAAGAAATTGCAGCAGATGCCTTTGGAGCAAAAGCGGCTCTGTTTATTGTAAATGGAACCACTGCTTCCGTACAAGGCATGGTTATGTCAGTCTGCAAAGCAGGGGACAAAATCATTATGCCTCGAAATGTGCATAGAAGTGCAATTAATGCGCTGGTTGTGTGTGGTGCAGTACCGGTGTATGTGAATCCCGGTGTGAATAAAAACTTAGGAATCCCTTTGGGCATGTCCGTAATAGAAGTGGAAAAAGCTATCAAAGAGAATCCGGAGGCAAAGGCAATCCTTGTAAACAACCCCACTTACTATGGAATCTGTTCAAATTTAAGAGAAATTGTAAGGGTTGCCCATAGACATAATATAAAAGTTCTTGTAGACGAAGCACATGGTACACACTTTTATTTTGGTGAGAATATGCCTGTATCGGCAATGGCAGCCGGAGCGGATATGGCGGCTGTAAGTATGCATAAAACAGGTGGGTCTTTAACCCAAAGTTCCTTCTTATTATGTGGAGAAGGTGTAAATCCTGATTACGTTAGGCAGATAATTAATCTTACCCAAACAACAAGCGGGTCTTATTTGCTTATGGTTTCACTGGATATAGCCAGAAAGAACCTAAGTCTAAAGGGAAAAGAAATATTTAAAAAAACAGTAGAGCTTGCAAAGTATGCAAGAGGAGAAATTAATAAACTGGGCGGATATTATGCATTTGCCGAGGAAATCATGGATGGAGATACTACCTATGACTTTGATCCCACCAAATTATCGGTTCATACCAGAAAAGTGGGACTTGCCGGTGTTGAAGTTTATGACTTGCTGCGGGATGAATACGGTATTCAGGTTGAATTCGGTGATATCAGCAATTTCCTTGCCATTGTATCCGCTGGTGATAGAGAATTCGAAATTGAGAGACTAATTGCCTCCTTGTCAGAAATTAAAAGATTATATGGAAAAGATGATATATCGGGAATGTTAGACCATGAATACATCAATCCTGATGTTGCCATGATTCCGCAAAAAGCCTTCTATAGTGTTAAAAAATCCTTGCCTATACAAGACAGCATTGGTGAAATCTGCGGTGAATTTGTTATGTGTTATCCCCCGGGAATACCCATATTAGCCCCAGGTGAAAGAATTACGGAAGAAGTAATACAGTATATTCAATATGCCAAGGAAAAGGGAAGTTTTCTAACAGGTACAGAGGATATGAATGTTGAAAACATTAATGTTGTTTTGAGATAATATTTCTTGTTATTGTAGAGTGAATTGGAGCCATATTGCATGACAAGATAAACTCACATGACAAAAACATAAAGGAGGATAACCTATGGATCTATGGTATACGGAACAACACTCGAAATATGCCCAGTTCTCTATAAAGATTGACAGGCAGCTAGCCAGTGTTAAAAGTGATTTTCAAAGAATTGATGTATTTGAATCAAAAGGCTTTGGAAGAATCCTAACCTTAGATGGATATCTAATGGTTACAGAAAAAGATGAGTTTATTTACCATGATATGATTACCCATATTCCAATGGCTACAAATCCGAATATCAGAAAGGTATTAGTTATTGGAGCGGGAGATGGAGGGACAGTGCGTGAGCTCCTCCGTTATGAAACCATAGAACATATTGATATGGTAGAAATAGATGAAGATGTAGTAAAGGTCTGTAAGGAATTTCTGCCCTTTACGGCTTGTGGACTGGAGGATGAGAGAGTTCATCTGTACTTTGAAGATGGTCTGAAATTCGTCCGAAGAAAAGAAGGAGAGTACGATTTAATCCTTGTCGATTCTACAGATCCTTTCGGACCTGGTGAAGGTTTATTCACCAAAGAATTCTACGGCAACTGCTATAAAGCATTAAATGAAACAGGAATTCTGGTAAACCAACATGAAAGTGTTTATTATGAATCTTATGCAGTTTCCATGAAACGGGCACATCAAAGAATAAAGGAATGCTTTCCGATAGCAAAAGTTTATCAGGCACATATTCCTACTTATCCATCAGGACACTGGTTATTTGGGTTCGCATCGAAAAAATACGATCCCATACAGGATTTAGACACCGGAAGGTGGAACGAATTGGGAATAAAAACAAAATATTATAATACAGACTTACACATAGGAGCATTCGCCTTACCTAATTATGTAAAGGAGCAATTAGAAGATGAATAAAAATGTTCATACCTTTATTGGCTGTGACAGAGAATATGAAGAAAGTAAAATAGTACTGTTTGGAGCACCTTTTGACAGTACCACTTCCTATCGCCCCGGTACAAGATTTGCAAGTTCAGCCATACGCAACGAAAGTTTTGGCATTGAAACCTACAGCCCATACCTGGACAAGGATTTAACCGATTATAAGATATTTGATGGCGGTGATTTAGAGCTGACTTTTGGTAATCCTGGAAGAGCTTTGAAGGATATTGAAGAATTTTCTTCACAGATTATAAAAGACGGTAAGATTCCCTTTATGATTGGGGGAGAACATCTTGTAACCTTAGGTGCCGTACGTGCTGCAGTAAAGGTATATGAAGATTTGCACATCATTCATTTTGATGCTCATGCTGATTTAAGAGATGATTACTTAGGGGAAACCCTGTCTCATGCATCCGTTATGAGAAGATGCTGGGATTTAGTAGGAGATAATAAAATCTTTCAATTTGGCATCAGAAGTGGTGACCGAGAAGAGTTTAGGTGGGGCAAAGACCATGTGAAAACTACCAAGTTTACATTTGAAGGCTTAGAAGAACTTATTGAAAGTCTAAAAGGGAAACCGGTATACTTTACCATTGATCTGGATGTTCTGGATCCAAGTGCATTCCCGGGAACAGGAACACCGGAAGCAGGCGGTGTGACTTTCCTTGATTTATTAAGTGCTGTGAGGAAAGTAAGTAAACTAAATATCGTGGGGCTTGATATGAATGAATTATCGCCTATATATGACCAAAGTGGAGCATCTACTGCACTGGCTTGTAAGCTGGTTAGAGAGATACTTTTATTGTTGGTATAAAAATATAGCTTTTGCAAATATATATTTAATTACTTATTTGCAAAAGTGGATAGCATCTCAGACAGAAACGAAGATTTTGTCAGGTTCAATTTAATTTAGGTAAAGGCCTAAAATAAGTAGGGTGTGTCGAGGCAGTGTGTGTGACAGGTAAGTAAGTCAAAGCGCTAAAATCAGATTTAAAAGTGCTAGAAAGCCATAAAAACTGTATTGATATACTTGAAGCTTATTACATGAAAACCTAATAACATAAAAGAAATAACGTAAAGGAGATAAATTATATGGGAAAAGCGTTAATTATTGGTGCTGGCGGAGTTGCCGGTGTTGTTGTTCATAAATGTTGCCAAAATTCTGAGGTATTCGAAGAAATCTGTATTGCAAGCAGAACCAAATCAAAGTGTGATGAATTAAAAGAAAAATTACAAGGCGGAAAAACAAAAATTACAACTGCCCAGGTAGATGCAGATAAAACAGAAGAAGTAATTGCATTAATTAACAGTTTTAAACCGGATATCGTTATTAACGTTGCTCTGCCTTATCAAGACTTAACAATTATGGATGCTTGCCTTGCAACAAAAACAGACTATGTGGATACTGCTAACTATGAACCGATAGATACTGCAAAGTTTGAATACAAATGGCAGTGGGCATATAGAGATAAATTCAAGGAAGCAGGTATAACCGCTTTGCTTGGAAGCGGATTTGACCCTGGTGTTACCGGTGTATTCTCAGCCTATGCTATGAAGCATCATTTTGATGAAATACATCAGATAGATATTCTGGATGCAAATGCAGGAGACCATGGATATCCATTTGCAACAAACTTTAATCCGGAGATCAATATCAGAGAAGTAACTGCTAACGGAAGTTATTTTGAAAATGGTAAGTTTATTGAAACAGAGCCTATGTCCATTAAAAGAGTATATAACTTCCCTGAAATCGGTGAAAAAGATATGTATTTATTACATCATGAAGAAATGGAATCTCTTGCTTTAAATATGAAAGGAATTAAGAAGATTCGTTTCTGGATGACATTTTCGCAAAATTATTTAACTCATTTAAAATGTCTTGAGAACGTGGGAATGACTTCTATTGAACCAATTGAATTTGAAGGTCACAAAATTGTACCTTTGCAATTCTTAAAGGCAGTATTGCCAGATCCGGCATCCTTAGGACCAAGAACAAAAGGAAAGACGAATATCGGATGTATCTTCCAAGGCATCAAAGACGGAAAAGAAAAGACCTACTATGTATATAATGTCTGCGATCACGAAGAGTGTTACAAGGAAGTGGGTTCCCAGGCAATATCATATACTACCGGTGTTCCTGCCATGATTGGCGCCATGATGGTAATGACTGGTAAGTGGAAGAAACCAGGAGTATTCAACATTGAAGAATTTGATCCGGATCCATTTATGGAGGCATTGAATAAATTTGGATTACCTTGGCAAGAAAGCTTTAATCCTGATTTAGTAGAATAGGAAGTGACAATGAATATAGATTTTACAAATTTACCTACACCTTCATATATAGTAGATGAAAGACTTCTAAAGAAAAATTTAGAGATATTAAAATACGTATCAGATCAGACTGGCTGCAAAATACTGCTGGCACAAAAGGCTTTTTCCATGTTTGCTACTTATCCTTTAATAGGAAAATACCTACAGGGAACAACTGCAAGCTCTTTATTTGAAGCAAGGCTTGGAAAAGAAGAAATGGAAGGTGAAGTGCATATTTTCTCTCCGGCTTATAAAGAAGAGGAAATGAATGAAATCCTATCTATTTGTGACCATATTGTATTTAATTCCTTTTCCCAATGGAAAAAGTATAGAAACAAGGTAAAGGAAACAGACAGAAAGCTAGAATGCGGTATCCGAATCAATCCGGAATACTCTGAAATAGAAACAGACATGTATAATCCATGTTTTACTGGTTCCAGATTAGGTGTCACTCTATCTCAATTTGAACCGGAAGAAATGGAGGGCATTGATGGACTTCATTTTCATACCATGTGTGAACAAAATTCCGATGTATTGGAGCGCACCGTTAAGGTGGTAGATGAAAAATTCGGCAAATACATTGCTAAATGCAAATGGATCAATTTTGGTGGCGGACACCATATTACCAGACCGGATTATGACTTGGATACATTGATTCGCTCTATTAAGTTTATGAAAGAGAAATACGGCGTGGAGGTTTATTTAGAGCCCGGTGAGGCAGTAGCCCTAAATTCCGGATATTTGGTTGCTAAAGTATTAGATACCCTGCACAATGACATAGACCTTGCTATACTGGACACTTCAGCAGCCTGCCACATGCCGGATGTATTAGAGATGCCCTACCGCCCTGATATAATCGATTCAGGCCAACCGGGAGAATATCAATATACCTACAGACTTGGCGGGCCTACCTGCCTAGCAGGTGATATAATAGGAGATTATTCCTTTAAAGAACCATTAAAGCCTGGAGATACTTTGGTTTTTTGTGATATGGCTATCTATACCATGGTAAAAAACAATACCTTTAATGGAATTGGATTACCTGCAATTGCACTATATAGTGAAGAAAAAGGAATGCAGTTAATCAAGCAATTCGGCTATGAAGACTTTAAGATGAGGTTATCTTAGATTCTTTTTCCTGTAAGGATAAAAAGTTTTCGCAGCAGGACGCTTTGCTTTATAGTTTGTCTGGAACCCAGAAAATGCTTATTTAAAGCTTTCATAATGACTCAATTTACATGTTCAAGGATAACAGGGTGTATATAATTAATTTTGCTACCTTACCCTGTCGGCCGGATTACGCAAAATTAATTATATACACCCTGTTATCCTAATTTAGTTTACGTGAGTCATTACTAAAGGCTAATAAGCATTTTCTGATTTTAATTTATGCTGTAGAGCAAAGCTGTTGTTACCGAATTATTTTAAAATTACGTAGTGAGGCAAAAGCTGTTTATAAAATAATTATACTCTCTATCAAACAAATTTATATAATTTCTCTATTAGACAATAACTTTTCTTTCCATATAATAAACATAATAGGTTCTTCCTTTAAAAATTTCTATATCTATCTACATAAATATCAAATATCTTTTCAAGAAGAATTAAAAGCCTTATCGAAACCTTCAAGTTCAATTTATACATTGAGATAAAGTTCCGTATTGAAAATTGTATTTAGTGCCTTAATAGTCTTCATTAAATATGACTATTAGCTATAACAGCATAAAATTAAGTATGTTTTATAGCTAAGCTACATACTAGTTTAATAAATTCGGTAATAACAGCTTTGCTTCAAAACATAAATTGAACCCAAAAGAACTCATTAAAGCTTTCGTAATGACTCCACAAACTAAATTAGGATAACAGGGTGGACATGATTAATTTGCGTAATCCCACCGCGAGGGTAAGTTAGCAAAA
The DNA here is from genome assembly GCF_900115365.1 of Anaerocolumna aminovalerica. Lineage (GTDB taxonomy): Bacteria > Bacillota > Clostridia > Lachnospirales > Lachnospiraceae > Anaerocolumna > Anaerocolumna aminovalerica. The sequence goes on from NZ_FOWD01000004.1 coordinate 161,239, forward strand.
TTAATTATATCCACCCTGTTATCCTTGAATATATAAATTGAGTCATTATGAAGCTTAGTGAGCACTTTCAGATTTCACAACAAACTTCAGAGCAAAGCATCCTACTGAGACAAATTTTTATATGGTCTTCAAAAAGTATTAAGAAATATCTTACGAATAAATTGTAGGAAAGGCACTTAATTGGTCCCACTAACATAGATTAATAATAAACTCTAATCATGAGGTGCTTATTCAGTGAAATCTTTTCCGAAACCACTGAGCGCCAAGGAAGAAACGGATATCTTGAACCTATGTAAACAAGGTAATAAGGAAGCGAGAGACATCCTAATTGAAAGAAATCTCCGTCTGGTTGCACATATTGTTAAAAAATATAATACGGCGGAAAAAGACATAGATGACCTGATATCGATTGGCACAATCGGACTGATCAAAGCAATAGACACCTTTGATTCAGATAAAGGTATAAGACTTGCTACTTACGCATCCCGATGTATTGATAATGCACTTTTGCACATTGGCGGTAATTAAAACTAGTTAGTAAAAAAGGTTTCCTTAAAATTTAATGATAATAGGGAAGCTTTTTTCTTATATGAGTTATAAATTGGTTTTATGGTAAAATATTCATCAAATTTGTTGACACTAACGAAGTATGGAGTTATAATCTTATTCATACTATTCATATAAACATAGTATGAATATAGAAAAATCTTTGAAAATAGAATTTTGAATATGTACTCTAAAAGAATTTTAAATTAAGGAGATAGGCTATTAAAAGGCGCTAAAGCGCGGAATCGAGGATTGTATGAAAAAAAATAGTAGTAGAAGAATAGCTTTATTACTAATAACTGCAGCAATGGTTGCATTAACAGCTTGTGGAAAGAAAAATGCAGATAATTCAGTTGGCAATTTAACTGCAGACCATGACAATGGAGCAAATACAGAGGGAGGAAACTCTGGAAATATTGTGAATATAGGAGTAACAGATACTATAGGTTCCCTAAATCCATTACTTCAAGACGGTACAGAAGTCGTAAAATATGCTGCTTCTCTTTCCTTTCTTTCTCTGATAGAGCTAAATAAAAATCTGGAATTTGAAGCACAAATAGCAAAAGAAATTACAACAGAAGATAATAAGCATTTTACTATCAAACTGGATGAAAATGCAACATGGTCTGATGGTACACCAATTACATCAAAGGATGTGTTATTTAGTTTTTTATGCTGGGCAAGTCCGGAAGTGGGTAACACAGGTATGTCCATATATAAGATTGAAGGTATTGGAGATGATGGATATGTAGAGACCGGCGCAGAGGAAATCAGTGGAATCAAAGCAATAAATGAAAAAACGGTTGAAATCACAACAAAATCTGAAATGGCTCTTTATGCATTTAATAATACTTATGGAAGATATATTTTAATTTTACCGGAGCATATACTGGGAAGTGTTCCTAAAGAAGATTTATTGACTTATAAATGGTTTAATACACCAAATGTAATAAGCGGACCTTATTTTATTACTGATTTTGATTTGAATCATTATGTAACTTATGTGGCAAATGATAACTATTGGAAAGGTTCTCCTAAGATTAAAAGCTTAAATATTAAAGTGGTGACTTCCAGCCAGCTTCTTGCAGGACTTCAGTCAGGTGAAATTGATCTGGTTCAACAGACAATGGGAGTAATATTACAGGAAGATTATGAATCTGTGGAAGCTTTAAGTAATATAACCGTATTTGAAGGAACTCCGGTTACGAATCAATCAATTTTCATTAATACAGATAATATTAGGGATGTTCGAATTCGTCAGGCAATACTTTATGGAATTGATAGAGAAATCATATTGAATGAAATTCTAAAAGGAAATGGAGAAATCGTGGATGGATTCCTTGCAAGTGCCGGTCCTTTCTATGATAGCAGCTTAAAGCCTACGGAATATAATCCCCAAAAGGCTGCAGCTTTAGTAAAAGAAGCAGAAGCAGATGGATGGGATCCTTCCACTCAATATACTTTCTATGTAAACAGCGGGGATACTACATTTACCCAGGTTGCCAGTTTTTATACTGCACAGTTAGCGGAAATAGGAATTAATTTGAAAGTTAATACCGTTGATTTATCAACATTAATGTCAGTAGCAGGTAGCAGAGAATTTGATATTATGGCAGTGCAATATACTTTTACTCCAGTAGATCCCTATACAGACGTAGACTGGCTTTTGTCTAAAGATGGCTGGACCGGATATTATAATGAAGAAGTCGCAGCTGCTCTTGTTAAAACCCAGACAGTTAAGGACAATGAAGAAATAAAAAATTTGTATCTGACGATAGACACTTATGTACAAAAGGAAGTTCCAATGATTTCTGCATATATTATCAGCGCTCTTGGTGCAAAAAGCAATCGTCTTCAAAATGCGGTTCCTGATGTATATGGTACGTTTCTCAATGTACATGAATGGGAAATAGCAGAATAATACAGAAAGGGGCAGGGGGAAGATGATACCATTATTGGAAGTAAAGAAACTGGAAGTTGCATTTATAGAAGATCATAAACAGACAATATGTACGGATAAAGTAAGTTTTTCGGTAAATCCGGGTGAAATTCTTTGCATAGTAGGAGAATCCGGATGCGGTAAGAGTGTGACCGCGCTGTCAATTATGGGACTTCTAGGTAATACAGCAAAGGTTATTGGTGGTGAAGTGCTCTTTGAAGGAAAAGATTTACTCAAAATGACAGAAAGGGAACTGGATAAAATTAGGGGAAGTGAACTTACCATGGTCTTTCAAGATGTAATGAATAGTTTAAATCCGGTATTTACCATAGGAAATCAACTGGAGGAAACCATTCGCATTCATCTGGGATATGATAAAAAAGCAGCAAGAGAATATGCTATAGAAATACTGGAAAAGGTTGGGCTTCCGGATTCGAAAGCTATATTAAAGAAATATCCCCATATGTTGTCCGGCGGCATGCGCCAGAGAGTAATGATAGCCATGGCACTTGCCTGTCATCCTAAACTTATCATAGCAGATGAACCTACCACAGCTTTGGATGTAACCATACAGCTGCAGATCATGAAACTTTTACTTGAACTTCGTAGGGAATTTAAGTTATCCATTATATTAATTACCCATGACATGGGAGTGGTTGCGGAATTAGCAGACAGGGTAATCGTAATGTATGCAGGACAATGTGTGGAAGAAGCTGATGTAAATTCTCTTTTTGAAAATCCGGTTCATCCATATACACAGGCGTTACTACAATCAGTTCCGAGTATTTATGGCAATAGAAATCAAAAATTAGCATCCATTCCCGGAATAGTACCTGAAAAATACCAGAATATGAAGGGATGTCGCTTTGCCAAACGATGCCCCTATGCTTCTCCCGAATGTGCAAACAGGCAATTGTATCAGAAGTTTGATTCAAAACATAAGGTACGATGCCATCTTGCCCGAACCGGAAAGGAGACGATTTCTAATGTTTCATAAAGAAATAAAAGAGCCTCTAATGAGGATAGAGAATCTAAGAAAAGATTATCCGGCTAAGGGAACCGGTCTCATAGGACATAAAAATATGATACATTCTGTGGATGGAATTGATTTAACCATTTATGAAGGAGAAACTCTTGGTATTGTAGGGGAATCCGGCTGTGGTAAGTCAACAATGGGACGACAGATGGTAGCTTTGGAGCGGCCTACTTCAGGCCGCGTTCTTTATAAAGAGCAGGATATATCCAATATGCCCGCTGGTCAGCTTCAAAAAATACGTACAGAATTTCAGATGATATTTCAAGACTCCACTTCTTCTTTGAACCCAAGAAAGCAGATTTATGATATATTGGCTGCTCCTATGCTCTACCATGGAATTGTCAAAAAGGAAAATATAAGTCATGAAATAAACCGGCTTCTGAATCTGGTGGGATTACCAAGCTCAGTCAGACACAGATATCCTCATGAATTTTCAGGAGGACAAAGACAAAGAATTGGAATAGCAAAAGCGCTGTCTTTAAAGCCTAAACTAATTGTATGCGATGAGCCGGTTAGCGCTTTGGATGTTTCTGTTCAGGCTCAGGTACTAAATTTATTAAGACAACTACAGGAAGAGCTAAGACTGACATATGTATTTATTGGGCATGGACTGGGAGCTGTTCATTATATAAGTAATCGCATTGCAGTTATGTATTTGGGAAAAATTGTGGAGGTAGCAGATACAGAAGAACTTTTTAATAATCCCATACATCCATATTCTAAAGCTCTTTTTGATGCCTCTCCTTTGCCGGATCCAAAGTGTCGTCACCGGGACAGAATAGTCCTAAGTGGAGAGATACCATCTGCAGCAGCACTTCCCGGTGGCTGCAGGTTTCATACTCGATGTCCTTATGCCGTGGATTCCTGTAGAGAAATGGAACCCAAATTAGAATCAATTAGTGCCGGCAGCAACCACTTATCAGCCTGTCCGGTGATGTCAGATAATTTACGCAGAAGAGATTTCTCTAATGGAAGGGAGGAAAATAAAGATAATTAAATATATAATAAAAAGAATATTCACTGCCCTGCCTGTGCTCCTTGGAATCACCATTATTGATTTTATAATTATGAGTCTTGCAGGAAGTCCTTTGGAAATGATGGCAGGACCCAGAGTTACAGCTGGGGCAGTAGAAGTGAAGGCGGTCAAATTAGGTTTGGATCAGCCGGTATATCAGCAGTATCTTAATTGGTTAAGCCAGCTGCTTAAGGGAAATTTGGGATATTCTATTAAGAATTATCAGCCCGTTAGTGAAATTATTGGAAGCCATATTGGACCTACTTTTTTATTAATGGGCACATCCATAATCATAGGTTTAATTATAGCGGTACCTTTCGGTATTTATAGTGCAGTACATCGTTATACTAAGCGTGATTATGCCCTGGTTTCTCTTTCGTTCTTAGGAAGCAGTATTCCAAGTTTTTTTCTTTCGCTGATATTTATTTATGTATTTACGGTACGTCTTGGGTGGCTGCCATCAAGCGGTATGACCACTGTAGGTGGTGAAGGGGGAGTTTTAGATATAATAAAACATATGATCATGCCTAGTATGATTTTAGCAATCTCAATTGCCGGTTCTAATATTCGGTATATTAGAAGCTCGGTATTGGAGATATTACAGCAGGATTATCTGCGAACGGCAAAATCAAAAGGAATAGGCCGGTTTTTAACCATTAATAAACATGGACTGCGGAATGCTTTAATTCCTATAGTTACAGTGCTTGGCATGCAGATTCCTATGTTGTTTGGTGGTGCAGTTATCATTGAACAGGTTTTTAGCTGGCCGGGACTGGGACTGATTACTATGAATGCCATAACAGGACGGGATTATCCTGTTATTATGGGAGTTTGTCTATTAACTGCGGTGGTGGTTTTAGCAGCTAACTTACTTACAGATATTGTATATGCCTTGGTAGATCCAACAATTAAGTATCAGTAATTATGGAGGAACAACTGTAAATGAAAAAGATATTAGAAGAAAATCTATACGGTCAGAGCGGTTGGAGGATGATAATCAAACGATTTAAAAAACATAAACTTGCAGTTGTCAGTCTTTGGTTTTTATGTATAGTGGTAGTTCTTGCAATATTTGCACCGGTTATAGCTCCATATGATCCAAATAAAGTGACAGGTTCATTTGGAAGACCACCCACTTTGGAACATTGGCTTGGAACTGATCAGATAGGCAGAGATATGTTAAGCAGACTTCTTTATGCTACCCGCTGTTCTCTGCTGGTAGGATTTGCAGCTACTATTATTTCAACAATAATCGGAGTGATATTAGGACTGGTATCAGGATATTTCGGCGGTTTTGTGGATAATATTATTATGCGTATTACCGATACCATTATGTCCTTTCCATATATATTATTAGTTTTGGTTGCAGCAGCTATTTTTGAACCTGGTTTATGGAATATTATATTAATCCTTGGCCTTGTAGACTGGCCGGGCGTTGCAAGGCTTGTTAGAGGCAGTGTGTTATCCCTAAGGGAAACGGATTTTATAAAAGGAGATATGGTGGCGGGTATGCCAAGGAGATATATTTTATTCTCTGAGATCTTACCTAATACAATTGCTCCTGTATTGGTATATGCTACCACAGTCTTTGCCATATCCATTCTGGATGAAGCTGCATTAAGTTTCCTGGGGATGGGTGTACAGCCTCCAACAGCCAGTCTTGGGAATATTTTAAATGGAGCGGAATCCATTACTATTCTTACGAGTAAGTTCTGGCTATGGATTCCTGCGGGACTTATTGTTATACTATTGGTTATCAGTATTAATTTTATAGGAGATGCATTACGTGATGCAGTTGATCCTACCGCATGAATTGGATATAATTCACATGTAGAATGAATAATACATCACAAATGGGAATGGAGAGGAAGAGTGAAAGAAAATATAATTTATGAAAGGCTGCCACCAACAGATTCTTTCACTCATTTTTATTTATGGCAGTATCCCAGGCTCACCTGGGATATGCAACGGGTGTAAAATATAAATGAAAAACATATTAAATTATCAGACATCAGAATATGATTGCGGCCCTACCACACTAATAAATGCCTTCCGCTATTTATTTGAGAGAGAGCAGCTGACACCGGAACTGCTAAAGACCATTTCGATGTATACACTAGATGCGTATGATGAAAAAGGAGAATCCGGAAAAAACGGAACCTCTAAAATGGCAATGAAATTTATCTCCAGTTGGCTGAATCAATATGGAATAACCAAGAATTTTCCTGTCTTTTCTGAATTTTTAGAAGGGGAGCAGGTATACATCGGACAAAATAGCGGAATTATAGGATGTCTTCAACAACGTGGAGTAGTGGTTGCAAGAGTTTGGCTGGAGGATGTTGGACATTATGTTCTGCTAAATGATGTTGCGGGAGATGTAATTGAAGTATTTGATCCATATTATATAGAGAACTTTCCTGATAACCATGAAGTTTCTGTTGTGGAAGGACTGCCAGGTAAATTGAACCGCAGAGTAAAGGCGGAATTAATGAATCGGAAAGAACCGGTTTCTTATGCTTTCGGACCTGTAGAGATTAGAGAAGCAATGCTTATCTATAATACAACAACCCGAAAAACGGAAGAAAATTCAATTGAATATATTATATAGTTAAATAAAAAAGTAACTTATTATCCTAACGCTGAAAACCAGGATATTTATGAAAAGCTGTATGCAGAATTTAAAATTCTTCATGAATATTTTGGAAATGGACAAAATGATGTTATGAAACGTTTAAAAGATATAAAATCAGAAGTCAGAAGAAGTGATTTTTAGGATACCTATAAAATTTAACAGTATAATAATTGAGCCAGCATCAGAATACAGGTGCTGGCTTTTAACATTACTTGAAATAAGACAAACCGCACAAGTCATATGATATATAAATAGACAACGGAGTTGTTCATATGGCAAGAAAACCGGCAGAATTTGAAGTTATTTTTCATTTACCTAAAGATGAAAAAGGAAAACAATTATTAGCAAAGACATTAGGTGAAGTTCATACTAAAATGATAAAAGAAATCATGAACCGGAAAATAAATGATGCAGTACAGAGGAATAAAATGATGGCGGAAATACAAAAAAAATTATGTAATCAATCGGAATAGAATTGTTTAAGTCAGGGGATCAAAATGGAGAAAAAAGTGATTGCCATTTATGCAAGAAAAAGTAAAGCAACGGATAAAGGTGAAAGCCTTCAGGTACAAATAGAAAAGTGCAAACAACTTGCCAGGTTTAAATACTCCGATTTTAAAACGGAATTTATTATATATGAGGAACAAGAGGGAAAAACAGGAGCCAACTTAGACAGGGAAAAATTTAAAGAATTGATGGGGGATATTACCAGTGGAAGTAAGCCTATACATATATTATTGGTATATAAATTAGATCGCTTAACACGTTCTGTTCAAGATTTTACTGAAATCTATGAAATACTAAATGCCCATGGAACGGAGTTCATCAGTGTAAAGGAAGATTTTGATACCACAACACCAATGGGAAGAGCAATGTTGACTATTACCGTAGTTTTTGCTCAATTAGAAAGAGAAGTCATCGCAGAACGTATTCAAGACTCTATGCTGGAACTGGCAAAGCGGGGAAGATGGTTGGGAGGAAAAACTCCTTTTGCTTATGAATCAAAACTTACGTCATATATTAATCATGGAGGGCAGGAAAAAAAGAAAAATTATTTAGAAATCGTTCCTGGAGAAGCAGAAATAATTGAAAAAATATTTGCAAATTATTTAGAGTTGGGCTCTTTATCCAAGGTAGAAGCATATTTATTAAAACACTTATACAAAACCCGTTCTGACTCAGATTTTAGAAGATACAGCATTAAATTTATACTGGCAAATCCTGTTTACTGCAAAGCTGATTTGAATGCCTATGAGTACTTTATAAAAAACGGCTATTCTATATATTCTCCTAAAGAAACATTTGACGGTGAACATGGAATAATGGCCTATAATAAGACTTTATCGGTAAAATATAATGACACTAATCTGGATATGAAAGAATCAAGATGGAGAAAGAAAGAAGACTGGGTTATTGCAGTGGGTGAGCATAAGCCATTAGTTGAAAGCGGTGACTGGATTAAAGTACAAAAAATGCTGGATAAAAATAAAGAAAAATCCTATCGTGCTTCAAGAACAACGGATGCCTTACTTTCCGGTGTATTAAAATGTAAATGCGGCCATCCAATGAGACCAAAAACATCCGGTACTCGGAATTCTGAAGGTGAAAAGTCTTTTTATTATCTGTGCGAAATGAAAGAAAGAAGTAAAGGAGCACGTTGCAAAGAGTGTAATCTAGCAGGTAATATTTTAGATAAAATTATTATAAAAAAAATAACAGAATTAGAAAAAGAGATTGCACCTATATTTAATAAAGCACTATTCAGATGCCATAAAAGAAAAGAAGATAATCGTATATTCAGTACTGCCAGAGATAGTTATATAAGAAATCAGATTGATAAAACTAAGAGATATATAAATAATATTAAAAAAGCAATTCTGAAAGCCACAACGGAAGAAGCTATTGCTGATTTTATAGAAGAATATCAGGTTTATCTGGAGGAATTAAAACAGTTGGAAATTTCATTAGAAGATACAATTGAGGAAGAAGTCATGGAATATGGGGAAGAAGAATGGGTTGAATTATTAACCGTATTTGATAAAATAATGTGGAAAGAGTTGAGTTATGAACAAAGGAAATATGCTGTGAAAGAATTAATTGAAGAAATTTATTGGAATGGTGGAAAAGTAGAAGTGTTTTTTAAAGGCAGCAACCTGTCAGAGAAGTGTTAGCTGCAATTACCGCCAAACATGAGAAAGAGCAAATGAATTGTTAATGATGCTAAGAAATGGGAAGCGGCAGGCAAAAGAAGTATACCTTTATGAACCTATCGGTTCTGATAAAGAAGGTCATGAAATAAATCTACTGGACATTATTGAAAGTGCAGACACGGATATTGTGGATGAGCTGGAGTTACAAGGTAATATCAAGCGTTTATATACATTAGTGGATAAAGTATTAACAAAACGGGAACGACAAATTATTGAAATGCGGTATGGATTAAATTCAAACAATGAAGTTACCCAAAGAGAAATTGCCAATATTATAGGTATATCCAGATCCTATGTATCAAGAATTGAGAAAAAAGCGTTGAAGAAATTACGAGAAGGATTTGAAAAAGGATAAGACGAGAATAAAAAAGAAATTAAAAAAGAAAAAAGTTAAACTGGTTTGTGGAAAGAATAGTAACGGATATGAATTAATGATGCAAAGAAAAATAATTTACAAATTTGATATCACATTTTACTAAAGGCATTGAAATAGTTAGTAAAATGTGATATTCTTATTTTAAGCTTAAGAAGCTTAAAAATTTGAAGGACTTTGTTAAAAAAATATCAATTTCTAAGAAGTTCTTCATTTTTAGAACAGGTAATAATCTTTTATTACATAAATCAGTGTAATAATCTTTATTACATAAATCAGTGTAATAATATTTTTATTACATAACTACTCCTAAGAAAAGAGGATGCTGCAATATTAGTAGCGTCCTCTTTTTTGCCTTTACAGTATGTTCCAACTGATGTAGAATTAAATAAGGTGACAAGCCTATCTAAAATATAATTCTCATTTAACATAAATTATATAAAATAACAAAGGAGAGAGTTCCTTATGTATAAAAATCACATGTCATATAAAAAATATTGGAGCAAGTTTGTAAACCGTGAAACCATTACATATACCTTTGCAGGTATTATGACAACCATTGTAAACTTCATATTCTACTATATTCTGTGCAATATATTAGAAGTAGAAAATTTAATGGCCAATACCATTGCGTGGTTGGCTGCAGTTTCATTTGCTTATATTGTGAATGCTTTATGGGTATTTCAATCGGAAAAAGAAGATATATTGAAAGAATGCATAAAAATAACTAAATTTTTTGGAGCCAGAATACTTTCCTTTCTTGTGGAACAAATGGGAATGTTTCTTTTTGTTGATAAATTAAAATGTAATAATTTAGTTGTAAAAGCACTCTTAATGGTTGTTGTAATTGTATTGAATTATTTGTTCAGTAAAATTTATATATTTAGAAAGCAGGACAAATGCGCGGATTAAAAAATATAATACTATTTAATGTAATTATTATTAGTGTAGGATATATGTAATGTATGTTGTGTTATAGCAAACCGTTGAATCATTGGGGAAACACAAGGGGGATAGGGGTATGAATCATAGCACTGAAGAAATTGTTCCTTATATTCGCGAAGTGGGATTGCAAAAAAGAGATTCCTGGAAAAATCTTTATCGGAGAATCTATGATCATCAGTTCTTATATTGTTTTTGCGGCATTATACATATTCAAATTGAAGAACGGAATTATGAAGTGAAACAAGGGGATTTGGTTATTATTAAACCCAATGTTCCTCATAAGTTATGGTTAGATGAAGATGTTCAAGGGGAGCTTTATTGGTTTCATTGTGATTTGTTTTCATACCAGGATAAGAAATGGCACTATACATTTTATAATACCATTGAAACATACGTAACTCTATTTGGAAATGAATTACAGTACAAGGAGCATATACGCATAGATCCGGTGTTCGAAAATGATATAAGATTTCCAGAATATATGACTATGAAGGATCAAGAGACTACAGAGTATCTGTTTCGTAAAATGTATAAAGCATATACATATGAACAGAAGAACTGGCAGCTCCTTGTTCGTGGATATTGTTACGAGTTACTTTATTCAATCCTTCGTCAAATGGGAGATACAAAGAAGAGAGATCTTTCGAAAGTATATGAAGTAAATAGGATGAAATCTTATATTGCCAAGAATTATTATAAACCAATTTCTGTCCAGGAGATTTGCAATGTAACAGGATTTAATGTGGATTATGCAAGTCGGTTTTTTTATAAAATGACAGGAAAAAAGTTAAAGGAGTATTTAAACGGATATCGTGTGGAACAAGCCAAAAAATTAATGATAGATCGTGACTTGAAATTTGCAGATATTGCAGAAATGGTGGGATTTAAGAACGAAAATTATTTTAGTACTATAATTAAGCGATATGAAGGTAAAACACCAGCAAAGTTAAGAGAATCCTTGATAGAATTGCTGCTGTTAGATGATAAGTAAATATAAGAAAGTACATAAGGTTAGGGAAGTTACTTTAGTGTTAAAGAATGGTAATAGAATATTCAAGAATGTACAAGATGGGAACATAAGAGATGCTTTAAAATGAAAGTCATTTAGACAGTCCCATGAAAAATACAAAATACATATAAATATTAATACAGAAAAGTCGGAAAACTATAAGTTTTTCGGCTTTTCTGCATTTACAGGGTAAAGGCAACTGTATATAATGTATGAAAAGATTAAAAAAACATTAAAGCAATTAGCCAATATGTACATACTGCGCAGAAAAAGAAATATATAGTAAAACATCTAAAGAAGTACACTTTACATAATAGGAGATTAATTCATGAAAATGAAAATGGAAAAAAGTCAAAGAATGCGTACTTTTAAGAGGCAGTTGCCTTTACATGGTTTTGTTTTTGCAGGACTAATCTTTCTGCTGTTATTCTCACTTATACCTATGGCCGGAGTTATTATTGCATTTGAAGATTATGACATTAAAGCAGGACTTACAGGGATATTTACAAGCCAATTTGTAGGATTAAAGCATTTTAAAGCATTTTTAACAGACCGAAAGTTTCCAATACTAATGAGAAATACATTGTGTATCAGTGTTTTGAAACTCATTTTTTCGTTTCCACTTCCGATTATTTTTGCAATTATGATATCGGAGATGGGAGGAAAAGTTTATAAGAGGGTAGTGCAAACCGTAAGTTATTTGCCACATTTTTTCTCATGGATTATTGTATCAGGAATCTTGTTTACGTTTTTCTCAACAAATACAGGTGTGGTTAATGAAGTCTTGTTGAAACTTGGGGCTATAGATAAACCAATTCCTATTCTAATGGATCCAAAATATTATTATGGCCTGGCAGTATTCAGTGAGATATGGAAAGAGACCGGTTGGGGAGCCATTATTTATTTGGCTGCCATTGCAGGTATCAGTCCAACACTATATGAAAGTGCAAGAATTGATGGTGCAGGAAGAATGCAATGTATTCGGCATATTACACTTCCATCCATCAAGGGAACGGTAGCAATTCTTTTAATTTTAGCAATTGGTGGTTTATTCGGGTCTAACTTTGACCAAGCAATGTTATTAGGAAATACAATGAACCTTTCACGTTCAGAAATCTTAGAAGTATTTATTTATAAGATAGGTTTAGGGCAAGGCAGATATTCATTTGCCGCTGCTGCCGGTTTATTTCAGTCGGTGATCTCCTTTATTTTAGTGTTGAGTGCAAATGCAGTATCCAAGAAGGTATCAGGGTCTTCCTTATTCTAACTCTTTAATAAAATAAGTTTATAAGCCTAGGTAGAAAATTAGAAAGGGGCAATTGTGATGAAGCATCAACGAAGAAAAATTAGGAGAACGGCGGAAGACAAAGTAATGGATACCGTAATTTTTATCCTTATGACATTGATCTTACTTGTAACGTTATATCCATTTTATTATGTTATTATTATCTCTTTTAATGATGGGGTAGATGCACTGAACGGAGGTATTTATTTTTGGCCGCGAAAATTTACCTTAGCTAATTATCAACAGTTTTTAAGTGATGCAAAATGGTTACATGCGCTTTTGATTTCCATTTTAAAGACAGTGGCAGGAACCACCCTTACAATATTATTTACTTGTATGGTGGGGTATGGGCTATCAGCGCCGAACTTAATGTTTCGGAAGTTTTACAATGTTGTGTTATTGGTCTGTATGTATTTTAGCGGAGGGCTCATTCCCTATTATTTAGTATTGAATTCTTATGGACTTTTGAATACCTTCTGGGTTTATGTCATACCCACAATGTTTAGTACATATTATTGCATTCTTGCAATTTCCTTCTTTCGGGAAATACCATATGAGTTATATGAATCGGCACGACTGGATGGTGCAAAAGAGATACGCATCTATACATCCATTGTATTACCTTTGTCTAAGCCATTAATTGCTACATTGGGGTTATTTGCAGCAGTTGGTCAATGGAATGCTTGGAGTGATACTGCATTCTTTGCACCAGGAAAGAAATCACTGCGTACTTTGGCATTCTTGATGAGAGATGTCATTACGAAAAATCAAGTTGATGTTACCTCAAAAGCAGCAATGATGCAAGCATCACGTTATGGTCAAGTAACTACAACATCTGTTCAAATGGCAGCAATGATTATCACTATTTTACCAATTGTTTTAGTGTATCCATTTCTTCAGAAGCACTTTGTAAAAGGAATTATGTTGGGAGCTGTAAAGGGTTAAAATAAAAAAGGCTGAAGGAGAGTTATTTATGATTAAAATGAAGAAACTTATTAGTGTTTTATGTATTGGTCTACTTGTAATCTCATGTACAGCGTGTGGTAAAAGCGCAAAAACAGGAAGTAATTCCGTGTTAATGGAAGCCAAAGACAGTGAAAATCAATTTCCAAACCCAGAAAACAAAGTTACTTTTGATATGTTCGTTGATTGTACTTGGCTGCCATATGATACTATGGAAGATGGAATTATAGAACAATTAATTGAAGAACAAACTGGAATTAAAATCAACATAGTGAAAGCCACGGATGCAGAACAGTTGAATCTGCTGATTGCATCGGATGATTTACCAGACCTAGTTATGACATCAAGTTCTTCAAAACTAAATAAATTGTCCAGTGATGATCGTTGTTGGCCATTACAGGAACTTATTGATAAATATACTCCGGATTTTAAAATTCCGGAAATCGAACAGAAGTTAAATGCATTGAGTTCAGAAAATGGAAAGTATTATATGTTAAAAAATGAATTTAATACAATTGAAGAAATTCAGAATGCAAAGAATATTGGTCCAAACTTTGGACAATTAATTATGCGGGAAGATATCTATAAAGAATTAGGTTCACCAGCATTACAGACAAAAGATGATTTTTTTGCGCTGATGCAGATGGTAAAAGAGAACTATCCCGACATGGTGCCATTGACGATCAATATGAGACAATATGGGGGATTGGCGCAACTGGTAGGTTACGATCCTGTGAAACCTGAGGATGAAAATGGAAATTATGTTTGCGATATCTCGGATCCTAAATACCGTGAGTTATGTAAGGTAATCAATGATTTATACCGGATGGGTTATGTTACAGAGGAAAACTTCACATTTACTTCTGATGAGCAGACTTTCCAAAATATTGGTACTGGAAAAGCATTTATGGTAACACATTTTGCTGGAAACGATGAGCAAAACTTTACAGCCAGAGTAAAAGAGGAGGTTCCCGGAGCAAAATATGTTCAGGTACCTCTCATGAAAGACTGGAATTATACGATGCCTGTTTCAGGCTGGTCTGCTATGTTTATTACAAAGAATTGCAAAGATCCGGAAACTGCAATTAAGTTCTTAAATTGGGCAAAACAAAAAGATAATTCTATTGCATTAAGTACTGGATACAAGGGAATTGATTGGGATTATGATGAGAGCGGAAACATTATATTATTAGAGCGGCGCCAGAAGTCGGTAGATGCTGGTACAAAAGATGCAGATTATAAAGGGGATGGATTTATCTTTTCTGCAGATAATTATATTACCATTTCCAATGGTTTTTATGCAGTAGCAACACCAGAGACACGTAGAATCTATGACGATGCAGTAAAACGTGCAAATTGGTCCAATGCCTTAGATTTGGCATATCCTAAGTCAGGTACAGACATTCGTATTAAATTTGATGATATTTCCACATTGTCAAGTGAGTCATTTACAAAGATCTGTACAGCAAAGTCAGATGAGGAATTCAATACCTTATATGATGATATGGTGAAAGAAGCAGAAAAAATCGGACTTCAGGAAGTAAATGAATATCTGACCACCAATTATAACAAATTATGTGAAGACTTGGGCGTTAAGTAAGTTTAAAGAGTAAACTGAACTAAATAGTGAAGCGGAGCAACCTTGCTGATTTATCAGCTCGTTGCTCCACTTTTTTTCATAAGCTTAGAATAGTCCGGTTAATACTTGCAATTTTAAACCACCAGTTTAATGATATATTTTTCTCTTACGAATATAATGAATTATAGTAAAGAGCATGGCAATATAATTATAAGTGTAATGACGAATACGAAAAGGGGATATTAGTATGATAAAAATAACATCAGCAGGAGCAAACAAATTAATTAGAACTTTAGAGGATGAAAAGAGTTATATTTTGTCTATTGAAAATAATTCTAAGACCTATATTCGTGGGGAAGGTGAAGAAGCCGAAATACCTCAATATGATTATGAGGAAACCAGCAAAAAGTTAAATGAAATTGATGAAAAGGTTTGCAAAATAAAGCATGCAATTAATGTATTTAATTCAACAACATATTTGCCGCAACTCCACATAACAATAGATACGGCATTAGTAAAAATGGCCCAGTTAAACATTCGGAAATCAATACTGGACAATATGCGAAAACACTTACCTAAAGTACGTATTACAGATTTTATGGGACGAATGAATCGTGGTGTGGAATACGAATTTGTAAATTATGATTTAGATAAAGTGAATAACGACTACAAAGAAATATGTGAGCAGATTATTGAGATTCAATTGGCTTTAGATACTTGCAATCAGACCATTACATTCGAAATAAAGTGGTGAACTTAAAGGGTATTTAAATATACTTAATCAAATTTCCTTGTACGTATCTCAAATATTTTTCAAGTTAGGTGGTTATTGCTATTGAGTGTTATTGTTAGCTGTTATTCTGTTATATTTTTATAAGTTTAAGTTTAAGGTTAAATAAAAGAGGCTAAATAATATCATAATGATGCGTACTAAAAACTTGATAGAAATATCAGAGCATGGAAGTATAGGTTATATATGCTAATTTTCTATAAATCTTTAAATTAGATTACACACATTTCAATCGGTATTAATTATAGTTTCAAAAATCTTCCATATTGTTAAAAAGAAGAAAAGTAGTAAGTTTAATATTGTAAAAATAATGAAACTATCTTATAATAACTCTTGTATGTTTATTATGTGTTCGGGATAATACATAGTTCACTGAGGAGGTATGATTTTAATGGCAACATTGTGTACATCTGCAACAACATTTCCAACAATCAATCTCAAGGAAACAGGAAAAAACATATTAAGAATCCGGAAATCGAAAGATATTTCGGTTAAGGATTTGCAGCACTATTTTGGATTTGAACAGCCGCAAGCTATTTATAAATGGCAATGGGGTGAGTGTTTACCAACCGTTGATAATTTATATGCATTAAGCAAATTATTTAATATGACAATAAACGAAATCTTGGTCTCTTCAGACCAAGATTTTGTTCATATATGCTTATTGAATTTAATCAATTAAATTTTATTTAAATGCTCTTACATTATAATTTTGTTGTCCAGTTAGAACAATCCCAAACCTTAGTAGCAAAATCTTCATAGAAATCCGGTTCATGACAGATTAGAAGGATACTTCCCTTATATGCTTTTAAAGCACGGTGTAATTCCTCTTTTGCCTCAACATCTAAGTGGTTGGTAGGCTCATCTAATAATAAGAGATTGGTTTCTTTATTAATTAATTTACACAGGCGGACTTTTGCCTGCTCACCGCCGCTTAGTACTCTTACCTGGCTTTCAATGTGTTTTGTTGTAAGACCACATTTGGCCAGGGCAGAGCGGGCTTCGTATTGGGAAAAGGAAGGGAATTCTCGCCATAATTCTTCAATGCAGGTATTGTTCTTGGCACCGGTCATTTCCTGCTCAAAATATCCCTGGTACAGGTAATCCCCCAAAATTACTTTACCTTGTAATGAAGGAATTAATCCCATAATACTTTTTAAAAGAGTGGTTTTACCGATGCCATTGGCTCCTTTTAATACGATTTTATCTCCACGTTCCATAGTTAAAGTTAGTGGTTTGGAGAGAGGTTCCTCATAGCCAATAACTAAATGCTCTGTTTGAAAGATATATCTTCCTGCTGCCCGGGCTTCTTTAAAATTGAACTCCGGCTTTGGTTTTTCTTTTGCAAGTTCGATGATATCCATCTTGT
Source organism: Anaerocolumna aminovalerica (assembly GCF_900115365.1). Taxonomy (GTDB): domain Bacteria; phylum Bacillota; class Clostridia; order Lachnospirales; family Lachnospiraceae; genus Anaerocolumna; species Anaerocolumna aminovalerica. The sequence goes on from NZ_FOWD01000004.1 coordinate 178,930, forward strand.
CTAATTTCTTCTGTCTGGACATAGCCATATTTCTGGTAGAAACCCTTGCTTTATTTCTGGCAACAAAATCTTGCAGCTCAGCAATTTCTTGCTGCTGTCTTTTATAAGCGGATTCTAATTGTGCTTTTTTCATTTCGTAGACTTCTAAGAACTTATCATAATCACCTACATAACGGTTTAATTCACCATTTTCCATGTGATAAATAAGATTTACCACACTGTTTATAAAAGGAATGTCGTGAGAGATTAGTATAAAGGCATTCTCATACTCCTGAAGATAGCGTTTTAACCATTCAATGTGTATGGTATCCAGATAGTTGGTAGGCTCATCTAATAATAGAATATCCGGTTTTTCCAACAAGAGCTTTCCAAGGAGTACTTTAGTTCGCTGGCCGCCGCTTAATTCGGTAACATCCTGATCCAGGCCAATCGCATCCAATCCTAAAGCCCGTCCGATTTCTTCTACTTTGGAATCAATAATATAAAAGTCATGGGAATCCAGCATGTCTTGCAGTGTACCAAACTCTTCCATAATGGTCATAAGTGCATCCGGTTCCGCATCAGCCATTTCATTACAAAGAGCGTTCATTTTGGCTTCAATCTCATATAAATAAGTAAAAGCAGATTTTAGTACTTTTCGTATGGTCATTCCTTTTTCCAATACGGAATGCTGATCTAAATAACCGACCCTCACATTCTTAGCCCATTCAATATTTCCTTCATCAGGCATTAATTTTCCGGTTACTATATTTAAAAAGGTAGATTTGCCTTCTCCATTGGCACCTACCAGTCCTATATGTTCTCCCTTTAGAAGACGAAAAGACACATCGTGAAAGATTGCTCTGTCTCCAAAACCATGAGTAAGATTCGTTACATTTAAAATGCTCATAAAAAGCTCCTCTTTGAAGTAATATGGTAACTCAAAAGCTACCTTATAGATTATACATGAAAAACGTATTAATTCAAGAAAAAATTTTTATCAGTTTATTAGGATATGTTATAGTGCTGAATATAATTTCGATAAAATAGGACAAAAATCAACGAATTATGTAAAATTCATGTAACTTTATATGTATAGATTGATATATTTATCCTATTTTGTTATAATATGGTATACATATGTTGTAACTATTCTACAAAAAGGGGGAACGCGATGCATAAGGGAATGAAATATTTTAGAGTAGGATTTATACTTCTTGTGTTACTATTGTTTATTAGTTGGCAACCATGGAATAAAACTGTAGTTTTTGGTGAGAGTACAGCGAAAAGGGTTTTATTCATTAGTTCTTATGACGGAAATTTCCTTAGTGTTCCTGATCAGATTGCAGGTGTCAAAAGCGTATTTGATTCTGAGAATATATATCTTGATATTGAATATATGGATACGAAACGATTTGATACCAAAGAAAATGTCCGTTTATTTTATAATACCCTAAAATACAAATTGACCCATCTTGATCCATATGATGCGGTTATAGCTGGTGACGATAATGCTTTGCAGTTTGTTATGGATTATCAGGAAGAACTATTTAATAGAACGCCTGTTGTTTTTCTTGGAATCAATGATTTAGCAAGAGCAAAAGAAGCTGCACAAAATAATTTCATTACAGGTATCGTAGAAGAAACCTCAATAAAAGATAACATTGAGTTAGGATTAAAACTGAATCAGCAAGCTTCCAAAATAGTGGCTATTGTTGATAATACATTAACCGGAGTGGGAAATAAGGAACAATTTTATTCTTATGAGGATGACTATGATAATTTAATTTTTGATGATATTAATACTTCCCAATATACTTTTAAAGAATTAGAGGAGGTATTGGATCATATAGATCAGGATACCATTGTACTGTATTTTAGTATGTATTCTGATATAACCGGAAAATATTTAACTATAGAAGAAGCTTGTGAAATTTTAGCAGCCCATACCAAGGTACCCATTTTACGTGCGGAAGTAGGGGGTATTGGTTTGGGGATATTGGGCGGCAAGATGATTTCTTATTACGATGCTGGAAAAATCGCAGGAAATATGGTTCTCACAGTATTTCAAGGAACACCTGTACAAGAAATTAAAATGATAGAAGAAAGCCCCAATCGTTATATGTTTGACTATGAGATTCTGCGAAAATATAATATTGACGAAAGTGTGCTTCCGGAAGATTCTATTATATTAAACAGGCCTTTTACTTATTTAGAAGAGAATAAAGATTTTATAATAAAAGGTATATTTGTTATCACAGTTTTATTTGTGATTATAGCAATTCTTCTTTATGATAATAGAAAACAAAGAAGGATGGAAAGAAAGCTACAGGAAAGCCATGAGGAACTATCACAGACCTTTGAAGAATTGACAGCTACGGAAGAAGAATTAAGGGCACAATATGAAACCATTGAAAAACATGCCAGAGATATTGAATATCTGGCACAGCATGATTATTTGACAGACCTTCCCAATAGACTCAGTTTTAATGAAAAATTACGAAACGAGATAGATTCCGGTAATCCGGGAGCGATTCTACTCTTGGATATTGATAATTTTAAAGAAGTAAATGATACTTTAGGACATGTTTACGGTGATAAGTTGTTACAAAGCATATCGGAAAGATTATTAAACCTTTCCGACGATACGGTCTTTGTATCCAGATTTGGGGGAGATGAATTCTTAATACTGATTGCTAATGAAGAGAATCAAGAAAGAATTGAAGACTATATCCGTAAAATTTTAATGCAGTTTCAAAGGGCTCTGGTTCTTGATTATAAAGAATACTTTGTTAATTTCAGTATTGGTGTATCTATGTACCCTAAAGACAGTTCCAGCGTAGACCGTTTGATTATGAATGTGGATACGGCTATGTATACAGCTAAAAGGGAAGGAAGAAACAAATATAAGTTTTACTGTGAAAGTATGCAGGATGAATTGATGGATAAAAAAGAAGTGGAAGCCATCTTAAGAAATGCAGTAAAAAATGATGGATTTATACTGTTATACCAGCCCCAGGTTGATGTTGATACTGGTTTTATTGAGGGATTTGAAGCACTCTTACGTATCAAAGGCTATAATATTTCACCATTGAAATTTATACCGGTTGCAGAAGACACCGGATTAATTACTGAAATAGGACGCTGGGTAACAAGAAAAGCGGTAGAACAAATAGCAGAATGGAAAGAGAAAGGGTACGATACAAAACCTATCTCTGTGAATTTCTCAAGTAAACAGCTTCAGGATACCGCATATGCAGATTTCCTTCGCAAAATATTATTGGAAAAAGGTGTGGAAGCGGAATATTTCGAATTGGAGATTACGGAAAGTATTTTGTTAGAAAAGTCGTCAAATACGCTGGAATTCTTGAATACTCTTAAGGATATGGGTATAAGAATTGCTTTAGACGATTTTGGAACGGGATATTCATCTTTGAATTATTTAACCTTTATTCCAGTTAATAAGATTAAATTAGATAAATCCTTATGTGAAAAGTTTTTAGAACTAAGTAATATTAAGGTGATGAATAGTATTATAGGTCTTGCACATAGCCTGGGTCTTGTCATTACCGCAGAGGGAATCGAAGATATGGAACAATATAAAAGGTTAAAAAAAGGCGGATGTGATTATATTCAAGGATACTTATTTAGCAGGCCTGTAAAAAGTGATGAAATAGAAAAAATTTATCATATCAATATGTTAGATAATATATTGTAAATACATTGGCATGGTATTCTTGACGAATTACGCCGAAGCTCAACGGACTGCATGGATTGGGAACTCCATGCAGTTCTCTTATATATCAAACCAATAAACTTCATTCTCTTTATAGAATTTAAATCCAGCTTTTTTGGCTGTTTTTTGAGAATTAGGATTTGATTCCATGCAATCCCATTGAGCCATCAGACCATTTTTAATACATGCATTAACAAATTCAATAGTTAATGAGTAAGCCAAGCCTTTATGTCTAAATTTTTCCTCTGTCTCAATATCTATTGGAATAACATTTTTGAATCTTGCAGTTCCTACAATAACAGAAGCAATGCTATCTGAATATGTAATACAGTATGCAACACTTCTTTTTTTGAAATTTTCAAAGCTTTCCCATGATTCTAAAATTCTCTTTGTTAAGAATGTTTCATTTTTAAAATCTCCATTTAATATTTTATCCCAAAAGTCAGAATCGACTTTTTGCATTCTAAAATCATCTGGTAAATAATAATTTTTATCAATGTGTTCTGTTTTCCTAAATGAATATTCTTTTTCCCTTTGAATGGTCTTATCCTTAAACATTTTAAAAATATATGGTCTTAACTCAGCATTTTCTATAGTAAATTCAAAATAATTAATTCCCTGTTGTTTCAGATAATAAAAAATATCCTTTTTAATGAAATTATCTAACTCTATATATGTATTATCATTAACGATGTTTCCTAAAAAAGCAAAACTACCAACTGCATAAGAATTTGCCAGTGCAATTGTTGGTTTATCAATAGTATCGACCCATAACTCCCCTTTGCATTCGCCGGCTATAATTCCCGAAAAGCTTGGACAGTCTTCATTTACAACATTTTCAAAGTTACTAACTGTCTGCAAATTATTTATTTTAATCATTTTTATCCTCCCAAAACTTAGAAACTAATTCTTTCATTTGAAGAGCTCCGATTTCATTAGTTGAGAATATTGTATATTAATTAAGTTGAAATGGCAATGAGCGGAATCAACAACTGAATAATTGGAGATCATGGTGGAGAGAAGACATTTTTCCGATTTTTACCTGCATAAAATTATAAATATAATTTTATGCATCTTGGAAACATTTGAATAATTACTATAGAGAATGGAGATTTTAATAGTAGCTAAGGCTATCGTTAGATATTTTAAATTAATTTAGAAGGAGGATTTTTCGACTTATGGAGAAAGATAAAAATGTACTGAGCGGTGAAAATAATAGCAGGCTTGATAAAACTTCCCCAACCAATAAGGAAGTAACTGCAGCTTGGGCAAATATTGAGAAACTGCAGGAGGTAAGCCAGGTAACCATACCTTCTGAATATGAAGTAGGAAAAGCGAAAAATTGGGTTGATAACGGAAGTCAATTATAAGTTTATATTTTTAAACATCATAGTTCTATTACATTTTAGTATACGAATATACTAATCTTCGTTTAATATAGATAAAATATTTGCAAAAGGCATAAATTCAAAGCGTATAAACACGTTTTGCTTTTCTGCTGGATTTTAACATTTCTTTAACGAATCTTAGTATAAGATGTATTACAAATTTTTAAGAAAGAGGAAAGAGATATATGGCAAAAATTCAAATGACAGTAGATGGTAATACCGCAGCTGCCTATGCGGCATATGCCTTTACCGATGTTGCAGCTATTTATCCTATAACACCATCTTCTCCAATGGCTGAAACTATGGATGAATGGGCAGCAAAAGGTCAGAAAAATATTTTTAATCAGGAAGTAAGTGTAATTGAAATGCAGTCCGAAGCAGGTGCTTCCGGTACATTCCATGGTTCCTTACAAGCAGGAGCCTTAACAACTACATTTACATCTTCCCAAGGTTTATTATTAATGATTCCTAACATGTATAAAGTAGCCGGTGAATTATTGCCCGGTGTATTTCATGTTAGTGCCAGGGCAATTGCTGCTCATGCTCTTAGTATATTTGGTGATCATCAGGACGTTATGGCTGCAAGACAGACAGGATGTGCATTTCTTGCTTCCGGTTCTGTACAGGAAGTAATAGATTTGGCACCTGTTGCTCATTTATCAGCTATTAAGGGAAGATTACCATTCGTACATTTCTTTGACGGATTCCGAACATCTCATGAAATCCAGAAGGTAGATGCTTTAGAATATAGTGATTATGAAGAATTATTGGACAAACAGGCATTGCTGGAATTTAGAAAACGTGCCTTATCACCGAATCATCCGGTTATAAGAGGTACCGCACAAAATCCGGATATTTATTTTCAAGGAAGAGAAGCCAGCAATCCATTTTACACTGATCTTATTCCAATTGTTGAAGATTATATGAATAAGATGGGCGAAAAGACAGGACGTAAATATGGTTTATTTGATTATTATGGGGCACCTGATGCCAGGTATCTGATTGTTGCAATGGGTTCTGTAACGCCTACAATTGAGGAAACCATTGATTATTACAATAGCAAGGGTGAAAAGTATGGTTTGATAAAAGTACATTTGTTCAGGCCGTTTTCATTAAAGCATTTTATGGACTGTATACCACATACAGTAGAAAAAATTGCGGTTTTAGACCGTACAAAGGAACCCGGTTCCATTGGCGAGCCATTATTTGAAGATGTATGTACTTGTTTTCATGATGCAGGGAAGAAACCGGTAATCATTGGAGGACGTTATGGTTTAGGTTCGAAAGATACCACACCAAATCAAATAGCAGCTGTATATGAGAACCTGAAACAAGATGAACCTAAGAATCATTTTACCATTGGCATTGTGGATGATGTTACTCATCATTCCCTTCAGGTGGGCTCTTATGTATCTATAGAACCGGAAGACAGAATCAGCTGTAAATTCTGGGGCTTAGGTTCTGACGGTACAGTGGGTGCCAACAAGCAGGCAATTAAAGTAATTGGCAATAACACTTCTTTAAATGTGCAGGCATATTTTGACTACGATTCAAAGAAATCCGGCGGCATAACTATGTCCCACCTTCGTTTTGGCAAGGAGCCAATTAAAGCCACATATTTAGTTAGTAACGCAAATTATGTTGCCTGCCATAACCACTCTTATGTTACAAAATACGATTTAACAGCTGATTTAAAAGAAGGCGGTACTTTCGTACTTAACTGTCCGTGGACCGATGAAGAATTAGAAAAGCATCTCCCTGCAAAGATTAAAAAGGATCTGGCTGAGAAACAGGCTAAATTCTATACAATTAATGCAGTAAAGATTGCAGGTGAAATAGGACTTGGCAACCGTATTAACATGATTATGCAGGGGGCATTCTTTAAATTAGCTAATATATTACCGGAAGATGTATTTGTGAAAGAGTTAAAAGATGCAGCTACTAAGTCCTACTCCAGAAAAGGTGAAAATGTAGTTAAGATGAATCATGAAGCCATTGATCGGGGTATTAGGGATATTCATGAAGTAAAAATACCGAAAGAATGGATAAATAGTATTGATGAAGAAACGGATACCATAAAAGAGCCAGAATTCGTACGCAATATTATGCGTCCAATGGAAGCACAACAAGGACACAAATTACCGGTTAGTGCATTTAAAGACCGTGAGGATGGTACTTACCCATCTGGGTCCACCCAGTATGAAAAACGTGGCATTGCAGTATATGTTCCTGAATGGGTAGAAGAAAGATGTATACAATGTAACCAATGTTCCTATGTATGTCCCCATGCAGTAATCAGGCCATTTTTATTAAACGACGAAGAAGTACAAAAGGCTCCGGAATCTTTTGTTACAAAAAAAGCTACTGGTAGAAATCTGGAAGGTTATCATTATAAAATCCAAATCAGCCCAATGGATTGTACCGGATGTGGTAACTGTGCCGATGTATGTCCTGCAAAAGGTAAAGCTTTGATCATGAAACCAATAGAGACTCAATTACCAGAGCAGGTGGACAATTGGATATTTGCAGTGAATCAGGTGGGTTATAAGAAAGATATAGAGCTCAGCGCGACTTATAAAGACAGCCAGTTCAAGAAACCTCTTATGGAATTCTCAGGAGCCTGTGCAGGATGTGGTGAAACACCTTATATTAAATTAGTTACCCAGTTATTTGGCGAACGAATGATGATTGCCAATGCTACCGGTTGCTCTTCTATTTGGGCAGCATCTGCTCCAAGTACGGCATACACTTCCAATCACGAAGGTAAGGGACCGGCTTGGGCAAATTCTTTATTCGAAGATAATGCGGAATTTGGATTCGGTATGTATATTGGTGTTAAACAAATGAGAAAAAAAATAGAAGAGAACATGAAGAAATTAATTGACATGGATGTGGATACTCATGTAAAAGAAGTATTCTCAGTCTGGATTGAATATAAAGAAGATGGAGAGTTATCCCAGATGATAAGTGCAAAAGTACAGGATATCATAAGGGATTATAATTCTTCAGATAAGAATATTCAGTGCCTTATTGATGAAATCAAACAGCGCAGTGAATATTTAGTAAAACGTTCCCAGTGGATTGTTGGGGGTGACGGATGGGCATATGACATTGGTTTTGGCGGCTTAGATCAGGTTTTATCTACCGGTGAAGACGTCAATGTACTTGTATTTGATACAGAAATATATTCCAATACAGGTGGTCAGGCATCTAAATCCACTCCTACAGGTGCTATTGCAAAATTTGCAGCTTCCGGTAAAAAGTCTGGTAAAAAGGATTTAGGCAGAATGATGATGACTTATGGCAATGTATATGTTGCCCAGGTTGGTATTCATGCAGATAATAACCAGCTCATTAAAGCCCTGCGTGAAGCAGAAAGTTATAAGGGCCCATCTATTGTTATATGCTATGCACCTTGTATCAGCCATGGTATCAAAGACGGTATGGGCAGAAGTATGGCAAACATTAAGAGTGCAGTGCAAGCAGGTTACTGGCATTTGTATCGATACAATCCTGATTTAAAGAAAGAAGGAAAAAATCCATTCACTCTAGATTCTAAAGAACCAACCGGTAACTTCAGAGAATTCTTAATGAATCAAGTACGCTATAGCTCATTGGCAAAAATGTATCCGGAACAGGCAGAGGAACTGTTTAACAAGGCAGAAGAGCTGGCAAAAGAAAGGTATGAGACTTATAAGACGCTGGCGTCGCTGTAGAGATAATATAGTTAGCGCTTAACACACTCTTGCCAAGTAAGTTTAAGGAAGAACTTTGAGAGTAAGGATATGGTTTTTTGGGTATGGAAATGCAATGATTATATTTGCTGTTAATCTCAAAAGGATAATCAGACCTCAAGGTTAAATGATAAAAAAATAAATCAAATATCAGTGAAAAACGGTTAAATGCCCATAGTCGGACATTTAATCGTTTTTTTATACTGATTAATGGCGTATGAACCGTTCCGGGCTTAAGCATGGCTCAAATAAGGGTTTCATGTGTAAGTATAATACATGAATTGCTTGACGTTTGTAACAAAGGCCGTGATTCCCTACAAAAACATCATGAAAATAATGGAGTTTCCTCCTTGACAAAACTGTTATATCTGAATATACTGTATATGTAGTTAACATTACAGTTAGGGGTGATGATTTGGAAATTGTAATATCGAATAGTTCCAGTCTGCCGATTTATGAGCAAATAAAAGAACAGGTAAAGGTTCAAATACTGTCGGGGGAATTAAAGGAAAATGAAATGCTCCCCTCATTGCGACAGTTGGCAAAAGACTTGAAAATTAGTGTACTGACTACTACAAGAGCATACAATGAACTTGAGCAAGAGGGGTTTATTGCAAGCCGACAAGGTAAAGGCTTCTTTGTTATGTCCAGCAGTTCTAACCTTATCCGTGAACAGCTAATTAAGGAAGTTGAAAGTAATCTAAATAATGCAATACAGGCGGCTCAAAGAGCGTCCATGTCTGATGATGAGATCATCAGCCTTTTACAGCTTTTATTGGAGGTTAAAAATGATTGATAATGCTTTAGAATTAAAGGGAATAAGCAAAGACTTTCCCGGTTTCAAGTTAAACAATATCAGTTTTTCCTTGCCCAAAGGGTATATCATGGGGCTTGTTGGTCCGAATGGAGCCGGAAAAACAACTACTATACAGCTTATTCTTAATATGCTAGAAAAGGATGCCGGGGAGATATTAGTTTTTGGCAAGGACAACGTAGAAAGTGAAAATGCCATAAAGCAGGATATTGGGGTTGTATTTGACAGTATATTTTATGTGGATAGCTGGACGATCAAAGATACGGAAAAGGCCGTTTCTCTCTTTTATGAGGATTGGAAACATGATGTTTTTAACGAAATGATAAAACGGTTTGACTTACCACAAAATAAAAAAATTGGAGAGTTATCCCGTGGTATGCAAATGAAGCTGATGCTTGCTTGTGCTTTTTCACATAATGCTAAGCTTCTTATACTAGACGAGCCAACAAGCGGGCTTGATCCTGCTATCCGGGATGAGTTTTTAGAAATTCTACAAGAATATATAAAGGATGGTGAAAGGAGTGTCTTATTCTCTACCCACATTACAACGGATTTAGAACGGGTAGCAGATTATATTACGTTTATAAATCGAGGTGAATTAGTTTATACCGGTAGTATAGATGAACTTTTAGGCAGTTACCGACTTATTAAAGGCAGGGCGAGGGATTTAACTGCAGAGCTTAAAAAAAGCATTGTTGGTTTAAGGAAAACCGACATGGGCTTTGAAGGTCTTATGGAAGCAAAAAAAGCTACGCAGTTTAAGAATTGTGTCATTGATGGTGCAACAATTGACGATATTGTTATCTGTATGAGCAAAGGGGGTACAAGATAATGACAGGCTTTTTAAGGATTACAAAATTGGACTTTTTTACAATGAAGGCACAGCTTGTTTCGTATTTATCATTGGTTCTAATCGTGATAATGTATGCTTTCATGGATTCATCAGTTACTATATTGTGCATAACCGGTGCATGGTTCGTAGCGTTATTATCAACAAATATTTTCGCCATACAGGAAAAGAACAATCTTGACCGCCTATACGGTTCAGTTTCTGTTAGTTTGAAAGACATTGTGCTTGGGCGATATGTTTACGTATTTCTGAACTACCTTACAGCATTTCTTGTGATTATTGTATTACACTCTTGCTTCACACTTTTTCAAAATAAAGCATTGGAATTCAACGATATTATGCTTGGTTTTAGTTTATCATTTTTAGTGTTTTCCGCTATTACAGGAATACAAATGCCCTTGTTCTTCAAGATGGGCTACACAAAAGCAAAATTTTGGTCTATGGTTCCATTTATAGTTGTAATGGTCTTAGTGGCTGCCCCAGCTTTTGTATCTGCGTTATACGGTGTAGTTGAGTTTATGCAATCCAATGAAACTGTTTTAATTATAAGTGCCTTACTAGCAAGCTGTCTTATTCAATTCTTTTCATATCTGATAGCCATTGTTCTTTATCGCAAACGAAAAAGAGGGTGATTATATGAGGTGCAAAGCCTTCATTCACAGCTTTGCCTCATAAACCTACCTTGACCTTCGTGAGGATGGAAAACCACATGGCTTTCCATCCTCACGAAGGTATGAATAACCTCTATTGGGCAAAGCGTACGTCCTTAAATACACTAATTTTTATAGCACTTAATTCGTCCAAATGGATAAAAACGTCCCGATTGGATAAGAATTATGCTCTACAATTTGTTATTGTAAAAAATGAAATGTCTTCGGACATTTTTCTTTATGAATGGCGGTTAGTTAAATCTAACCAAATATTAGAAGGATTTATTTCTTTTTTAAGAAAGGAGTGGGAGGGCTTGTGGAACAAAAATTCAGAGCAGCAAAACCTGACCCTAGGATATTGATTTTACAGATTATTGTTATGTCTGTGCTTAGTTTTTCTTTTGGTAACTGGACTGCGGTAATACTTTTATTTGTGGCAGTGGATGTGCTGATATGGATTTTCTTTGATTGGCGGACAAGTGCAAAATTTCTTTTGGGTTATTTTTTTGTGTTTTTTCTCCAACAACTGCTTCAAAAGATTTATATTCCGGTATTGTCTTTTCTGTTTCCTATGTTTCTCATGGTAATTATCCGGGCAATGCCGGTGTATATGACTTGCGGTATATTGATACGGAAGACACCAATGAATGAATTGATGACAGCGTTGAGAAAATTTCGTATCCCCATGATTGTATTAATCCCCATGGCAGTTATGTACCGGTATATCCCAACGATTCGTCAGGAAATTGTTTATGTCCATGAGAGTTTGGTAATGCGTGGATTGCATTCTTCTGTCTGGAAGATAATGCGTCATCCTGTAAGAAGTATAGAGCATTTCATAATTCCATTGTTATTTAGAAGTGAAAAGATAACGGAGGAATTGTCAGCGGCAACCCTTTGTAAAGGTCTTAGCTTGGAGAGGGAAAGAACTTGCTGTACGGATGTGAGGCTGGAGAAAGAAGATTTTCTGTATCTGTTCATACTTTTCATAGCGGTTGGAGTATTGATTTATGTTAATACCAAACTGTATCTGTTTTAGGAGGTGATGATTTGGAAAAGAATATGGAATACCCTGTATTGAAAATGGAACATTTTTGTTTTACATATGCCGGTTCAGAAAGTCCCAGTCTTTCTGATGTAACGCTGACAATTAAACAAGGGGAATTTGTTTTACTTACCGGAAAAAGCGGGTGTGGCAAAACGACTTTTACAAGATGTTTAAATGGCCTAATCCCGGATTTCTTTGAAGGAAATCTATATGGGAACTGTTGTGTATGGGGAATGGATATTAAGAACCATGAAGCAGGCGACTATTCCCAATTTATCGGTTCTGTGTTTCAAGACCCACGTTCACAGTTTTTTACCCTCCATGTAAAAACAGAAATTCCTTTTACCAGTGAGAATTTGGGTGTGCCAAGAGAACAGATACAAAAGGGGTGTCAGGAAGCTGTCAATGTTTTAGAGATAAAACATCTTTTAAGTAAAAGTATCTTTCATTTGTCCAGTGGAGAAAAACAGAAAGTAGCTGTTGCATCAGCCTATGCAGCAGGAGTTCATGTGTTTGTTTTAGACGAACCCTCAGCCAACTTAGATGAAGAGGGAACAAAACAGCTTTTTGAAGTATTAAAAAAGCTAAAAGAACAGGGACACACTATAATTATATCGGAACATAAAATTCATTATCTGAAAGAGTTAGTGGATCGTATAATACTTGTGCAAGACGGAAAAATCAAGGAGGATATGACTGGAAAAGAATTTTCATTAAAGCCTTCACAATGGTTTTTCGAGAATGGATTACGCCAAATTGATTTATCTGCTATTATGCCAACTCTTCCATATAAAGATTGCTTTCAAAATGCCATCCAGATAAGAGCAGAAGACATCTCATTTTACTATGATAAAAAGATATCTCTGTGGAAAAATGTTTCTTTTGAAGCTGGTAGCGGAGATATTGTTGGAGTGATCGGAAAAAATGGAGCGGGAAAAAGCACCCTATTCCGGGTTTTGATGGGGCTGGAAAAATCAAAATCCGGAAAGATTTATATTAATCAAAAGTATGCTGCAAAAGGGCGCAGAAAAAAGCACTCTTTCTATGTGATGCAGGATGTGGATTATCAACTCTTTGCTCCTAGCGTTTTAGAAGAAATGCTGCTTGGAACCTCCAAAACTGAAGAAGAAAAGAAAAAAGCACTGCACCTTCTGGAGTATTTTGGTCTCAATCCTTATGTTAGCACACATCCATCGGAACTCTCCGGTGGACAAAAGCAGCGGCTGTCTATTGCTTTGGCTTATATGAGTAATGCAGATTTTCTATACTTAGATGAACCAACCAGCGGGCTTGACGGACAAAATATGTTGTTAGTGAGGGACGCAATTTGTGACCTAGCGAAAAAGGGATGTTGCATATTTGTGATAACACATGATTATGAGTTTGCAGCGCAGACCTTCCGTTCACTTCTTATATTCAAACAACGAGAACAGGTGGTTCGAGTCCCGCCAGAGCAATATGATCCCAAATCGCTATATCAAATTTTTCAAATTAATAAAGGAGAATGAAAAATGAATACAAAGAGCAAAAACAGCCGAGTATTAAGAGATTTAATACGTATTGGTGTATTTAGTGCATTATGGATTGTTGTTTCATTCCTAATAGCTTGTACAATGGGGTTTTTCCTGCCTTTGCTAATGGTAATGCCTTGTATTCTTGGGGTTGTAGGCGGAATTATTTACATAGTAATGTTGTCAAAGCTGACCATTAGCGGCGGTATGGTGATTAGTTCAGGACTGTTAGGGGTATGCCTGTTTACCATGGCACCCTATGGGATGATGTTTTTTTGTACTTTGGCTGGAGGAATAATAGGAGAAATCATTTACCGTATTATCGGTAAGGATAGTCTCCTAGGGAAAATAACCGGCACTTGCATAACTTTACTTGGCCTTGCTATTGGTGAGTATATACCATTTATCTGGATGCAGGATGCCTACTTGGAATTATATTCAGCTAATACCTTTGGCTCTCTGCCCGTACTGCAATATGCTATCAATGTAACCTCGGTTCCGGTTATGTTCATTCTTTTGGCTGCTACAGTTGCCTGCACAATACTTGGCTGCTTCTGGGGAAAAAGGATTGTAGAGAGGAACTTCAAAAAATCTGTTGCCAAATAGCTCTGCTTTTCTTTTTTTACAGATTATGTTACCATGTAAAAATGTGATAAGTTCGGGAACTTTATTAACTTAATAAGCTAATGCAATTACTTTGAGGATAATGTGATGAGTAAATCTGTTATGAATATAGAGGCTTTAAGTCAAAATCTATTCCACGATACGAAAGTTTATACCCTTGCGGAGGATGAAACAAGCCAGATCATACAAGTGCAAAATGATACCGGAGACGGCCTTATGAGTTCTTATATGGTCTTTCCGGGTGTCTATCTTATGTTTAATGACTTCCATATGGAACAATGTGAATCTCAATTCCAAGCAGAAGTGGACATGTTATGTATTGACCATTGCAGAGAAGGGCGTATTGAGCAGGAAATCAAGAACGGTGCGTATATTTATTTAGGAGCCGGTGATCTTTGTGTGGATCGCCGAATGAACAGCGGCAGACATGTGGAATTTCCATTGGGACATTATCATGGAGTCAGCATATCCTTTGTCCTAAAGGATGCAAATGAGGGAATCAACTCTTACATTAAGGATTTTCCTGTTGATATTGCCAGACTGAAAAAGAAATATTGTGATGGCAGAATTAATCTTGTTTTACAAAACGAACAGGGATTAGAAGGTATACTTGCTGACTTATATGCCGTTCCGGCACAAATTCGTTTACCTTATTTTCGTGTTAAGATACAGGAGCTTTTATTATATCTTGATGCCCTGGAGATTCCGGCTACTCAAATGGAACGTCCATACTTTTTCAAGACACAGGTAGAAAAAACAAAGGCGATTCACACCCTGATGACTAACAATATGGAGCAGCATTTTACCTTGCAGGAGTTATCGGAACGCTTTGATTTCCCTATGACTGCCATGAAGAATTGCTTTAAAAATATTTATGGCGATTCGATTTTCTCCTATATGCGTGTGTATCGAATCAACCAGGCAGCGGTATTACTACGCCGTAACAGAGAAAAGAGCGTATTGGAAATCGCTGCACAGATGGGATATGACAGTCCGGGCAAATTCTCCACCGCATTTAAGAAAATCATGGGAGTATCCCCTTTAACTTATCGAAAAAGTTCTGTCGGGTTGGATAAAAAACACCCGGACGGAAAAGAAAGAAATTAAATAAATTGATACACTTGGATTGGTTAAGCATTTAACCAATCCATTTTTTATGAAAGATAAATAAAGGGCTAGGTTTATAGGTTCCCTATTGAATAACCTAAAATTTTATACAAGGAGAAAAGTTTAATGAAGAAAAAGAACTGGTTAAGCATACTGATGTCCTTTGCATCTATCTGCAAAGTAAAAATGATATTGGCTGTGATGTTTGCGATCCTCAGTGTTTTTGGCGGCATGATTCCGTATTTTGGTGTCTATGCACTGATTCGGCTCGCAATATTAAATGAACTGACACCTGGAAGTCTTTTGCTATGGTGCTCCGTTTGCGGGGGAGGGTTTATATTGCAAATTGTTTGCTATGCAATTTCGACTACCTTTGCCCATGTCTCTGCATATACGATTTTAGAACAAATCCGGATAAATATGGCACAGCGCCTGTTACAAGCTCCACTTGGTGAAATTACAAGCCAACAGGCGGGGAAGCTTAAGGATATTTTTTTAGATAAAGTGGGAACGATCGAGCTTCCTCTGGCTCATGTAATTCCGGAAGTGGGTTCCAGTTTACTATTACCTTTAGCGATGTTTATTTACTTGATTAGTATCGATTGGCGGATGGCACTTGCAACCCTTGCCACATTGCCCCTTTGTATAATTCCCATGCTGTCTGGGAAAGCACGGGAGAACTTTAACAAGAATTACACTGCCTATATGGAGGCCAACGACCATGTAAACAACGTTATTGTAGAGTATATAGAGGGGATTGAGGTGGTCAAAACCTTTAACCAAGGGGCAACTTCTTATGAAAAATATGCAGGGGCAGTCAGTTCATTTAAAGATTTTACCATGGCATGGTTTTTAAGCAGTTGGAAAACACTTACCCTAATGTCCTCGGTTCTGCCTACCACGCTGTTAGCCACAGTTCCAGTAGGACTGATGCTTTTCATCAATGGAAGTCTGAATGTGTCTGAACTGACCATCTGCTGCATTCTAGCTCTTGGTCTGGTTACACCTCTTATCAAATTCACAACCTATATTAACTTGGGAAAAACTATGGAATATGCAATTCTCTCCGCCAGTGAGCTGCTGGATTTGCCTGAATTGCCGGATGGTAAGATTCCCCAAATCCCCAGGGAATATTCGATTTCCCTGAAAAATGTTTCTTTTTCCTATACAGGGCAGAAAAGTGGCAATGTGCTTCATCAGATTAATTTGGAGATACTCCAAGACAAAGTGACTGCATTAGTGGGACCGTCAGGGGGCGGAAAATCCACCGTTGCCAAACTGATTGACCGCTTTTGGGATGTCAGCAGCGGTTCCATAAGTATTGGTGGAATTGATATCAGAGAAATTCCTCTTGCTGAACTTTCTAAAATAGTTAGCTTTGTGACACAGGATAATTTTTTATTCAACTGTTCATTAAAAGAAAATATCCGGCTTGGTAATCCTACTGCAACAGACGAAGAGGTATTCCAGGCGGCACGGGCTGCAAGATGTGAGGAGTTTATCAGTAAACTGGAAAAAGGATGGGATACCTCCGCCGGAGAAGCCGGCAAATATCTTTCAGGCGGTGAAAAACAGAGGATTTCCATTGCTCGTGCCATACTGAAAAATGCCCCCATCGTCATTCTTGACGAGGCTACAGCATTTACAGACCCGGAAAATGAAGATAAAATTCAACAGTCTATTATGCAGCTTGCTAGAGGTAAAACCCTATTAGTTATTGCTCATCGGCTTTCAACAATAAAAAATGCGGATCAAATTGCTGTTATAGAGAAAGGTCGTATTGTTGCTGTAGGCAGACAGGGAGAATTGCTAAAAACCTGCCCGCTATACGAGCGGCTCTGGAATGCTCATGTTGGAGCCAAACAGTGGGCTGTTACAGTTAGAGGAAAGGAGGTTAGTGGGGATGTTTAAGACTATAAAAAGAATTATCTCCTGGATAGGACCTTATAAAAAAAGACTGTATCTTGGTACACTTTGCGCTTTTTTATCGTCATGGTGTACGGCTGTTCCGGTCATAACCGCGGCCTGGGCCCTTAATAAAGCTATCTCTAATATGGAGGAGGGCACAGACTTGACTTATACTATTGTATGGCAATCCTTACTTATTATCTCCGTATCGGTTTTTCTTAGATTTTTGCTTTCCTATACACGTGCAAGATTGCAGGATAGCATTGGTACTGAACGGGCCGCAGAGGAAAGACTACGCATTGGAGATATGCTAAAACGTGTTTCCCTTGGGTACTTTTCTAAAAATAGTACCGGGGAAATTTTGGCTGACCTTACCAGTGAATTTTCTCAGCTTGAACTAAATGGCATGAGTATGATTAACAACGTATTGAATGGATATATCAATTTTCTGGCTATTGCAATTTGCCTTTGCTTATTTAGCTGGCAAGCGGCGATTACTGCCATCGTAGGTGTGCTATTATCTGCCCTTGCATTACAGGGGATTAACCATCAAAGTAAAAAAAACTCTCCTGATAATCAAAAGGCAAGCGAAATGCTTGCAGGTACGGTACTTGAGTATGTCAGGGGTATTCCGGTAGTGAAATCCTTTGGGCAGGAAGGTCCTGCTTTTGAAGGGTTCCGTAAAGCCTGCCGCGAAAGCAGAAAAATCAACATTGGTATTGAAAAATCCTATATTCCTTGGAACACGCTGCATCTTCTTGCGCTAAAGCTGGCATCAGTCATAATTGTATTAATTACAGCATGGCACACAATGGATGGAACTATGACCCTCCCGGTCTTACTGCTAATGGCGATGTTCTCCTTCTCCATGTTTGGAAACATAGAAGCTATTAATGATTCTGCCCATGTACTTGGTATGATAGGTGCAGCTATGGATAAAATCGACAAATTAGAGCAGACAGATTTTATTGATCAGGATGGTACTGATATAAAGATTGATTCTTTTGATATTTGCTTTAACCACGTATCATTTGGCTATGGCAGCAAAGAAATCATACATAATGCGAGTTTTACTGCTCGCCAGAATACCACAATAGCCATAGTGGGGCCGTCAGGAAGCGGAAAAACCACCCTTTGCAATCTTATGACACGTTTTTATGATGTGGATAGTGGAGAGATTACCGTCGGCGGACACGATGTCCGGGAATTCACCTGTGACAGTCTGATGAAGAACTTCAGTATGGTATTTCAAAATGTCTATCTATTCCGGGACACCATAGGGAATAATATCCGCTTTGGTAAACAGGATGCCACAAAAGAGGAAATCATTGCAGCCGCAAAAGCAGCCTGCTGTCATGAGTTTATTTCAACTTTGCCCGAAGGATATGACACCATGGTGGGGGAAGGAGGATCTTCCCTTTCTGGCGGTGAAAAGCAGAGGATTTCTATTGCACGGGCGATTCTAAAAAATGCCCCAATTGTAATTTTAGATGAAGCAACTGCAAGCATCGACCCAGAAAATGAACATCTGATCCAACAGGCGATTTCAGCACTTACTCAGGGTAAAACGATTATAACCATAGCCCATCGCCTTGCTACCATTGAACAGGCGGATCAAATAATTGTCCTTGATAATGGCCGTATTGCTCAAAAGGGAAATCATCAGGAATTGATAATGCAAGATGGTATTTACAAGAATTTCGTTTCTATCCGTCAACGTGCTGAAGGGTGGAGCATTACTTAACCGATACGGAGAATAGAATATACCATGCAGACTACTGCTCATCAGATTTTAGTCTAATTATATATTATTGATTTCATCTTCAGAATGTTTATCCGGCTGACGGGTTTTGTTGGGGTTACTTGGAAACCATCCTTTTTTTACTCTTTGTGTTTGTTCAAATAGTTCCCGGATGGCCCATAAAAAGGAAAAGCCCAACACAGATAAAAGTATTGATAACACGGATAATTCTATAAAAAGAGATAAGGAAATAAAAAGCAGCCCCATTATCAAAAACAATGGCCATACCTTTGAGCCAAGATAATATTCCGTTTTTATAACAACAGGATGCATAATACCGATTATCAAGAACACACCAATACCAATCATTAATCCATCATAATTCATATATGATACACTCCATTCGATAAGTTTTATGTAATTATATTATATCATTCTTTTGTTAAAATAGTTGTATTTTATAAGTTAAACTGCCGGATTTTCGATAATTATCACAATTATATCATAGAAGTATTTAATTTAATGAAAAAGAAGTCAACCCTTTGTCTAAGTAAACAAAGTGCTGACTTCTTATATTTTTATTTAAAATACAACAATTAAGAACATTTTAAATTGTTCCGGTGCATATACAGCATGGGGAACTTCAGACGGCATAACAATGGTCTGTCCTTCTGAAAGGGTGTAAGTTTCATCACCTATGGTAAACTGACCGGTTCCATCTATTACATATACCATAGCATCACCATGTGAGGAATGAGTGCTTATTTCTTCTTCTTTATCGAAAGCAAATAATGTTAAACTCACATTATTATTCTGGGCTAAGGTCTTGCTTACCACTTGTCCCGGTTGATAATTTACTAAATCCTTTAAGGTTAAAATTGTTGATAAATCAATATTTTTTAATATTTTTTTAGACATTTTATATCTTCCTTTCCTGAATATGATAACAGATTTATTTGTTGTTATTACTAGTATAGATAAATGCCTGAAATTAGTATGTTGCAAATGCAACATAAAATTATTTATTTATATTATTTAAAAATTTATGAAGTATATCATGGAGAATGGCCGCTTCTTCTAAGCTGATTGGAAGGCATGATCCCATCTGTTCCGGAATGTGAACAGCTTTATTTTGCAGTTCAATACCTTTTTGGGTTAAATTAATATAAACAGTTCTTTCGTCTGTAGTACTCCTATCTCTGGTAACAAACCCCTGCCGTTCCATTTTTTTAAGAAGAGGGGTTAAAGTTCCGGAATCCAGAAATAACTTATGTCCTAGTTCCTTAATGGATATATGGTCTTTCTCCCATAGTGCCATAAAGGCAATATATTCCGTATATGTGATTTCTAAAGGATCCAAAAAGGGTTTATATTTCTTAATTATTTCTTTAGAGCATACATACAAAGGAAAGCAAAGCTGACATTCAAGTCTTAAATTTTCATAATTCATTAATTATTTCCTCCCAATAACCAAAAGCTTCAGCCTTATTTTAAGCCTTTACAGGCAACTGCGTAAAAACTGGTACTTTCTAAGATATTATTTATTTAAAAGTTCTTCAATTTTTTCTCCTATATCTTCTGGTTTGGCAGTAGGAGCAAATCGTGCAATGACATTACCATTCTTATCAATTAAGAACTTTGTAAAGTTCCATTTAATATCTGAATCAGAGAAAGTTTGATTTAAGCTCTCTAATTTTTTAATAAATGCAGCAAGTTCTTCATCTTCTAAATCATTAGGTGCTTCTGCTTTTAAGAATTTGTATAATGGATCTGCATTTTCGCCATTTACATTTATTTTTGAAAAGGTCCTGAAAGAAACACCATATTTTGTCTGGCAGAAAGTTACGATTTCCTCGTTAGTACCGGGAGCCTGACCTAAAAATTGATTGCATGGGAAATCAAGAATCTCAAGTCCTTTATCCTTATATTGCTTATATAGTTTTTCTAAACCTTCATATTGGGGAGTAAAACCACATCCCGTTGCTGTATTCACGATTAATAAAACTTTTCCTTTATATTCATCTAAAGAAACATCGTTATTTTTGGCATCTTTTACTGTAAAATCATAAATATTCATATTTTTTTCTCCTTTACTTTATTATTATTTTATGATATATTATACTCAATTAAATTGTATACAATGCATTTATATTACTATAATATATAATAATGGTTTCAGTGTCAATTGTTTTTTATAATACTTAGTATAAATGATTTTGTGAATTATATGAAGGCTTCTTATACATTTCAAAAAATATTAAAAGTTTGTAAATAATGTGATACTTCCATTGTTAAAAATAATATAATCATGTAATATAGAAACGTTGTAAGAAAAAAGGATAAAGGAATTGGAGATTACTTATGTTAAATTTTAAACCGATCTCTTTAGAAAGTTTGGATGAGATTAAGGAATATTTACCCTGTAAGAATAATAGAACCTGTGATAGTACAGTAGGTACATTATTCATGTGGAGGGAATTCTATAAAAGCGAATATACAATATATAATGAAACACTTTTTATGAAAGTACAGATATTTAATGGAAAGACTTCCTTTACTTTACCGGTAGGAAAGAGACCAATGGAGGAAGGACTTCAGACACTGGTGGAATATACGGATCAAATGAATATGCCCCTTACATTTTGTGCAATACCGGAAGAGGCCCTAGAACCTATTAAAGTCTTTTTCAAAAATAAAGTAGAATTTCAATTTGACCGGGATATGTCAGACTATCTATACTTATCAGAGGATTTAAGCCAGTTAAAAGGCAGAAGATATAGCGGCCAAAGAAATCATATGAACAAGTTCAAAAAACTATACCCTGATTATCAATATATTAGAATGAATAAAGATAATTTAGACCGGGTTATTGATTTTTATGATGATTTTTCCAAGAACATGGTAAAAGCAATGGAGACGGCTATTGAAGAGAATAAAAGAACGGAAGAGATATTGCCTCTAATCGGTGATATAGGCTTATTTGGGGGATTTATTGAAGTGGACGGTGAGATTATTGCCTTATCCGTTGGTGAAATAATTAATGATACTCTTTATGTTCATATAGAGAAAGCCTTAAAAGAATACCCAGGTTCTTATCAGATGATTATGAATGAATTTGCTAAGGACAGTGTAAATGATTCTGTTCTTTATATTAATAGAGAAGATGATGCCGGGGATTTGGGACTTAGAACTTCGAAATTGTCTTATCATCCTCATAAATTATTAGATAAGTATTATATTAAAGTTATTAGTAATTAAAAATATTTTTGAAAAATGTAAAATAAGCCACAGGTGAAAATAAAATATTTTTCACTATGGCTTATTTTTATGAATATATAAAAAATATAATTTTCTTATTCACTCTATAGCACACTTAAAAGCTATTCAAAACTTCTGGGATATAACCAAATGTATATGTAAGTATCACATTTTTATAATGCTATCCTCGTTTTTCGTTACGATATTCGATGGGAGAAACTCCGGTATGGTTTTTAAAAACCCGGGAAAAATAATGTTGGCTGGAATAACCAACAAGTTCCGCAATTTGAGCGATTAATAAATCTTCTCTGGAAGATAGAAGAAAGATTGCTTGCTGGATCCGTAGTTTATTCAGATATTCTGTAAAACTTAAATCGGTACTTTTTTTAATCATTCGGGTCAGATAAGATTGACTGATATGAAATTTATCTGCAATGAAATTAAGACTCATATTACTATCGCAGTGATGATCGTTGATATAAGCCAATGCCTTTTTACACACCGTACCGTTCACTGCTTCTGACACAGAAGTTATATCAGTATCCGTTAAAACTAAATCTTTTTCTTTTTCTTCAAGTGTTTCTAAAGCATGTTCCACCACGGATAACAGCTGGTTTCGCTTGATGGGTTTTAAAAGATAATGAAAGGCACCCAATTCGATTGCTTTTTGAGCAAATGGAAAGCTGTCGTGCCCAGAGATGATAATGAATTTCGAAGCCGGTAGAAATTCTTTGGCTTGTTCAATTACATCGAGTCCGGTAATGGCTGGCATTGTGATATCAATGATGACAAGCTCCGGATGTGTTGAATGCATCATCTCCAGGGCTTGCTGTCCATTTGCGGCCTGGCCAACGATAGTAACAGGTAAATCAGAGGTTTGAATGAGTTTGGCTATGCCTTCGCGTATTATCTTTTCATCATCTGCAATTAATAATTGTCTCATTGTTCTGTAACTCCTTTACTGCTGGAATAGTAATCATAGCGGTTGTCCCAATCTGCTCTTCACTGGTAATGGAAATACCATACTCTTTTCCATACACCATTTGTATTCTACGGTGAATGTTATATAGGCCATATCCCCTACCAGGAGAGTCCTGTTCCAATGAACTGAGTAATGTTTCAAGTTCAGCAGGTGACATACCAACGCCATCATCCTGTACTATGATTTGAATGGTATCCTCCTTGTTGGTTACTAT
Source organism: Anaerocolumna aminovalerica (assembly GCF_900115365.1). Classification (GTDB taxonomy): domain Bacteria; phylum Bacillota; class Clostridia; order Lachnospirales; family Lachnospiraceae; genus Anaerocolumna; species Anaerocolumna aminovalerica. Next base: position 202,474 of record NZ_FOWD01000004.1, read on the forward strand.
GACAGTAATCGTACCAGGAGAAAGCTTCGGTTTAATTCCGTGATATAGCGCATTTTCCACCAATGGCTGTACAATCAGTTTGATTGTAACATATTCTAAGACCTCAGGGTCATAGGAAATGGTAAAGTTTAAAATATCTTCATACCGTTTTTGCTGAATGAACAGGTAGCTCCTGACATGCTCAATTTCTTTTATTACCGGAATAAATTCTTTGCCGTCACTGAGTGAAATTCGGAAAAAATCGGACAACGCCTCAATCATTTCAGAAAGCTCAATGGCATTATAATCATAGGCCCTCCATTGAAGGTTATCCAGTGTATTGTATAAAAAATGAGGGTTGATCTGTGATTGTAATACCTGAAATTCAGCAGTACGTTTTGCTTCTTCTTCTTCCTTGATTCGTTCCATTAGAAAGGAAATCTGTTCCGTCATTGTATAAAAATTGTTGGCAAGGAATGCAAGTTCATCCTTTTTGTTGCTGATTACCTGTTTTGGTAAGACAAAATTTCCGTCCTTTACGAATTGCATTGCTTTCGAAAGCTTATGAATGGGGGCCGTAATGGTACGGGAAAATAAGGAACAAGTTATGATAGATATGGCAAGCATAAGGATCCATATCACTAATATGGTATAGATTAAATGCTGAGTATGTAAATTTAATTCCTTCAAAGAAGTCATGGTACATAAGGACCAACCATTGGAGTATGGTATTGGAGAATAAAATATCACTTGTTCTTCCTTTTTTTCATTTTTAAACGAATATATTCCAACCTTTTTTGAGATTGGTTCTTTGATATGAGACACTAAATTTGTCAATTCAGTTACGCTTATCCCCTGAATTGGATTGCTGGAGTAAAGATTTCCCTTGGCATCCATGATCCATGAAGTGCCATTATAAAAATCAATACCTTCTGTAATTTCAGATAATTTATTCAGAGAAATCGCTCCATTAATAAATCCAATTTTTTCATTTCCATCATTGTAAATAGGATAACAAATGAGTGTGATTGGTAAATTATCTGTTCTGGAAAATACGGGAGTACTAATGACGTATTCTTCATCCGTTAACATGGCACGTTTAAAATAAGCACGATTGGATACGTCAATGGTCTGTTCATCACTGACATAACCAAGTCCATTTGTGGTTCCGGCAGCAAATGTTCCGTATTCATTTCCATAATGTTCTCCCACATTTTGATTTAGCCGTTTTATAAAAGTTTGTAAACTTTTTGTTTCCATTGTTCGAAGTGCTTCCGTCTGACTAATCACTCGGATTTCACTAATTCGCTGATTCAACCAGGAGCCGATTTCGTTTGCCTTTGACTCAACAATTTGTGTATTCAGATCTTCTAAACTTGTCTGATTGGAAGTTAATATACGATCTCTTACCATAAGCAAAAGGCAGGAGAAAGCAAATGAAATACAGATACTAAATAGTAATGCAATTTTTGTATGTAATTTCATAAAGTCCCCATTCCTGCGCACGTTGTTTGCGCGTAACAAGTTTGTGGTGCGCAAGCACAAACTTGCGTGTGAAAATTGATTTCTATTTTCACATTATCCCTCTTTTAAGTAATGAATGTTCGTTAAAGTGCAAAAATACGAAAATTAATGTAAATACAAATCGTTGTCAGTATACTATAATCTAATATGTATGATAAGTATTTAACAAACTTTTTGACAAAAGATAATTAATTTGAATGAGAAACCTTTGATTGGACAACAATAAATGGAAGAAATTCAAATTTGTTTTCAATTGTTGACAGGTCTTAACACAATGGGAAAGAGGAGAAATGAGATGAAAAAGTTAAAATTATTAGCTCTTGGGTTAATTGCGGCTCTTGCTATAACCGGCTGCAGCTCAAAGCCAAAAGAAGAACCAAAAACATCACCAGATACAGGTGCAAACACAACAGGTATTCCAAATGGAACTTATACAGGTGTTGGTGAAGGTAAAGGTGGAAAAATCAAAGTTGAATTAACATTGGAAAATGGAGAAATCAAAAAAATTGATGTTCTTGAAAATAATGAAACTCCAGGATACGCAGATGCAATGAAAACGATAACAGATGCAATGATTTCAACAAATTCATTTGACGTAGATTCTGTAAGTGGTGCTACCTTAACATCCACAGGATTTAAAACAGCAGTAGAAAATGCATTTGAACAAACAGGTGCTTCCAAAGATCAATTGGCTGCAAAAGAAGCAGCTGGAACAAGTAATAAAGAAGAAAGAGAAGCAGCATATACTTCTGATGTAGTTATAGTTGGTGCAGGCGGAGCTGGTCTAACAGCGGCAATTGAAGCAGCTAACAACGGAGCTTCTGTTATCTTACTAGAAAAGATGCCAATGGAAGGTGGTAACACATTGATTTCCGGTGGTGAATATGCAGCACCAGGCAACTGGCTTCAAAAAGAAGAAGGTATTGAGGATAGTAAAGATACTTTTTATGAAGACATCTTAAAAGGTGGAGACTATGAAAATGATCCGGAACTGGTTCGTATCTTAGCGGACAATGCATTAGAATCTGCAGAATGGTTAAGAGATGAAGTAAATGTAACATTTGAAGATTACTTGCTTTTCTTTGGCGGACATTCTGTAAAACGTAGTTTAGTTCCTAAAGATGCAAGTGGTGTAGAATTAATTGGTAAATTGACAAAAAAAGCACAAGAAGTTGGTGTAATTACTCACTTAAATACAACTGCAAAAGAACTTATTGTAGAAAATGATAAAGTGGTTGCAGTAAAAGCAGAGTTTGACGGAAAAGAAATCACTTATAATGCAAACAATGGTGTAATTCTTGCAACTGGTGGATTTGGTTCCAATCTTGAAATGAGAGTAAAATATAACCCGGAAATGAATGAAAAAATTCTTTCTACAAACTCCGTAGGTAGTACCGGAGATGGTATTACAATGGCAGAAAACGTTGGAGCAGAACTTGTAGATATGCAATACATTCAAACCTATCCAACATGTGATCCTGAATTAGGAACACTTCTCTATGTTGGTGATGTTCGAATGGAAGGACGTTCTATCCTTGTAAATAAAGAAGGAAAACGTTTCGTAGAAGAATTAGAACGTCGTGATGTTATTTCCAAAGCAGTAGTAGAACAAACCGGTGGAGTATCTTACATGTTCTGGGATGAAGCTTCCATGAAAGCAAGCGGCGTTAATGTAAAACACAAAAGAGAATATGATTACTTAATTGAAAATGGTATCCTTGTAAAAGCAGATACAATCGAAGAAGCAGCTGCATTCTTTGATATTGATGCCAAAGAGTTAAAGAAAACAGTAGAAAAATATAATGAATACGCAAAGAATGGTAAAGATGAAGAATTCAATAAGAGAGGTACATTAACAGCATTTACAGATGGACCTTACTATATCATGAAATCCAAGCCAGCAATCCATCATACAATGGGTGGTATTAAAATCAACAAAGATGCAAATGTAATCGATACAGAGGGAAATGTAATCAAAGGTTTATTTGCTGCTGGTGAAGTAACTGGAGATATCCATGGAACAAACCGTTTAGGCAGTGATGCAATTGCAGATATTACAGTATTTGGTCGTATTGCAGGCAGAAACGCTGCAAAAGCGGAATAGTTAAAAAAAGATCCCATAGAAAAATAAGCTGCTGTCAAACTAACGTAAGATTAGTCTGACAGCAGCTTATTTCACAAAGCGTCTGGAGTAAAGCTTTCAGAAATGGGTTATACATATCGATCGAATACTCCACTTGAGGGAAAACAGTAAACTAAGCCAAGGTGAAAATAACAGATAAATATAATTTTCACTATGGCTTAATTTTTATGAATATATTAAAAGTGTAGTTTTCTTATTCAATCTATAGTATACTTATAAAAATTAACTGGAGGGGAAGTAGATGAAATTAATTATTATCTTTGGACCACATGCAGTAGGTAAAATGACAGTAGGACAAGAACTTGCTAAAATCACAGGTTTGAAGCTGTTTCATAACCATATGACAATTGATATTGTTTCAGATTTATTTACTAACATGCCTCAGGAGAGAGGGAGACTAACAGAGTTATTCAGGAAAGAAATCTTTGAAGCATATTCAAAGAGCGATGAATATGGTATGATTTTTACTTTTATGTGGGCTTTTGATTCTCAGGACGATTGGAATTACATAAACGGTTTGGAGGAAATTTTTCGCTCAAGAAATGCAGAAGTTTATTACGTGGAATTAGAAGCAGATTATGAATTGCGTATAGAAAGAAACAAAACAGAGAATCGATTATTTAATAAACCATCAAAAAGGAACATCAAAAAGTCTGAAGAACTTTTTAGAATATTGGAAGATAAATACCGTCTGAATTCATTTGAGGGAGAAATTCAAAAAGAAAATTATATAAGAATTAATAATTCGGATATTAATCCGGATATAGTGGCAGAAATGATAAAGAGTAGATTTTCATTATAAGGTAAATAAAATAGCCGCCCTTACCAAGGTTACGGCTATTTTTATATCAATCCCATATAGTTCAAATAATTATTTCAATATTATATTTCTCACCAATAATTCACCTCAGATGATTATGAATGAATTTTCTAAGGAAAGTGTAAATGAATCTGTTCTTTATATTAATAGAGAGGACTATGCCGGAGATTTGGGACTTAGAACTTCGAAAATGTCTTATTATCCGCATCAACTATTAAATAAGTAGATATGTCATTAAGTAATAAAAATAGTAGAAGTTCTCTCTCGTCAAGCATGATTTTGAAGCAGACACCGGAGTATAAAATCAGTCAATGATGCCCAAATGGGTATGGCATCTATTCGACTTTCTGCATTACAACACTTGCCGCTTAATTTTTACGAAATCGCCTTGCGGTATACCCTTGTAGCCCAAAAAAGAGTTACTATAACCAATGGTACAATAACGGCAAAAGCTTTGAAAACCTCAGTGTCTCCAATTGTACCTGTGCCCAATACACGGGAGGCCTCAACCACATAATAAAGTGGGTTAATATGAGCTATGGCCTGCAGCCATTTTGGACCTAAAGAGATTGGAAGTAACACACCTGAAAGAAGTGTCAACGGTAATTCAAGCCCTGCCACCAGCGCAGCCATACTGCTGGCTTGCTTTAATATCAATCCAAGGCTTCCTGACCAAGCAGATACGATTGCTGTCAATAGGCTCAAAAGCACAAGCATGACAAGCAAGCCTCCGGCGTGTGCTTTGAATCCAAACAAATGGGCAATGAATATAACCAAAACGGATGGCACAAGAAACGCGACGATATCTCTTAAAATTGTACCCATAAGCAGTGAAAAACGAGATACAGGGGAAACGCGCAAACGCTCAATAACTCCAGTCTGTAGTTCGCCAATGACTCCATATCCGGCACCTGTGCCTCCGATAAAAGCCAATAGTGTCAGCACACCGGGAACAAATGCATCTAAAACTTTACCGGTGCTTAGTGGCGGATTGCTCAGATTTTTTAATAACGGAGAGAATAGAGAGATATACAAAAGCGGCGTTGTAAGTGCCATAAACACCCATACCGGTTGTCGAATCGTTTCTAACATTTTACGTTTGAATAATAACCAAATTTCTAATAAAATCCTCATAGAGATGCCTCCATTCCCGTATCGCGCAGGGATTTGCCTGTTTGCTTTAAAAATACGTCATCCAGTGATGGCTGTGAAAGGGAAACTGATTCCAATTCAACGCCCCTCCCTTTAAGGACATTGAATATTTTAGGCATAGCTATTGCACCGTCCTTGACATATAGGCTTGTTTTTCCACCTTCTATACGTATGTCAAGTACATCTTCCTCGTCGTCAAACATGTATGCAAGATCCCCTTGATTGTTTTTTGGCTTTATTGAAACTACGTCGCCGGAAATCTCCCTTTTTAATATCTGTGGAGTTCCTTCTGCCACAATAATACCCTTATCCATAATACAAAGGCGGTCACAAAGTTCGTCTGCTTCCTCAAGGTAATGGGTGGTTAAAAAGACGGTCATTCCCGCAGATTTCAATCTTCGGATATGCTCCCAGAGGTTAGCGCGGTTTTGGGGGTCAAGCCCGGTTGTCGGCTCATCTAAAAATAAAACATCAGGTTTATGTAGAATTCCCAGTGCTATTTCAAGCCGTCTGCGTTGACCTCCCGAATAGGTTTTTACCAATCTGTCAATGATATCTCGTAAGTCCAGTAAATCCATTAATAATTCCGATTGTTTCTGTGCAGCCTTCTTAGCTATACCATAAAGTCGTCCGGATAACATCAAATTTTCACGCCCCGTAGCTTCAATGTCCGCACCTCCAAGCTGCCCCACATAGCCAATATGCTTGCGAACTTCCCTGGGGTTTCTCTTTACGTCATATTCACCGATTTTAGCCTCTCCCTCATCAATGGGCAGTAATGTTGTAAGCATACGCAGGCTGGTGGTTTTCCCTGCGCCGTTTGGTCCTAAAAAACCGAAAATTTCACCTGGTTTTACCGATAGGCTTATTCCTTTTACAGCTTCCACGGTTTTCTGATTTCGTTTTCCTTGGAAACTTTTCTTTACATTCCTAATTTCAATCGCATTCATAAAAATTCCTCCTTTTCTGAAATAGTGGTACTAATCAATGGTAACAAATCAGGCCCTGCCATTCATGATAATTTTTGCGAATTTTAATGCCCTGTTTGCCACTATTATGGTATAATAATAGTTCGGACTGGAGGGGTGAGCATGGATTATATCGTATCACTTGAAAAAGCAATTGAATATATAGAACAACATTTAGATGAGGAATTATTTCCAGAAGACATTGCGAAAGCCGGGGGGTATTCTCTTTACCACCTCACGCACATTTTTACTGCTGTTATTGGAGAGCCAATCGGCAGTTACATTCAAAAGCGCAGATTGTCAAATTCCTGTAAAAAACTACTGTATTCCAATAAGCGTATCATTGATATCGCAATGGAGAGTGGCTTTGGTTCGTCAGAAGCATTCAGCCGTGCATTTAAGTCTGCATATGATGTTAGCCCATCTGCTTATCGAAAAAACAATTCAGATTTGTATACTGGTTCAAAAAAGATGCTAGACCGGGAATCATTACTGCATCTTGCAGAAGGAATAACAATTAGGCCACGTATTGTTGAATTGGATAAAATTTTTGTTGCTGGTATCCGTGGGGAAACATCCACTCTGCATAATATATTGCCTGAACTTTGGAACAGTCTGCTTGAAATATGCAGTCAAATACCTGCCTCATCTGATGCACGTCGTTTTGGTATATGTGAAACAGACAGGACAGAAGTAAGTATATCAAAAGATGGTAATGTAACTTTTTCAGAGATTGTAGGTATAGAAGTAGATAGTTTTGGGTGTTTGCCTAAAGGTGTAGATGTAAAAATAATTCCAGGAGGGCGGTATGCTGTTTTTACACACAAAGGCACCGTGGCAACTCTGCTAAAAACCTATGACTACATTTGGGGTAGTTGGGTTTTGTTTACTAAGGAAAAGCTGGATGAGCGTGAGGATTTTGAGATTTATGACAAACGTTTCCTTGGAGCTGACAATGTAGATTCACAAATAGATATTTATATTCCAGTAAAATAAACCAAAAATTATAGAGAGACAAACTTCCTCTATTGACAAATAGGTCGGGATAAATTAGACTAATCTAAAGGTCTAATTTATCCCGACCTATTTGCAAAGGGGGAACCAACATGAAAATTGTGTACAAACTGACGAATGCTGAGGCTAAGCTGGCAGAACTTCTCTGGAATATTGCGCCGATTGCGTCAATGGAGTTGATAAAAATTGCCCAACAGGAATTTGGATGGAAGAAGTCCACAACGTTTAGCGTACTGAAAATACTTATTGAGAAAGGTATTGCACAAAACGAAAAATCCACTGTGACCATGCTTTGTACGCGAGAACAGTTTATCTCGGGACAAAGCCGCAGTTATGTGGAGGACACATTCGGTGGATCGCTTCCCAAATTTATAACATCATTCATCGGTGGCAAGAAGCTCACGTCGAAACAAGCCGAGGAACTTCGGCGGTTGATAGACGAGCACGAGGGGGGCAGCAATGGATAAAGTATTCCTTACAATCTTGAATATGAGCTTAACCGGGGCATTCGTAATAGCAGCCATATGTCTTGTCCGACTACCGTTGAAAAAAGCCCCAAAAATCATTTCATATTGCCTGTGGGCCATGGCGGGCTTTAGGCTTGTGTTCCCATTTTCAATTGAGAGCGTCTTTAGCTTGATACCGTTTAAAGCCCAGACTATACCACTTGATATTACAATGCAGCCCATACCGCGAATTGACAGCGGTGTAACGATTGTAGACAATATCATCAGCGGTTCGCTCCCTGCTCCAACACTTGGAGCCAGCGTAAGTCCGTTGCAGATTTGGACAGCAATCGGTACATATGTCTGGCTGATGGGCGTTTCCATTATGGTGATTTACGGCATTGTATCATATGTCTTGCTCAAAGGAAAGATGGGGATGGCAGTCCACGTAGACGATAATATTTATGAGGCTGGCAACATTCAATCGCCCTTTGTTCTTGGCATAATCGAACCCAAAATATATATTCCCCCTTCTTTGAAGGCAAGTGAGCGGAAATATATTATTTTGCATGAACGGACCCACATACGACGTAAGGATTATATTATTAAATTTGCCGCGTATTTCATTCTGTGTCTGCACTGGTTTAACCCGCTGGCATGGGTCGCGTTCCTGCTGATGGGAGTGGACATGGAAATGTCCTGCGATGAACGTGTATTGAAAGAACTTGGCGGCGGCACAAAGAAGGATTATTCAATGTTACTCCTGTCGATGGCCACGGACAGGGGTACTATCAGCGGTTCACCACTGGCCTTTGGGGAGGGTGGCGTAAAAGAACGGATAAAGAACATTTTGAACTTTAAAAAAACCTCTCGAGTGGTCATTGCTGCGGCAGTGGTGTTGGCGGTAGTGGTTAGTGTGGGGTTCGCGGTGAATAAGGTAAACAGCATAGGCAAAGAAGATAATACAAGGAACGAAATACCGATTGTATACGCCAACTTGGATAACAATACGCAAGTTGAACTTGTACGTTTTGGGTATTCATGGAATTACGGGGATTTGTCAAAGTCCGAACAGCAAATTGTGGAGGCCGATGCCCTGGCGCCGTTTCAATATGAAGAATACGGCCCGGAGAACACTATTACTGTCAGCGACCAAGCTACATTGAGACTATCCACAGATAAGGAAAAATTGGTAAAGGGATACGTGGAGGCCTTATCCTATACGATTTGGAAGCCAGACGGTACAGTTTATGATGATGGGCATCGTGAGATTTACAGTTCTCTTTCTAAGCGTTTAGGAACAGACAATAATGGAAATATCATTTTGCTTGGGCCTTTTGAAGAGGGTGAGTATATCTACGGTGTGAATTTGAAGTTCCAGCGGGGCACGGTCAATTATGGATTTAAGATTGTGGTTTCTTATATGAATGTTCCCGAAGCACAGGAACTTGTAGGCGTGCACTATCCGGAAGCAACAGAAATCCGCTATAGGGGTGAAAAAGATATTAGCTATACCAACCCACCTGCCCCTGTTGATGTGTACACCTTCGAGGTTGACATAAATGATGAAACGATCATTTGTGCCGTGTCAAAGGAACGGGGCATATTCTTTATTTACAGCGACGGTACGTGGTTTGCGTTCACAGGGGTGGGCCAGAAAGAAACGGATAAAAAGCAAATCCTTACGCTGGACGATGTGCGAGCCATGGCACAAAAAATCGGGACGGATCTGACAATGGGGGATTTGGAAGATTTTGCCGGGCAGGATGCTGGTAGTGGAATTTACATTATGCAATACTATGTAGATGATGGCCCATATTTGCTTGTGGTGGGTTCAATAGACGGGGAGAACATTTTGTATGCCAATTTGATTCATGCTACTGAAGGTGGGGAAAATGAATCTATAGATATTCGTTATTACGATGTTGATAAGTTTATCGAGAATGAAACAATGGAGCTTGTACGGGAGTTACCGTCCGGTTTAATTGATTTGCCCGACTTCAAGCCTGGAAATCCCATAGGTGTCTATGACGGTAAGATTGACGACAGAGCATATGGAGGAATCTTCAACTCGGCTATTTTAAAACAATATGGCGGTTCCGATAAAGGGTTTCTTGTTTACGCGCCTACTATTCATGGTGTTTATGAGGAATCCGGTAAGATGAAAGCCCTTGTTACGGTACACTATGAACATTACCGTTTGGAAGGTAAGACATTAACATCAACCTCCGGTGGTATTATCGTAGCCGCTATAACCTTTAGACAAGATGATTTCAGTGACGGTTGGATCCTGGAGGAATACACAGAGGTAGGTTCCAAAGACTTCCCAGACGGTGCTTACTTTGCCGATTCTATCCGCAAATTATGTGTTTTACCCCCATCAGGAAAGGAAAACAGCGGGTTAGCGCAAAAGATCATCAATGATTATACTGACCACACCACCCGGAGCGAGCTACTTAGGGAAAGCCTTATAGAACATCTATTGCTATATGGTCAGACAGATGTATATTTACAAAAACCGGATGGGAATTTGGAAAAATTAACATAGCAGGCGATAAGATTCAATAAACAGGATGCAGGAAGGGGAGGTTAATCAAAACCTATCACTTCCTGCATTCCATTTTTCTTCCTGATAGTTATGCTATATTTTATGAATAATAACCCTATAAAGATAGAACTTTGACTTTCATATAAAAATTAGCATACTAAGAATAAATAATCGTTTGGTTTTTCCATCCAGTATAGTTAAATTATTATTTCAATATTATATTTCTCAAGCCAATAATTCACCTGCAACATGTATGCAAGCATCTGGGGACCTGCCATCAACTGGCCATACCATGGCTTTCCATAATCAGAAGGGGTGTTAATAAAATTCTGTACCTTCTTTTTATCCAATAATTTATTAATAGGAGAGGAACTGTCTTCTAAAACAGTCAGTAATCTGTCACCAAGGAGTTTTTCATATCCGGGATTATAAGTTTTTGGATAGGGACTTTTTCTTCTATATAATATTTCCTCCGGTAATAAACCTTTTACTGATTCCCTGAGAAGGTGTTTCACCTCACCATCTTTGCATTTGATATCCCAGGGTACATTCCATACATATTCTAAAATTCGATGATCTGCCAGTGGAACCCGGGCTTCCAAACCGGAATACATGCTTGTTCGGTCTAAGCGGTCAAGGAGGGTAACCATGAACCATTTTATATTAAGATAGGCAATTTCCCTTCGTCTTTTTTCGGTGAGGTTTTCCCCTTCCAGATAAGGAGTTTCAGAAACTGATTTTTCATAGGTCCCAATTACATATCTATCAAGATCGATTTCTTTTAATAGTTCATCGGACAGAAGCAGCTTTCTGGGCTCCATGTTCTTTGACCAGGGAAAAGTATGCAGCTGAAAAGATTCTTCCTTATGAAACCATGGGTAACCGCCAAATATTTCGTCAGCACATTCCCCGGTTAAGGTAACATTATTATGCTTTTTCACAAGAGAACAAAAATAAAGTAGAGAGGATTCCACGTCTGCCATATTTGGCAAATCTCTGGCATCCACCGCTTCGTATAAATAATCTGCCAATCTTTCGTTACTGCATTCCAGATAAGTATGATTGGTCTTAAAATGTTTAACCATAATATCCACATAAGGCCGGTCTTGAGAAGGTTGAAAAGCATTTGACTTAAAGTATTTTTCATTGTCCACAAAATCAAAGGAGAAGGTATTCAGTTGTTCTCCATTCTTTGCTAATTCATTTGCACATACAGCAGTTACGATGCTGCTATCCACACCGCCAGATAAAAAAGTACAGATAGGTATATCGGATACCATCTGGCGTTTGATAGAATCCATTACTAAATAAGAAGTTTTGTCGATTGTTTCAGAATAGGAGTCTGTATGAGGTCTACTGATTAATTTCCAATAAGGAACTTCCTTTAAGCCATCAGGATTATATACGGTATAATGTCCCGGCAATACTTCGTAACAATCTTTAAATACGCCGCTTCCGTAGGTCTTTGCAGGACCTAAGCCAAATATTTCACATAATCCGTTCTTATCTATCTGAGGTTTAATCTGTGGATATTCGAATAGTACTTTTAATTCGGAGCCAAAGACTAAAGTACCGGACTGGACGGTATAAAACAATGGCTTTATGCCTAATCTGTCTCTGAAAAGATATACATGGTCCTTACTTTCATCCAGTATAGCATAAGCAAATATACCATTTAGCATTTTAACGGATTCCGGACCATATTCCATAAAGCCGACCAAAATAACTTCCGTATCACTGTTTGTTTGAAAAGACCATCCTTTTTGCTCCAAGTCTTTTCTTACTTCATCGGTATTATATAGTTCACCATTATAGATAATAGTAAAGACATGGTCGTCTATTTTACGTGACATAGGCTGTTTCCCATTTGCCAGGTCAATAATGGATAGCCTTACATGAGAAAAACCAACATGCTTTGTCAGATATGCCCCCTCATCATCGGGACCTCTATGTTTAATCTTATTTTTCATGTTATCAAGAACCTGAGTCCATAGAGATGTTTCTGTCGTATAATCTTTATTGTAATTACAAAATCCTGCTATTCCACACAATTTATTACCCTTTCCTTTCATAATAGTAATCTTATGCAGTAGTTTATAAGCAAATGCATAAAATTTTCATAGTATTTTGTCTTATTTAGGATTATTTTTCATGCTTTACAATTAGTATGTCTTGAATTTAAAAAATAATTGAACTATAATTAATATAAGTAAAAAAGTTAGTATTCTACTGACATATACTATATTACAAAGGAGAAATGATTATGAAAGGAACTGTAGTATCGACCTGGGTAGAATCTTGCAGAAAATTATTCGGAGATTCTGTGGTGGATGAAGTACTGAAAGGGAATGGAATAGATACGGATCATATTTTTAGCCCATTTGAAGATGTTCCGGATGTAACTGCAAAAGGGATAGTTGATCAAGTGGGAAAAAAAGTAGGAAAAAACCATAAAGAAATATGGTTTGTTATGGGAGAAGAAAACATAAAGACTTTTAGCAAGGCATATCCCGGTTTCTTTCGTCATGAATCTGCTTATCAATTTTTAAAATCCATGAATGATGTTCATGTTATTGTGATGAAACGTTTTAAGGGAGCCGTTCCGCCTATACTGGATGTAACGCCTATATCTTCCCATGAAATTATATTTACCTATCGTTCGAAAAGAGAAATGGAAGATTATTTGACCGGCTTGATCAGCGGAGTTGCACATTATTTTAAGGAAGATATTAAAGTGGAAACCCTCAGTAAAAATGAAGGAGAAACACAATTAAAACTTAAGTTTGAAAAAGAAATTCAATATACTAAGAAATATGGTATCAACCGATTTTTCTCATTTGGAATATTTAAAAAGGTAGCAGTAAAATGTGCCATTCCTAATGCGTTAATTGCTGCTTTAGTTACATTAGCATTATCAAAAGATATTGCCCACACCTTAATATTAGCGGGAGTTACTTTATTAACTACTTTAGCATCCAGTTTTGTGTTTAATCAACCAAGAAAATTAATTCTAAAAGAGCTGGATAAGTTAAGTGAACGTAATTTTGTAGAATCTGTAGTACTAAAATCCAATGATGAATATGAAGATTTTATGAATAAAATTAACATGGTGAAAAAGAACGTACAAAAAGATTTCATTGGATTCAATGCCATTGTGGATGAATTATATACCTTTAATAAATCTGTTTCAGAAATTGCAGGTACTATGGAAACTACCTCCAATGATATAACCAATGTATTAGAACAGGTAGCAGAAGCAGCAATTACTCAGGCAGAAGATACAGAGAAAGCTATAACAGTTCTTGACGGAAGTATACATAATGTAAATTCAATATCTGATGATGGACAATATAACAAGGGTCAAATTGAGGAAGCAGTAGTTGGAATCGAAGAGAGTTTTCATAATGTTGAAGCCACTGCTTCACAGATTACGGATATATTAACAAGATTTAGTGATATTAGAAAACGCAGCAATGAGATGAAAGAAAATGCGGATAATATGACGCAAATTGTATTAATTGTATCCTCTATTGCAAAGCAAATTAATTTACTTGCATTAAATGCTTCTATTGAAGCTGCGAGAGCCGGAGAAGCAGGAAGAGGTTTTACTGTAGTTGCAGAAGAAGTCAGAAAACTTTCGGAAGAAACCAATAGTGCCGTAGAGCAAATCAACGAAAGTCTGAGCTATTTCGTTTCCAACATCAATCATGTTGGAGAAGGCATTGAACAAGAATACAGCGTCCTTGAAAATGAGAACAATAAATTATCAGAAGCAGTAGATACCTCCAATCAGTCCAATAAGAGGCTAAAAGAAGTATCTAAGTTATTAATAAAGAATTCTCAGGATTTAAAACTGGAAGCGGATAATATATCAAAATTATTTGATGGTGTTAAGAATCTTGCAGATATTGCAGAAGAGAATTCGGCATCTACTCAGGAAGCAAATTCTAATGTTGCAGTTTACGTAGAGCAAATTAATGAATTGTCACATCAGATTAAGGTATTTGATGGGATGATTAAGAATTTCCAGGAAGATTTGGGCAATTATGAAATATAATTAAAATTTAGTTTATTAATGCACGTACGCTTTGCCCTGAAGTTTGTGAAGAACTCAGAAAGTGCTAACTAAGCTTTATAATGACTCTATTTATATTGTTCAAGGATAACAGGGTGTATAGGATTGATTTTGCTACCTTACCCTGTCGGCCGGATTACGCAAAATCAATCCTATACACCCTGT
>NZ_FOWD01000009.1 GCF_900115365.1 Anaerocolumna aminovalerica
TTGGGAACAGCGTAAGGTTAAAGATGTATGTTCTATATCTACTGGCAAAAGCAACACTCAAGACCGAATTGATGGTGGAATATACCCACTTTATGTGAGATCTCCAATCATTGAGCATAGTAACAAGTACCTCTATGATGAAGAGGCAGTTTTAACAGTTGGAGATGGTGTCGGAACAGGTAAAGTATTTCATTATGTAAATGGAAAATATGACTTACATCAGCGTGTTTACAGGATGTTTGACTTTACAAAAGATATTACTGGTAAATACTTTTACTATTATTTTTCTAATCATTTTTATAACCGAGTTATGTCAATGACTGCAAAAACTTCCGTAGATTCTGTTAGATTTGAGATGATATCTGGAATGGATATTTTATTGCCTAGTAAAAAAGAGCAAATGGTAATAACAAGCTTTTTCGATAGCTTAAACAACCTTATCACCCTTCACCAGCGAAAATTGGATAGGTTAAAACAGCTGAAGCAAGGTTATTTGCAGCAAATGTTTCCGAGAGATGGGGAAAGTGTGCCTAGATTGCGTTTCGCTAATTTTCATGGTAAATGGGAACAGCGTAAGTTGGGGGAATTGGTTGATACCGTAAAATCATATCCACTTTCCCGTGAAGCAGAAGTAGGTGAACCGACTGGGTATCGATATATTCATTATGGAGATATTCATAAGAAAGTTGCGGATTTGATAGAGTCTGACAAACAACTTCCCATTATTCAAGGTGGATATTATGAATTTCTTCAACAAGGCGATATAGTGGTAGCAGATGCTTCAGAAGATTATGTTGGGATTGCCGAACCAAGCATTCTACTAAAACAACCAACAGATAAAGTAGTAGCTGGTCTCCATACAATAGCAATGAGGCCCCAAGAAATTTGCTCTTTATTTTTGTATTATCTACTTCATACAGTAGAATTTAAGCAATTTGGAAGCAGAATAGGAACAGGTATGAAAGTGTTTGGGATTACAACTAAAAATCTATATAAATTCCCAACTTTTTTTCCCAAAAAAGAGGAGCAAGTTAAAATTGGTAACTTTTTTAAACAGCTTGACAATACTATTGTTCTTCATCAATCAAAGTTAGATAGACTAAAATCACTCAAAAAGGGCTATTTACAGAAAATGTTTATATAATACGAAAAAGGCACAAACTAAGTGCCTTTTTTGTATAAACTACATTAACGCAGACAAATGTCGCATAATCTTATCATTATCTTGATTTTCAAGTTCACGAATAATATGTAAATACGTTTCTTGTGTTGTGGACATACTGGAATGTCCTAATCTTCTAGCAACACTGGCAATGGAAACACCTGCAAAAAGAAGTAGAGAAGCGTGGGTATGACGTAAACCATGAATTGTAATATTTGAAATACCTGCTTTACTACAAAGGGATTGCAAACGGTTGTTTACTGTTGAGTTAAAAACTCGTCCTTTTACAAAAATCGGTTTTTCATTTGGTAAGTGTTTTATAAGCCCTGAGAAATGCATCGCCGTCTGCCAATCTAACTGAACTTTTCTTTCTGATGATTTATTTTTAGTTGGTTGAAATCCTCCTTTGGAAGATTTATAATCCCATGTTTTTTCAATTGTTATCTTTTGATTTGTAAAATCAAAATCATCAGGAGTAAGAGCCAAAGCCTCTGAAAAGCGCATACCGGTTTTTACTATTAAAAAAATGAACCAATCCCAATTAATCTCGTCAGTTAAATTCAATTGTTTGAGCAAAGCTTGCACTTCAAACTGATTTAAAAATTTTGGCTTTTTCTCTTTAGGCATTTTACCTTTAATAATCACTTTTCGAGTTGGATCTTGTTCAATCATTCCCTCCTCGATTGCATCAAGGATTGCTCCTTTTAACTGATGATGAAAATCCATAGTGGTCTGCTTTTCATGAGTGAGTGCATAGTCGTTTAGTAACTTTTGATATGTTTTCCGGGTTAAATCATGAACTTGTAAGTCAGGTGCTAACTCCATGATTCGTTGCTTGCTCATATAATATTTTTTTAAGGTAACAGATCGGATTGCGCCAACCTTATAAAGTTCAATCCATTCTCCAAAATATTCATGAAATAATTGTGATGTTTTTTTTCTTGCCATATAAAAAACCTCCTAATAATATTTAGCGAATATATCACGATTATCTATTATTAAGAATTTTTTATGATTTGAAAAGAGGTTTAGGTAAACATTTTTTGCAAATAAGACTTTTTGAGTAATTTTAACTTATCCAACTGTGTTTGTTGAAAGGTGATTATTTCATCCATTTGTTCGAAGAAAGATCCTATTTTTTGTTGTTCCTCAAAGCATGGGAATGAACAAGCAATCTTTTCAATGGAAGTCTTGGATAAGCTTGGAACACCAGTTGACTCGTCCATCCTTTTCCACCTTATATTTTGGGATAATGAAAATAAAAACTTTAAGTCGTTATTAGGTAGAGATGTCATATAAAATAAAGTATCAACAGTCCAAAATGGAGCTTTCAAATATTGGGGTTTATCTATTGTTCCTTTTCGACCAATTCCAATACCATCAACATCTGATAATTTATCATCTACAGATAACATATAGCCACCTGTTCCATAAACAGGAATATTTCCTTCATTTAGATGTTTATAATCTCTTCCTGAGTTGACTTTACAAATTGCCCCCAACTTACGCTGTTCCCATTTACCATGAAAATTAGCGAAACGCAATCTAGGCACACTTTCCCCATCTCTCGGAAACATTTGCTGCAAATAACCTTGCTTCAGCTGTTTTAACCTATCCAATTTTCGCTGGTGAAGGGTGATAAGGTTGTCGAGATGGTCTAAGTAAGCACCAATCTTTCTCTGCTCGTCAACACTTGGCAGTGATATTGAACACATGCATAATTTATCATAATAAAAATACAATCTCACCCCACCTTCCTGATATTGTTCTATAAGTTTTTGAAACGTATCAGACTTAAACCAGTACCAAAGAAATCTGTCATTAACTTCATCAGTAGTCTTAAAAACTTCGTAAAGTGAGCTAACAATCACGTTTTTAGCTAGATTTTGATAACCTATTGAACCAATATTTATTCTTGCAGGATTGTATGCAAAGGATTGTGGTGAAACAATATAGTACATACTTTTGTCTGCATCTCTCATAGTTCCACCATTTTCAAATTGCTCATTTTGAGGGATAAATCCATTTTCATTGGAAATAGAATAACTCTCATATGGCAGATTTTCTTTATTTTTTTCTCCCGCTAAATATGTTATATCTATAAACTTACGCTGTTCCCAAGTAATAATTTCTAAAATACATAATTTAACAGTTATCCTATTCCATCAAAGGAAATTTTGATACCTCATAAGTAATATACCTAAATCCGATTGAGGAAAAGGTGTGATTATGATAAAATACAGACAGAAGTTGTAGATAGTGTAAGAACCATTTTCAAAAATAGTCTTACTTCAAGTTATCTGATGGGGAAGCTCAGATTGTAAATGCGAAATATGGTATGTAAATTACCTAACAACTATAGCTGAAAATCATATACGGAGTTTGGATAAAAATAATAAGTGGGAGGCATTACATTGGCACGAATGAATTTTGAACAAGAGTCGGAAATGGAAAGGTTATTAATTAATCAGCTTACTACTGGAAATAGCGCATCAGGATATGCACAATGGGAATATAGAAAAGATTTAAATAGCGAAAATAAATTATGGGATAATTTTCGTGAGATTCTTACGGATAAAAACTTGAGTGTTTTAGATGGTAATCCGATTACGGATCAAGAATTTGAACAAATTAAAAATTTTATTTCGGGATTTAATACACCTTATGATGCTGGAAAGTGGCTTGCAGGTGAAAATGGTATATATAAAATTATCCTTACTAGAGAGGATGCTAGTCTTGGCAGAATTCCTTTGATTGTTGGAAGACGTGATGCAGTTGCAGGTGGTGATACGGTATATCAAGTAGTACATCAGGTGAAGCGGGATAAGGCAATATTTGAAGAACAAGATCGGAGGTTTGATGTAACTTTACTAATAAATGGATTGCCCATGATTCAAATTGAATTAAAGAGTCGAAGGCATGGCTATATGAAAGCATTTTACCAAATTGACAAATATATGAGAGAGGGCAAATACAGAGGAATATTCTCCACACTACAGATGTTTGTTATTAGTAATGGGAGTGAGTCCCGGTATATTGCTTCAAGTCATAAAATGAATTCTAAATTTTTGATAAAATGGGTGGACGAAAATAATAAGCCAGTAACGGAATACTTAGAGTTTGCTGAGGATGTATTATCTATTCCTGCTGCCCACAATATGGTACTTCAATATTCTGTGTTAGATAGTGATAAAAAGAGTGTGATTTTGCTTCGCCCATATCAAATCCATGCTATAGAAGCGGTGAGAGAAGCCAGTAAAAGGCAAGAATCCGGATATATATGGCATACAACAGGTTCGGGAAAGACGTTAACGTCTTATAAGGTTGCCAGGAATTTACTTCAAATCCCTGCAATTGAAAAAACTATATTTGTAGTGGACAGAACAGATTTAGATCAGCAGACAACAGAAGCATTTACGTCATATGCAGAAAATGATATTATTGATGTTGATGAAACAAATAATACAAATAACTTGATTGATAGGCTTTATTCACAGGATCAAACTATGATAGTGACTACAAAGCAAAAAATAAATACCATGTTAAATCGGTTTGAAACATGGAGAAAAGCAGATAGGAATATAAAGAAAATTGAACGCATAAGAAAGTTGAAAATAGCTTTTGTTGTTGATGAATGCCATCGTGCAGTATCGCCTCAACAAAAGAGAAAAATTGAGACTTTCTTTAAATCTTCTCTGTGGTATGGTTTTACAGGAACACCAATTTTCGGAGAAAACAAGAAAAAGACATTGGGAGATTTACCAGCTACTACTAAGGGACAATATGGAAAGGAACTACATAATTATACTGTGAAGGAAGCTATTGATGACAAGGCTGTTTTAGGCTTTCAAGTCGAATATAAGCACACATTAAGTGATGAAACGATAGATGATATTGTAAAGCAAGCCACAGGTAAGAATCCATGTGACTTAGAATCTGATGAAAAAGAAAAATTAATTCCTTCAAGTGTGTACGAAAATCAGGAACACATGATAGAGGTAATAAAATCAATTGTAAATAACTCTCGTAAAAAGTTGGGATTTGACAATGGAGTAGGACAAACCTATAATGCTATCCTTACTACATCTTCTATTAAACAAGCTCAAAAATACTATGAATTATTTAAAATGTTAAAGAATGGTGAACTTGTTGATAAGGATAGAGAGATCGTTCAAATTGATGAAAAAACTAAAAGGGTATTGCCAGATTTCCCTAAAGTAGCGGTAACATACACTGTTTCTGAAAATGAGGAAGATAGTTCGCTAAATCAAGATAAAATGAAAGAATCAATCAAAGATTATAATGCAGAATTCGGCACTAAATGGTCTATAGAGAATATTAAGGCATACAATGCAGATATTACTAAAAGAATGGCAAGAAAAGAGGATTACTATCAACTCCGCTCAAATCAGTTAGATATTGTTATTGTTAGAGATCGTATGCTTACCGGGTTTGACGCACCATGTTTATCTACAGTATTTATTGATAGACCACCGCAGCAGCTATATGATATTATTCAAACTTTTTCAAGAACTAATCGACTTTATGATAGGAAAAAGACCTATGGACAGATTGTAACATTCAGAACACCATCAATTTATAAAAAGGAAGTTGATGCTGCATTATTGCTATATTCAAATGGTGGAGAAGATTTCGTTTTAGCACCAACTTTTGAAGAAGCTAAGGAAGAATTTAAGAAGAGTATTGATAAATTAAGAAACCTTGCAGCAGAACCTAAAGATGCATTAAGCTTAAAAACAAAAGAAGAAAAGAAGAGCTTTGCAAAAGCGTTTCAAGAACTTGATAAATGGTTTTCTTCGATACAGGTTTATTCAGAATATAATAGTGAAATCCTGTCTGTAGAGTATCAAATTACCGAAAAAGAAATAGTAGAATATTACGGTCATTATATTAATATCCTTGAAGATTTAAAGGGTAATGGAGATGATGAGGATAATAGTGTCTTGGATATTGAATACGAATTAACATCAATTCGTACTGATGATGTGAATTATGAATACATTATATCTTTGATGCAATCCTTTATACCTCTTGCTAGTGAAGATATTTCGGTTAATAATGTATATAGCTTGCTATCAAAAGATGACACTATTATGTCAAAAGTTGCTGAAGAAGAGGTTTTTAATTATGTTGCACAACCGATAAAAGAAAAAAGTCGTGAGGAAATTGATAAATACATTAATGATTTAAGTGTTCGTAATCCTAAATTAGGCAGCGTCATGATGCAGTTGTGGTTTGAGATTCAAATGAATGCATCAAGGTTTGAGAATAAGAGTGTTCTAAGTGTTTTAAATGATATGATAGAGCAAACTATTGATGATACTATTAGAAAAGTGTCCGATAAATGGTTTGTGGGATATGAAGAGTTAAAGTTTTATCTGGAAAACTATAGGGAAAAACGCGATAAGCAGGTAGGAGAGACTCAGCTTACAAATTCTCAGAGTTACGAGGCATATAAAAGGAATTCGTCAAATCCTTTACCAAATAAAATAAAGTATAACAAAAAACTTCGCGAAGAAATCTATCCACAGATTTTACGTGATGTGATTTTGCCGCTGAGGAATCGCCGATAATATGGAAAGAATTGATGTAATCAGTTATGCAATGGAATTAAGAAGATTTGGTAAGAATAAAAAGAGAACTTGATATACTGCAAGACCTTTTACTGGGAGAGATTACATCGTTATTGCATTTACTGTATTTTTTTCAGTCATATCTTTAATTTTTACATTTTATGATGGAAGTAGATTTTATAATCCATTTATTTAGGTTGTTGGTACCCGTTGTTGGTACCCGTTGTTGGTACCAGGCACCATTTTTACCGGTGCCTGGCACCAACAACCGGCATTTTTAAGGAGGACAGTATGGACATACAATTTTTAGGTGGTGCATTAGAGATTGGCGGAAGTGCCATCCTATTGCACATAGATGGTAAGAATATGTTACTGGATGCTGGTATCAGGCAAGGCATGAGTAAAGATACTTTACCGAATTACAGGGTGATTCAAGAGAGTGGAGGATTGGATGCTATTATTATTAGCCATGCCCATCTAGATCATATCGGAAGCCTGCCTATCATTAGTTAGGAATATCCTAGTGCCAGAATCTAAATGAATCATATGACTATGGATTTAGTACGTGTGCAGCTTTATGATAGTTTAAAGATTATGAACAATCGGGAAGCGGAGATACCTTTGTATGCAGAGCAGGATGTTGTTAGTACTTTAAATCGAATATTTCCAATCGGGTATGAGGTTAAATTTCCCATATTCGAAGATATGTTCCTTACATTATATAATGCTGGACATATTGCAGGGGCCAGCTTTTGTTATATTCAGGGAAAAGAGGGTGCCTTGTTTTACTCTGGAGATTTTTCTGCATTTTCACAAAAAAGTATTGAAGGGGCTAAGTTACCGAAGCTAAGGCCGGACGTAGCTATTGTTGAGAGTACTTATGGAGACCGATTACATTCCAATCTTGAGATAGAAGAGAAAGCGTTAGTGGACTTTGTAAATGAAGCCATGGAGAATAACGGAAAGGTTCTTATCCCTGCATTTGCACTAGGAAGAGCACAAGAAGTTATATTGATTTTAAAAAGTGCTTTGAATAAGGGACAATTAAAGAATGTTAAAGTTTATGTAGATGGCTTGGTTCGTGATGTGAACCGGGTTTATAATAGAAATCCCATTTACCTAAAGAAATCTTTAGGTAAAAAAGTTTTAAAAGGATTGGAACCTTTCTACGATGATAATATTGTGGAAGTAAAACCAAATGACAACCGTGAAGAACTGTTAAAGGAGCAGCAGGTAGTATTTGTTGCAAGTTCAGGTATGCTCACCGGAGGACCTAGTGCTTATTATGCGGAAAAGATAGCACCCATGGAAAACGGCTATATTGCAATAACCGGTTATCAGGATGAGGAATCGCCGGGAAGGCAATTGTTGGACCTTCTGGAGGCGAAAGAAGACCGATATCTAAAGTTAAATGGAGTTGGTTTTCCTGTCAAGGGCCAGATAAAGAAGATTGGGCTTTCTGCCCATTCCGATAAAAGTGAAATCAAAGGATTAATTGATCGGTTATCTGCAAGAAATGTAATTCTGGTACATGGTAATAATGAAGTGGTTAGGAATCTTGGACAAGAGATGGCAGCCGATTATAAGGGAAGAATATTTACACCGGAATGTGGGGAACAAATTCATATAGAGATTCGCAATCCTAGAAAGCAGCTAAAGAAACACATTCCATATGTAATGAATCATAGTGAGGAACTATCTGAGAAGCTCATGTCTCATTTCTATGAATATATGACAGAACACTATGGTAATAGATTATTTACTCTGGAAGAACTTTACTATATCTGGCATGGGGTAAATTGCTATGAAGATGAGCAAATGAAAGGGTTTAAAGCACTCATCATGGAAAGTGTTTATTTTGAAAGCGATGCCAGAAGGCTGTTCTTGTGGAAAGCAAGGGATAAGCAAGACGTAGAAGAAGATTTAAAGGAAAAAGAGTTAAACCAACAGCAGTTAACGTTAATTATTGAGGAATTATTTAAAGAATTCCCTATAAGAAGATTAGTTTTAATATGGAACAAAAGAAAGTTCAATTAGTCTTTGATTTTCCTCATGCAATTGACTCTTCTATAGATGCAGTCATAAGCAGATTTTATGAGCAAACCGGTTGGAGCATAGGCATCAATGAAGCTATGAATAACAATGCAGCAGAATCTCTAATTATGAGTTATTTTAGTATGAATAATGTTTTAAAGATATCTTTCCACTCTATTATGAGACAGGCTCATGTTGTGCTAAATCAAGTGCCAGCATCTATTCATGATATTATAAAGGAATTTCATGAAAAAACCGGATGGGAGTTAATTGTTCCATCTCTAAACCTGGACGATGGGAAGATTGGTGTGAAAAATCAAGATTATTATAAGACTGTAGACCCATCTGAAGCCGTGGAACAAAATGATGCACTATATCTAATTGATTATGCATTCGAAGAGGAAATGCATAAACCATACAAGAAAAGTATTAAACAGATAGAAGGCAGGAAGTATATTGAACTTGTATTTATTAGCCCTTACGTTGGAAGAATGTATTCCGGGCAGATACAGGATCTAACCCGTCAGACTGGGTGGGATATGTCCATTTCAGATAAAGTGAATCAGAATGAACTTATTAACATAGTAAGAGCTTTGTGTCGTAAATATCAGATTGTGATTAAGAAGAATCCGTCCTATCATCCGGAGAGTATGAGTATCAGCATAGACATTGTAAGTGGGCTGGAAGGACTTATGGATGCCAGGGAGGAATTTAAGGTTATGACAGGATGTGAATTAAATGAAGTTTAGTATTCATGATTGCTGTAAGGTGCTTTAATTTAATTTCGGAATACCAAAAGCCAGGAAAGGATAAGGTAGATATTGAGTTTTTTTCCTTGTATAAAGATTTGGAAACAAAAAAGATTTTATGTGAATCTGCAAAAGATATTGTTAAATCAATAGATTGGAATAACTCAGCTCTGTTGCACAAAGGTTTATCCTGGATTACACAAAATTATTTGAGACTTAATTGCATAATATAAATTTAAGGACTACTTCATTTTGGAGTGGTCCTTTCTTAAATTTATGCTTTATAGGGCGATTAGGGATAGACAGTTACGTTTTGTTTACATTTGTTCGATTCTATTTTACCATCTAAAACAGCCTCTACAAAACGAACAATTATACCAGCTTTATTGACAATTTTCCATGATATTTATATAATATGAACGTAAACGAACATAATAGATAAATAGATAATGAAATTCTATTTTATTTACAATCAGAGGAGTGAAACAATGTTTGCAGAAGAGAGGCGAACCCAGATTATTAACATCATACGTGAGACAGGAACGGTCCAGGTGGAGCAGCTGGCAAAGAAATTGGATGTAAGTCTTATGACCATTCGGAGAGATTTGGAAAAACTCCGGCAGGAGGGTATCATTGAGAGATGTCATGGAGGTGCTATCTTAAAAAGAGAAGTAGCTTATACGAAGAAACGGACATTGCAGATGGAGGAAAAAGAAAAAATAGCGGATAAGTGCGCCCAGTATGTTAAGAGAGGCAACACAGTTTTTTTGGATGCAGGTACAACCACTTATGAGATTGCCAAGCGAATTCGTGATATCCCCTCTATTACGGTTATTACCAATGACTTAGAGATTGCCATGCTCCTTATGGAATCGGATGTGAATCTATTGGTGTGCGGGGGAAATGTTCAGAAATCTACAGGAAGTATGCTTGGAGACTTTGCCAATCAGATGGTAGAAGAATTAAGGACAGAGATTGCATTTATTGGCGCTGCCTCCATAGACGATGAGTATAATGTTTTAACTCCCACATCTAAAAAGGCTGTATTAAAACGCCTAATATGCAAATATGCCAACCGTTCCTATCTGGCAGTGGATCATACTAAGTTTGGAAAACAGGCACTAATTAAAGTCAATCATTTAGCAGATTACTCCGGAGTTATAACCAATAAAGTTTTTGGTGAAGAGGATGATATATTAAAGCAAAGAAAAATCAACATTATTCAGGTGTAAAGGAGGAGTTCCTATGGCACAATGTGTAGTTATAGCAGATGATTTAACCGGAGCCAATGCCACGGGTGTATTACTAAAAAAACTTAGATTTACAGCATATACCGTAATGAATGCAGAAAGGCTTGACTTGAAATTGCTGTCAGACACCGATTGTATTGTATATCCTACAGATAGCAGGGCAGTGGATGCAGAGATAGCTTATAACCGTGTTTATAATGTAGTCAAATTATTGAAGGATAATAATATAAAACTATATACCAAGCGTATTGACAGTACTTTAAGAGGAAACTTGGGAAGTGAAACAGATGCTTTTTTAGATGCATTATCCAATCAGTCCATGGCGATAGTTGTACCTTGTTTTCCACAAGCCAGTCGTATTGTGGCAGGCGGGTATATGCTTGTAAATACAGTTCCGCTGCACAAAACAGAAGTTGCCCTGGATCCCAAAACTCCTATTCACACCTCTTATGTACAAGATTTATTTAAAGAACAGTCCAAATATCCGGTTGCCTCTTTGCAGATTAATGACATTATGTTAGGAAAAGAACACATAGCAGAAAAGATTAAAGAATATAAACATTTGGGTGTTAGAATCCTAATCTTTGACTGCATATCAAATGAGGATTTAGATACTATTGCAGATGGAGTAATAAAAAGCAAAGTTCCATTTATAGCAGTTGATCCGGGCACCTTTACAGCAGCACTTTCAAGGAAGCTGATGAAACAAAAAGAGGGTAACAGTAAAGTACTAATTACCATAGGAAGTGTAAATGGAGTAGCCAAAATGCAGGTTGATGAATTGTTGCTTGCACAAAAAGTACTTCCAGTATTTGTGAATGTGAAAGAACTGGTGGAAGGAGAAGAGAGAAGAACAGCTGAAATGAACCGTGTAGTAGAAGAGGTTCTAAATAGCGGCAGGAATCAGGAAGTTTGTGCTGTGATAGGCAATGGTATTCTTCCGGAAAACCGTATTGACTTAACCGTATATGCCAGACGTTTTTATGTGGAAAAAGAAGATATCAGCAATTTGATTAATGATTCCTTTGCTGAAATCACCTATCAGATTCTCCTTAGGAATCAGGAATTTAAAGGTTTGTATTCCAGTGGTGGAGATATTACGGTTGCAATTAGCAAGAAATTTAATTCAGCCGGTATTCGTTTGCTGGGAGAGGTAGTACCTTTGGCAGCTTATGGGGAATTTATCGGCGGAGTATTTGAGGGATTAAAAGTGGTCACCAAAGGAGGAATGGCAGGAGATAAAAATGCATTGAATCAGTGTATTCATTATTTAAAAGAACAATTATATATGTAAGATTTCAAAAGGAGCGTATAAATATATTATTATTACAAGGAAAGGCAGGAAAATAACAGATGAGACCATTAATAGCAATTCCCATAGGAGATCCAGCAGGAATCGGTCCTGAAATTGTAGTTAAAGCAATTATTAATAAAGAGGTATTACAGGCAGCCCGATGTGTTGTCATCGGAGATAAGAACATAATAGAGGATGCCATTGGGTTTACTAAGGTACCATTAAAGGTAAATGTTATTGAACATCCAGAGGATGGCATATATGAAGAAGGTATCTTGAATTTAATTGATTTACACAATGTAGATATGACAGAATTCAGAATTGGTGAAATAAGGGGTATATGTGGAAAAGCTGCTTATGAGTATATTGCAAAAAGTATTGAACTTGCCAATGCAAGAGAAGTAGATGCAGTTTCCACCACACCCATTAATAAAGAATCTCTGAAGGCAGGAGGGATACCCTATATTGGTCATACGGAGATATTCGGAGCACTTACCGGTACAAAAGATCCTCTTACTATGTTTGAAGTACATGGAATGAGAGTGTTTTTCCTTAGCAGGCATGTATCATTAAGGCAGGCATGCAATATGGTTAAGAAAGAGAGAATTATAGATTATGTAATAAGATGCAAAGAGGTACTGGCTACCTTGGGGCTAAAAGAAGGTACTATGGCAGTGGCAGGTTTAAATCCACATAGTGGAGAACACGGATTGTTCGGTAATGAAGAAGTGGAAGAAGTTATGCCGGCAGTGGAAGAACTGCAAAGAAGGGGCTATGATGTGGCAGGTCCTATTGGAGCAGACTCGGTTTTCCATTTGGCATTACAAGGCCGTTATAACAGTGTTTTATCTATGTATCACGATCAGGGACATATTGCTACTAAAACATTGGATTTTGAAAAGACCATAGCTGTTACAGGGGGAATGCCTATTCTGCGAACATCCGTCGACCACGGCACAGCAATGGACATAGCAGGAAAAGGTATAGCAAGTGAAGTCAGTATGATAGAAGCTATTCTATTAGGTGCTAAATATTCACCTAATTTTACCGGTGCCTGACCCTGTGCAGCAGGTACCGGGCAGAATACAATAATTTAATATTATGGAAGGAGAGGTTTTATGGCAACAACAGTATCAGGTTCTCAGATGCTTATTGGATTAGGTATAGGTCTGCTCCTATTGATCTTCATGATTCTGAAAACTAAAATCCACGTATTCTTAGCACTCATTATCGCGGCAGTTATTGTTGGATTGGTTGGGGGACTACCGCCATCGGATACCATAAGCGCAATCACTTCAGGATTTGGCGGTACTTTGAGCAGTATTGGTATTATCATCGGTTTTGGCATTATGATGGGGAAAATGTTTGAAGTATCCGGCGCAGCGGAAAGAATGGCTCTTACCTTTCTAAAGATTTTTGGTAAAGGAAGAGAGGAATGGGCACTTTCCATTACAGGATTTTTGGTATCCATACCAATATTCTGCGACTCCGGTTTTGTTATTCTGTCACCACTTGCAAAAGCACTTTCCCGAAGAACGAAAAAATCTATGGTTACTTTATCCATAGCATTGGCAGGCGGTCTGGTTATTACACACTCCCTGATACCCCCAACACCCGGTCCTCTTGGTGTAGCAGGAACCTTTGGTGTTGATGTGGGTAAATTTATCTTACTTGGAATTGTAATAGCTATTCCTATGGCTTTCGTAGTAACTATTTACGGACGGTATCTTGGTAAAAAAATATACCAAATTCCCAGTGAAGACGGTGAGAAGTGGGAAAGACCGGCATATCAGAAGGCTGTTTTAGACAACACTACTGGTGAAACAAATCAGAATCTTCCCTCTACACTTCTATCCTTTGCACCCTTAATACTGCCTATTATATTAATACTATTTAATACAGTATTATCGGCAATGAAATTGACAGAAGGTTTCTATGCAGTATTAATATTTATTGGTCAACCTGTTATAGCAGTTGGTATTGGATTATTAATATCCATCTATACACTGACCAGAGGAAAGGATAGAAAAGACGTTATTCTTGAGCTTGAAGACAGTATGAAATCAGCAGGCATTATCATATTCGTAACCGGTGGCGGTGGAGCATTAGGGCAGGTTATTAAATCAGCAGGTGTTGGAGATTATATAGCCAAAGGAATCGCAGCTACTTCCATACCGGTTATATTACTACCTTTCATCATTGCAACTCTGGTTCGATTTGTACAAGGCTCTGGAACAGTAGCCATGATTACTGCGGCAGGCATTACGGCTCCTATTGTAGAAGCAGCAGGTGGTGATATGATGTTAGGTGCATTTGCAGCATGTATTGGTTCTTTATTCTTCTCTTACTTTAATGATAGTTTTTACTGGGTAGTAAACCGGCTCAGTGGAATCGTTGAAACGAAAGAACAGGTCCGCGTCTGGTCGGTAACTACAACCATTGCCTGGGCGGTAGGGTTTGTTGAATTGATTATATTGAATATATTTATTTAACAGAGAAGG
This sequence comes from Anaerocolumna aminovalerica, assembly GCF_900115365.1. Lineage (GTDB taxonomy): Bacteria > Bacillota > Clostridia > Lachnospirales > Lachnospiraceae > Anaerocolumna > Anaerocolumna aminovalerica. Next base: position 14,585 of record NZ_FOWD01000009.1, read on the forward strand.
TGTTATGTATCGAAGGGTATGGATGCATAACACCTTTCTTGATTATTATTAGTGCTTTCACAAAAGTGGTTCTGAATTCATTTTAATCCCCCAGTTTAATAAAAATAGAGCTCATTTTCGACAATTTTTGCAGAAGCAGTTTCTATGTTAATGTGCTATAAAGTAGCAAAAAAAGTTTTAATTAAAGTAGTAAAATATACCGTTTATGCCTACCATTACCAGATTTAATATGTTACAATGATTATATCTAGGTCTAATATACTATACAAAGGATGGGGTTATTTTGATTATTCAGCATAATATACAAAGCATGATGACCAATAGACAATTGGGGATTACTAATAATATAGGAATGAAATCAACAGAAAAGCTTTCAAGTGGATATAAAATAAATCGTGCAGCAGATAATGCAGCAGGATTAACCATATCAGAAAAGATGAGAGCGCAGATTAGAGGACTTGAACGTGCTACGGATAATGCTTTGGATGGTGTCAATTTCATCCAGGTTGCAGATGGAGCAATGGATGAAATTACTATAATGATTCAAAGAATGAGGGAACTTACGATTCAGGCATTAAATGATACCTATTCATTACAGGACAAAGCAATTATTGCACAAGAAATAGAAGAATGTCAGTCTATGATAGATAATATTTGTAAGCAGACAGAGTACAATACAATTAATGTATTTGAGAAGCATCAGGATACATATTATAGTATTGAAGGTAGTAAACAGTGGGACCCTGCACAGATACAGGTGATAGAAGAACCTGACAATGATTTGATTATTTATTTGCCTGACGAGTATGTGCCATCAACCTATCAAATTCGTGTGCCAAGTGGAGTATACACAACTCAGGAGCTAGTGGATGAAATTGATACTGCGTTTGAGAATATGGTTCCGGGGAATCCGGGATTTGTATTAGAGTATACGGAAGATGGATATTGTAACCTTAATTTTGAAGGCGGAAAAGACGTGAAAAGTGTTGAGGGCCATTTATCTGGTCTGATCTATGGAAGAAATAATGGAAGTGGATATGGAAGGCTGGTTGGAACTACACAGTTTGAAGCAGGATGGCCATTAAGTATCGTAAACGGTAAAAACGATACGATTACATTTTATACAGAAACTGCCCATGGGACAGATAGTAAAAAAGTTTCGTTAACAATTCCATCTGGCTCCTATACGAGAGAAGAATTGATTAATATAATAAATAATACACTATCAGCACAGAACCTAGAGGGAATAGTGGCTAAAGAATATGGTGAGAAATCGATTCAACTCTCAGCAGGATCTAATGTTGTAACCGGGCTAAAAGGCAATATGTTTGCTATTGATGAAGGTAAGCCATATACTTCGGTATTTTATGATAATGTAAAAAGTGGTAATTCAACCATGACACCTGCTTCCATCAGTGGAAAAGCTTATTATCGTGATTCTTCCAGTACCAGTAAAATAGTGATAGGCAGTGATAATAATACTTTACGATTCTCGGTAAACAACTTAGATTATCAGCAAATAACAATTGATGATGGTGAATACACAATAAGAGAACTTGCCGATCAGTTAAATGAGAAGCTAGGTGGTACAAGTTTAATTGCTTCTGCGGAAACTATTAATACCTATATTCCAGGGACAACCGGCTCAGGGACCTATGATTATTTAAAGTTAACGTCTACATTGGAGGGCAGTGCCAGTACACTTTTATTTGACAGAAGTAGTGCGCTATTTAGTAAAACCTATGAGGCACTTTTCTGTGATACAACGGTATCTTCGGTAGATGAACCCTATCTCTATAATGGAGTCACAGTAGACCCAAGTTTAACAGGTGCAAAATCCTTATCTGGAGGGATTAATCTTGCAAAAGGCGCTACATCTTTGAATTTAACTGTAAATGGAGATAATTATTCCTTAAACCTGAGTAAGACTTCCTATTCATCTTTAGATGAACTAATACTAGAAATCAATTCTCAAATTAGTAACGCTGGGATAGGAATTAAGGATAAGATTCAAGTACAAAATTATGGAAATCGAATTCAATTTGTTGCAATAGATGATAGCATAAATAGCATTCAATTTAATCCAGTCAATAAGGGTAGTGCCTATCAAGCATTGTTTCAAAATTCAGCGGATGAAATAAATTATTTCTACAAAACCGATAATGGGGTTGAGGACGGGGTAGAAGGTAGTACAAAACCTACCGTATTGAAACCAGCGTCTATTAATATGGGGCATACGTTAAGCAGCAGTATAACAATTAATGATAGCAATAATAGATTCAATATTACAGTAAATGATGTGACGAGATCTATACTTCTCACCAATGGGACTTATTCCCGTTCCCAGTTGGTTGCGGAGATAAATAAACAGTTTACCAATAATAATATTAAGGTGACAGCTTCACTAGAGAGCAATGGATCTCTAACCTTTACAACCATAGAAAAGGGGAACAGAGCGAAACTGAATATAAGCAGTGATTTTGGCGGTTCAGCTATGAAGGTTTTTGTTGGTTCCCATATACAAACCACCGATGCTACCTCAACGAACAGAAACATAACAGCTTCCTATATACAGGGAAAGAGCGTATCATTTCCACTAGCGTTAGATTCTACAAACAAAAATCTTAATTTTGTTTATAAGGTAAATGGAGCATCAATAGATCTAAATATTGAACTGCCGGAAGGAGAATATAGTGCTGCTACTCTAAAAACTGAATTACAATCTACTATTGATTCTCAGATTGGTACTAACCAATTAGTCGTCCAGGTAGATGCAAATGGTATTCTAATTAAGGCGGTTAATGCAGGTGACAAATACCGTTTGACTGGATTTACAGGTGGCTTTTATGAATATGTATTAAGCAAAAGAGAAGAAGTTACAAGCACACAAACTCCAGCATTACAACAAGGAACTCATTCATTTCATGAAGCTTATGTAGTGGGAAGACAAGATTTAAGGAATCAGGTAACAGAAGTTGTGAAAGATAGAAATGATAAATTCATGATGGACTTTACCTATGTTGATCCAAGTAATGCATCCAATACATTAGAATTAGAATTAAGCGTAATCATAGAGCCCGGAGTATATCAGGGGGATGAATTGGCGCAATACCTGGAAGATAAGCTGAATGCAGAACTAATCAATCATGGTATTGACAATGTGAGGATAGAATCAGCAATTGGAGGAATAAATACTGGTGTAGTAGGAGCAGTGGACGATAATGCCATTCATTTTACATTGAAAGAGGTAGAGGGTAAGGAAGCAAATAAAGGTAAGTATACATTAGATGGAATACGAGGAAATTCAGCTTATTCGATTTTTTATAAATCCATAGGCACTCCGGAAGCATCCTATATACAGGGATCCAAAAACATAGAAAAAGGAATTACATTTACGGAAGACTCTAATACATTTAAATTTACTACGGAAGGAATTAATTACAGCTATACTTTCCCTGCTGGTGAATATACAGCAGAAGAATTAATTGATATGTTTAATCAAAAGTTTGCAGATGGAGATGACAATGGTAATATTGTAAAACTTCATGCAACCCTAGCAGGCGGTAACATCAAGATACAACATGATATATTTGGAGAACGTGGCATTGAGAATATTCATGGAACTGCCAAAGGAATTATCTTTTATAATGAAGCAGGAAGAGAAGGCTTAGAGGATCTGTTCTTACAAGTATCAGGTAATGCCGGTGATGCTTTCAAGCTTACAAGATTTCATCTAAGTACTGCTGCTATGAAGATAAATTCCATAACAGTATCACAAAATAAATATGCAGAAAAAGCATTAAAACGTCTGGACTATGCGTTAAGCTATCTTTCAAATATTCGAAGTACATATGGTGCAAAACAAAATGCTCTGGGACATATAATCGGAGTGAATTCCACTACGGAAGAGAATACCCAAAGCGCGGAATCACGAATCAGAGATACAGACATGGCCAAAGAGATAGTCATTCTATCCAAACAAAATATTTTGATGCAATCAGCCCAGGCAATACTTACTCAAGCAAATCAATCGGCACAAAGCGTTTTGCGTTTACTCAAATAGTTTTTATATCCTGCGTTGATACAAAAACAGTATTGGAACTTACCATTGATGAAGTAAAAAATAGGAAGTCTGGTTTTATCTGTACCAATGTACAAGAAACAGATTTAGCAGGACATAGTCAGAATTCCAGATGGTATAAAGAATTATTGGAAATTGCGGATGAAAAGATTGGAGAAATCATAACACTGTTAAAGGAAGAAGACATATTAGTAGTTATGGCTGACCATGGAAATGACCCCAATATCGGACATAACAGGCATACAAGAGAAAATGTTCCATTGCTGATTTATAAAAAAGGAATCACAGGTGTATCACTTGGACTGAGAAGCTCGCTGTCAGATGTTGGAGCAACCGTATGTGAGTATTTCAACGTAAAGCAGCCACAAAATGGTAGTTCATTTTTGCGGTTTTTATAAATTCTGAAGGTAAAGCAGGAAAACTGACAATAAGGTTTTCCTGCTTTCTGCTTCTATGGTTAATTTGATTTAGATTATGGAAACCTTATTGAGGAGTATGATTTTTTTTCATATTTTTAAAATTAGTGTCTTACTTTATGATAAAATAGCGTTTAACATATAAGGATTTTATGCTTATTTTATGGTAAAATATAAACAGAAAGCAATTGTTATTAATTACGTTTTGATGTAACATAATGTTATATTATTCCAAGGGAGAGGGGGAAGGTATAAATGACAGGCTTTATTAATTCGTTGCCGCTGTATAAGGATAAGTTGGATGAAAATTATGCTGCTATCTTGGCACCTTTTGCAACTAAAGTACCTAAAGAAAATAGCAGAATCCATACGGAAGTTTATAGAGGTGGTGAAAATAGAACTGATTTTCAGCGCGACAGAGATCGAATCATTCACTCAAAAGCATTTAGAAGATTAATGTATAAAACCCAGGTTTTTGTAAATCATGAAGGGGATCATTTTAGGACAAGGCTTACTCATACATTAGAAGTTGCACAGCTTGCAAGAGGTATATGCAAATCACTGGCCTTAAATGAAGAACTTGCAGAAGCAATTTCTTTAGGTCATGATTTAGGACACACTCCATTTGGTCATGCTGTGGAGAGGTTTTTAGGAGATGAACTAACTAAGAGAGAGATGGGGAACTTTCTACACAATGAACAAAGCGTTCGGATTGTTGATTTATTAGAAAAACGATGTGAAGATTATGATGGATTGAATTTAACATATGAGGTTAGAGAAGGAATATTAAAGCACAATAAAGATAAATGTGAAATATATTCGAGTTTAAATCCTAATAAAGTTTGCTCTACACTTGAAGGACAAGTCGTAAGTTTAGTTGATACAATAGCCTATATATGTCATGATTTGCAAGATGCTATTAAATCAGGTCTGATTGAAAATTCATATTACAAAAATAATGAATTTAAGGATCACATTGATGAGTTAAGAGAAAGTATCGCAAAATTTATGAATATAGAAACAGACAGGATAGAAATTAACCGGTATAGTGAGACATTCTTTATTGGTGATTTAATACATAGATTAATAATGGATGTAACAGAATGTAGTGTTACTAATTTGAAAGAGGAGAAGGTATCCTCTTGCGAAGATGTTAAGAAGAAAGCAAATAATGACATTGTGTTAATAACATTCAAAAAAGAAACTAAAAAGTTTTTTGATCAGATAAAGAAGAGTATTTATAAATATGTTTATGGATTAAATACAATTCAGGCAATGGATGTAAAAGCTGTAAATTTAGTAAAAGACTTATTGTATGGATTTGAGAACAATCCCAAATTACTGCCCCCAGACTGGTATTTCCGGTATAAGAATATAGAAAAAGAAATTACATATGATGGAGCACCTGCAAATGAGCTGAGAGTTATTTGTGATTATATAGCAACCATGACGGATCGTTTTGCCTTGGATGAACATGATAAATTGTATAATCCAAGAATTAAAATTTAAATCTAATTAATAATTAAGAATTCTCCCAAATTAAGGAGGACATTATGAACAAATTACAAGGATTTTATTCTTTAGAAAAATCTAATCTTCCGGCTGTTCCGTGGAGAAAGTATTCGTCTGACACTATTTTCAGTGATAATATTTTATGGACAGTTCGAAGTGCTGTAAAAGAAGGCGAGGACTTGAACTTACCCCGTAAAGTAGGTGTCAGAGCTGAGATTGCAAAAGAATTCGCTAAGAATCTTTATTCAAGTCTAAAATCAGAAGACTTGATTATTTACTATCCATATTTTATAGCCCTTAAGAGCGGGGTTATAGATATATCACAGCACCGTACCGTTATTGAAGCGGTAAAAGATGATTTATGGAACTTAGTAACATATAACAAGAAAGATGTTACGATCATTTTTAATGATGACATAGAAATTATAGGAAATGAAAAGTTTTTTGAACAAAATGAGCTGTTAGAATTGATTGATTATTGTATAACTATTAGGAAGAAATTTCAGTCTGAAATTAGTAATCAAAAGTCAGTCTTGCTGGAATGGAGCTTTGCCTGTGAATCCGATCTATATAAAAATCCTATAGGTGATGCAAGGTTAGTTTTTTATGAGATTAGAACTGTATAATGGGCGGCAGCCCATAAAGAAGGGATGTGTTATATGAAAAAGCTTACAAAGCTATGTATACTCTGGAGTCTGATGACAAGTGTATTACTCCATACCCTGTATATACCTGCAGTTAATGCAGAAGAATCCTCCCAGACATTAACCATTCTATTCACACATGATCTTCATGATAATTTCCTCCCCGTAGAATCGGTTCAAAATGGAGATAAACAGTATGCAGGCGGTTATGCAAGATTATATAGTGCCATTCAGACGGTTCGGGCACAGGAGCAGAATGTTTTACTGGTGGATGCCGGAGATTACTCCATGGGGACTCCATTTCAGACGATATTTCAGACAGATTCACCAGAACTTCGATTAATGGGGCAGATGGGATATGATGTTGTAACTTTGGGCAATCATGAATTTGACTACCGGGCGGAAGGGCTGGCAGATAGCTTACAGACAGCAGTAAACAGCGGGGAACCATTGCCCCAGATGGTCCAGTCTAACATTACCTTTCCGGTGGACCATGATGGTAATCTTACGGATTCGTTAGAACATTTAAAACAGTCCATGGAAGACTATGGGGTAAAAGAATATACCCTTATAGAACGAAATGGAATTAAGGTAGGTATATTCGGAGTAATGGGGGCAGATTCAGCCTCAAAAGCACCAATGTCAGAAGTTCAATTTGAAGATGAAGTTATCCATGCCAAAAGGGTAGTAGATATATTAAAGCAAGAGGGTGCAGATATTATCCTTTGTTTATCTCATTCCGGTACATGGCCAGACACATCAAAATCAGAGGACGAAATACTTGCTAAAAAGGTTCCGGATATGGATGTAATTATCAGCGGACATACCCATTCTACGTTGGAACAGCCAATCATGGCAGGAGATACCATCATTGCTTCAGGGGGATGTTACGGAGAAAATTTAGGTAGAATTGATATCAGCAAACAGGATAATGTTTGGACATTATTAAACTATGAACTACAGCCAATTAATGAGACAATACCGGAGGATAAATACATAAACCAGCAGATTCAGAATTACAAAACGGTTGTAGAAGATAAATACTTTAGCTTATTTTGGAAGACTTACGATGAAGTAATTGCTAGATCACCTTTTAGTTTTCCAAGACTGGAAGATATGTATCCTGTTCATAATGAGTCTACCTTAGGGAACCTGATCAGTGATGGATTTATTTATACGGTAAAAGAGGCAGAAGGAGAAGCTTACGAACCAATTGCAGTAGCTATCGTTCCTATTGGTACCATTCGTGGCTCCATACCGGAGGGAGATATTACAACTGCTGAAGCATTTTCCATAAGTTCCTTAGGAATTGGTGCTGACAAACTTCCGGGATACCCACTGATCTCAGCGTATCTGACAGGTAAGGAGCTTAAAACCTTATGTGAAGTAGACGCATCAGTAGCTCCATTAATGGATGATGCCCAACTGTATATGTCTGGTATGAATTTTACTTTTAACCCTAACCGTCTCATTTTTAATAAAGTAACAGATACATCCCTGGTAAATGAACAGGGTGACTTAGAAGAGATTAATGATAAAAAACTTTACCGTATTGTTGCCGGATTGTACTCTGCCCAGATGCTATCTGTAGTAGGTGAGAAATCTTTCGGTCTTTTATCCATTGTACCGAAGACAAAAGAGGGAACTCCCATTACTGACTTTGAGAAGTATATTCTCCATGATGGGGATGGAAATGAAATCAAGGAGTGGTATGCGCTGGATCATTATCTCCAGTCTTTTGAGGAAGTGGATGGTGTATCTGTTATACCTGAATATTATAACCACACACAAGGGCGGAAAGTAGTAGATGATAATGGGAATCTATTTGCCATATTAAGCAATCCAAACCATATTTCTCTAGTAGTTTATGGGGTAGTATTAGTAGCTGCTGGGTTTGTAACTTTTATTGTTGTAAAGATTGTAAAGAGAAGACGAAAAAAATCTTTTGATTTTCTTGATTAGTAGGTTAGTTAAATAAAGTTAAAACCATGCAATAGTTAGAAAGCATTTGTAACGTGTATTAGTACATTATTTCTTACTTTAATGATAGCTTTTACTGGATGGTAACTTGGTTTAACGGATAGTTGAAACGAAACAGTAGGCCCGTGTCTGGTTGGTAACTACGACTATTGTCTGGGCAGTAGGATTTATAGATAGATTATATTTATATATTTTTGTTAATGAAGATAGGTGCTTTGTGTCAATTACTAATGATACATAGCACCTTTAATATTGCCATAATTCCAATCATTCTACTCTTTATATATTAATTAGCAAAAAAAATGTTAAAGTTCAAACATTTAGTATTGTTTTCATACAAAGCATTAAAATTACACTAATTTCTGCACAGAAATGAGGATATTGTAACAAATTTACAACATAATGATAAAATATAAACATTTTTTATATTAAAAAATGTTATATTTAGAACAAAAACGTTGCATTAATAGTGCATATGTGCTATAATCAAAACTAAATAATACTTGAATAGTGAGAAACATAACTTAATAAGTAATGTTTCGATGACATTTTTATTGTAAAAGATTTAGTCATTGCATTTATGATGCATGATGTAAAGAATTATAATACAGCTGATTGAGCTGATTATCCGAAATAAAAATGTCATCATTCAAAAAGGATGTGACGTTAGAAATCACATCCTTTTTCTTAGTAATTAATCCTTTTAAATCTAGTCACGTATCAATGTTACATCAAGTGCAGTTTATTCTCCAAATTGGTTGATAAATAACTGCCTAATTCCTAACTATTGAAATTATAGTCTGTTAATGCAGATTATAAATATAATTAATTTACATGGGGTGTCTATACGGCATTACTAATAATAAGGAGGAAGTTCATGAAGAAACAGGAGTTTCATTAACTAAGAAGTCCTGAGCCGAAAAAGCCTTTTTCGGAAGAATAGGATGTTAAGGTTATAAATTTTCCCCGCGTTATGTAAATACGTTGTATTGGGGCCAATGCGATTTTACCGCAAGCGGAGAGAAAATTTATAAGCAGTAAAACCTGTAATATAAATAGGTTCTGCATTAAGTAATTAGATAATAAAGGAGGAAAAATTATGAAGAAAATTGCAAAACGGTATTTGGCAATGATTTTAAGTATCATAATGGTATTTTCAGTAAGTCCTGTCAAAAGTTATGCAGATGAGATTGCTGGCACTTTTGTAAAAATAAATAGTGCGGCAGATCTTATCTCAGGTAAGTATGTAATGGTAGAAAGCTCCGGAAAAGCAGCAGGAGTTTTTGATGGAACTAACACGTTAACAGTAGCACAGCCTACAGTCGTTGATGACAAGATAACGAATCCGGATAGTGGCTTAGTATGGGATTTTACGGTTTCCGAAAGTGGTGTTACTTTAATGGATTCCAATGGAACAAAAATTAAGCCAACGGGCACTACAAATGTCATAGCAGTAGGTGATTTCCAGTGGACAGCTGAATTCATAGGCGGAACTTTTTCCTTTAGTGGATTGAATTATAGTATAGGGTATAATGCTACTATTAATTCAAATCAAGGTGGATTCAGAACTTATAAAACAGCAGGTAGTACTATTAAACCTTCTAACTTTACTCTTTATAAACTAGATGATGGTATACCATCTGGACCAGTAAAAGCAGCAAGACCGCAGGCAAGTAAGCCGTCCGGTTCAACCGTTGTTTCCGGAAGTGCTATTACACTTTCTTGTACAACACCGGGGGCTACTATTGAGTACCGTGTTACCAATGTATCACCTTCTGCAATTATGTTTTATTCAGAACCTATCATAATTAGCAGTGATACAACAATTGAAGCAATGGCAACGGCACCTGGTTATTTAGATAGTGATGTTGCAGTATTCAATTACATAATTGGAAAAGAACCGGAAACAAACCCGGATTTATTCGATCCAATTCCTGAAATTCCAGCTGGTGCAAAATCTGTATTTGAGGCCAGCCAGTTAGAGGCCGGTCAGACGATTACCGTGGTGGGACAACTTGTTTATAGGTTTGGAAACTATGATTCGGCAAATTCGGCAATTTTGGAGGATGTTATTAATGGGCAGATTTATGCATTGCAGATTTTTGATAGTCTGTCTGGTTTTGAAATTGGTGATGTTTTAAAACTAACCGGAAAAACGGATATATATGGGGCAGTTCCTCAATTAAGAGACCTTACAAAAAAGGAAAAGCTAGTATCAGCAGCAGATACACAGCTGATTCCTGCACAGGAATTTACATCATTTAATGATCTAAAGGCTGTTAAAGAATCTTTAATATCAGAATGGGTAATAATTAAGGATGTAACACTAGGTAATTATAACAATAATGGAAGCACAAAGGTTACGGACAGCAATGGTGGCAGTATGGATATATATCGTGCAGCAACCTTTCCATACGGAGTAACTGCAGGCGAAAAAGTTGATTTGTACGCTTGTGTATCAAAATATAATACCACCGACCAGCTTCGTGTGGGTTCATCCACTGATTATTTGGTAACAAATGATACAAAAGCTCCTACAATAACATTTCCTGTTTTTGATAGTGCAGAGTTAGAAAAAGATTATAGGATATCTGTAACTATTAAGGATAATGTAGCCGTTACTGAAGCAGAATTGACCTATACAGTGAATTCAGTATCTACAACGGTACCTTTGATACAGAATGCTTCTGATAAAACCCAATGGGAAGTAACTATTCCCGGAAGTACATTTACTTCAGGTGTTTCTAAATTCACAGTTAGTGTTACTGCTAAAGACAAGGCAGGTAATGAGGGAAAAAGTACTAAAATAGATATTGCTGTTATTGATGAACCTCAGGTTACGAAAGTTACACCTGCCCGCAATGAAAAAACGGGAGATGAAAAGAGACCGCTTATTAGCATAACTGCAACTAATCTTGGTACTGCTCCTACCGCAAAACTTACCTTAAAGGCAGGAGAGAGGATTGAATTAAATGCGGTTGCCATGACCCATGCTAATGGAACTTTTTCTTATAAATTAACCAAGGATTTGGCAGATGCACGTTACACTGCCTCTGTAGTGATTACCCGTGCAGATGGTAAATCCACAACCTATGAGTGGCCATTTACCGTAGGTACGCCGGAGTATAGCTTATATTTTGGACAATTACATAGTCACACAACTTATTCCGATGGTTCCGGTTCTTTAGATGATGCGCTTGATTATATTAATAAAATCAGCAAGAGTGATAATGTTGATTTTGCTGCTTTTACGGATCATTCTAACTATTTTGATACAAAAACAGAGGTGAATCCGGAAGCTTCACTTTATGATAAGAATTTAATGACGGCAGGAAGCCAAAAGTTATGGAATGAATATAAAGGTAAAATTGCTGATTTTAATGCTTCTTCAACAAACAGAGGAGTAATTGCTCTCGGGGGTTACGAAATGACTTGGTCAAGCGGACCGGGACATATTAACACCTGGAATACAGAAGGTATTGTCAGCCGTAATAACGAAACTTTGAACAATAAAACAAATGATGCCGGAATGAAAGCTTATTATGCTTTATTAAGCAAGGAAGAAGGAGCTGATTCCGTCAGCCAATTTAATCACCCTGGTAAAACATTTGGTACTTTTAGTGATTTTGCTTACTGGGATCCTATCATTGATTCACGTATTACTTTAGTTGAAGTTGGTAATGGAGAAGGTGCAATCGGTGCTGGGGGCTATTTCCCATCCTATCAGTACTATACTATGGCTTTAGATAAGGGATGGCATGTAGCACCAACCAATAACCAGGATAACCATAAAGGTAAATGGGGAAATGCAAACGATGCCCGTGATGTTATTATTACCGACAACTTTACGGAACAGGGTATCTATGATGCATTAAAGGATCGTAGAGTATATGCAACAGAAGATAAAAATCTGGAGATTACCTATACTGTAAATGATGAATTAATGGGAAGTATCATTGATGAAGTACCTGAAAGTCTGGATTTAAAGGTAACATTAAGTGATGCAGACGATATAATTCAAAAAGCAGAGGTAATTGTAAACAGCGGACGTGTTGTCCATACATGGGATGTAAACGCTCAGAGTAAGGAACTTAACGTTAACCTTAAACCAGACTATAGCTACTATTATATCAGAGTAACAGAGAAGGACGGAGATCTTGCAGTAACAGCGCCAGTATGGGTTGGAAAAACAAAACTTCTTGGAATTTCAAGTGTGGAAAGCAGTACTGCTACACCGGTTACCGGAGAAGAAATGACAGTTAAAACAATTCTATTTAACAGTGAGTCAGAAGATGTAGCTATTAAATCTCTGACTTATAAGTTAGATGGCGCTATAATTGAGAGGAAAGCAGATGCAGGTATCGTTGCAAAAGGAACGACTACGGAAGTAGCTTTCGAATTTACACCTGAAAAAGCAAAAATGCAAACTATAACCGTTGAGGTAGTTTTAGAATCAGGTGGCCTTGAGTATGAATTTACTAAAGATATTACTTTGGATGTAAGAGATGCGAATAAACTAGTATACATAGGAATTGACGGAAGCCACTTTAATGAATATGTGGCTGGAAATTATAAAGATTCTATGACTAACTTTAGTAAGCTTGCGGCAGAAAGTAATGTAAGATGTGTCATTCTGAATTCCAGTGATGAATTAATAGCTGCAGCTAATAATACAGATGGTAAGTATAAGATGATTATATTGACAGCACCAAGCCGTCGTGATGGTACTAAGTTAAGAGAACCATATGCTACTTATGCAGATGAAGAAATTGCAGCTATTAAGGGTTTCTCTGAAGCAGGTGGAAGCTTAGTATTCTGTGGCTGGTCAGACTTATACGAGAATTATAAAAAATTCCCAGCAGAAGATCATATGGCAGCGCAGCAGAATAAGGTACTTGAAGCACTAGGTGCATCTTTACGTATAAGTGACGATGGTACTTATGATGATGTATTAAATGCAGGTGGAAGTGAAGCAAATAAAGCTAGACTTTACTTTTCTACTTACAATTGGGATAATCCATTTACAAATGGTATCGTATACGATGAGAAACATCCAAACGATAACATATATTCACAACTTTATAGTCAGTATGGTGGTAGCACAATCTATGCAGTAGATATGGCTGGAAATCCTACATCTACATTATCGGACAATGTATCTCCTATTGTGTACGGACATGATACTACCTATTCAAAGGATTGCGATAATGACGGTTTTGGCGGAAGTTCCACACCAAAATACGAATATAAAGCAGGTGATAATCGACTTATGGTACTTGCCAGTGAGACTATTACCCATGCAAGTGGAAATCAGTCGCTGCTAATTGTAGCCGGTGCAGCCTTTTTAAGTAATTTTGAAATTCAGGCTACCATTGCAGATACTAATGCAGAATTAAATTACTCCAACTATACAATTTTAGAAAACTTAATCCAGTATGTAAATCCGACACAGCTTGATAAGATCGAAGATGTACAAAAAGAAGCAGAAGAAGGTGTTAAATTCACAGTAGAAGGTATCGTAACCTCCAATGCTTCCGGATATGATAAAGCTACAGCATTCTTCGACTGTATCTATCTGCAGGATGAAACGGCCGGTATTAATGCATTCCCAGTGGCTGGTGACTTTAGGATTGGTCAAAAGGTTCGTATTACGGGAACTACTTCTTCTTATCAGGGTGAAAGACAGTTAAATGTTATGAGTATATCCCTGGTGGATGATACTATTACAGAAGTAGAGCCAAAAGAAGTAACTGCCAAAGAGATTAATGACAGAACATACCTTGGAAGTCTTGTAAAGATTTCAGGTAAAGTAACAAAGGTTGAACTTGCAAACGGAGCTGTACAGACGATTCTTGTTCAGGATAAGGCAGGAAACATTGCTCGAATCTTTATTGACGGTTATATTACAACCGACAAGGAAATTAAGGAATTAGCAGTTGGAAACCTTATTACTGTAGTTGGTTTGTCTTCTTATGATGATACTTTTGATGGCCTTCATGCACGTATCCGTATTAGAGACCGTGCCGATATTATATGTAAGCGTAATGATTCATCAACACCAAATCCATCGAACCCAACACCGAATCCAACGCCGAATCCAACACCTACACCGACTCCCACACCAACACCTGGTGGTAAAGCTGTAATAACTGTTGATAAAGGAACAAGTTCAATTACAGGCGGAAAGGCAGTTATTAAAGTAAAAATCGGTGAAAAAGTTCTTAAGGAAAATGTGAAAGACGGTAATAATAACATAACTATCACATTAGGTAAGGAAGTATTAAAGGATATCGTAACAGATAGTAAAGTTAAAAAAGGTATCGTAATCGATCTGTTCATTCCTGCTGTTAAAGATGCAGCGATAGAGAATATTCTATTAAGTAAAGATGCAATGTTATTAGCACAGAAATCCGGACAGAAGCTTACTATCAATGTAGCAAGCGGTAAGGGTTATACAGTTGATATTTCCGCTTCTGAATTGAAGAAAGTTACAACAGGTTCAAAAGATCTGAATATAGCAGTTACTTTGAAGAAAGATACGAAAGCAGCTGCAAAATCAGTTGGAATCCTAACTGTAGGAACAGATGACACCTTAGCAGCAGGTATGATAGTTACAGTACCTGTAAAAGATACACTTTCCTTAGCAGCAGGTAAAAAGGTATATATTTACCATAAAAATGCTAAGACCGGTGCATTAGAAGAAGTACCAAACAATCCTATAACCGTAGCTGCAGATGGCACTATAAAATTTTCTACCCTAAGGGGAGGAGATTTTGTAATATCCACGGAGAAGGTTAAAGATGCAGTTAAGTTAATAGATAGGGTAAAAGTATCTGTTAACTCTTCTGTTGCAAAAGGCAAAAAAATCAATGTAAAAGTGACTCTTCCACAGGAATTAGCGCGGGTTACAGCATTTAAAAATGGTGATCCGGTTGGCCAGGAAGAAGCAAAGGTAATATATAAAGTAAGTAATAAGTCTATTGCAACCGTATCCAGTAACGGAACCATTACTGCTAAGAAGAAAGGAACCGTAAAGTTAACAGTTACAGTTACTTTAGAGAATGGACAAAAGAAGAACTTTAGCAAAACCATCCAAGTAAAATAAAATAGCAGGTTGTAAACAGATATAAGGCTTAATTAGAAGGGCTGCCACACTAATTTAGTGTGGCATTCCTTTGTTAGGTATTTGCTTTAGTAATCAGAGAGGAATACTGTATGAAAAAGAATCTTAAGGTGAAAATATTAACTGCAGTGATAATGCTGTTAGTATTTATAGGCGCAGCTATAATTTTAAACCGTCCGGATCCGGATGATGTGCTATCTTCTGCACAAAAGAGGATATTCGCCTTTGCAAAAGTTACAGCTATATTAGGGGATAATGCATCACCGGACACTTGGACAGAAGGAAGACGTATTGGAGCACAGGAATTAGAAGTGAGGATTCTTACAGGTAAGCATAAGGGAGCTGTGCTGGAAACAATCAACTACTTAAATGCATATTATAATGTGGATGCAAAGTTAGGAACACGGCTTATAGTCCGGCTGGACTATAATGATACAGGAGAACTATATGTAGTGTCCATTCCTAATTATGATCGAAGCAGCATATTAGTTATAGCTCTGATTGCCTTTGCTATACTTATGGTGTTGGTAGGTGGAAAGCAGGGAGCAAGAGCATTACTTGGACTATTGTTTACATTATTGAATCTTTGGTATATTTTAATTCCTTTGGTATTAAAAGGAGTTTCTCCAATATTAGCTACTATTTTAATTGCTGCATATACTAGTGCAGGTGCATTACTATTGTTGACCGGTTATACCAAAAAGACATTCTGTGCACTTGTAGGATGTGTTGGAGGGGTTATAGCCGCTGGAATCTTTGCTTGGATTATTACGATTTTGACACCTATGAACGGATTTAATATGTCAGAGGCAGAGGAACTGGTAATACGGGCTTCGGAATCGCCATTGAAAATCAGTGGTTTACTGGTAAGTGGTATACTACTTTCAGCACTTGGAGCGTTGATGGACACTTCCATGTCCATTGTATCTGCACTCCATGAGGTTTATGAGCAAAATCCTTCCATATCCAAAAAGCAAATCTTCCGTTCCGGTATGAATATCGGGCGGGATGCCATGGGAACCATGGCAAATACATTGATACTTGCATTTGTAGGATCGGCATTTAACCTATTGATTCTATTTCAGGTATATGAGTATCCCATGATTCAAATACTAAATAGTGATATGATGGCAATTGAAATTTTACAGGGAATTGCAGGATCAGTAGGTATTATTGCAACCACACCATTGGTTTCTGCTCTATGTGCCACAATATTTCGATTTAAGGGAAATAAAATATTGACACGGTAACTATGAAGGATGGAAGGTTATATAAATAATTTTACATCTTCCAAGGTTTTAAATGTAATTTCCTATAGATCTGGAATAATATGTATATGAAGCAACCCTTATTAACCAGCTTATATTAATAAGTAATCAACTTTATGATTTTTGGTTAGTTTGTAAGATAATAAAGAGAAGAATTGAAGCACATCTGCAAATGTTAGTCTATTTTTGCCTAACATTTAAGATACACTTCAGATATTCTTCTCTTTTTTTAATAGATTAAAGTAATAAAATATAAAAGGTATTATATAAAAGTAATAAAAATATATTGACAATATAACAACTAAAATATACAATATAACAAAGAGTTGATAATATTAATGCAAAAATATAACCAAAATAGTTGTTTAGTAAGAACTATCTTTGCTTTCAGCTAAATTAAATACATAAAAATATTTTTTTAAGGGAAGAGACACTTACGCTGTTCCCAATCGTCAGTAAACCCCTTAAATCTTATCTTTGGCACCCTATCATTATTCACTTTTCTCACCATCCTCTTCTATCTTTTCCATATCTTCCTCCATCAAATTGTTAATAGCACTTTTTAGTTCTGCTTTTGATTCATCATCATTCCCAACTAATTCTTGAAGCATTTCTATTAATGATTCTTGTGAGCTCTTTATCTCTTTTGTAATTTTTGCAATCTCTGCCGTAACTTCACCTAAATCTATTGGTTCTTCTTCCTCAAAAGTATCCACATAGCGAGGAATATTGAGATTGAAATCATTTTCCTTTATTTCATCAAAGGAAGCCAAATAGGCAAATTTATCAATAGTTATTCTTTTCATATACGCATCAAGTATCTTATCTAAATGCTCGTCATTCATTGTATTCTGTGCTTTACCCTTTTTAAATTCTTTTGAAGCATCAATAAATAGTACATCACGTTTTTCACGTTCTTTCTTCTTAAGGATGATTACAGTGGTAGGAATACTTGTATTGTAGAAGATTCCTGCTGGCATTCCAATAACAGTATCGATTGCACCATCTTCTAATAACTTCTGGCGAATCTTTCCTTCAGCATTTCCTCTAAACAATACGCCATGAGGTAAAACAATAGCCATTACACCAGTATTCTTAAGGTGGTAGAACCCGTGCAGCAAAAAGGCATAATCCGCTTTAGATTTTGGTGGAAGTGCCCCATACATACTAAATCTTGGGTCTGTCATAAATCCTTTGTCCGCACTCCAATTCGCTGAGTAGGGAGGATTCATGACAACTGCATCAAAATTTGTAGGTTCATCAACTGGCCAATCCTTGTCAAGAGTATCTCCATTATGAAGATTTTGATTTTCAACAGGTACGCCATGAAGTATCATATTCATTCGTGCAAGATTGTATGTTGATGTGTTTAACTCTTGTCCAAAATATATTACTGTATTGGCTTCGTTTGAACACTTCTTAGCATTTAACATAAGGGAGCCGGATCCCATAGCAGCATCATATATCGTAAATCCCGATACATCTTTTTTACCATTGAATACAATTTGGGTCATTAATTTTGACACTGGTTGTGGTGTATAGAACTCGCCAGCCTTTTTTCCTGTGTCACTTGCAAATTCACCTATCAGATATTCATATGCATCACCTAACATATCACCTTCATGAACGGTAATATTAATCTGTGACAACTCTTGCATTACATTAGATATCATTTGATTTCTTTTCGGTGGTGTATTTCCAAGTTTTGTTGAATAAATATCCAAATCCTGAAATAAGTCTTTAAATGTCTCATCTGATTGTTCAATATCTCTAAATCCTTGAGATAGTTCTTCTAATTGAAAGGTATTATCATTTATTTTATTAATCAAGGCAGTAAAAGTCAAATCTGGTTTTAAAACAAAGGATATTTGATGTTTCAATTCAGAAACTAAGTCATTTCTCATACTCTCATCTTCGTAATTTTTCCTATAAATTTCTAATGCTTCATCTAATGTGTTCGCTTTTTCATCTAATAAATCCACTAAGCTATAAAGTAATTTATCAGACAGATATTTATAAAAGATAAGTCCTAAAAGATAACTTTTATAATCTTCAGCTCCCATTGTTCCCCTCATTACATTTGCACTATTCCAAAGTGCTGTTTTTAAATCTTTTGTGCTTTCACTCATTTTAACCTCTCCTTTACATCTAATAACACACGACTTTAACCCGTTAGATTGCGCCCATGCTGGGTGCACCAATAATAGGGTGGAATTCAAAGAATTCCACCCTATTTTGAATAAGAGTCCAAAATTTACATATATAATGCTATTTCTTTAAATACTTATTAACATTTATAGTAAAATAGTGCCTTTAAAAATATTGATTTTCATCTCAGTAAGCATTGAATCTCTACTTTCAGAGACTTTAACGTTAGGCAAAGTCTTTTGCAAATTCATCCCCATAATTAGAGACTATATTATTTACATATCTTTGTTCAGTAAATTGGAATCACAAGCAATCATAATTGCTTTCCTTAATTTCATTAATATAATCTGCACCACATTCCAACATCATTTTATCAAATTCTTCAATTGACATTTCTTGAAAAAATTTTTCAATACTTTTTACTTCTTCTACTAAAGCTCTACCATTTACAATAATTAACACCCCTGTCTAAAAATTGTTTTATAGGTGTATGGCTAGTCAAACTCCCTCTAAATGTCTCAAAGTCCTTTAACCTCTCACTAAATGAACCATAATCAATCTTATCACTATAATCTTCAACTTTTTAATAATGTTTGTAATCCATCCTTTGGTATCTTATCATCCTTTAACCACGTTCTATTTCAGTTCCATGGTACATACTTAACTTTCCCCTTATGTTTATCTATTTAGTTATACATCATCAGTATATCTTAACAAATTAAATTATGCAATAACTTTCCAAAACTTTTCCAAAACTTAACGTATAAGTTAAGTTTTTTATTGTCACATTCTAACCCGATCAACCTGCTTACTCTTTTTCTTTTTTACCCCCCTGTACTCCAAGCTCTTTATACAATAAATGAAGCCCATCAGTCACTTCTCTACTAATTAATTCTATATCTAAAGCTTGTACAAATCCTCTTATCTCTTTTCCTTTAGTATATATTCTATTTGCTTTGCTAAAAAGAGCCTTTAACTTCTCATATCCATTTTTCCCATTGGGTTGTGTACCTGATTTTAATTTTAAAAATCGAATTATCCCTTCCTCATCAATTAAGAACCAATCTTCTATCGACTTTTCTGCTTTAATGTGTATGACTTTATCCGCTCCATCTTCCAACAGAAGCTTTTCTATCTCTATCCAATTTATTTTGGGTTTCTGGGCATAGCCGAATACATCAGTATCATAACATAAAGCAACTGTCACTTGATACCCTGTCAATTTAGGGAGTACCTCTTTCAAAAAGATTCTATTAACTTCTTTCTTAAATCCCCCGATGCCATTAATGCTTCTACAAATAATTTTATGATCGAGATTTCCCGACAAATGTTTTCCCTGATATGCCTTATTAATTCCTTATAAAATTCTACTTCTGTCTTTCCTTCGACAAATAGCGCCAAGCATTTACTCAACTCCGTCACTCTCCAGATATGTTTCTATATTACTTTCATCATCGGATAACATAGAGAAAATATAATCACCCATTGTCATACCAATTGTATCAGCATCATCCATAAGAAGTTTCTCTTTACTCTTTCTAAATCCATAAAATTCTGCAATCCCACCCTCTTTATGGCGTCCCACATAAATACTATCTAATTCCATGAAACTTACAACATAGGGAGAGTGACTTGTTATGATTACTTTGCAGTCGTCTAATAACTCTTCTATAATCTGTAAATACGTCCGAAACAAGAATGGATGAATTGAATTCTCAGGTTCTTCAATGGCAATTAATGAAATATTTCTTTCCTCCATGCTTGCCATCATTATCTTAGTCAATATCATAAAAACTCTTTTTGCTCCATCTGACATTGATTCAAAATCAATTAATTTGGACAGGTTTTTATCACGGACAAACAGTAAATAAATGCTATTAGACACTATAAATGGCATATCTTCAGGTACAACTACATCCCCCTCTTTATTAATCTGTATTTCCTTAACAATTACACTTTCAATATCCGGAAACAATTGTTTATATGCATCAAGTAGTAATTCAAATTTGCTGGGGTTCACCTGTTTTAACTTTGCTATAACTCTTGGTAAATTTTCTGAGTCAATGAAATTTTCTACTAAGCCTTTTCTGATGATTGGATTCGGAACATAGAACTGTTTTGCATCAAGATTATTCTCCATATATAGCCTTAAATCATTAAGTCTCTTGATTATCTCTATATAATATAATTGATCAAATGCTTTAAGTTTATTTGCTACTAATTCCAAATCTTCTATCTGGGTTGGAGTTGTACACCTGCCAGATTCTGAACTTTTATAAAAAGCTTCATTCCCTTGGCGGCTAATGAGTTGATTATATTTTTTCCCTATTTCATCAATCTTTACTCTTAAATATTCATTAACAACCTTTGCCGCATCACCATCATTTCTTATCCAGCTAAAGGAAAAACCATATACAATACGATACTTAATATCATCAATTGTGGTTGCCGTCTCAATCTCGAAACTAAAATCTAAAAAGATGCCAACATCCAGAGAAGCAAACAAAAATCTCTGGTCTGTTGGCAACTTTATTTTTAATCAGCCTTGAATGGTAACAATCTGTTTTAGAAACAGATAATGAGATATATCTATACTGGCACCATTAAGATTTTAACTTTACTATTCTTTCGTTGTTGGTGCCCGTTGTTGGTGCCAGGCACCAACCTAGCACCAGCCTACATAAATGGATTATAAAACCTACTTCCATCATAAAAAGTAAATACTAAAGATATAATAGAAAATACTACGGTAAATATAATCACCATGTAGTCCATCCTGGTAAAAGGTCTTGCCGTATACCAGGTTCTCTTTTTGCTCTTGCCAAATCCTCTTAATTCCATTGCATTACTGATTACATCAATCCTTTCCATACTGGAAAATATAAGCGGAAATAGGATTGCGCCCATGCTCTTGACTCTAGTGGGCAAAGATACATCTTTCGACATATCGATTCCCCTAGCTTCCTGGGATTGTTTTATCTCGTTAAAGTCTCTTTGAATGTCAGGTATATAGCGAAAAGCAAGAGATATGGAATATCCGATTTTATAATTCACTCCTAACCGGTTTAAGGAAGCTGCGAATTCACTTGGATTGGTGGTAACGATAAAAAGAAGGGCGGCAGGTATTACTGTAAAATATTTTAAAGCAACATTGCATTCATAAAAAATCTGTTCCTTGGTAAGGGTATATTTTCCAAATAGATGGAGTAAATCATGTCTGGTTCCATATATCTTCGTTCCTTCATAAGGGGAAAAGATAAATATGGCAAGGATATTAATAATTAAGAACAGACAAATTACCTTAAATACCATAGAAACCTGTTTATATTTTATCTTAGACATGTAAAATGCAATCATACTAATTATGAGCATTGCTAACAGAACTCTTGTATCGTAGGTAATCATACCCAACACAGACCAAAGTATAAAAAAAATCAGCTTAGTGGCACCGCAAAGTCTGTGTATCCAGGTATCGTCATGAGAATAGGTTAAGAACTTAGCCACGAGTACGCACCCCCTTATCATATTCAATAAAATGCTGTACAAATGCGGAACCATCCTGTTTCTCAATTCCACACTTCATGGACAGTTCATAAAGGGAAGTTTCTTTTAAACTGGCTGATTGAATAATGCTGCTATCTGTAAGAACTTTTGCTCCTGTGCTGTCAGAAATTAATGTTCCATCAGATATAACTACACATCTGGAGGTATATTCTAACATCAGATGCATATCATGAGTAATCATAATAATAGTAATTCCTACTTTCTCATTCATTTCTCTTAAGAATTCCATAATTTCTGTATAATGTCTGAAATCCTGTCCTGCCGTTGGTTCATCTAATATGATTATTTGCGGATTCAAAACTAATATGGAGGCAATGGTAACCCGCTTCTTCTGTCCAAAACTCAGTGCTGCAATGGGCCAATTTCTAAAAGGAAACAATCCACAGATTTTTAAGGTTTCCTCAACCCTTGGCCGAATTTCCTCTTCCGGAACTCCCCTGGCTGCAAGACCTAAGGCAACTTCATCATAAATCATGGGCTTGGAAATCATTTGATTTGGATTCTGCATAACTAAACCAATTTTCTCTGCCCGTTTTTTAATAGAATATCCAGCCAAATCATTTCCCTGGTATAGTATCTGTCCTTTATCTGGAGTTTGAAAACCGCATATCAGCTTTGATAAAGTGGACTTTCCGGCACCATTTCTTCCTACGATACTTAGCATATCTCCCTTATATACAGTGAAAGAAACCTTCTTTAGAACTTCTTCCCCTTTTTGATAAGAGAAGGAAATATCTTTTATCTCCAACAGTGCTTCTCTTTTTTCAGCTGCCAAAGGTTCTATCCTGGAAGAAAACCACTGGCTAATCTGTTCTTTATAAGGTGCTATATTCATGTTATCCAAATTGGAAGGAGAATCTTCCTCTCTTACGTGGCATCCTGCATACTTCATTGCTGTTATGTACAAAGGTTCCCTAATGCCCTCCTGCTGCAGCAGGTCCGTCGTCAGAAGCTTATCGGGATTTAAATCCGCTTTTATCCTGCCATCACAAACCAGTATGATTCGGTCCACGTTCTTATAAAGTACATCCTCTAAACGGTGCTCAATGATAACTATAGTTTTCTTTGTGCTCTTATGAATTTCATCAATTAACTCAATGGCATATTTACCAGTTGCAGGATCCAGATTAGCCAGAGGTTCATCAAAAAGCAGTATATTAACATCATTGGTCATAGCACCTGCCATAGATACTCTTTGCTTTTGCCCACCGGACAAATCCTGAGGGGAGTGAGAAAGCAAAGAATCCACACCTACTATTTTAGCGGCTTCCAGTACCTTTTCCTTCATCTGATTAAGGGGAACACAAGCATTCTCCAGTGAAAAAGCAATATCTTCACCTACCGTCAAACCTATAAATTGACCATCCGGATCCTGAAGTACAGTACCTACATCTTTTGACAACTCAAAGATACTGCTTTTACTGGCATCTTTTCCTCCTACCTTTAAGGTACCTGTGCTTTCACCTGTATACGAAAAAGGCACTAGCCCATTCATACAATGAGCTAGTGTTGATTTTCCCGAACCGGACGGACCTACAATCAGAACCTTTTCTCCTTCCATAATTGTCAGATTAATATTATGCAGCGTAGGCTCCTTTTGTGTCCTATATTTAAATGAATAGTCTGTAAATTCAATGACCGGCTTTTTCATCTGCTTGTCCTTTCAAAAATTAGTCCTGTATTATAATCCATCTCTTTTGAAATGATTAATCTTCTTGAAATGTTTCATCTTCTTAAAATGATTAATCTTCTTTCGATAAGCTGGAAGACCCTGCTTTTACTTTGGAATATGCATATGCCAGTAATGTTCCGATAACACCTACTGTAATTGAATTACTGATAAGGGAAGTGGCTCCCTGAACAAATACTTTATTGGCTGGTTCTGCATAAATTAATATATCCAGAATTGGTGCAACAACCACCCAAGCAATGGCATTGCTTATAACCTGAATTACATTGAATAAAAGAATTTGTTTCTTCTTAAATCCCCCTTGTTCAATAAGGAATTTTGAAACAAATAATCCTACAATTATTCCAAAGATAGCATCCGAAACTACCCAACTCCACCAAACACCCCCATACTGAAATGCATCAGCTATAGCATGTCCTAGAAATCCAACAGAACCACCTACAATAGGACCATAAATCGCTGAAAAGAATGCCAGTAAAGCCATTCTTGTCTGAATGGAAGTATTGGGAATAACCCCAAAGGGAATGGATACATAGGAAAGAACAATAAACAACGCCGTTCCTATACCGATTGCCACAACTTCACGAATACCAAACTTCATTTTACTCATAAAAGTACCCTCCTTATTCTGCGTATACCATACGCGGAGCTTTTTTAAATTTAATCTTCCAGCTAAGGCCAGTGCCTATGTTATAAGCATTGGCAAAAGACCCCTGATTGATTGCTACTGCCATATTCTGTAAGGAATTAATATATACTAGACTCTCTCCAAAACGGACATCAGCAAAGGATTTACCATATGTAATAAAGTTTTGATAGACAATTCTGGTATCATTTTGAATCAAGATATCCACTTTTTCTCCACGTTCTATTCCAAGCTTGGAGAAAGTATCATAACTTACATTGGTCCATAGACTACCAAAACGAATATCCAATACATCGATGGTTCCTGTAATCACATCATTTTTATATACAGGATTCACAATCGGCAATTCTATAATACTGTCTACGGGAATTTCTTCTCCAATTTTGCTAAATTCGATATGCTTTGCAGCCATTTTAGCTCCTACATACGCATATACATCTCTACCATGGAAGGTATAGGATAATTCAGAATGTGGCAAATGATTGGATGATTCATTGATTAATCTGGCTTCCTCAATACCCAACATTCGTTTTACGTGAGTCAATGTACCGTTATCCGGCGTTATAACATAATGCCCTGTTTTTGTTTTAACAGCTATACTTCGCCTGTCTGATCCAACACCCGGATCAACAACAGAAACAAATACCGTCTCCTTAGGCCAATACTCTACGGTTTGTATTAGACGATAGGAGGCTTCCCATATATTATACTGTGGAATATCATGAGTTAAATCAAAAATCTTCATATTCTGATCTTCTGAAAATGCCACACCATGCATGGCAGAAACTGCTCCATCTACTAAACCAAAGTCTGATTGAAAAACAATTGCTCTTTCCATAGTTATGCCCTTTCTGTGTTTTAGTATTATTTCTTTATTCCCATAGATAGTATCTTCATTACTATTTTCACGTTTATATTGTATAATATTATAAGCTTTTATTTCATGTATTTCAACTGTATTAGGGGTAAAATTGGTTATGGGTTCCATTCACAAATAAAGACCAGCTATAATTACTAGCCAGTCTTATAAAATTCTATCTTTTAGTATCTTCTTGAATGTCTGTATTTGTTATTACATATGTCGGAACGATTTTCTGTATCAGCTTTCTAATATCATCCGTCTCTTCTTTTGCTGCTTTATCTAATTCTTCTACAGCTTTCAAGAAAGCCTCATCATCCATCTCAATGGGTTTACCAATATGAATTAATTTATTCTCTGTATTCTGTAAACCTTCTTCATCCATGAGAAGTTCCTCATAAAGCTTTTCCCCAGGTCTAAGACCTGTATATTCTATGTCTATATCTCTTCCTGGTTCATATCCGGATAAACGTATTAGATTCTCTGCAAGTTCTGTGATTTTAACAGGTTCGCCCATCTCTAATACAAATATCTCTCCGCCTTTTGCATAAGCACCCGCCTGCAATACCAAAGAAACCGCTTCCGGAATGGTCATAAAATATCTAATAATATCCGGATGAGTAACTGTAACGGGCCCACCCCTAAGAATTTGTTCTTTAAACAGCGGAATAACACTTCCATTGCTTCCAAGAACATTTCCAAAACGAACCGCAACAAAATCAGTCTTGGAACGTTTGTTAAATTCTTGAATAATCATCTCACAAATTCGTTTAGAAGCTCCCATTACATTGGTAGGATTAACTGCTTTATCTGATGAAATAAGTATAAATTTCTCAACACCATAACGATCGGCAGCTTGTGCCATCTTATATGTACCACCCACATTATTCTTAATAGCTTCATTAGGGCTGTCCTCCATTAAAGGAACATGTTTGTGTGCAGCCGCATGATATATAATGTTAGGCCTATATCTGTCCATAATGCTATTAATACGTTTAGTATTACGAACAGATGCAATTAGAACTACCAAATCAATATCCGGGTAGTCATTCTTAATCTCTTGTTGTATAAAATAAGCATTATTCTCGTAAATGTCTACAATGATTAATTGATTCGGTTTATGTTTTGCAATCTGTCTACAGAGTTCACTACCTATGGAACCACCGCCACCAGTAACCATAATCACTTTGCCACTTACATAATTCATAATGCCTTCCATATCAATCTTAACAGGTTCTCTACCAAGTAAATCCTCTATTTCGACATTTCTAAGTCTTGTTACACTGACTTCTTCATTAATTAATTGATACATTCCTGGAAGGATTTTAAGGGCACAGCCTGTCTCCTTACAAATCTCAAGGATTTCTTTTATAGCTTGTCTATGTGCAGATGGTATGGCGATGAAAATGTCTGTGATCTCGTACTTTTCAGCTGCTTCGATTATTTTATTTCTATCGCCAACTACCTTAATGCCTTGTATGTAGTTTCCAAGCTTGTCTTTATCATCATCTATTGCACAAATTACTGTACCTTTTACATATTCGCTTCTAGTTATTTCTCTAATGATTGTACTAGCAGCATCTCCTGCTCCAATAATCATAATTCGACTTTGAACCGTTCCGGAAATATTACTTCTAGAGACCTTTCTTACATAACGATAGAAAAACCTACTAACACTAACTGTTCCCATCATAAATACTGTACTAAGTGGATAATAACTTCTTGGAACATGAATATGGCGAATAAAATGCATTCCGATGAGCTGTAATCCACCAGAAATTACGCAGGCAAATATGATATTCACTAATTCGTCGATGCCTGCATATTTCCATAAACTGTTGTATAATCGGAAAAGAGCAAATATTATGATAGTTATGGCAGTGTTCATAAGTGCATAAGACAAAACTGCATCCGCATAATTAGTAGGAACCTGTGCTAATCTAAAATCAAAGCGCACTAAAAGGGCTGTATATGCTGAAATGTTAATTAGAATAACATCTAAAATAATCAAAAACAGCCTACGTATAAATAATTTCTTATCTTTAATAAATTTTATCACGATAGTCACCTATATAAATCTTTTTTAAGATACAATTTCCTTTATAAAAATTCTCTGACATTATTTCTTCAATTTAATAAGTTAAATCAAAAGTATACTAACACAATTTTCAAATAGTTACAAGTAATTCCTTCTTAATACTAACAAGTACCATAATTGATTAATCATCTCTAAAAGAATTATAGTAGACTTTGTTTTGCTAACTGAATACACCCCATAATTCCTTGATTATCTTTTAACTTTGCAGGAACTATATATTCCTCTATATGTTCTATCTGATCTGTTTTTATATAACCGTTAAGTTGTTCCTTAACTTGTTCTCTAATTAGTGGAAATAATTGTTTTTGATGAATTACACCACCTCCCAAAACAATACGCTGAGGAGAAAGAGTTAAAATATAGTTCACTATAGCTTGACCAATATAATAAGCTTCCAAGTTCCATACTTCGGGAAATTCTCTAAGATCTTCTGCCTTTTTCCCCCATCGTTTTTCAATGGCTGTTCCGGAAGCTAATCCTTCTAAGCATGTTGTATGGTAAGGACATACGCCTTTAAAAGTATCTTTATGATGTTTATGTATTAATATATGACCCGCCTCAGGGTGAAGCATTCCATGTAGTAATTCACCATTTATATAAACACCAACTCCAATGCCAGTACCGACAGTAATATAAATACTATTACTCAAGCCTTTGGTACTTCCCCATGTTGCTTCTCCTAATGCTGAACAATTCACATCTGTATCAAAACCGATTGGTATAGATAAGGAATTTTTAATGCTTCCAACAATATTATAATTAGCCCATGCCACCTTAGGTGTTGAGGTAATATATCCATACATTTTTGATTCTTTATTCAAATCAATTGGACCAAAGGAACCAATTCCTAAAGCTAAAATATTCTTATTCATAAAATAATCAATAATTTTCGGAATAGTAATACCAGGTGTTTCAGTTGGTATAGATACCTGTTCTAATATTTCACCATTTTCATTCCCAATCGCTAAAACCATTTTAGTTCCACCAGCTTCTAATGCACCAAATAGCATTTATTCTACCTCCATAACATTTCCTAATAAGCTTAACATGACAATTATCTTGTTTTACGTAGTATCTATAATTTAGTATAAGTGCCAAATAGCATTAAGTCAATATTTAGTAAAACAAGTGCTATATCTTTACATCCATATATATAACCCGTTTTACTTCAATTAGTTTTTTCTTTAATTTGAAATATTTTACTATGTAATGACTCTCAAAGTTAGTCTTACAAATCTAATGATTCACCTTACTAAAGGTACGAGTTATGACAGTTTTATTCAGGTTAATATAAGTCTGATAAGAAAAGAGAATTAGGTTTTATATATAATAAAGAGTTACCAAAATTTTTAACCAGTATTATATATCCATTTCTATAAAAATGTGTTATTATATTAATTAGTAAATTTAAATATAGATTATTCACATCAATATTAAAATGGAGGCAACAGTGAAAGTTATACTATTTTTAGAGCCAGTATTTAAGGAAATGATTTGGGGTGGTGAACGCCTAAGAACTGACTTTGGATATGAGATTCCAAGTAATCATACGGGCGAATGCTGGGCCGTTAGTGCACATGCCAATGGAGATTGCACTATAAAGAAAGGAAGATATAAGGGAAACAGTTTAAGCTCTCTATGGGATAACCATCGGTATCTATTTGGCAATCTAGACGGAGATGTATTTCCCTTACTAATAAAAATCATTGATGCTAAAGAGGATTTAAGTATACAAGTACATCCAGATGATACCTATGCCAAAGAAAATGAAAACGGTTCTCTGGGCAAAACGGAATGTTGGTATATTCTAGACTGCAACACTGATGGACAAATTGCTATCGGTCATAATGCAAAAAGCAAAACGGAATTGAAAGCTATGATAAACAATCATAGCTGGAAGGAATTAATTCGTTTACTACCCATTAAAGAAGGTGATTTTTTTCAAATTGAACCTGGAACCGTACATGCTATAAAAGCCGGAACTTTAATACTTGAAACACAGCAAAATAGTGATATAACTTATCGATTATATGACTATGACCGTTTATTTAATGGTAAGGCAAGAGAATTACATATTGATAAATGTATAGATGTTATCAGTTATCCTCATAAGGATATTAAGAGTAAAAAAGATATCACTACATATGAACAGGGAATTGAAGAAAAGCTAATATCCTGTAGCTATTATACAGTAAGTAAAGTTATGGTAATTGGAAAACAAACGTTTTTGCAAAATGAGCCCTTTACTATCTTAAGTGTAATAGACGGTGAAGGTCAAATTGATGGAACTCCTATCGCTAAAGGTGATCATTTTATACTACCTGCAGGATATGGTCAATATACATTGTCAGGTAATATGAGTCTAATTAAATCAAACGTTTAAAGGGAAAGATTCTTTATTGCAAATACCCCCAAAATATAGTACTATTTAAGGTAATTCAAAAGAAAAAATCAATAAGGGAGATAAATACCTATGAAAATGACAGCACTTATCATGGCCGGTGGCCGTGGAGAACGCTTTTGGCCAAAAAGTAGGAAAACAATGCCAAAGCAGTTTTTATCACTTACGGGTGATGGTAAATCAATGATTCAACTAACAGTAGAACGAATTCTTCCAATTGTAAATATAGAAGATATTTTTATTTCTACCAATAAAGACTACAAATCACTTGTTTTAGAACAGCTTCCTAATATTCCAAAAGAAAATATCTTATGTGAACCATATAGTAGAAATACAGCACCTTGTATCGGTTTAGGAGCAATACATATATCTAAAAAATATGATGATGCTATTATGATGGTACTACCTTCTGATCATTTGATTAAGTATAGTAGTATGTTTATAAACACATTAAAAGACGCAAGTGAAATAGCACAAAAAAATAGTAATTTAATAACGATAGGTATAACACCAGATTATCCTGAAACTGGATATGGTTACATAAAGTTCAATCCTTCTATGTATGAAGGAAGATCTTTTCAAGTTGACCGTTTTGTTGAAAAACCTAATCTGGAATTCGCTAAAGAGTACATTGCCTCAGAAGAATACTTATGGAATAGCGGCATGTTCGTATGGAAAGTTTCTTCTATATTAAGTAAAATGAATGAATTTATGCCAGATACATATCAAGGACTTCTTAAAATACGTGAAGCCATTGGAACAGAAACAGAAGAAGTTGTACTTGAAAAAGAGTTCCGTGAATTTCAGTCTATCTCAATTGATTATGGCATTATGGAAAAATCCCAAAATATCTATACATTACCTGG
This sequence comes from Anaerocolumna aminovalerica, assembly GCF_900115365.1. GTDB lineage: Bacteria > Bacillota > Clostridia > Lachnospirales > Lachnospiraceae > Anaerocolumna > Anaerocolumna aminovalerica. Next base: position 45,881 of record NZ_FOWD01000009.1, read on the forward strand.
AACTTTTGGATGGGATGATGTAGGTTCTTGGCTTGCGGTCGAGCGCATAAAAAAAACCAATGAGTATGGTAATGTTGTTGATGGTAATGTAATTACTATTGATTCTAAAGATTGTATTATAGAAGGTGGCAATAAGCTCATTGCTACTGTGGGTATTGAAAACCTTATAATAGTAGATACCGAAGATGCAACTCTTATATGTCAAAAAGACAGTGCTGGAGATATTAAAAAAGTTTTAGAGAATCTAAAAATATGTAATAGAAATGAATATATCTAATTATATAATATTAACAAAGGAGTATAAAATTATGAAAAATGCATTAATTACAGGAATTACAGGACAAGATGGATCTTATCTTGCAGAATTGTTATTAGAAAAAGGATATAATGTATATGGCATTATGAGAAGAAAAAGTGTTGTGGATTACGGTAATGTTGACCATATTAAGGACAAGATTAATTTTATCTATGCAGATATGACTGATGTTATATCACTAATTAATGCAATGATAATATCCCAAGCAGATGAAGTATATAATCTTGCGGCGCAATCCTTTGTAGCGACTAGTTGGGAACAACCAATCGCTACTGCTGATATTAACGCACTGGGTGTTACTAATATGTTAGAGGCAATTCGTACCGTAAAACCATCTGCTCACTTCTATCAAGCTTCCACAAGTGAAATGTTTGGTCTTGTACAAGAGATTCCACAGAAAGAAACTACTCCGTTCTATCCAAGAAGTCCATATGGAGTAGCTAAATTATATGGTCACTGGATAACTAAAAATTACCGTGAAAGTTATAATCTATATGCATGTAGTGGTATCTTATTCAATCATGAAAGTGAAAGACGTGGTAAAGAATTTGTTACAAGGAAAATTACGGATGCAGTAGTTAGAATTAAATTAGGAGTTCAAGATCATTTAGAATTAGGTAACATGGATTCTAAACGTGATTGGGGCCATTCCAAAGATTATGTAAAAGCTATGTGGTTAATGCTTCAGCAAGAAACTCCAGACGATTATGTAATAGCAACAAATGAGACTAGAACAGTTAGAGAATTTGTAGAAATTGCTTTTAATCACGTTGGAATTACTGTTGAATGGCAAGGGACAGGTGTAGATGAAATTGGAATTGATAAAACTACAGGAAAAACAATTGTAAAAATAAATCCTAAGTTCTTCCGCCCAGCTGAAGTAGATATCCTATTAGGAGATCCAACAAAAGCTGAAACTGTTCTTGGTTGGAAACGTGAAATACCATTTGCTAACCTTGTAGAAAGAATGGTTAAAAATGATATGGAATTAGTGACAAGAGAAATTAAAATCAGCAAATTAAATTAGAAATGATTCATAAAGGTTATTACAAAAACGGAGGGATCTCATGAAAGCATTAATAATTGGAGGTGCCGGTTTTGTAGGAAGTTATCTAATTGACCATCTGCTCAATGATTGCGGATGGTCAGTTGCTGTTACGAAACTAGAGCATGAAACGATTGAAGAAAGAGAAGATATATCCATCTTTAATCTTGATATACTAGACAAAAATGCAATAAATAAATTATTGGAATATGTAAGACCTGATTACATATTCCACTTAGCTGCACAAAGTTCCGTCTCTCTCTCATGGAAAAATCCATCTCTTACTATTGATGTTAACATTAAAGGCAGTGTGAATGTATTAGATGCAATACGAGAATTAGATTATAAACCACGTGTTCTTTTAATTGGCTCTGGTGAAGAATACGGTCACATTCTTCCTGATGAGACACCAATAGCAGAAACAAATCCAACCCGACCGGGTAATATTTATGCAGCAACAAAAGCTTGCCAAAACATGATTGGTAAAATATATGCGGATGCATATCAAATGGATGTTATAATGGTTAGAGCATTCAACCATATTGGTCCGAAACAAGCTCCAATGTTTGTAGTGGCTGACTTCTGTAAGCAGGTTGCAGAGATTGAAAAAGGATTGCGGGATCCGGTTATTAAAGTTGGTAACTTAAGTGCTAAAAGAGATTTTACTGACGTACGAGATGTTGTAAGAGCATATTCCCTTCTAATACAAAAAGGAGAAAAGGGTGAGACCTATAATGTTGGAAGTGGAAAAGCTGTTGCTATTGAAGATATTTTGAAGATGATATTAGAAATGTCAAAAGTAGAAATTAAAGTTGAAGTTGATCATGATAAATTGAGGCCAGTAGATGTAGCTATTATAGAAGCAGATGTATCAAAATTTATTTCTTGCACTAATTGGCAACCTGAGATAAACTTACTTAATACAATCCAATCAACTATTAATTACTGGAGATTAGCTTTATAAGAAGAAGTATTCTGGGATCTTATAATAAAGATTCTAGAATACTTTTATATAATAATCTATTAGTTTTAAACTTTTTTTAGAATTATAACCAGTAAAATAAAAGCTTTTTTATAGTTTTTGAAATCGATACTCATAATAGTTATGTATCCTAAAAAGGAATGATTCCAAGGTATAGATATGACATGTTCTAGGCGGAATATCAAAGACTAAATGACTCTTTCTCTATTTTCTAATTCTATTGTATTTATTCGTAAAAAGATATTAGCTAATTTTAACCGACTCATTTTCCGTTTTAAATACAATTAACTTACTAAATACATAATTTAGGACTAACACTACAAATTGAATTAATATCTTTGAAATAAAATCATTAAATTGAAGTAAATTTACAAAAATAAAAACTCCAATAACTTCTATTAGCATAGTTGAAATTCTTGCACTAATAAATTTTATAAACTCATAAAATTTCTCTTTTAAATTATTACAATTAGATTCAAATACAAATTTTGAATTAACTGTATAAGCAAATAAAATAGCTATTATTATAGAAATTATATTAGCTTTATTTACATTCATCTTAACAAAAGTACGAAATACAAAATAACTACAAAGATTTACAAGTGTAGTTAATCCACCAAAAATTATATACCTGATAATTCTATTATTATAAATATGTATTAGAAATTTTTTATTCATTCTATTCTTCACTTTCATCTATACTTTTTAAATTCTTTGTTTCTTTAATAATATAAATAGGTCTATTCTTGATTTCTGCAAATATTATCGCAATGTATTCACCTATAATACCAATTATTATGAACATTAAAGAAAACATAAAACACAGAACAACTATTATTGTTGCGTATCCGCTAGGTGCATTATAGACCAATTTAGTATATATAGTATAAATCATTAAAATAAATCCGATGATTGCTACAATTAAACCAGAAAAAATACCCAACTTTAAAGGTAAATCTGAAAAACTAAGTAGTGCATTAATTGAGAAATTAACAAGCTTTTTAATACTATATTTACTTTCACCAGCTCTTCTATCATTTGCTTCATATTCAATTACTATTTTATTAAAGCCTATAATTTGAACATAGCCTCTTAAAAATCTCATTCTTTCTCTGTATTCTTTTTTTAGTACATTAGCAGCATTACTAGCTATTGCAAAAAAATCAGATGCATTATTCTCAAATTTAACTGGAGACATCATATTTAGGATTTTATAGAACATTGTTGATGTGATGTTTTTTAATAATCCTGCATCTTGATTCTTTGTTCTAACCATACTAATTACTTCATACCCTTCATTGAACTTTTCAATTATTTTTGGTATAAGTTCTGGGGGATGCTGTAAATCTGCATCCATACATACCACTCCGTCACCAGAACTATAATCTATTCCTGCAATCATAGCTGCTTCATGTCCAAAATTTTTTGAGAAACTAATAACTTTAACTTTATTATCCTTATTAACAATTTCATTTAATAAAGCCAAGCTATTATCATGGCTTCCATCATTAACAAATATTATTTCAAAATCCCAACAACATTGTTCTAATACATTTTTTGTTTCTATGTAAAAATCATTAAGAACCTTTTCTTCATTGTATACTGAGACAATTACTGAAATTTTCTTCATGTCAGTATCATCCTTTCATCTAATTTGTTTAAAAATTTTTAAATATTACTTTACTATTTATTAGCATTTTTATTTTCTAAAATAATATTATTGATTATTATATCTTCTTCTTGATTATTCATAACTCTTATTTCTAAAGCTATAACATCTTGTTCCAAAGTAAATTCATAATTAATTAAATTACTATCTATATATATTTCATTGTGTTGAACAGTATTTTTTCCATTTTCATAACACACATCATAATTTGCTTTATCTAAATTTACACCCTTTATAGATACCATATATGTTCCTTTACTTAAAGATATATATGGTCCAAATGAAACTCCATTATTTCTTAATTTTCTCCCATTTTCTGTATCATCTCCATTTATTAAATATTCATTATCTTTTAATCCAATACTGTATTTACTATTTTTATTTAGTTTTTGAAAATTTTTATATTTACCTGTTTCACTAAGTTTATCTTCACACCCAACAATAATGTTATCAATTTTATAGAAGTTTATGTTTTCACTATCTATTAAGCTAAAAGGTACTGATTTGAATATATATAAAGCATTATTATTTATATTTCCATTAATTAAATCATTCCATTGCTTATATCTATACTCAGAAATTTTTTTTGAATCTCTTCTACCTATGTAAAAATCATTCATAACCATATTGTTATCAATTGCATATTCTCCCAAATCAAAAATTGTATCTATATCGAAGTAGGATGATAAAATTTCACTATTACCTTCACCTTCGATAGGTATAAAAATTATTTCATTATGATCTTTTGAAAGTTCTTCCCAAGCATCTGAATTTAACTTTGATGTATACTCTATTTTATTTGAAAACCTAAGATTTAGATTTTTAATCACAGGTGAAATATCAATTAATTGTAATATACAACAAATCACTAATATTACAGGCATATTTTTTGAATGATTATTTATAACATTTACTATTAATAAAATCATAAGAATATACATAATTGGCCACATAAATCTTCCTGAAGCTCTAAATATACTTAATACAGAGTTTATAAAACTAGGTAGTGGAATATTAACAATTATTTTATCATTAATTGTTATAGTAGGGCTAAGTGCAAAAATAAAAAATACAAACATGATACTTATACATAAAACTAAATCAATATTATTTTTTATCCAATTCTTAAAATTGATTTTCATATCAAATTTATCAATTATATCAACAATTGCAATTAATAATAAAATAATTACACCTATTCCTAGATATGCATATCCTTCATATTGACCACTTGTAGCTAAAGGTAATTGTAAGAGAAATTTAGAAGTTAATTGTGAATTAAATAAAGTATTAATATTAGCACTATATATACCTAATCCGCCTTGTATAATATCAGAATTTCCATAAAACGCTCCAAGTAGATACATTATTACCAATGCAATTGTAATAGATGATAGCATTACAATGATAGATTCTTTTATTCTCTTATTTTCAATATAATCTTTAATATAATAAAAGAACATAATTGCAACAATCATAGGAACAAAATACATATGAATGCTAACCGCTAAAGATAACAAGATAGACCAACTAATAATATTTTTTTTAAATGAATTAAAGTATTCTTTATATACGTAAATTGCTATTGCACACAATATAATCCAATGTCCTGCAAGGGCAGAGTGTGCAAACATTCTTTGCAAAACAACAGGAGAATAGATAAAGAATAATGAAGAAATAATTGGAATTATATTACTTTTGGTAAACTTTTTAATAATGATTGCAGAAATTCCTCCCTGTAACATAAATGAGACAGCTCCCCAAATTCCAAAATACTGGAACGTCTCAGGCAGTATTGGTGACATAACTTTAAAAATTACAGCAAATAGAGGTATTGAATCAGTATAGATGATAGAAAATTTGCTTGGATAAGCTAATCCTTCTATCAGTCCTATAGGAAAAGACCAATTAGATTCACGGTAATATCTCCACCCTAAATAGTGCTGAGAAATATCTCCTCCTCTCATTAGCCAATCATCGTACTGTACATTCAATACATTATAGCCATATATACCAATAAATGAAATCAATCCAAGAATTGCTCCACACGCAAATATAAATATTAGATTTTTTTTATCTATTTTTTCCATATATTTCCTCCACTAACATTTTGAACTTTGCTACCTAGCACCCAGTAATATTAAGCTATGGCACTTTGAAACATAATTCCACCTAGCAAATCTTTCTGACGAATTGCTCTGAACAAAATTATTAAACCAATATATCTTTTCTAGGGAGCATTCTCATCCCATCCAGTAAAAACACAAGTAATGGAAATTCCACTCAGGTGACATTTTATCACTTACTGTGCAGTATCATAAAATTAAAATCGTCTGAGTGATAAGTGGAAAATCCCCCTCTAGAGAGGATTCTATTTATATCATTTAATTTTCCGTCGAAAAGGATAATGAGTATTTTTATTATTATAGGTGGATCTTTCATCATGCTTAACGCTATGCGAATGGCTAGACTATCATATTAAGCTATCAGCGTTGTAATTAAAAATTTATTATTTCTTTTCACTTCATTATAATTACGAGAAAGAATTGCTATAGTATAATTTCTATCAGAAAGTATACTTTTACTGGAATTTGACACCATGTATGGGTTTCAACTATGATATCCCCTTGTGTTGAACGATTTCCTGACGAAAAACTGAGAAGCGGAGGCTCCAGCAATATATCCCGCTAGATCACTGATTTCATCGTGAAATTTCTTTATGAATACCTTATCGTCATGAAGATATTCATTTCTCAAAATCCAAATAATTATTTCTTTATACTAGTACCTTCTAATCTATATTTCATACTCTTCATAATAAAAAATCATAAATAGATTTAGCAACTTTTTCTGGTATACAAAAATCTTTTACATATTTTTTAGCATTATAAACAAGGACATCCAAATTGCTTTGAATTATTTCATCGAGTTTATCACATAGTTCATCTATTGAGATTTTAACTGGTACCTTAATTACTGAATTATTTGGTATTTCACTAAACCAACCTATATTAGTAACCACACACGGTATTCCAATATCCATACACTGAATTAGTGTAGCTGAAGACTCACCATTATAAGGATAACGTAGATTTAATATAATACTACACGAATTTATAGCTTTGAAAAAATCTTTATTATTTATAAATCCTGTTTTATGTATATAATCATCTAATAGATAATCAACGTAATTTCCTTCACCAATCATTACATAATGTATTTTTTCATTATGTGTATCGTTATATTTTTTTATAGCCAAACAAGCTAACTCATTTTGCTTTGTTTCAGCAATAAACCCAACTGAACCTATTATTTTTTCGTTTTTACCTATTCCTAATTTATTATGTAAGAACAATTTATCATCAAAGTTTTCAGTTTCACATTTAACTAGGTGGATTACCAAAGTATTAATTCCTGAATAATTTTTTTTAATTATATTGTTTGTGTACTCAGAATGAACAATCACTCCTTTAGCTTTCTCTATAACTTCTTTATTCATTGGCAATAAAGATGCTATTTGTTTATGTCGTAGTAAATCATTATTATCATAATTCTTAAGGCTGTTTTTTACAATTTGTATTCCATAGCATCCTTCAATTTCATAAATTTTTTGAAAAAGCATGTTTTTATTAGCATAATACCCTACAAATAAATAGTATAATATATAGTCATGTAAAATTACATAACCTGGATATTTTTGAATCATATCATACATATATCCATGATATTCAGGGTTGTTACCAAAATTATATATAATGTAATTGTATTCATCATATTTTATTTCTTTGTTATACTGTATCACTCTATATTTTTTATTTACTTCATTATTCTCAATTTTATAGTTATCAATAACTAAAGTAATTTCAAAATATACCGCTAAACCACTAATAAGAGCTTCACTGTATTCACTAATTCCACTTTTTTTAGGCCAAAAAGGACTAACATAAAGTAATGACGGCTTCTCCATTACATCCTCCTTATTGAAGTAGTTTGTCAATGACATAATCCCAATCAATATGCTTATTTTTCAAAGATTCGTACCCTTCTTTACCCATTTTTTTTGCTTTATTACGGTCAAAAAATAGTTCATCAATCTTTTCTGCTAGAATTTTGGCATCTTCATCAATTATATAACCATTCTCGCCGTCAATAACAAATTCTAATGGTCCTCCTGCATCTTTGTGAACAATGACTGGCTTTTTTGAAAAGAAGCTTTCTAATGTTATATATCCATAATCCTCATCATATGCCCCAAAATATACACCTAAACACTTTGCGTAATAATCTATTTTTTCTTCCTCTGAAATATAATCAACCATTTTTACTTTATCTTTTAAATTATATTTATTAATAAGATTACTTATATAGTCAAGTTCATTTTTACTTCCTGAACCAGCTATGACAATTTTAGCATCTGATTTAATATACCTAGCGGACTCCACTAGTAAGCGTTGTCGCTTCATCGGATCAATTCTACTTGCATAAAAAATATAGTTTCCATAAGCATCGCAATGCATTTTTTCATAATTCAAAGGAGGATGGTATAAAGTCTCACTCTCTATCCCATTATATTTCATTAATCGCTTTGATGTATTATTTGCAATAGTATATATCTTTTTTGCCTCTGCAATATATTTATTATCATGTTTAATAATCATATTTTTAACAAACTCACCGTTAGGCATGTTTTGCAGATCTCCATATTTAGTATTCCATAAATCATAGGCCTGTCTATGTTGGTGCATTAACCATAAAATTTTATTATCATGTTTTACATAATAAGCTGGAAATTTCATTGCAATTACTCGATCTATCTTTTCTCCATTTACTTCTGATAAATCCATAGTTCTACCCATGAACATACAATCTAAAAGCGTAGAAGAAGGATACCACTTAAATGGAATTGATATGATATCAGCTTTATGCCCTCTCTTTTTTAATTCCTCACACAACATATTAGTAAGAATTTCTGCTCCGCCTTTAATAAAGGGGACCTGTACTGTAGCAATGGCTATTTTCACACTTCCACCCCCATACTTTCTCTTAATATATTTTTAAATATTATTAAAATCTCCATATATGTAAACCTATCATTAAAGTTTTTAACACCATTATCACGTATGTATTTATTGTACTGTTCATTCTCATATAACACATGAATGGCAGCAGCATATTCCTTTACATTATCCCCTAAAACAATTTGGTTTTTCCCTATTGTTTCAGGAACTGCACTTGTTCTACGCGCAATGATAGGTAGCTGAAAATACTGTGCCTCAGGTATAGGTACGCAAAATCCTTCATGTTCACTAGCACAAATGAAAAAATCACTTCCTAGATAATATGATATAAGTGTTGCATCATTAATTTCACCTATAAACTCTACATATTGATTAAGACCATAATTATTAATTTTGTTGTTTATTAGCTGATTATATCCAGGCAAACCTTCATCAAATTTACCAATAATCCGAAGTTTAATATTAGTACCATAATTTATACAATAACTGTGTAATACATCTAGCAAAAATAAATGGCCTTTATTTGGTGCAACCCTACCTACAAATAGCAAATTAATATTTCTATCATATAAGAGTGCTTTTAATACTTCTTCATCTGGTATACCAGCTGCCCAATTTTCGATTTTATTAAAAGGTGGGCAAATAGCAATTCTGTTTTTATCTACATTTTTTATATCTTCAGCATTATAGTAGGAATCTACTAACCAAAACGCATTTTTTAGTTCTTCCGCAAATCTGATTGTTTGTTTACGACCCTTATCACATTGCTCATAATGGAATTCATTATATGGTTTAAAAAACTCTGGTGGAGTAATATTATGGTATCTTATAATAAGTTTACATTTACATTTTCTAAGTAGTTCTTCTCCATATTCCCAATTAACACTGTGATGATAGATAACTAAGTTATCTTTATCACATAGTACTTCTTCTAATTCGCTCTCATTTATATATTCTAATTTATCATTAAATCTATTTAGGGCAAAAGCTTTACAATCATGTTTTTCCCTCAAGATATTAAACATAACTTCTATATCATTACCTATAGCATCATGCTTTGTAATAGTTTGGTGCATTAATACAATTTTCATTATCTCTTCACCGCCAATACTGAATATGCTTGTTCCATATTAAATCTAAATATAATATCCTTTATAGGATCATCCTCACTGTATTCGTAAGGAATAAATTCTAATGGATATAATAATATCTTTTCCTCTACAGTTAATCCACTTTCATTAACTAGAAATGCTAAAAGTTCAGGTGGTATAGGCTTTTTATGGGTGGGATCCATGTTAAAATAATAGGTTGAAGTTAATATATTTTGAGGATTAGGAGTTTCAACAATAAGCACACCACCACTTTTCAGGACTCTCTTACATTCACTTAACAGTTCAATTAACTCGATCATATCTAAATGCTCTACCATGTGTAATGATGATAATATGTCCACTGAATTATCATCTAATCTTTTTAAATATGAAAATGCATCTATTTCCTCAATATTAATATTAGGTAAAATTTCTTTTACCTTTTTTACAACAGAAGAATTACTATCTACACCTTTAGCATGAAATCCATTATCATTTAGAAGTTCAACCCATTCACATTCTCCACATCCTAAATCAATTACAATTAACTCTTTCTTATTTCGATTTCTAAACCAATTATTTAACTTATCAATATAAATAATTGATCGTTTTTTAACTTCTTCGCGAGAATCTGGCATAACAACTTCATTATATCGGAGATAAAACCTATCAATAATATCTTTTTCATATTTTAATTTACTATTCTGCTTTTCTTCGAATATGACGCTTTCAAGTTTGAAATGCTCAATCTCTTTAGTCCTATCATTAATACTTTCTATATCTTGCTTAATAGAGTTAGTACTATTCCTAAATTGATTTAAATCTTTTTCAATATTCAAAGAACGAGTATTTAATAGTCTAATTTGATTATATATATCATCGAATCCTAGCTGGAAGTTTCTTAATCTCTTAGTTAATAAACAAATATTAACCAAGAATTGGATAATGAATCCTAATATAGGGATTTTGTAAATCCCTCTTTTTGCATATATAAATGCTTTCTTTTTCCAAATACCAACTACTTTAATATTTTTTGATTTTCCTTCATCTGATTTTATAAAAAAATTTATTAAATCTATTTTATCTGTACCTGATTTTCTTAAGAATTGAAGTGCATTATTTTTTCCTTCAATATCAGCTTCTCTGAATAAAACACTCCGATAAAGTGCATCAATAAATTCTTCATCTTCAAATTTGAGCAACTCGTTACCATCAATAATTTTTTTATTATAAAAACTATCTAGCTTTATTCTAAGCCTTGGTCTAATGTTTTTATCGTATATTGATAATTTTCTAAGCCTGTTATCTATTTTTTTTAGTAATTTTATTTTCTTTGATTCACTATTAGAAATTACTTGAACATAGTTCTTTTTTTCAATAAACTTATCACCAGTCACCATATTCTCAGCTTGTTCTGTAATATCATTTATAATTTTACTTATTGATATTTCTTCAAACTTATCTTCGATATCAAGATCAGACAGGACTTTAATAGATTTTCGAATCTCATCAATAACTTTATCTAAATCAATATTTTCCATAATAATCTCCCTTAATTGATATCCCATTCATGATCTAATCTAGTAACACCTATATCTGATTGTACTGAATAGACCCTAAAACTTTTTACGTCTTTTAGATAATCATAAGCAAAACCTTCTTTTGTATGAATTGCAACATCTAATAGGTATTCCCCTTCTAATAAGTTATTTTTTGAGATACTAAATCTAATACTTCCTTCTTCCTTTAAAGTAACATTATCTATACTATCTGTACTTGTATTAGTACCATAGCAGTGTATACCATCATTTCTAAAAATACCTATTCCGATAACAGGGTTAACAGTTTCATTATTCATTTTATATTTAATAATAATATCCATTAAATCACCAGTTCTATATACGTATTTTTCATTTCCTAAATTATCGCATATCTTAACCTCATTAATTTCAATATCTTTATTACCCCATCTGTTTATACTTGTTATCTCTAATGGAGTATTTCCTTCATTTGTATCTTCTGCTTGTTCTTCAATTATCTGATCATTATTTTTTGATTCTATTTTCTTTGAACTTTCTATCACCTGATGCCTTTTTTCACCCATAAATTCCATATAAATTGGATGTACTTCTCTTGGCTTTCCTACTTCTCTTATAACTCCTTGATCTATCCATATAGATTTATCACATATTTGCTCAATTTGCCCCAATGAGTGTGATACTATTACAATGGTTGTCCCATTTTTCTTTATTTCCCTTAATTTATCAAAACACTTGCTCTGGAAACTTGCATCACCAACAGCTAATATTTCATCTATTAGAAGTACATCAGCGTCTACATTAATTGCTACTGAAAAAGCTAGTCGCATATACATACCGGATGAATAAGTTCTGACAGGATTATCAATAAATTCTTCAAGTTCAGAAAAAGAAATTATATCGTTTAATCTTCTGTCTATTTCTTTTTTAGTTAATCCAAAGATAGATGCATTTGTGTAAATGTTTTCTTTACCACTCATGTCAGGATGAAATCCTGCTCCTAATTCAATTAAACTTGAGACCCTGCCTTTAATATTAATATTACCTTTATCTGGATACATGATTTTAGTCATCAATTTTAGCAAAGTACTTTTACCAGAACCATTTTCTCCAATAAGACCTAGTGCTTCCCCTTTATCAACTTCAAAAGAAATTCCTTTCAGTACCTTTCTTATTTCATAGTGATTTCTATTTTTAAACAGTAATCTTTCTTTAAGACTTTGTCCTTTATCAAAATATACTTTAAAGTTTTTTTCAACATTCTTTACACTAATAACACTCACTATAATTCCTCCGCAAAATGTCTCTTTAATTTTCCAAAAACAGCAAATCCAATAACAAGAGTAACAACCCCGAGTAAGAATCCATTCAATAAAGTATTTATGTGAGATATTGTACCATAATATAAAATGTCTCTGTAAGCTGTTATTATAGGTGTCATAGGATTTAACATAAATATTTTTCTTAAATTTTCAGGTACCATCTCTATGGGATACATGATGGGAGTTAAGTACATCCAAGCCATTGTAACAATTCCTAATATGTGTTCCAAATCTCTAAAGTACACTGTTACGGCAGAAGCAATCATTGCAAAACCTAATGCTAATATGTATTCAACAAACATTATAATTGGTAGGCATAAAAGCCCTAACAATTTTATATGAACGCCTGAAAACGCAACCACAATAAATATGATAACAAAACTAAAAAGCATATTAACAAAACAACTAGTTACATATGAAATTGGAATCACTTCTCTGGGAAAATATATCTTTTTTATTAAATCCTGTTGAGAATGGATCGATGCCGAACCTCCAGTGATAGATGTTTGAAAAAATATCCAAGGAACTAAAGCAACAAATAAATATAAATAAAATTTATCTATTCCTGCTCTTAATATTATTGAAAAAACAATTGTATAAATAACAAGTTGTAATAAGGGATTTATAAAAGTCCATAAGAATCCCAAGACAGATCCTTTATATCTACCACGCAAGTCTTTTCTTACCAGGCTATATATCATTTGTCTATAATCATATAATTCTTTTAATATTTGCATTGCATATTTTACCTCAATTTTCAATATGTTTAATAAAAACTAAAAATATAATACTATTTTAACCCATTAAAAACGTTTCTTAATATTTCTGCTGAAACATCCCAAGTGAATGCTTTTGATTTTTGTATTCCTCTTAGTGATAATTCTAACCTTTTTTCCTTATTATTAATTAGATACTCCATACCATTTTTTATGCTTTCTATAGAAAATGGATTCACTTGAATTCCTGCATCACCTACTACCTCCGGCAAAGATGATACATTTGAAACTAATACAGGTGTACCACATGCCATTGCTTCTAATGGAGGCATTCCAAATCCTTCATAAATTGATGGAAATAAGAAAATTTCTGCTCCTTTCATTAAAATAGGAGCATCTTTTTCGTCTACATAGCCTGTAAATACAATTTTTTCTTCCAAATTTAAAGTTTTTACAGTTTTAAAGATACTTTCATACATCCAACCTTTTCTTCCTGCTAAAACTAGTTTAGGCAAGTTTTTTTTCTCCTCAGAAAGCTTTCCGTAAGCTCGAATTAATCTTTCAATATTCTTTCTTGGCTCTAAAGTACCAAGATATAAAATATAAGGGCTATCTATATTATATTTTTCAACTACCTTATTAACTGCATCTACACTATAATTGGGGTGATATATAGAGAAATCCACTCCACAAGGCATAACTGTTATTTTATCCTTAGGTATACCTAAATATTTTATAATCTCCTTTTTACTAAATTCTGAAATTGTTATTATATGATCTGCCCTTTGGCATGACTTTTCCAGTGCCAGATTTAGCAGATGTCTTGTTCTATTTCTTACTGTCTCAGGATAAGTTTTATATGTCATGTCATATATAATTGCTATTTTTTTTCCTCTTACTCCTGGAGGAATTAAGTAATTAAAAAACATTGTAATATCTGTATTCTTACCAAAGAACAATGAATATGGTACAGGAAAGAAGCTCCACATCATTCTATAGAATACATCGTGGAACCATGTACATTTCTTAATTTTAAACCCTAAACTCATATATTTTTCTACGTTTTGTAATTGTTCTGAATTGTATCCAAGAGTAAAACAATTGAGCTGATATACGAAACCATCATATTGAGCTATATTCTTTAATAAGTTTTCTGTACACCAACCAATCCCTGTTTTTTCTCCTTTCATTAACAATTGAACATCAAATGCTATCTTCAACATAATATCCTATCTTTTCATTTATGATTAATAATTCGACAAATTATATTATACCTTACCTAAAATATATTAACAATATAATTTTGTTATATTTGGTTTTTTACCAAATAATAATCTTAATTAGCAACAATAATAGTAATCTCATAGTTACTGGACAATCAAAAGTTCAATCACTTTAAGAATGGGTTTCTGCTTCTCATGAATAAATCGTGTTATGCATAAATAAGACTTTTTAGCCATAATGCGAAAAATATTTTACCTTAAATACTTAGCAACTGTTGCTTCTGATACAATTTCTTTCGACGGTGTCCTCAAATAGCGAAATATTCCCACCTGCATTTCTTCTGAAAAATTCAATGATATAAGTTATATGATACCCATTGCTATGCAGCTAACTTGGACATAACCTTCAATCGTCTTCACTGTTAACTCTATATGTTTCTGTTCTTTTTGGTCTGTTACCGTATCAATTGGTGTGATTTCTCCTTTTTGAGATAACGTTTCAGCTTAGCATGGATTTACTCTAAAAATAGTAACAAAATCCACCAATTACCTGCTTGAGCTTACGAAAGGTTAACTAAAATAGTTTGTTTTAATTTTGTTTTAATTTTATTATAAAACAATATAACTAAAGATGATAATAATACCATTGAAATAAATAGAGTTGATATTTTATTAAACCTAGTAAGAGGAAGCTTAATCTTGCTAATTAATTGAACCATTATTGTACCCATTTGTGTATGTACATAATATATACCTAAGCTTTCTTTAT
Organism: Anaerocolumna aminovalerica; assembly: GCF_900115365.1. Classification (GTDB taxonomy): domain Bacteria; phylum Bacillota; class Clostridia; order Lachnospirales; family Lachnospiraceae; genus Anaerocolumna; species Anaerocolumna aminovalerica. The sequence continues at coordinate 61,570 of NZ_FOWD01000009.1, forward strand.
CAATAAAACTTATAAATTTACTTCTTTTAAACCATTTTTCTATATAATCATTACAACAAACTGATAAAACGTATAAAAAAATTACAGTTACAGTTGATACAACAAGATATGACCAAATATGACTCGTTATGAACCAAGCACCAACATACGTATCATACTTAAAAATTATATACACTTGACCATTTAGTACAAAGTATATTGCTATAAACATAACAATTACTTTATTTTTTCGTATAAACGAATCAATAGCAACATGATATTTTCCAAATACAGCTCCAAGATAAAAATAAAATATATATTTTGAAGCTTGTGATATTGAATAAAAGTTAGGCATATTATAAAGGCTAGTTTTTAAATAAATAAATATCAATGTCATTCCAACTATTGGAATTAATATATTGGAATAACGTGTTTTAAAAAGTTTACTTATTGGGTAAAACATTATTATTACCCAATAAAGCATTAATAGGAACCATAAATATTCAACATTTCCTAATAATAAATCTTTACCCTTCTCAAAAATCGTAGAAATTGAAAGCTTCATATCTTGACTAATAAATATATGTGCAGGAAGTATCCAAAATAATGATACAATAAAAGTTGGAATTATTAATCGTTTAAATTTATTTGTAACAACTGTTAAGAATTTGCAATTATTTCGAATTTGTGAATCCATAAAAAGAAATCCCGAAATAAAAACAAACAATGGCATATTATATGAATAAACAACTTTATATACATTAAGCATTATATGGCTTTCATACATTAATGTATGTCCTAAAACTACGCTTATTGTGGCAAAAACTCTTAAAAATGCAATATTATAATACTTAGGCTTATTCATTTTCTACCTCTTTCATTGATTTTATATTAAAAACTTTTAACTATCCAGATAGTTATTACATGTAATTTTAACTTTGATAAACATCTAGAACTTTTTGTAACATATCATCCATACGATAATGTTCCTTCACTCTTATTCTAGCCTTTCTTCCCATTTCTAGCCTTTCTTCTTCGTGCTCAACCATCCATGTCATAGCATCTGCCAGAGCTTGTACATTATTTGGAGGTACTGTTAACCCAGTTTCATGATCTAAACTTACATAAGGTACTCCACTAGGAAGATTGGTATTAATCACTGGCTTCCCGTATGCCATTGCTTCTATCTGAACTAGTCCAAATGCTTCACTTTTCATAATCGAAGGAAGTATAAAAACATCACACTCTTTAAAAGCATGATTAAGTTTTTCCTTATCAACATTACTTAAAAAGTGAACTTTATTAGAAATTCTAGCTTTCTTAGCTTGCAACTTTAACTCTTCTTCTAGTTCGCCACTGCCTATAATAGTTAATTCAGCACCTTTTACTTTACTAAATGCTTCTATTAAAACATTACAACCTTTATAATATACTAGTCTACCTACAAACAACATATTTATATTAGCTTTAAGAGTTGGCTGAGAATTCTTTAAATAATAATCACCTTTTTCTTCGATTTCTTTATCAACTCCATAAGGTATAATAATACATTTACCTATATACTTCAGCAAATAATCTGAACCATCTATATGCCCTTTAGTTGCAACAATAATAACATCTGCCCTTTTTAAAAACTTGTCCATTATAGGCTGGTATAGTTTCATAAGCCTTTTCTGTCTTACAATATCACTGTGCCACCATACTACTACCTTTCCCTTATATCCTGATAATAAACAAGCTAAATCACCTAATGGAAAAGGCATATGGAAGTGTATTACATCTCTATCCCTTGATAGTTTTCTCAATTGCCAAAAAAGAGAGATTGATATCGGCATTGAAAATAAAACTCCGAAGCTACCTGCCCTTTGTATAGTAACACCATTAATATTTTCAATTACTGTTTTTCCTTTTTTCTGGCAGACAAGGACTTTCATATCCGTTTTTTCATTTAATCCCTCTGCAATCTGTTGCACTACTCTTTCTATTCCACCAGTAACTGGATAATATAACTTATTCACTTGCAATACTTTTACTTTTTGCATAATTTCTCCATAAAATCTTTTGTCTATAGTTATACTTTTTATATTATTCAAGATCTTTGTCATAATAATAATCGCTAAACATCTTGTTTAAACTTTTAATATATCTGCTAAGTAAATATATCACTTGGTTAAAAGCTCCTGTAACCCAAGTATTTTTCCCCATACCTTTTCGTATGTTAATTACAAGGTCACAGGTATCTACATAATCTTTGTCCTGCGGGTGAAATACTCCACCTTTTTCATTCTGAATTAACATAGCAAGATATTTATTTAATTCATCGATATGTATCATACTTCTTTTATTATGTATCTCAGGAAATACTGGAACCATTCTAGCTAATTTTACGAGTCTTGGATAATTACCCTTACATCCTTCACCATAAACCATGGGTGGTCTTACAACTGTAATTAGAAATTTATCCGACTTAAGTTTCATAATACCTTTTTCTGCTGCAAGCTTAGATTTACCATAGTAGGTTGTCGGATTGGGAACAGTATGTTTCGTTATGTGCTTTACTTTTGAACCATATACTGCTGCAGTACTCATAAATATAAATTGTTTAACTCCACTCGCTTGAACTGCTTTTGCAATCTGTACAGCCAGTTTATGATTCACTTTATCATAAATATCTTCTAGCGATTTATTCTCCTTCTTATGGACAATACCAGAAAGCATTAGAACAGCATCATAATTCATTAGATTTTCATTCTTCCATGAATCATCAGAGGCACTGGTCTTATATGCAACTATATCATTTTTACATCTAGTTGAAACATACTGACAGAAACTCTTACCAATATAACTATTAGCTCCAATTATTAGTACCTTCTTCATGCCCCCTCCTTTAAACCATCACGACGAATAACGATACTAAAAGTTTTAAGAATACATTTCAAATCAAATATAAATCCAACCTTTTTTATGTATTCCCCATCCAGTTTCGCCTTAACTGTAATTGGTAATTCGTCTCTTCCATTTATTTGCGCCCAACCAGTTAAGCCTGGTCGCACATCATTGGCTCCATATTTATCCCGTTCCTCAATTAAATCATACTGATTCCATAATGCAGGTCTAGGTCCTACAATCGACATATGCCCAACAATAATATTGATTAATTGAGGTAATTCATCAAGGCTAGTCCTTCTTAAAAACCTTCCAATTGGTGTTATATATTCATCTGGATTTTTTAGCATATGAGTTGCCACATCTTTTGGCGTATCAATTCTCATGGTTCGAAACTTAAGTATGTAGAATTCTGACTTATGTATTCCTATCCTTCTTTGACAGAAAAATACTGGTCCTTTAGAAGTTAATTTAATAGTTATAATCAATGTTAGAAATAACCATGACAAAAATATCAATGCCAAAAGCGCTAATACAAAATCCATCCATCTCTTTATATATTTTAAATACATAGTAATACTCTACCTTTCGAATATTTATTTATATTATAAAGATTTCAGCTTTTTTTTACAAGCTAATTCGATATCAAAAATACAAAAACACAATATTTGCACATATTATATTTTATCAATTCATTAATATTTATGGTAACACTTGTTTTTTAAGCTATAACATACTACAATATTATAAATACATTAAACCATTTACATATGAAGGAGATTTATTTATATGAAATCTATGAATTTACCTAGGAATAAGAAATCAAAACATTCGACAAGTTATTCTTATCAGCCAAGTAAAGGTTATAATAAGTTATATATGTTACCTTTAGTAGCTGTTATGTCTATACTTCCGTTGATTATGTATTTGTATGAATTCGATTCCGGTTTATCCGGTTTTTCGTGGCACTCCAGCAACGGTGAGGAACTTGACATATTCTTATTCTACAAACAAGTCTTTTTTATTGTGATTTGTCTCATTATGTTGTTTTTTCTTATCTGGAAGGGCTATATAGAAAAGAAAAAAACAAGATTTTTACCTATCTTTATTCCTTTATCTCTTTATGGACTTTTAGCATTACTCTCTACAGTGTTTTCTGATTATCCATCTTTGGGTTTTAAAGGAACATCCGGACACTTTGAGTCCATCTTTGTTATATTAGGTTACTGTCTCCTTGTTTATTATGCATATCTTTTTATCGAAACTGAGGATGATATTAAGTTCATATTAAAATACTTTTTAATGGGTATATTAATTATGATATTCTTAGGTATTTTACAAGCTACTGGTAACGATTTTTTTGCAACTACTATTGGTAAAAAATTATATACACCTGAAAGATATTGGGACCAACTTGATAGTTTTAAACTTACTTTTGGTCCTAAACGAGTTTATATAACTCTCTTTAATCCAAATTATGTTGGTGTATACGTTTCTTTGATTCTTCCACTTATAGCTGGTTTACTGTTAACTGAGAAAAAATTAAAAACTAGTTTACTATATTTAGGTATAATATTAGGACTTATTATTTGTCTTTTAGGAGCTGAGTCAAAAGCAGGTTTCATTAGTTTATTTATTGCATTAATTATTACCATAATCTTTTATAGAAAATATATTTTTCGTAATATTAAAATAACCTTGCTTATTATTGGTATCTTTATTACATTAATTATTGGCTTTAGATCTGCTATTTCATCAACCTTTAATAAAGTAGTTAGTAATATAAATATCATTTTAAACAAGAAAGCCGAATTCTCTTTGACAGATATTAAAACAGAAGAAGTATTAACTATAACCTACAAAGGTAATAATTTAGTCGTTGACCTAAATAAATTCGATGAAAATATTGACATTACAATGAAGGATACAAATGGTAAAGATATTGAAACCACAATAGATACAAATACACTAACATCCACTATCACAGATGAAAGATTTTCTGGTATTACAGTCACTCCTGTTGTTTATGATTCTTTACTTTGTGTTCAAATAAACATTGAAGGCAGAGATTGGGTCTTCTCCAATCAATTTGAGGATGGTACTTTTTATTACCTTAATTATTTTGGTGGATTCGATAAAATTAATAAAGCAGAATCCTCTTTATTTACAGGTTATGAGAATTTTGCTTCCGGTAGAGGGTATATATGGTCCCGAACCATTCCTTTGCTAAAGGATAATATTATACTCGGTTCCGGTGCAGATACCTTTACAATTCAGTTTCCTCATCAAGACTATGTATACCGTACGAATATGGGATATGATACTCAGATAATAACCAAACCTCATAGTTTATATTTACAGATAAGCGTTCAATCCGGTGTTCTTTCGTTAATTGCATTTCTTGTATTCTTTATTGCATATTTTATATCCTGCATAAAGATATACATAAATGGAAAATTTGATACTTATTTTAAGAGAGTCGGAGTAGCGATATTTATCGGAGTTGTTGCTTATATGGTTTCAGGAATATCCAATGACTCAACCATTACTGTAGCTCCTATTGCTTGGGCATTAATTGGTATCGGAATTGCTTGTAATTATAAAGTAAAAGAACAAATTAGTAATAAAGCAAAAGCTTAACAAGAATAAGATGATAGAGATATAATATAAAAGACAAAAGAATCCTTTGAAAGTTTCTCTTGTCTTTTTATATTATATCTCTATATTTTTTTATTTCGTCTTCTCCTCATATATAGCACTAACTTCATCAATCCCGCCCTGTGCTATAACCTGTCCATGTTCCAGCAATATCGCCTTATCACAGATCTTCTGCACCTGCGCCAATGAGTGAGATACAAACAATACCGTAACCCCTTTATCAAACATAGATTGGATCTTCGCTTCACATTTCTTCTTAAACTTTGCATCACCAACTGCCAATACTTCATCCAGTATTAATATATCCGGTTCCACAATGGTTGCGATAGCGAACCCTAGTCTTGATTTCATACCTGATGAATAATTCTTTAATGGCACATTAATAAATTTACCCAATTCTGAGAAAGCTACTATCTCATCATACTTCTCTGCTATAAACTCTCTTGGATACCCAAGTACAGCTCCATATAGATAGATATTCTCTGCACCTGTATATTGAGGTTCAAATCCTGCACCTAACTCCAATAAGGGGGCAATTACGCCTCTTACTGTTACAGAACCTTCTGTAGGCTTTAATACACCTGCTATAATCTTAAGCAAGGTACTCTTACCAGCACCATTTAGCCCCAGTATTCCAAGACGCTCTCCCTTATTTACTTTTAAGTTTATATCTTTTAAAGCCCAGAACACATTATAAGTAATTTCTTTTTTAACAAATTTAATAAAATATTCTTTTAGATTATCTACCTTTTCTGAAGATAGGCTAAATCGCATACTAACATGTTGTACATCAACAACGGTCTTACCCATGGTATGCCTCCTTTTCTTTTAACACGTATATAAAATGACATTAATGAAGAATGCCATGGCTTTTACACATAAAGAATAAATACATCTTGTTTCTTTGCGAACATAATAGTACCAACTACCAAAAATACTGTACTATAAGCAATTGATATTAATAATGCTCTTTGATCCAATGGTGCACCAAATATGGAATTTCTAAAATTGGATACTACTGAATACAACGGATTTATATCCAGTAACCATCCGTAACCGCCATTAATAATTTTTGCCGGTTTATAAAAGATGGCTGAAGTATACATAATTAACATCAAGGCTACTGACCATATATACTCCAAGTCGCGGAAGAATACAGCCAATGTTGCCAGTATAAGCCCCAATCCATAAGCCATAACTGCAATAATAACTAACGGTACAATAGCTCCAAATAAATAGATAGTCGGCTTTACTTTCAATACTGCAGCGACCGCTACTAATACGATCAGAGATATTAGAAATATAATATATTCCGTAAGTACACTTGACAGTGGATACATATATTTAGGAACATACACTTTTTTAATCATAGAACTATGTGTACGTATTGATTTCATTGCTATTTTAGTACTAATAGAGAAGAAAGAGTATAACAATCTGCCGGATAGAATATATACCGGAAATGTTCGATCGTTATTACCAAATAGTGTACCAAACACTACAGTTAATACAATCATGGTAAGTAATGGCTCAATTAAGGTCCACAAGATACCAAGATAAGATCTTCTATATTTAAGGGAAATTCCCTTTTTAACTAATTCTCCTAATAGGAATCTATATTTAACAAAATTTTGAATATACTTTTTCATATTTTTTATACCCAAATACCTATTTTGATTAGAACAGCATCTTTTATAGGTACCTTTCTATATAATTTTAAATCCACTATATCACTTGAATATGTCAATCATTCATTGCATTTTGCCATTCTGAGTTAAGGTTAGCTTAATTCTTTACTCTAAAATCTGGCATATGATTCCATGGAGTTCTTCCTAACCTTTTAATCTCAGAATGACAGCTGATTCATGCAATATTATAATTCTTTCTTACAATATTTAAGACTCATTGGTTTCCTGTTGCTTTAAATCATTATATCCAAGTAGCAGATCATCTATTGGCGTCTCATCCAACTTATCAAATATTTCTAATCGTTCTAATCGGAACGGACTGGCCGCAATATGATTCTTCGTAAATGCACTGGTCATATCACTAGTTTTGTAGGTAAAGCGGTCTTTCACATTATTCCATACTTTACTGCCTTTTTCATTATTAATTGTCAGTAAACTTACACCCTTATCATCAAACATGTCCGGATCAATATCTCTTATACCCCAGAAGTCACCGATTGTCACATCACCTACTCGGTTTGTAAAGGTATACTCGCATTTATTACAGCTTGGGCGGGCAATAAAGTCATTAAGGAATGCACGGAAATAATTATTTCTTCTTGCATTTATTCTCAATTCTTTTCCATTTTCAAATTCGATTACCATAGTAGCTTTGTGAATTAACCAACCCTTTTCTTTATCACGGAAGGTTATATTCTTAACTTTGGAACCAAACTTTTTCTTTAAGTACTCCATGTATTGTTCTAATATCTTTGGTGATGGAGCAGCATGACAGACTATCTCACATATAATCAAATTGTCGTAGTCTTTTCTTAAGTAAGAACGAAGTCCGGCACATTCACATGGTAAACCGGAATATAATACAGTATGTCCATCTTTTAATAATTGTTTGATCTGCGGGAAGATACCATCAAATTCACTCTTTACATACTTAGAGCCATAAAATGCTTTTAAATCTTCCATGTTATTTGCTATAGAAGCTACTGCCTTCATGTTCTCGTCAAACTTAACACCAACAACATACCCCTTCTTCTCGTCAATTACATATCTGGCAAGTTCAGGGAAGATTGCACCGGAAGAACTCTTCATACGAACTTCTTCCTCTTTGTTCATAACAGAATACACTTTAGGGTATTCTTCTTGATAGTCAATGATGTGATTATCTCTTCGAATACAAGCTTTAGCACAGGCGCCACAATCGGTACATCTATCTTCATCAACCACAGGATAATAGAATCCTTCTGCATCCTTTATCATTGTAATTGCATTGGTTGGACATATCTCTTTACATGCAAAGCAACCATAACACTCATTCCTGCTAATATTAGTAGGGCAATCCACTTGCTTATATTTATCACTTAATCTAAGTGCATCTTCTAAGAATAGCAATGATGCTCTTCTAAGTTCTAATACACGGCTTCTCAGCTTTTCTACATTCTTAATTTCGAATTTTTCAAAGTCTGTAAAATCTTCAATGTTATACAATAAATGTGATTCCAGATTCAATGTATTTAATAAGTCAATGGTTCTACTGCCTGTATTGGAATGCAGCATGGAAACAAAAGGAGTCTCGTATACAATAGAAAATACCGTTCCATGGAAGGAGTTTGTAATAACATACTCTGCATTCTCTATTAATCCAAGGAAGTCCCCTGGGGCAGAAGTATAACAGGTCCCAATTTCATTTTTAAACAGCTTATTAGGCCTCCTCTGAATAATAGGAAGTCCCGTCATCTTAGATACCCTATTAGCAAAAGTAACTACATCAGGATTATGCTCCATCATGTATACGAAAATATATTTTTCTTTAATATCCGGTACTGTCTTAATTTCTTCATAATCTTCTCTTGGTAATAAAAGAGTAGGATCCAGTACAATACTTACAGAATTGCTGGTAAGCTGCTTTACCGCTGCTTTACCACTTTTTTCTCTTATAGAGATAGAGGTAAAGGTTTCTAAACTTTCTCTAATTTTATCATGATAAATCGGTAAAATATAATCCTTACCAAGACTTGCAGCATAAGCAATTTTAAGAGCACCCGGTTTTGCAAAGTTTAGAAAGTAGGCCGGATCGAAACCTCCTATATGCTCACTATTCCATACCTGATCACTGCCAACTATATAGGCATCTAAATCCACATTCCCTGCTTCTAACTCTTTATAAGTAGAATAATCACCTAACAGGTTAAAGCTGTTTTTAATAAAGTTTGTATAGTTATTAAACCTTATTAGACTTCTTGGGTTTGTCCTCTTTAGATTTAATCTGGCTAATTCTTTCTTTAAACCTGACTTCCCACTAAGAGGATCATACAAATCATCAATAATACTTGGATGATAATTAATAACTGAGGCATCTATTTTGTAATTCTTAAGGACTTTTTGTAATGCCCAAGTCTGCAAGCTGGCGCCAAAGTTATGCGCACTATGAAATGTAATAACACCTGCTTTCAAACTATTCAACCTCCTTTACTAATGTCTCATCTAATGTTTCATTATTCAGTAACTTTATAACTTTGTCAATGTCTATCGGAAGGGATTCTACCATACGCACTTTTGTTTTCTTATTCAACTCATGAACTTCTTTCATATTCTTCATAGAATCCGGAAGAACTACTAAGTCATAATTATCTAGGTGTCTTAGGGCATATTGTATATCTTTACGATATTTTTTAGACTTATTATATTGTGCAATAGTAAAGTTATTAAAGCAATATATCTTCTTACCTTGTATTTGATCCAGAATATGAAGTAACATCAAGTCCATACCGGAATAATTAATTACATATTCAAAGTTCGTATCTCCAAAATGTTTTCTTAACTCCCTTAAAGCCAGACTCTGTATTTTACGTTTAGTAAAACCATTCTCAATACCATACTTAAATGTTAAGGTAAATGCTATATATTCTGATAACCTATAATTCTTACCCGGTTGCATCGGAAGATACCCTATATCTTTATTGAATAAAGATAAAAGGCTGGAGGTCTTCTTCATTCCATTCGCTTTAAAATGAATAAAATAGTTTCTTTTCTCTAAATTCATTCCATTCATTTTGTGAATGAAACTATTATCTTCTTCCGTATCCTTAAGTGCCTTTACATGAACAAGAACATTAGGCTTCTTTACCTTTTTGTACTCAATGGTCTTAAGTCCGCATTCTTCCTGCAAAAATACTGTATCACATACATTTCTGGCAGTATCTTCGGAATCGTAACTGCAGAAGCGTTCAAAGAACAATGGATATTCACAATCTTCTTTTATCTCTTTATTAATTTCATCCATTAATTCTTCCACAGTGTCTACTTTTGGAAGGTCCATTTCATCCAAACTAATATAGATACCTCTATCTTTTAAGTACTCTTCTCTGTCATATGTGAATAGAATCATTTTCTTCTTAGAAACTGCATAATCGAACATAATACTGGAGTAATCAGTAATTAGCAAGTCACTGGCATTTAAGAAATCATAAGTTTCATATTCACTAGGAAATTGACGTATATGAATGAAATCATCATAATTAATTTCACTCTTAACAAAAGGATGTAGTTTTACATATAAAATCTGATTCTCTTGTAGTTTATAATCAATGCGAGCTAAATAACTATAGATTCTGGCTACTTGTTCTTTGTTTTGCTTCTTATGAAGTAAACCTCTCCAAGTAGGCATATATACAATTACTTGTTTGTCTTCAATTTTACATTCTTTACGGATAATATCTCTTCTGTCTGTGCGGTAAAAAGCAGAGTTTCTTGGATAACCGGATAATAATACCTTACCTTCATATATCTTATCCAGCATATAATCATTCAAAAATACATCTTTTGAAAAATCATTCTGATATAACAAATAATCTGCGATATTGAAATTTCTCTGAACATTACCAAGACCGTATTCTCTATCCGGTACGGCCCTACCCATAGCTTTCAGAGGAGTTCCATGCCAGGTATTTAAATATACCTGTTCCGGTTTCTTGATAAAGTAAGGTGGCAAACTGGTATCCGTAACAAGGTACTTAGCAGTAGCAATGGCTTTTAGGTATTCATTGGAATGTAATTCAATAAAGCGTACATGACGAATACCATAGTTATTTAATAATGTTCTATAGGTTTCATTCAGTTCTTTTTTCAGAACAAGAAAAACACGGTAGTCCTTGTATTTATCCCTACCTGTTTCATAAATCATATTAAAGATATTACCGGCTAAATCTTCTCCATGTTTTGATTCAAAGAGAATGTCTTTATCATTGACACTTAACTCTTCATAATACTTAGTATATTTTACATCTATAGGCATATGAAATAGCTTAAGAAAAGGTAGTTTCTTTAACTTCTTCTTAATCAATGCCTTTTTGTTCCTGCTTCTTCTAAATTTTCTCCACTTTCCGTTTAACTTAGTCTTTAATTTCCTTAGTTTCTGAGCAATTCGTAATACAAAACCAGGAACCCTGTCACGGAAAGTAATATAACGTATGGTCTTATTCCTGTCTACATAATATTTTAGATGCTTTTTAATAGCAGCACCGGAGCAATACTTTAGGTATTGGTTATCCTGCCAGCCCGGTATCTCTTTCTCTAAGAAATCTTGTGTTTCGTTAATAATATCTATCTTTAGCTGTAATTGGCCTTTCTTCTCATCGGCATAGAAAGACTCATAACGATAAAAGAAATGCCTTGTACAGATATATTCTAATTCTTCTTTGAAAGTATCAAACAAATCATGTTCTTTCATAAAATCAAATAATAAACCAAAGGCTGTAACAATATCCTTGGTTGCTTCTGAAAAACTATTTAAGAACCCACCTTGGGTGGTCTTACGATAATTATAGAGAGGCTCATGAACCACTCCAATACTCTCCGCTCTTGTTACTGCTTCAAAGGCAACAACAAGGTCTTCGAACCGTATTCCTTCCGGGAATCTTATTCCTTCTAATAAAGAACGTTTATAAAGCTTGTCCCAAGGGAATGGTGAAGCATGTGCCAATTCAAACTTTCTCTCAGACATCTTAAAGTTCTGATTCATAGAAAATATCTTAAGAACCTTACGTCTTGGCTCTTTTTTACCTTCAACTTCGTATACATTATATCTGGCACACATAACCAGGTCATTGTAGTCTTTTATTGCCTTCCTGTATAACTTCTTTGCCATATCCAGTTCAATATAATCATCGCTGTCAACAAACATAACGTAATCACCAGAGGCTCTATCAAGTCCATAGTTACGGGCATGGCTAACACCTCGGTTCTCTGTTGAAAACACTTTTACTTTATCCGGGTACTTCTTAGCGTATCTTTCCAATATCTCTATACTATTATCAGGACTACCGTCATTCACTGTAATAATCTCTATCTCTTGTAAGGTTTGGTTAACCAAACTTTCCATACATTGCTTAAGATACTTTTCAACATTATACACAGGGACAATAATACTAACCTTGTACTTATTCATATAAAACCTCCTGATTTGATGGCTATCCACTAAGAAGGATTTTAACATAGTTGACGTTTGATTGCAATAATAATCCTACAAAGTAACTTTCTTATAAAAGATTCTACCAAAAAAAGTTACCTTGAACGGTCATATTGACAGTTCAAGGTAACAAAATAACTAATTAATTAATATTAAGCTAAAGACTATTTTAAATAAAATGGTTTATTAAGAGTAAGTGTTGTTTCAATTTCGTGGTCACCAACTTTATTTATTACAGTAACATTTTCAATGAGCACTTGATTAGTAAGTACCTTACCCTTAGCGGACTGAATTGGAAGTTCGTTACCATTAGCATCTCTAACTTTTAATGTTTCTACTGCTGCATCTAATGGAGTTCCAATAGTATCAATTGTAAGTTTTTCTACTTTAACTGTAGGAAGTACTTGTGTATCTCTTATTGTAAAGTATGAAGTCTTTTCATCTACTTTATTTGTAATTTCATTATCAAACTTTGCAACTACTTTATAACGTCCAGTAGGCAGTTTTTTAATTGCTTGACCGGATACTTGAGGAGTAGTCTCTACAGTAAGAGTTTCAATTCCTGCACCAGTAACTAATACGTCACCATTTGGTTTATAAACTGTAACATCTTTCATTTCCATATAACTATGAAGTACATTACCTTTATATTTACCTACACTGATGGTAATATTTTTACTATCTAATTTAGTATCTTCATAAATTACTGTATCCAAATTATTTGTTGATAATAAAGGTTGATATGTTGTTGAAGCTTTATCATTAACTTCTAAAACTCTTACTGTTACACCATATCTCTTATTACCTGCTTCAATTGTAAATGCATGAGTTCCTGCATCTGCACCTAAGCCATTGAAGATTATTGTTGTACCTTCTACCCTATGTGAAGGAGGTGTAAGTTTTGAATTTTGTGGAGTAACTAAAATCTCTGCATCTGGAATTTTCACTCCATACTGATCGTTTACAGTAACTTCAATTCTTGCCTTATCACCACCTGTAACTTTATCTGAATTAGAAACAGTTACACTGCCTTTATCTACTGCTATAGAAGCAACGGTTCTCTTATCAGAAACAGTTACTGGAAGTGTCCAACTTGTTTTACCAGTAGTTGCAATAACATATACGCTACCTTTTTTGATAGGATATAATTTACCATCAGCATCTACTGCAAGTACATCACCATTGGATGAACTATATTTAATATCATCATTATTAACATATTCATCGTTAGAACCTTTTACTCTTACAAAGATTCTATAACCGTAATCATCAAGAGCAATTCTTGTATTAGGTGTTACTTTATCCCAGTTTGCTGGCTCATCTTTTGCAATAGTGTATTTTTCATAAGTACCAAAAGTAATTTCTGAAGCATCTACTGCAACAATTGTGCCTTTTACTGAAACGGTAACTTCTTCACCATCTTTGTAAGTCCAAGTATGGTATGTTAGTGTAACATTTGCAATATCACCTTTATTGTATAAAGTGATCTTACCATCATCTGTAGAATAACCAGTCTTAGTATCAACATCCATAGTTACTCTGCTAGCATCAATTATACTTGTAATATCAATGCCATTAGCATCAAATAAAGTATATTCAACTTTTGTTTCTTCACCGAATACAACTTTAGTTGTCTTAAGAGCTATAGATGCAACTTCTCCAACACTTGCTGTGAAGTTGAATGCTTTTTCGTCATAAGTAAGTTTGTATTCTTTCTTATCAGCAAAGCTTAAATAAGTTTCTAAAGTAACAGTTTTTCCATCATTTGAGAATGATAAACCTTTAACTGCTTGAACTGAATGAGTTGAAACTTCTTCAATAGCGAAATCTGAAGCTTTAAGAGTCTCAGATACATCCTTGCTGAAAGTTAAAGAAAGTTTGTTAGCTGCTGTTTGTTTAACACTTAATAAACCATCAACAACTGTTACTTTAACTTCGTCATATTTGTTGTATTTGCTATTGTTTGCTGTGAACCAAGCACCTTTAGAAGCAACTTTGATAGTAGCTTCACCAGCTGCAACAGCTGTTACGATACCAGTTTTTGTATCAACTGTAGCTACTTTTTCATCACTTGAAAAATATCTTAAAGTATCAGTTGAGTTAGCTGGAGTCTTAACTGCGTCAAGATCTTTCTTTTCTCCAACTGCTAATTCGAAATCTTCTGCACCGATGCTAACGCTTGTAGCACGTAATTTAACATCTAAGTCTAATTTGAATGCTTTGATAAGCTTTCCAGTTGATTTCTTGTAAGCATTAACTTTAATTGTAGCTTTACCAGGAGCTACTGGAGTTACAATGCCACCTGTTTGAGTGATTTTAGCGATTTTAGCATTGCTAGTAAACCACTTGTAAGTGTTTGTTTTGTATACATTGTTTAGGCTGTAATCAACCTTTTTGCCCACATAAACTGTTTGTGGAGCTGTTTTTCCGCCTTGTTCAACAATTTTAGTAGCTGCAGCTGCAAATGCTGGTGCAGCAGGAGCAAAGCTCGTAACTACCATTGCTAAAGCAAGACCAGAAGCTAATTTCTTAAAGAAATTTTTCTTCATATTCTTTCTTCCTCCTTAAAATATATGTTTGGAATTATATTTTCTTATGTCCCAAGATGTTAATTATCCGACAAATTCATGAAGGATAACCCCACCCCGTAGACACACATAAATATAATCATTCCAATAACAAGTTGATTATAACAATATTCAAACAAAAGGTCAAGTCTTTTTACCTATATTTTTACTTTTTTGGCAATTTTCCAGTTGGGTTGAAAAATTCGGGTTTTACCTTATTTTTGACACATCTCAGCGGTTTATTATCAAGTCATTCTATGTCAATCTTCTGGTAATCCATTCCAAACGTCTTATATAGCTTTATGTCCTGTTTGTTTGAAGTTTTGTATGGAATTGACTATATCTAAGTCACTCTAATGGAACAAAGGAAGTTTTATTGTCCGCATTATTTTTGACTTGCTTATATAATGCACCTTGATTGTGTCAAATTTATGTCACGGTTTTGTCATAATCAGTTTATTTTCTTGTAATATATTGGGCAGCGTATAAATTAGATTAAATTAAAAAGTTATCTCCATTTCTTTCAGTGAACAGAAATAGGGATAACTATTTATGAAATAACTCATTATTAAAGTAACTCATTATTAAAGTAACTCACTACTAAAGTAACTCACTATTAGAGTAACTATTTTTGATTCCTATAGATTCATTACTTTGAATCTTAGTAACATAATATCCAGATAATATAATATTCGGTATAACGTGCAATATTACATCAGTATATTTTCTACCGTTTCTTGCATCTTATCTTTATCACATACTCTTGTATGAAGCACTGCCGCAGTTTTGATTTCTTCAATTGCCTGAGGAATATCTGTTCCGGATAACTTGCTTAATTCATCTACCAGTTCAAACTCACCCAAACCATCATATTTCATATCAACAGCATTCATCACACTTCTTGCAAACTTATAAGGGCTGGCCGTGGAAGCAATTATTGTTTTGGAAGTATCTCCGGTTTGTGTTCTATACTTGTTGTACACACTGGCCGCTACTGCAGTATGAGTATCGATGACATAGCCGGTTTTCTCATATAGCTTCTTTATAGTTTCTGCTGTTTCTGCTTCAGCAGCATATCCGGCTGTAAATTCCTGCATCCTGAATTTCATTTCTTCCGTTATCTCGTACTCGCCCTTTGTACTTAAGGCTTTCATAAGTTCCAAAGTCTTATCTGCATCCTCTCCTGCAATTTGGAAGATGAGCCGCTCTAAATTACTGGAGATCAAGATATCCATGGAAGGTGAGCTGGTTAGTATAAATTCTCTATTCTTATTGTAGATTCCTGTTTGGAAGAAATCGAATAATACTTTGTTATCGTTAGAAGCACAAAGTAGTTTGCCTATTGGTACCCCCATACATTTTGCGTAATATGCAGCTAAGATATTACCAAAGTTACCTGTTGGTACTACTACGTTAATCTTCTCACCTTCTGCAATTTCTTCATTCTTATATAGATTTGCATAGGAATATACGTAGTATACGATTTGAGGCACCAGACGGCCAATGTTAATGGAGTTGGCTGAGGAGAATTGATAGCCTTTCTCCTTCAATTTTGCTCCAAGCTCTTTATTGTTAAACATTGCTTTTACGCCGTTCTGGGCATCATCAAAGTTTCCTCTGATGCCAATTACATAGGTGTTATCACCCTTTTGGGTTACCATTTGTTTTTCTTGTACTACACTGACTCCGTCCTTAGGATAGAATACGATAATCTTGGTTCCTTCTACATCTGCAAATCCAGCTAAAGCTGCTTTGCCGGTATCTCCTGAGGTTGCAGTCAGGATTACGATTTCATCCTGTACCTGATTCTTTTTAGCCGCCGTGGTCAATAGGTGGGGAAGGATGGACAGTGCCATGTCTTTGAAGGCTATGGTTGCACCGTGGAATAATTCCAGGTAATATGCCCCATCTGCTTTTACCAACGGTGCTATTTCCTCTGTATCGAACTTAGAATCATAGGCTTTCTCAATACAGGATTTTAGCTCTTCTTCCGTAAAGTCGGTCAGAAAAAGTTTCATCACTTCGTAGGCTGTTTGTTGGTAATTCAGGTCAGACAGTTCTTTCATAGATAGTTCCAATTTGGGAATAGACTTAGGTACGTATAAACCTCCATCGTCAGCCAGTCCCTTTAAGATGGCTTTGGAAGCTGTAATGGGTTCACTATTGCTGCGTGTACTTTGATACATAAGATTCATAGTTATTCATTCCTTTTGATTATTTATATTTATTTATAAGTTTCAATAGTTTAGCGTGTTAAATTCTATGTATTATAACATGTTAATTATGGGAGAACAAGAATTTTTAAATTAAAATTTTGAGAAATAGAAAATACAATAAAATGCCACTCTGAATGATCTGCACTCAGAATGGCATTTAGTTTGTTTAGCGGAAGAATTCATGTCCGCCGTATTTGAATAAGAATTCCAAATTGTTGTCAAACCAGGACATGCTTCTCTTTTCAGCTCTGGATCTTGCTGAGAAGTATAAAGCTCCTTTGGAGTAATCTTCTCCGTCCATCACTCTCTCAATGGCAGTAATGGTATCCTTCGAAACTTTAACGGACCAGTATCTTTGATCTTTAATTGGTGAAAATTGATACGTACCGCCATTTTTTTGGAATACAACACCTTTAACAGTATCCGGGAAGGTTTTACTCTTTACACGGTTTAAAATAACATTGGCTACAAGTATTTTACCTTTGATGTCTTCCCCGGTTGCTTCAGCTTCCACAATTCGTTGTAATACTTCCTGATCCTCTAGTGATAAATTAACAACGGTTTTAAGTTTGCTAGCTGCTTGTGTTTCTTTTGCTGCTTCCCCAGCTTTATTGGATTCGATTTTTTCTGTACTAACTTTCTTTATTTGTTTTTTACTCTTATCCATTTTTGTACTTTTATCAGTTGAACTGCTATCAACCTTGGCAGCTGCTCCTTTTTGGGAGTTTGCCTTTGTATTCTCTGTAGTACTTTCTAATGTGTTATCTAACATTAACCCCTTGGTAAATGGTTTTTTATATTCTTGGTAATTATCTGTTAAATTTAATAGTATGAATGGATTGTTATTCGTTATCTCCTTTGTAAGTCTTTCTACTATATCGGTTCGTACTATTGCTTCATTAGCTGTTTCTTCCTCTATTTCTATGGTTTTTGTAATTGTACTCCCAACAAATTGCATTTCATAATTGCTTGCACCATAGATATAGTCCGGACTAAGTATGAATAAGACCGTAGCCATCATATAAGCGATGACTGCCATACGGTTCTTATGCTTGCCATTCTTGTTTAAGAATATTGTTTTTAGTGATGGCATCTTAACCCTATGAAGAAACGAGTGTATATTTAGCATGCATACATCCTCTTTTCTTATTTTTTTAGCTCAATTGTAGTATGGTAATATTTGATTGTTTTACCATTTTTTACAATTCCTCTTTTAAGCTTTAACAATTATATCATCTCACTTAATGGTGTCAATAAGCTTTCGTTAATTTTGGAACATAATACATATTTTATTTTCCATGCTTTTACATTATGTCGCATTTTAAACAAATATAAGTGTGCTGATATTTATTTTTTTAGTCAGTTTCTCTAATCAGTTTTTAACAAATTGTTAACCATTTATTAAATATTTTACACCGCTTTTTTTCTTTTATTCACTTTTTAATAAGTTTTTTTCTTTTAAGTAATGGAAAACCCTCATTTTAACTGCTTTTCCTTAGTTTTACTCACGTTATAATTTAACATTTATGTAACAATTACGTAATATTTGTTTTTTAGGTCTTATGGCTTACATTGTTGAAAATGCTAGGGAAAAACGAGACTACTTCTGAAGTATATCCAGTTTATTACTTTCTATACATATAGTACGAAAAAATTTTTGATGCTATCCTAACATTGACATTCTATCTGCCTACAGTTTAATATGATAATAATACATTATTTAGAATCAGTGAATTGAGAATACATTCATTTACTTTAAGGAGGAGCATTCTTTGAAACGGGTACAGGGTGTTTACATTGCAAGGAAGAAAAATGGAGATGTCTATTACCGCGCTTCCATTACACACAAATGCAAGCACATTAGTCTAGGCAGCTATTCTAACGAAAAGTCAGCAGGGTTAGCATACGACACAGCTGTGGCTATTTTACGGGAAAATTGTTATAAGATTGAAGATTATAAGGATAGATATGCTTTATCCTTTGATAAATGGATTGTGCTTATTAATCTTAGGGATAATGGCATATATTTTAAAAACCCTATTTATCTGAGAAAAAAATACTTTTTATACTATTTTAATCAGAAAATATTCTTTAAATTTGACGTAGACGACTTATTCTATTATTCAGAACATAAGATCATGAAAAGAGGCGGACATCTTTTTGTTTCTGACTACGGAATGCAGGTAAACATTCTGTCCCGTTATGGCATTAAGAATTTTGCCGTGGCAGGAAGGGATTACCGTTTTGTTAACGGAGATTCTACCGATTACCGGTATGGAAATATTGAGATTGTTAACCCTTATTATGGCGTTACTAAATCATTTATGAAAGGACTGCCGGTATATACGGCTAAATTACATATTAATGGTGATTATATAATAGGAAGATATTCTTCAGAAAAGGAAGCTGCCATTGCTTATAATAAGGCAGTTCATATTATGAAAAGTAAAGGTTTTACCAAGGATTATCCTTTAAACTATATTGATGGTTTGGATGAAATTGATTATGCCCTTCTATATAATAAGGTAAGAATATCTAAGAAGATCAGAGAATATACCATATTCCCTGCTTGAAAATTTCCTCGTATAATGTTATCATTTTCAACACAATAACAAATCATAACAAAAGAAAGGTCTGGAGATAGGTTGAAAAAACAAGTTTTTTCAACCGGCAATTTGTGCGACACAAATTGTGCCTAAGCACAAAAATTGCTGTCGTTATTAAATGGTGCTAAAGCACCGGAATCGAGGTTAATATGTTTACGAATATAAAACTTTTATTGGGAACAGGCGTTGTAATCATAGTGTTAATTCTTTGCCTTGCTTTCTTATTGAACAAGACATTAAATAAGAATAAAAAGAATAGTAAATCCGAGGATTCGGAACTTATCTATATGAAGGATTCCGACGAAGTGATTTCTCCTTCCTCTGAGAATAATGGGGCTTCCATGTCAAATGGTTCTGAAAGCAATACCAACAAGGATTCCGTTGGAACTTCCGATGAGAATTCTGATGCAGATTCTGATGATATTTCAGAAAATGAGACTGATGACTCTGATTCATCTGAAGATTCACCCGAGGAAGATTCCGATGATACATCGCCTGTTAAAGTTACTAAAACTCTTACCATATACTCTGGTAACACAGATCGCATAAAAATTAAGTCTATAGAAGGCAAACCAGAAAATATTACTTATATTTCAGAAGATACCTCTATTGCAGAAGTATTAATTAACGGTCATGTAATTGCTAATCAGGAAGGTACTACAAATATTACCACTTCATTTTCACTAAATGGGGAAGACATGTCCTTCCTAACCTCCATTACTGTATTATCTGGCAGGGTATCTGTTACTGCCTCAGAGGTTACGGTTATGGAAGGTACTTCTTCAAAAATAAAAACTAAAGTCAACAAAGGTGTATTAAGCGGAGTTACTTATGTGTCAGACAATCCTGAAGTTGCAACTGTAGTTAATGACGGTGTTGACGGTATCATAACCGGAGTAGGCCAAGGAACGGCTTCCATTACCGTTACTGCGGATGTATCCGGAACTATTACAGTGAAAGAGGTCTCCGTTACCGTTTCTGCTTTTAATGCAGAAAGTCTTCCTATTCATAATCCGGTAAACGCAGAAAATTTTACAGAAGAGGATGACTGGCAAGGAAGCCGTGTATACTTCGGTGTATTTGAACAGGATAATAAGACCAGCAACGGTAAAGAGCCTATCTTATGGAGAGTCCTTGAAGTAAATGAAGATTCTGCCCTTCTGCTATCAGAATACGGTTTGATTTGTAAAAATATCAACGAGACCTTTGAGGATTTCACATGGGAAACCTGTTCTTTACGAAATTGGTTAAATACCTCTTTCTTAGATATAGCATTTACTACTCTTGAGAAGAAGGCCATCTTAGACAGCAATATTACAACTCCTGACAGTAAATATTGGGGTACCAAAGGCGGAAATGACACCGTAGATAAGGTATTCCTTCCAACTATGCAGGATGTTATGAATCCCGCTTACGGATTCAAAAAAGACATGAAGCCTTCTAAAACCAGAATGTTAAAATGCACTACTTATGCCCGTAAAAATGGCGGATATAAAAATAAGACCAATGGTAATACCTGCTGGTGGCTCCGCTCACCGGCTCTCCATGAAAAATATGCTGCTTATGTATTTACCACAGGTGCTATTACTGCAACCTATTTTGTAGGAAGACGTTACGACGCCATAAGGCCTGCTATTTGGGTCGATTTATCTGCCATACAAATGAAGCAGCCGGCAGAAACCGGGGAGAATGTATATCCTTATATTAATGTAAAAGAATATTAGTATAATATTATTAGAACTAATTATGAAAGAAAGCGAAGAATCTCACATTGTTAATAGATTCTTCGCTTTCTTTCATTACATTTTTATTTTGCAATCTATTTTATTGAGATTAATTCAAAACCTCACATATGTCCATACCTGTGATAATTCAACATTTTTTGCTTTCAGTTTAACCATCAACTAAACCTTTCGTTTTATTTATACTAAACATTTGGTATATATATTTCAATCTCCATTTATAATTCTAACTTATAAATATTAATTATATATAAGTAATTTTAAAAGTAAATAAAATACTACACTTTTTTTCGAATACATGTTATAATATGTGTATATTAATTCTTCTTCCATTTTTCATAGTTTCGGAAAGAGCCACCAGGCGATCTAGTAAGTATTACTTGCAAGATTATTTGGGGGCTCCTTTTTGTTTTAATTTACGTTGTTCCTTTTACTTAATCCTTCTTTTTAAATCTACGTTTTTCCTTCAAAGGATTTAATAATCTGGATGAAAAATATATAAATATCAAGGACAGTACTCCCTGTATTGCTGCACTAATAAAAAACCAATTGCTTTCTATCCAATCAGAGGTAACACCAAATTCTCTTAAAAAGGTTACAAGTCTTGAACCGGTTCCTATCTGATTCTCAATCATAGAAAAGCAGGTCATGGCAGGATTAACCAGCAAAATTAATATCCAATATCCTGCATCAGGGGACTTACGTATATAATCTGTTTGAGTAACCAAAGCTGCCGCTTTCATATCCTTTAAGATTACTATGGCGGCTATTATGAAGAAAGTTCCCAATGTCAGAAATAACAAGGCTCCATAGGTAGATACGGTAGCTGCTGTGGTTTTCTTAAATAAGCAGGAGAAAAATATTCCGATACTTCCTATATATATGGCAGTAATAATAATTAAGGCCATGAACTCTAGCAGATCCAGGAAAGTAACTCCTCCTATAGAGAATACCAAGGATATAATGGGCAGACTGGAGAATGCCAATAGAATCATAATGCTGATAGAGGACGCCAATTTACCTAATATAACCTGCATGGGTGTTAATTTACTTGTCAAAAGAATGTCTAAGGTTTGTTTTTCCCTCTCCCCGGATATGGAACCTGCCGTTAAAGCAGGTACGGTAAACAGTACCAAACCAAACTCTACTGCTGCAATAATAGCGTAAAGTTCTAAAACCTTTGCATAGTTAACGGTTCCACCATATCTGCTGCCATATTCAAAGGTTGCATAGAATGCAAATAGTCCGAACAATGCCAACAACCCATTATACCCTAATATAATCAGCGCAGTCTTAATGGTGCGGACACCAATTCTTAATTCTTTTTTATATACCGGGTTAATTTTCATGGGAGGACTCCTTTCTGTATATAGGTTTCCATATTAGTATTAATAGCTTTAGAATCAGATCTGCATTTATTATGCTTCGCCGGTATCTTGTTCTGTATGTCCGGTGATTTGTATAAATAAAGATTCCAAGTCACTTTCTTCCCTTGAGAAGTAATTTACATATGCACCATTCTTAATCATGTCAGTGAGCAGCATGGCTTCTTCTTCTTCATTTCCTTTGAATAATATAGATACACTATTATCCCGAATGGTTATGTTATCAACAAGTTCATTCTCTTTCAGAATTTCGATGGCTTTTTCCTGACCATTTACAAACCGCATCACTAACGGACTAGCCGTACCGCGGGTTGTCATAATTTCTTCCACCGTGCCTGTCACCATCATCTTCCCATTCTCAATAATACCAATGTTGGTACACATTTGAGCCAATTCCGGAAGGATGTGGGAACTGATCAGAATGGTTTTGCCTCTTTTATTAAGCTCCTTGATAATTTCTTTCATATCATATCTGGCTCTAGGATCCAAACCGGAAGCAGGTTCATCCAGTATCAGGAACTCCGGATTATGAATCAGGCTTCTGGCAAGGCATAACCTTTGCTTCATTCCTCTGGACAGGCTGTCCACATAGCTATCCGCCTTATCGGATAAGCCTACCAGATCCATAAGTTCCAAGCTGAGCTTTCTTGACTGCTCTCCCTCAATTCCATAGATAGAAGCATAGAACTCCATATATTCCTTAGCTTTCAGGTTATCGTAAACTCCAAAGAAATCCGGCATGTAGCCTATTCTTTCTTTAAATTCCTTAATATGCTCTTTTTGTTCTATTCCGTCCAAATAAACTTGGCCGGAGTCTGGCCTTAGTAATCCGGCTACTATCTTCATGGTAGTTGTCTTTCCGGCTCCGTTAGGTCCTACAAAACCGAAGATTTGGCCTTGGTCTATGGTAAGATTTAAGTTATCCAATGCGGTAAATTTACCGTATTTTTTTGTAAGATTCCTAATTTGTAACATGATCTGCCTCCTTCCAATAAGAAATGTACGGCAAAACTACCTGGTATTCATTAGGAGTCAGCCCGGCTTCATACCGGATTGTGACTTTATTTTCATCTGTTATATAAGAGCTTACATCATCTAACCTTCCAAACTTTCCTGTGGTAAATACCAAATCATAAGTTCCGGTTCTATAATTTAGAAAGTAGATATCCCCACTAAAATTACTGGAATAATCTTTTTTCACTACTTGATTTCGGTTTTTTAAGTATTCAAAAGATAAGATCTTTTCATCAGGGGGCAGCTGATATTCTAAGGTCTTCATTCCATTTTCAAGAGATTTATAATTATAATATTGAGTCTCTCCTATCTCTTCCACCTCTTCAAAAGGAGCAATAGAAGGTACAAAGGTCTTTCCCTCCTTCGTGTGATCCACATCAAATGGCACAGAAAGAGCTTTTGTTCCATATGCATCCATCTGCTCAGCTAATTGGCTGATTACACCTTGTTCAGCATCTCCTTGAATAAATCCAATGAGAAAGTTTTCCTTGGAATGCCCTTCCATGCTGGGTTCTAACAGGTGATACAAGACGTTGTTCCGGCGGTTTACATCTGCTGTGTTATCCGACAGCTTATCTGTTCCACCTGAAATACGGTTTATGATAGTAGTAGTATATAAATCATCTCTGGATATAAATATCTGGGATTCTTTATCTTTTATATCAATAGTTTCACCTTGCTTTATGGTTCCGATATTAATTACAAAACCATCACACTTTAATAAGGCATTGGTTATATCAAATTGAAATCCATTGGTTATACTTCCATACACTTCATCTCCCTCATAGTGAATATCCAAAGTAATTTTATTTTCAAAAGAGTAATGATTCTTGGAATAATAATATATTGGCGTAAAGGCAGCATTACGGTTTACTTCCAAGGTTGTTTTTTCAGTTCCGTAATTAATTGCTGTCAGATATCTGTCCAGGTTTGGTTCCGTAGCTTTGCGATTACTATACATATATCTGCTACTGCTGTCACTTAGTTGAACTACTTGATATTTGTTATCTATATCCACTTTGTATCTATTGTTATAAGGAGCAGTTAATGCGAAATAAACATTATCCTGCACGATATTTTCCTCTTCAAAAGAGAGTATCTCAACGTATCCTACATAAGGTTCATTAATTCTCGTATCAGAACCTACCACGTATACAAGAGCAGTAAATATAAGAGAAAATGATGGTACCAAAATCCAGGTCAGGCTCCTCTTATCCAGTTTCTTTAAAACTATAAATAATACCGGTCCCACTATAATTACATAGATTGCTAAAATAGCAATATACTTTCCGACTTTAGGAATATTTTCAGTGTCCACATAGGACATGCCGTTGTATAGATTATAATCCACATAGTTTCCATAGAATTCATTATTCAACTGAGTACGTTTCGTACTGCTTATATTCTTCATAACAGAATAGAACATGGCAATTCCAAAGGATTCTTGTTCCCCTTCCACACCCATATCCAAATTAAACAATTGCACATTTCCATATCCAAATGAACTGACTTCCATTAAGATATGTTTTTTTTCCATTACCTTTGGTACTCCATCTTTTATTGAAGCATGAATTATATTCTTACGAATAGGAACAATCTTTAATTTATCCAACAGATTCTGCACCCAGCCGGAAGGACCTAAGGCGACTGCATCTTCTGTGGGAGATGAGCCTTTTTCCGTGGCTGCGGAATAACCGTAATACATAGCTTTATTTTGTCTTAAGGTTTCTGCTAATAGTTTATTTGCCTCATCATATTTTATAAGGTCTCTTTTCAGCCGATCCAGAATCTCCTCATTCATTCCGAATGTCAGCTTATATTCCTCAAGTTCTTCCCAATATTGTATGGAGAATATATCCTGGAACTTTGCTAATGTGTCTTTTGCATATTCTCCGGTTCCCAGCACTAAGGTTCCGCCATTGTAAACCCATTGTTGGATGGCTTTAATTTGTAAATCGCTTAAACGGTTAGTATCAAATTGATTCACTATGATAACATCCAAAAGATCAAGTCCAAGGTAATCTTCTGCCAGGTTGTTTTCATCAAGATAAAAAACTTGGGATCCTACTTGGTGGGTGTAATCCAATTTGGCAGCATTTTCACTTAATACTCCAACATAGATGTCTTTTTGATAATTCCCAATCTTTATGCCAATTTCCTTTTCCACTACAGATTTCCCGTCATCATCCAGCAGCTTAACATGTAAGATTCCCGTATCATCTGTTAAAGGTATATTTATAGATATATTCTCTGTTACATCGGATTCCACCGTTACTTCTTTACGATAAAATACGTTATTATCTAATTTAGGCGCTATTACCTGAAACCATCCGTGAAAGTCATCCCCTTCGTTGGTAACATCTGCACGGACATTCATATACCTACCGTATTTGGCATACTGATTGTAACCATAATCAATGGTCATAGATATATCCCCGGAATAAACCGACAACTGATTCTGGGCTTTATTCTGAAATTTACCTGCTACTTTTATGGATAATCCCATAAAGGTAACCAGGATAATGCCCAAGGCGATTATAATCCATATAAGCTTCTTTTTATGCCAATACTCTTTCATAGAAACTCCCATCTGCGTGCTTTAGCACGCATACAAATCAAGATGTACTTATTTTCTACATTTATTACTTTCATTCTTTTTGAATTTTCTCATCCAAGGTCACTTCGAACACTGTTCCATCAAAGTTACTCCTTGCATAAATAGTTCCTCCATGCATTTCAATAATGCTTTTTGCAATGGCAAGGCCTAATCCGGTTCCGCCTGTTTCACTGGATCTGGAACTTTCCACCCGATAAAACCGTTTAAATATATTCTCTATATCTTCCTCTGGGATCAGTCTTCCGTAGTTGATAATATCAACCATCACCTTCCCATTTTCTTTCCATAATTTAATCTTGATTCTTTTTCCATCTTTACCGTATTTAATAGCATTACTGATTAGGTTCGCTATTGCTCTGGATAGCTGATTTCCATCCGCCATAACAATAGCCGAATTAACATTTGTGGTAAATTCATATTCCAATCCACTGTCTTGAAAACTTGGATAGAATTCATCCACCAGCTGATTCATAAACTTCACCATATCCACATCCGTATAGTCCATAGCAACTTCACCGAAGCTTACGTTGGTATAAGCAAATAAATCTTCAATTAACTTCTCCAATCTCTTTGACTTGCTATAAGCTACTTCTACGTATTTTTGCTTCACTTCATCATCAATATTTTTGCCCGTTGAAACCAAATCCAGATAACCTATAATAGATGTTAAAGGCGTCCGTAAGTCATGAGCAACACTGGTAATCAACTCATTCTTTGCATATTCGCTTTTTCGGTTATCTTCAAATATCTGATTCACATCTGCAGCCATCTTATTGATTTTGTCTGCAATAAGGGTGAATTCATCTTCGCTGTCAATATTTATTTTAGTTTTAAAGTTTCCTGCGGATATTTCTTGAATGCCCCAAGAGATTCGTTCCAGATAAACTATGAATTTCTTAGTTAACAGCAGGAAATAGACCGTAAATAATATAACTCCTATGGTCAACGCCAAGGTAACCAGAACGGGCACCATGTCGTTTATAGAGCCCATAGTTTGCCTGCTGTTCTCTGCAGCAGCTCCGTAGCCTGGAATCTGCTGATTGACGTAAGGAAGTGAATTTGTTGTCCCATTCCTTATTGCTTCGGAGTTAAGCACTTTTTCCCGAACTCCATCATTATGAATAATGTTATAAATGAGATAGATTCCAAAAAACAGTGCTGCTTCCGTTAATATTGTATAAATCAAACTAAGTAGACTGTATAGAACTATCTCAAATCTAAAACTTTTAAATATGCTATTTTTCAATTTTATATCCAACTCCCCAAACGGTTTTTATAATTTGTGCATTACGGGAATCCATTTCTATCTTCTCTCTCAATCTTCGGATGTGTACCATTACCGTATTATTGGCTTCAAACATTTTCTCGTTCCAAACTCGTTCAAATATCTCATCTGTACTAAATACTCTGCCCGGATTAGAAGCAAGGAGATGTAAAATATCAAATTCGATGGGGGTTAGTTTTACCTCTTTGCCATAGGAGATTACCCGATGATCTTCTTTATTGATAATCAAATGATTGACTATAATTTCTTTTCCAGACTTCTCTTCATGAGAATTTGGATTAAAAGTGGTATATCTTCTAAGCTGTGATTTTACCCTTGCAGTTAATTCCAAAGGATTAAATGGTTTAATAACATAATCATCTGCTCCTGTACTAAGCCCGATAATTTTATCCAGATCCGCAGACTTGGCGCTTAGCATAATAATGGGAATGGTGCTATTCTTCCGAATGGTCTTACACATGTTTAGACCATCAATTCCCGGCATCATAATATCTAATATGACTAGTTTTATATCTTCTTTTTCTAATATATCGTAACCTTCTTTAGCACTATAGGCCTTAAAGACTTGGTATCCGTCGCTGACCAAATGAATCTCTACCAGCTCTGCAATTTCTTTATCATCATCCACTACCAATATGCTAGTCTGTCCCATGGGTTTCCATCCTTTCATTTAAATATTCAATAGCTCCATTATATTGATTTAATATGTATTTGACAAGTATTTACCATTCTTATCTTTGTACCAATTATTTCCATTATACAATTTGTAGAGTTTTCCTCTAATATGTATAAATATACTAGCATAATTGCTGGAAGAAGTCTTTAATTTTTTCTTAAGAAAGCTTGTGAATTGCTTTACTTTAGCTAACTTTTGAATAACATAAAATACAATGTTTAAATAACAGAAGAAAAAACACTTGCATAAAGCAAATGTTTTCTAATTTATTAGTTACTCAAGTATTCTTTTTTATTAAACTTTATATCCTGAATTATACGATGTTACCGTTTTCCCGGTATTCTCTCCAAACTGTTTCAAAGAAGTTATCTTCCATTGGTAAAGGCCGAACCTGCCGCCAGGTACAGATACATTCCTTGTTTTGATACAATACTTCTTGAATCTGATTATTTTTTGAGCCATCATCTATAGTAAAGTTAAAGATATCCGGCAGGAAGTCATATGGTTTTTTGCCTGATTTATCAGAGTATAAAGCAGAACCTCTGCTTTTACCACCATGTTTCACATAGTCGGTCATGGCAGATAAATACACATATTGACTGGTTAATATATCAAAGAGCCGGTATACTTTTCTTAGCTGCTTTTCTTCTTTTACTTTAATCAATGCACTAAATTGATTGATTTCCGTCAGCACTTCTTTTGTTATTTTCTCAATGGATTCCTCTGTTCTGATTGCAGCCCCTGCCTGACTCATACGTTTTGTGGTATGTTTCCACATATCATCTATATTGTCTTCCGTAGTAATACAGCTTTCTCCAAGACGAATGGTCTCTTCTACCTCTTTTTCTACAACCTTTAAAAATTCTTTTGTTGATTCAGAGTCACCCTGTCTGTTTCTTGCTATATACTGAGCAGCTCTTACCGCGCCAACCTGACCTGCATTGAGTGCTGTTCCTCCCGGTCTGTAAATACCATGACTTCCGCTTACTTCTCCGGCTGCAAAGAAGCCTTCCACATTGGTCTGCCACCAGGCATCCGTAGATAAACCTCCATTATTATGCTGAGCGCAAAGTGCAATTTCTAACATTTGATTTTCCAAATCGATTCCTTTATTCCTGTAAAAATCTACAGCCGGCTGATTCATATGAACCATTCTATCATAGGGGGTTCCAAAGGTAGCACCGGCCCTTTCAAGATATGTTCTTGCTTCATCGGTTAATTGGCTAAAATCTATTTCACTTTTACCCGGATTCTCTCTGAAATCCAAGAACACACGTCTGCCTTTTAAGCAGGTTTCTATGTAAACCAACAAGTCAATTATGGAAGAGCCTCCATCAATTTTTCTTACGTCAAAGGGCCATTGATAACCCTTTAAAAATACTTTACTTAATAAATCATATTTATCCTGGAAATAATCAAATAAGAATTCTCGTTCATCTCCACCCTCTTCATCCGTTGAGACGAATCTTGGTATTACCTGCATATAGGTTCCGGATACATTCCAGCGTGGTTTTACAGAAGCTAATCCGTATTGCCATTCTGTTAAATTCTTTCCTTTTACTCCTGCCTGGAACGCTAAACCAGAAGCACCATAGTGGCCGAAAGGATAAGCAGAGTCTGAATACATCCCGGCAGGTCCCCCTGTTGCATAGATTATATTCTTTGCATTAAAAAGTACATATCGGTGGGATTTGTCTACGGAATTCAAATTTAGGCATAAGATGCCATAAAATCTATTATTTTGGGTCAATACACGTATACACTGCATTTTATCATGTAGGGTAATGTTTTTATCTGACACGGCCTTTTCTAAGCATTCTGTCATAACCTTTGATGTATAAGGCCCTACTGAAGTTGCTCTCGTTCTTGGATCATGATCGGTTTTATAACCAACATATTCTCCATAGCGATTTCTTGGAAATGGAACTCCCAGTTCCACTAACTTATAAAAACTCTGAGAAGATAATGCTGCTTCGCAAAGAGCGGTATCACCATCGACACATCCACCTTCAAATAGAGTCTGAGCCATTTCTGCAACGGAATCAGGATTGTCTCCTGACATGGTTAATTTGTAATAAGTTTGTTTATCTGAACCAGTATTTCGGGAAGTACCAGCATTTTTATTCTCAGTTATGATTGCCATATCAGTTTGTCCATACTGATATAAGCGGTCTGCTGCATTAAAGCCTGCTGCACCAGTTCCAAGAACAATGGTATTATAGGAATATACCTCAACTGGATAACCGTTTATTTCTACTGTTTCCTTTTTCATATGACGCCTTCCTTTCATTCTTCTAAATTAATTTTAGAAGTTTACAATCTGCGGATATGGAAACCGCCGTCTAAATCAATATAGTTTCCTGTTGTATATAAGAACTTGCCAGAACAAAATGCAGACACTGCATTGGCAATATCTTCTGGTGTTCCCCAACGTGCAATAGGAAAATTACCATTTTCAAACATTTTGTTATACTTTTCTTGTACGGTAGAAGTCATATCCGTAGCAATAACACCTGGACGAACCTCATGAACAAAGATATCTTCTGATGCCAAACGATCTGCATATAGTGTTGTTAACATTGATATTCCTGCTTTAGAGATACAATATTCCCCTCTTTGTGTGGAAGATACAACAGAGGAACAGGAGGAAATATTTACTATGGTCCCTTTTGATTCAAATACTTTTTCTTGTTTAATCATTTGATTAGCAATAATCTGGGTCAAGAACATAGTACCTTTAGTATTGATACCAACCACTCTGTCAAAGCTTTCTTCTTCCATCTCTAATAAATCTTTTCTTTGTATAGGTGCTACTCCTGCATTATTTATTAGTATATCTACCCTGCCGAATACCTTAAGTGTTTCTGCAAGTAATTTTTCTCTGTCTTCCTTTTTATCAATGCTTCCTTGTACATAGTGATAATCTATATTTAAAGAATCTAATTGGCTTAAATTATCCTCATATTTTTCTTTTGGCTGTGTAGCTAGGATTACTACATTGCATCCGTCTAATCCTAATTGTTTGGAGATACCAAACCCAATCCCACGACTTCCGCCTGTAACTATAGCTGTCTTTTTCACTAGTTTACCTCCATTTTTTCATGTTTCATAATTTATTTTTCATATATTTGCAAAATGTCAAAAGCCCTGTTTAGACGGGACCTTTGACATTGTTTCTTTTTTATGGTTCTATAAGAACTTTAATCGCTCCTTTTTCCCTGCTTAAGCAAGTTTCAAGAGCTTCTTGAAGTTGGTCCAATTGGAATTTATGTGTAATTAATTTTTTAAGTGGTATAGAATCTGCTACGCTTAAAGCTACAGGGAAATCCCAGCAATATCCTTGTGAACCTTGTATTTTTATCTCATGAGTAATAAAACGAGTTGCCGGAATAGTTATATTTGGATTCTCAAAGATCCCAATAATGGTTGCCAATCCATTTTTCTTAACGCTCATCATTGCCTGAATAAAAGTTGCTTCTACCCCCACGCATTCAAAGGATTTATCCATACCGTAACCATCCGTTAGTTCATTAACTATCTGGCATACATCTTCATTCTTTGAATTAATGGTTCTTGTAGCTCCCATTTCCAGGGCCATCTGCAATTTTGCATCATTATGGTCTACAACCACCACTTCAGTAGCACCGGATCTTCTGGATAAGGCAGCAATAAGTATACCAATGGCACCGCTTCCTATTATGATTACTTTTTCTCCAAGCTTTACCCCGGCTCTTCTTACTGCATGAGTAGCAACTGATAAAGGTTCGATCAACGCTCCTTCATCATAGGACATAGAATCCGGAAGCTTATAAACATATGGCTCCTGTACAGTAATATAATGAGCCATTGCGCCATCTCCGTTTCGATAAGTAAAGCTTATATTTTCACAATAGCCATAATTACCGGTACGGCATGCCAAACATTCACCGCATACCAAACAAGGTTCTACCGTAACCCGGTCACCTGCCTTAACATTCTTTACCTGACTACCTACTGCTATAACGTCACCTGAAAATTCATGTCCGATTGTTACCGGTAATGGCGCTGATGGATGTTTGCCTTTAAATATATGTAAATCACTTCCGCAAATACTGCTGGAAACAATTTTAATTAATACTTCTTTTCCTTCCGGATTCTTTAATGTCTTTTCAAGAAAATCCACCTTGCCTGGTTCTACAACTCTTCCGATTTTATTTATTAACTTATCCATAAACTCTCCCATCTAGGCGGCTGGTATCCAATTCCTTTATCTATCAGCGTTTTTAGCATCAGCCTTTTCCCTATATTCTTTGTAGAGCGGAGCATATTGTGCTGCATCTTTTATTACACAACCTGTACGTCCATGATCACGCATAATCTGTGTACACTTACTGCATGCGATACAACATTTCTTCGGGTCCATAGCTTCTGTTCTAAAGATATCCTTTGGTGCATCGGGATATGCAAATGCTTCACGTCCCAGTCCAACTAATGAGCAGGAACCATCCTGAATATTTGCAGATCCAGCATATGGCAGGAATTGACGCAACCAGCTATATCCATTACCAATTACAGGAACAGTAGAAACCTTTTGAATCTGTCTTGTAAAATTGAATAATCTTGCAATACTTTCTAATGGATGTTCTGGTGGTACTTCTCCTCCAATGATAGCGGAATCAAATGGACGGGTAACTTGTGGGAATCTATAGTATGGGTTACCTGCTGAGTTGCTTAATAAGTCAACTCCATTCTCACATAATAATTTTACTAGTTGTAATGGCTCAGTAAAGTCTTCTTTTGTATAGTCATCTTTATCTACTCCAAAGCCATATGGATATGGATGATAATCGAATACATTGAGTCTGCATGCTATAATAAAATCTTCACCAACAGCTTTACGAACTTCTTTTACGATTGTTAATAACAAGCGTATACGATTTTCGAAGCTTCCGCCGTATTTTCCTTTTCTTGTATGGCTGGCTAAGATTTCAGATAACAGATATCTATGGCAGGATTTAATGTCAACACCGTCAAATCCAACTTCTTTTGCAAGTAAAGCAGACTGAACATATTTACCAACTAAACTGTCAAGATATTCATCTGTTACAACGGGATAGTCATTAGTAATCCCTACTCTGGGATCTAATAATGGATCATGCTGCGCAATCATAGGAGCTCCATTGTCTGCCGGACGGGAATATCTTCCTGAGTGAGTTAATTGTAAGATATTAAGTGGTTTGTGATCACTTCCACAGGAATCTGCAGCAGTTTTTTTGCAAACTTGAATTAATTTCGCAAATTCACCTTTGTTTTCTTTGGTAATCATCATTTGCAAAGGATTTGCTCTGCCTTCTTGTACCACTGCATTTGCTTCCCACCATAGAAGTCCGGCACCGCCAGCGGAGAAACGTTCATATCTTCTATATACTAATTCCGATGGACTTCCGTCAGGATTACTGTCGCAGCCTTCCATTGGAAGAATTGCAATAGAGTTTGGAGCTATTTTATTACCTACCTTAACTGGTTTTTTCAAAGGTTCAAGATTGTGGGATAATGTAATATCCACTCCTAGTTCTTCAATCTTTCCTTGGATTTCTTCCATTGTTTTAAAGTTAAATTTTTCAAATTGTGACATATTAACCTCGATTCTGGCGCTTTATTGCCTTCTATATATACTGTTTGATTGTTTCCATACCTATTTTTGCAACATTGTCCGGAGTGTCTAATACAATCCAGCCGCTATCAAAAACACCTTCAGTAAAGGTTTCAACTGTGATATGCCCTTTATAGTCATAGGCTTTTAATATTTCAAATACCGGCTTAAAGTCGATATGTCCCATTCCGGGGGCACCACGATTGGAGTCACTTAGTTGAACATGCAGTAATTTTCCTGCTTTACATATGGTTTTTAAAGGTTCATAAATATCCTCTTCTTCTATATTAGCTTGATAAGTATCGTATAAGATTCCAACATTATCTTTGTTAATATCATATACCATTTGTAATGCCTGTTCTAAGGTATTAACTACGCTTGTCCGGTAACGGTTCAAAGGTTCAATAGCTATGGATATCCCCCATTCAGCAGCAGCCTCTGCCATTTCTCTCAAACCCGTAACAGCAAGCTCCCATTCTTTCCTTTTGTCTTCCCTGCTTAGCAGATGGGCTTTGGCGCCTCCTGCATATACAGGACCAACAAATAATTTGGAACCAATTTCTTTTCCAAGCAGGAAACACTTTCTCATGTATTCTTTTGTATTTTCTCTAATCTGCTCATCGAAATTAGAAATATCCTTCCCTTTTGTCATTGCTGCACATAAGGTAACTTGTAAATTGTTATTTTCGATAGCTTCTTTGATTGGTATTGGATCTATTGCGGCATTTTCTACTCCAATTTCTATTGCCGTATATCCTAACTTTGCGGCTTTATTTATATACTCAATTTTTGATTGGTTAAAATCTCCTGTCCAATTCCACAAATTAATTCCTATTGGATTCATTGATTTACCTCTATTTTGTTGTCTTGCGAATGATAATCTCCGTATCTAACATATCAATTACCGGCTCTGCAGGTCCATGGCCGTTTATAATATTTAATAATTTCTTTGCTGCCAGACTTCCCATCTGATAAAATGGTTGAGAAACTGTTGAAAGGGGCGGATTCAACAAAGTACTTACTGCTATATTATCAAAACCCAGCACCGATATATCGTCTGGTATTTTTAAACCATAGTCCATTATTGCTTTCATGGTTACGATAGCTTTTGGATCACTGGTTGCAAAAACAGCATCAATTCTATCTTCCTTTTTCAAAAGTTCCATCATGGCCTGATAAAGCCCATTATCACCACTGGTTTCATAAATTATCAAATTTTCATCAAGCTCTAAGCCTGCATTTTGTATGGCATCTTTATAGCCTTGTAATCTCTGTCCATAGACATTCAATTCCGGACGTCCTACTACAATTGCAATTTTTTTATTGCCTGTACGGATTAAATAATTGGTTGCATCATAGCCTGCCTGATAATTGTTTATAATAACGGAGTTCATTTTCTCACCATAATATCTGGATACCAATACAACCGGAAAACCATCTTTATGAAGCTGCCTGATACTATCGCTGTCTTTTAGCATGGAGCATACTATAAATCCATCTACAATGTTTTGGCTTAATTTATTCACATAATATTTTTCAATTTCTATATCATCATCTATGTCGCATAAAATAATATTGTATCCTCTTTTTCTTACAAAATCTTCAACCCCTCTAATAATTGGCGGGAACATTTCGTTTTGAATATTAGGTATTAAGAGTCCAATGTTATTACTACGTCCGCCCTTTAATCCTTTTGCAAGAACGTTTGGGGTATAATTCAGCTCTTTAACAGCTTTTAGAACTTTTTCCCTGGTTTCTTTTTTAATATAGTATTGGTTATCACTAAGCACCCTGGATACTGTGCTGGGAGAAACCCCTGCCCGTTCAGCCACATCCTTTATATTTGACATTTTAACCTCGATTCCGGTGCTTTAGCACCATTATAATAATGGCAGCGATTTGTGCTCGGTACAAATCGCCAGTTGAAAAAACCTTGCTTTTTTCAACCTAGCACCACCCTTATTTATTCCAATATACAGTAGCCCCCCTGTGAGCTGATGTGCAGTTCTTCTTGTATAATCCTAACCATCCTGGAGATGGTTTTTCTACCGGTTTCCAGTTTTTCTTTCTGTCTTCAATTTCCTTGTCAGTTAAAGCTACTGTCAGCAAACGATTCTCTATATCGATATCTATTATATCTCCATCTTGAATGATTGCAATATTACCGCCTTCATAAGCTTCCGGTGATACGTGCCCAATTGCCAATCCACCAGTAGCACCTGAGAATCTTCCGTCTGATACCAATGCAATCTTTGTGCCCATGCCTTTACCTAATACGGCTGCCATAAAGGTTTCCATATGAGGCATACCCGGTGATCCCTTTGGTCCCTCATACCGAATGACTACAACATCTCCGGCTTTGATCTCATCTTTCAAAATAGCATTCCATGCATCATCCTGGGAATTATAGACCTTTGCAGGTCCTCTAAACTTCCATACTGCTTTATCTACCGCGGAAAATTTAACAATACAGCTATCTGTTGCAATGTTGCCGGATAATACAGCTAAACCGCCTTGCTCATGTATGGGACTGGAAACAGGATGTATAACATCAGTATTTTTATTATCTGATAATGCAATTTTATCTGCTAAAGTACCAAACATTCCTTTTGCACTTGTTTCTACCAGTCCTGCCTTATCAAGTTCTGACATCACTGCTCCTAATCCACCTGCCATACTAAAATCTGCCATAGTATAGGCAGGGTGATTTGGGTATATAGTACTGATTACCGGTATTTTTCTGCTGATATCATCAAATATTTCCGGGATAATTTCAATATCTGCTTGCCTTGCCATGGCAGGAATATGTAAAATGGAATTCGTAGATCCGCCGGTTGCCATCATATATTTGACCGCATTTTCAAAGTTCTCTTTCTTAATAATGTCTCTGGGCTTAACTTCTTCTTTCACTAATTCTACAATTCTTTTCCCTACGATCTTCGCCATTTCATTCCATTCCTTGGACTGGCATCTGACACTTGCATTACCATGTGGTGATAAACCTAATATTTCAGCCGTTGCACACATAGTGTTGGCAGTTCCCATAAAGGGACAGGCACCTGGGGTTGGACAGGCATTGCGAACTACTTGTTTATATTCCTCTTCTGAAATGTCTCCTGCAATATAAGAGGCATATGCTTGTTTTGTATGTGTTAAGGTAATCATTTTTCCATCTATGTTACCGGGAGCCATAAAACCGCCTGTCATCATAACGGTAGGAATATTTACTCTTAAAGCACCCATGATCATACCTGGAACTACCTTATCACAGGTACCTAGCATAACCATACCTTCCAAGCCATTTAATTCTGCTACTGTTTCCACTTCAGATGATACCATATCACGGGCAGGCAGAGTATAGCGGTCTCCCGGTGTATTGGAACACATACCGTCACAAATACCTGAAATGGGTAATTCTACTGCATATCCACCTGCGTTATATATTTCATCTTTGATTTTTTGTATTACTTCTTTAAAAGCATAATGTCCCGGGTTCATTTCATTCCAGGAATTTACGATACCAATAACGGAACGTTTTGCGTCTGCTTCTGTGACACCCATGGCATATAACAATGCATTTCTGTGATCCAGTGATTCTTCATTCCATTCCCTGATCATATTAACCTCGATTCCGGCGCTTTAACGCCTTTTAATAATGACTTTTGTGGGACCGTACAAATTGCTACATCTATCAAAATTTATTATCAGCCACCTAAATAAGCTTTCTTTACTGATTCAGAACATAATAACTCTTTTCCGGTTCCTTCCAGAATTATCTCGCCATTTTCCAATACATAGGCTTTGTCACATAGCCCAAGTGCTTTCTTGGCATTCTGTTCAACTAATAATACGGTAATTCCTCTATCACGAATCTGGGCAATTAATTCATATACCTGATTTACGATAAGGGGAGCCAGACCTAATGAGGGCTCATCTAATAACATTAGCTTTGGATGTGACATAAGTCCTCTTGCAATAGCAAGCATCTGCTGCTCTCCTCCTGATAGAGTTCCGGCATATTGTTCTTTACGTTGTTTCAATATAGGGAATAATTCATAATTCTTCTTTAATTCTTCTTCATTTTCTTTTGCACTGAATAGGTAGCCACCAACTAATAGATTATCTTGAATTGATAGTCCTGAGAAAGTTTTTCTTCCTTCTGGTACATGAATGATACCTTTTTTTACTATATCATTTGGTTTCTTTGGTATCTGTTCTCCTAAGAATTCAATCGTTCCGGAAGTAGGCTTTACCAAACCGGAGATACAGCGAAGTAACGAAGTTTTACCGGCACCGTTTGCACCAATAATAGATACAATTTGTCCTTGATCAGCCTTAATTGATACTTCTTTCAAAGCTTTTACGTATCCATAACTTGCAGATAAATTATTTACTTTAAGCATTATCTTCCTCCTCTGCACCTAAATAAGCTTCGATTACAGCTGGGTTGTTCTGAACTTCTTTCGGTGTACCAACTCCTATGGTCTTTCCGAAATTTTGAACAACAATCTTATGAGAAATACCCATAACCAACTCTAGTCTATGTTCAATCAGCATGGTAGCAAATCCGAAATCTTTACTTAGCTTTAAAATTAATTCTGTTAACTCACCAACTTCAGTTGGATTAAGACCAGCTGCTGGTTCGTCAAGTAATAATACTTTTGGATTGCACATTAAAGCCCGTGCAATCTCTAAACGTCTCTGGTATCCATAAGCCAGATTCTCGGGTGCTTCATTTATATAATCTTTTAATCCAACAATCTCTAAGTAATGTTCACATAATTCCTTGCCTCGTTTTTCCTCAGCTTTTCTCTTTGGCGTTGGAATAATACTGCCAATGAAGGAGTATTTTGATTGTGGATCAAATGCACACATAACATTTTCTATAATAGAAAGTCCTTTAAAAAGACGAATGTTCTGAAATGTTCTACCAATTCCCAGCTTTGTAATTTCATGTTGGGGTAATTTAGTTACATTCTGACCAGATAATAAAATAGAACCTTCATCTGCAGTATATACACCGGATATAACATTAAAAATAGTTGTTTTACCAGCTCCGTTTGGTCCAATGATACCAACTATTTCTCCTTTGTCTACAGTTACACTGAAATCTTTGGTGGCCTGTACACCTCCAAAGTTTTTACTTATATTACTTACCTGAAGAAGCATGGGTACCCTCCTTCTTTTTCTGGAATAATTTCTTTACGTTCTTTGGAGTCAATTCCCAAGTACCAAGCAAACCTGCCGGTTTAAAATTAAGAACCAATAATACCACAACTGCATAGAATACCATTCTAAAATCAGATAAAAATCTTAACATTTCTGGTAAGGCAGTAAGTATAATAGCTGAAAGTATAGAACCTGTTAAGCTGCTAACGCCGCCAAAGAAGTTCATGATTACCCATTCACCGCTAAGTTTCCATCCAAATAATGTAGGATCTACGTAAGTAACATAGAAAGCATACAGAACTCCGGATAAAGATACTAAAGCCACCGAGAAAAGAAAGGCAATCATCTTCACTTTTGGAACGTTAATGCCCATGGCTTTTGCTGCAAGTTCATCACCTTTTAAAGCAATACATTGTCTTCCATATTTTGATTTTTTAAAAAATGCCACTAATATAACACAAATAATTGCAGCGACCAGAACAATAGGAAAACTAATTACTTTAGGGAAGCCGGAGAAACCTGCGGCACCACCTGTAAGTCCAGTCATTTGGTTTAAGATAGCAGTTAAAGCTTCACCAAATCCTAATGTTACTAATGATATATAGTCACGTCTAAGTTTTACTGTAGGTAAACCTACAAAAAATCCTATAATTACACTAATTAATACTGCTAAAATAGCTGCAGGAAGAAAAGGCCAATTAAGTTTAACAACTAAAATTCCGGATGCATAAGCACCAATTGCCATAAATGCCGCCTGTCCTAAGGAGAACATTCCGGCTAAACTGGTAAGTACATATACACCTGCAACTCCTATTATTGTAATCAAAGTTAGAGTAAGTACTGAAAGATAAAATTGCATTTGTTGCCTCCTTATGCTTTTTCTTGAACTGATTTTCCTGCGATTCCTTGTGGTCTGATAAACAAGAATAAAATCATGATAAGAAATGTTGCAACCGGTGCATAACCGGAACCTATAAAGAAAATTAAAATAGTTTCTAACAACCCTAATAATACTGCACCAAAAACCGCACCGGATATACTTCCAAGACCTCCGATAACAGAAGCAATAAACCCTTTAACTACAAGGTTTCCAAGCTGCGCTGTAAGTGTATAATTATAAATTCCTAAGAATACACCTGCTAAAGCACCTAATGCACCTGATATAAAGAAAGCAATGCTTATAGTCTTAAATACATCAATACCCATTAAATATGCAGTATCTCTATCATATGATACGGCACGTAAAGCACGTCCCATTTTTGTTTTCTGAAGTACAAATACTAATATAATAAGCACAATTGCAGAAATGCCAAGCATTACTACACTACTGGTCTGAATTACAAAATTTCCAATCCAGATAGCTGGTTTGCTAAAGAACATAGGATATACAAAGTATCCTGCTCCCACAATAATAGTTACAATAGATTCATAAAAAGTACCTAACGTAATAGAAGATACAAAATAATAAAATGTTGCTGAGTTTCTTTTTGTAATTCTTCTAAATGCAACGAATTCACCAAATAAACCAATTAAACCGCCTACTAACATGGAAACTATCAGGACAGGAATTAATGACCAGCCTGTACCTGCGGATACAAAATAGCCTACAAATGCACTGAGAGTCATTAAAGCACCATGTGAGAAATTTGAGAATTTTAAAATACTAAAAATTAAAGCAAAGCCGGTAGCTATCAGGGCATAAACTGATCCAACAGCCAAACCGTTCAGTAATAACTGAATAGCCATGTTTCCCTCCTATAAGGTTTGTTACAAAGTTAAGCCTTGTTGTTTTACATTCTGAGTGCAGCGAAGAATCCCATGTCATTCAGAATACTGTTGTCTTTCTAAGCCACCGGAAGAACCTCACAATTATGCAGTGAGATTCTTCGCCTTTCAGGCTTAGTGTGACTTTATATGTTACACTGTCATGGCAAAATGATGGTATATTTTATAACAAAGTCAATTTGTAACAACTCTCTTCATTGTCATATCTTTATGTCTTCTAGATTAGTCAATTATTCTGCTGAATATTGTTTGATCATTACAGATTGTCCATCTTTGATTTCATGAATATACATTTCAAGACCTTGTGGCTGATGATTCTCTGGATTTATAGAAATAATTCCTGTTAATCCTTCATATCCTGTTAGCTTTTCAACCGCATCTCTAATAGCAACGGAATCTTCACCAACTTCTGTAATGGTATCTGCAAGAATGTTAACAACATCATAACCTAAGAAGAATTTATTAGTTGCATCAGCACCCGTTTCAGCTTTATATTTTTCCATTATTTCTGCGACTTTAGGCTCAGATTCTGTAATATTATTGATATAAATCACATTATTTGAAGCTGCACCTGCAAGTGAAGCAAATGGAGGAGCTGCATCCAGTCCCATGATAATAGGGCCTGTATATCCAACTGCACGTGCCTGCTGAGCGATAGTGATTAATTCCTGTGTATAGTTAGGAGCGTAAATAACATCTGCACCTGCATTCATAAGCTTCATTAACATTGTACTAAAATCCGTATCAGTAGCTGTAAATTGAACTTCTTGTACAATTTTTGCATCAGAACCGGATTCTGAAAGGTAACTCTTAAAGCCGTCTACTAAACCTAAAGAATAAGCATTATCACTTCTGTAAATTGCTCCAATCTTCTTAGAATTTAATTCATTAATAGCATATTTTGCCATGATGGCACCTTGTTGATCATCAGATGGTTGGAATAAGAACATGTTCTTGTATGTAACACCATCTTTATTCTGTAAAACTGCAGTATCAATAGCAAACCCTAGGATTGGTACATTATACTGTTCTGAAAGAGGTGCAATTGCAAGTCCAATATTTGCTACTGGAGGTCCAATAATTGCACTAACTCCATCTTGTGTTGCAAGAAGTGTAAAAGCATTGATAGCTTCTGTTACATCACCAGTAGTATCACGTGTTATTAATTCAAGTTTCTTACCATTAACACCGCCAGCTGCATTTATTTCATCAATTGCATACTGAGCACCTGCTTGAATCATTTTACCAAGGGTAGCTGTTTTACCTGTAATATCTTGCAGCGCACCGATTTTAATTGTGTCTCCGCTGGAAGCTGTACCATTTGTATCAGGTGCTTCTGGTGTTTCTGGTGTTTCTGGTGTTTCTGTTTTTTCTGTTGTCTCTGTTTCTGTTTCTTTCTTTTCAGAAGTTTCTGTTTTGTTACCAGAACAGGCAACTAATGAAAATGCCACACCTAAAACCAACAGAGTTTTCCATAACTTCTTCATGTAAATCCTCCTTTTAACTCGTCCCATATTTAATAAAGTTTGTAGATAATGAAACCTATACAATTATTTGTGAAATCGTTTTCATATGTATCATTACATTGTTTTTGTATATTTCGTATAATTTAGTGTATGTGTTTCATTAAATTCATGTTCATTATATTATCACAATCTACATTTGTCAACAAAATAATTGTTATTTTTTAAACAATTCCAATGTTTTTGGCAATATTTTTTGTGAAATCGTTTTCATACCATAGAAATCTGGATTTTACCAATTAATATGATTCTCATTTATGTTATATTTTCAGAAATCAATCCAAATAAATTGCATAATAAAAGTACTCTAAGTTTTATTTACCATTCATTGACATAGTAAATTTCAACTTAAAGTACTTTTAATAATACTTTTCAGTATAAATCTAATTTATTTAATTTATATCACGGCTTTAATGGCTATTCTTCTAACTTTTTGTTTTCGTATAGGCCTACCCAGGTTTCATAATATGGATTTTCCCATGTTTTTTCATCAAAGTTTTTATAATCTACCACAATAGCCTTAATAGTTTCAATATTACCACAATCCGCATAACTAATAGCCATTCCCTTATCCTCACCATATGTGCTGCCATCTATCATATTAACATCACCAAAGTTACATTCCTTAACATAACTTCCATCTGTAAAGTCAATATGACCTACTATTTTAACAGGGAAATTATTTTTATCCCATGCTACAAATGCCACAGTTGCATTTTTTACATCTTCACCAGAATTGTTTTTAATAACTGCATTTAACATATCCGGATATAATGCCTTATACTCTTCATCTTGTACTACATACTCAGATGATATAACATACATCGGTTGTTCTAATAAAGCCGCCTCTAATTCTTTACCGGTCATATTCTTATTAGATACTTTTGTATTTTTTCCTTGTTTTGTGTCATCTGATTCTGTATCTAATGCGAAAGAATCCATTTTAGACTTTAATTCATTATTTTCTTTTATTAGCTCATCGTTTTTTGATTTTAAATTATCAAATTCCGTTTTCAATGTATCAAATTCCCCCATGAGCCGTTTGTAATCTTCCTCTGTTTTGCTATCCTTAGAGCACCCTGCCAATATGCAGCTTGTTAAAACTAACATCAATAATATTAATTTTCTTTTCATACACTTTCCTCCAAAAAATTTTCTCAAATTGTATAATAACCATATTGTACCAGCTATTTATGTGAATGTAAATCTAATTAAACTTACAAATTACCTTTTAAATTTGTTATTATTTGTTTTATCCCACCCGTAGATTTGGCTATAATTATAAAATTACAAATAAAAAACGCATACCAATACTTTATTGTATTGTACGCGTCAGGTTAAGATTTATATAATATTTAAGTGAGCAGCACTATAAGCCGAGTTCTGTATTCGATGATCATCTATCTTTGCTACATGTTACCATATAGCTCATTTGTCAAAGACAAATCGCGACCTACCCAAAGCACGGCGGGCAACCGTATCGCTTTTAATTCGGTCTTACTTCGAGTGGGGTTTACAGAGCCTTGTTTGTTACCAAACAAGCGGTGGTCTCTTACACCACCTTTCCACCCTTACCAAAACATCTGCAAGCAGATGAATCTGGCGGTATATTTCTATTGCACTAGCCTTGGAGTCACCTCCACCGGACGTTATCCGG
The DNA here is from genome assembly GCF_900115365.1 of Anaerocolumna aminovalerica. Taxonomy (GTDB): domain Bacteria; phylum Bacillota; class Clostridia; order Lachnospirales; family Lachnospiraceae; genus Anaerocolumna; species Anaerocolumna aminovalerica. The sequence goes on from NZ_FOWD01000009.1 coordinate 106,119, forward strand.
CACCCTGCCCTATGAAGCTCGGACTTTCCTCACCTATGACCTTTCGGTACTTATAGGCGCGATCATCTGTGCTACTCAGCTTTGTTATTTTAACATAATTCATATGTTATGTAAATAGAAGAATTTTTACATGGAAACTTTATCCTAATTCATGTATAATTAACTCAATGGTATGGTTTATCAGTAATATTTTTTTTATTAAATTTGGAGGCTATAAAATGGATAAAAATAAAAAGATTATGAAGACAGGGTTAATTCTAATAGGCGTTACCCTTTTACTTAATATTTGCACTATCCTGTTTTTAAGAATTAAGGAGCCTGTGTTTCTACATCATTACTATGAACACAAGATGTATCTGCAAAATGAAAATAATTTATTTTATTCAGTTGGACTTGACGGTCCAATTAAGCTTCAATATGTAACCAATATTACAGATGACAAACAAGTTATAGGCATTACTTTTTAAGAAGCACCAGATCTTTATGTTAATGCCTCGGAATATCAACCGGCTATTTTCTCTCCAGGCATGTTTTACTCTACTTCAGATAATAACACATTAGGTACTGAAATTGGCTCCTATAGCCTGCGCACCGTATATCTTAATATAAATATTCCTATTGATTCCGTATCCGATCAGTTGGAATTGTCAGAAGCAATTATTCTTTTTAGTGGTGGAGGTCAACTGGAAGTGAATATTGGTAAGCTGATTTTATATAAAGATGGACTATCTTCAGGAAATTACCTGATGGAATGTAGTGGTTCCAGTTCTTCCTCCGGTAAATCGGATATATCTTTTAAATTACTTAATGACATAAGAATAAAAACAATTACCTTTCTTGATGAGTTAAAAAATTATATGAATCTTGAAATAAATAATCTGGAATATGCCACCGTTAATGACAAAGAATACAAAAAAGGTGATACTATATATATTTCCAATGCCCTGAATCCCCAAATTATTAAGGATTTATCCTTTATCCGATTTGGAATATACCCTAGACTTTATTATGAAAACAGTCAGGGCAATACCTATTATGAACCTTTGTTTCGTGTAAGTAATGATAACTATAATAATCCAAATTTCCTTGACATTATAAAATATGTAAAGTTTAATCGATAATTTTATTTAGCTTTTAATGTGATGCCAATGTTACGGGAGTTTTAGATATAATAAATGATTTAGGAAAGGTACGGTGTTAACATGGAGCAGAATTATAGTTTATTTAAAGGATATAGATTAATCTTCTGGGGTATATTCTTTACATCCTTTAATTTTAATTTTTTCGGTATCCCTATACTTCCGCAATTTATAGAATGGTTCATTGTATACAGCGGAATCAAAATGTTAAAAGAGGTATATACCTCTAAGTCTTTGATAAGTGCTGTTAATTGTGGAACATGGATTGTTTTGTTTACCTTAGTGGTAGGTTTTATATCTCTATTCGAGCCGAATATATTTAAAAACGGGACTTTGTTCACTCTCATATGGTCAACAGGAATTACCACAATGCAGCTTATATTAAAATATTATATATTAGTTGGATCAATTGAACTTTTAGAAGTATTTCATAAACAGGATGTTGCTGAAAAGTATGTAAAAAGTACGGGAAATTATATAATATCTTATATCTTGGTTACAGTAGCTCAGATTATAGTACTTACTATACCATCAGAGGTGTGGATTGCTGCTTTAGGTATCGCTTCCCTTATATTGAACATATGGCTTATGATATTAATTAGTGAACTTAAAAATATCTTTAACAAAGAAGTTGTATAGGAATAAAAGTCAGGTAAAGATGTCACTTTATAGTTAGATTATAGGAAAGTTCAATGTTATGTCAACTTCGTTACTTTGCTACCATTATTCATACTGTTCCGAACTGCATGGGGTTCCCTATCCATACAGTTCGTTGAACTTCAGCATGTATTATAGACTAATCATTTCAAACCTTAAAGCAGCTTCCTCCTACGAATTCTTTCAGTATGGAATTCTGAGGCACGGCCTCGCTGCTTACTCCTAAGAAATAATCCAGAAATTTTAACAGTCTCTTTGCTTCCATAAATTCTTCACTATTCCTATCAATTCCAAATAAAATTGGTTCCGCATATTGCTTCAATATTGCTAATTCATAGATAAGTGCAGAATTGAACATTACATCTACATCTTCCTGGAAAGGAAAGATATTTTCTTCTTCACCACGTCTTACTGATGGCCACATGCTAATGGTCCTTTGTCCGGAAGCCCCTCTTGTGCGGGCATCACGAACCATTCTTCGAATTAATCTTAAATCTGTGGTAGGTATTCTGTTATGTTCATCAATGTTAAGGGAAGTTAGTGCACTGATATAAATCTTAAATTTACTTTCTCTTGGAAGGCTGTAGGATAATTTATCATTTAATCCATGAATTCCTTCAATAACAAGTATATCATTGGGTCCTAATGTCTTATAATTGCCTTTATATTCCCTATGACCGGTCTTAAAATTAAAACTTGGCAGTTCTACTGTTTTTCCTTCCAATAAATTAGTCATATCTTTATTAAACCGTTCCAGATCAATGGCATACAAGGATTCAAAGTTAGGATTTCCTTCTTCGTCTAAAGGGGTATTATCCCGTTCCACAAAGTAATCATCCACGGCTATTGGATGGGGGGTTAATCCATGGGTCTTTAACTGAATAGATAACCTATGGGAAAATGTAGTCTTACCGGAAGAAGATGGTCCCGCAATCATAACGAACTTCTTATCTCCTGCCTCTTTTATCTGCTGGGCGATTTCTCCAATCTTCATTTCCTGCAGCGCTTCCTGAGTCAGTATCAACTCATGAATATTGCCTTCTACTATAATGTCATTTAGCGCACCTACCGTATCCACTTCCATAGTTTTTGCCCATTGGTTGGATTCCTTCAGTGTATGGAACAGTTTATCCAACGGTTTAAAGGGCTCTATTTCTTTTGGATTCTGCTTTCTTGGAAGAAGCAGAATAGCACCCTCATCATAGGGAAATAAATCAAAATATTTAAGCATTCCTGTACTGGGTGGCATATAACCGTAATAATAGTCTTCAAATCCTTCCAGATTATATATATTGGTTTTGGAAACCCTTCGATATTGAAACAGCCTCTCTTTGTCATACATTCTGTACCGGTTGAATAATTCAATGGCTTCGTCGGTTCCAACGGATTTTTTTATAATGGGGTAGTCCTCCCGTACGATAGCTTCCATTCTCTCTTTTATCCTGCTGCAAAGTTCTTCCGTCATTGGAACCATCATTTCGATGGTGCAGTATAATCCATTTCCAAGAGAATACTCTACTGCCGCACGTTTTATTTTATCTGCACCCACTACATTATAGAGTGCTTTTAGCATTACTAAGGTAATACCTCTTACATAGGTTTTATGGCCTGCATCATCCTTCGTAGTCAGGAAAGTTACTGTACAGTCTTGCTCCACTGTTTTTGACAGTTCCCGCAGCCTATTTCCTACAGATGCAAGTATAATGTCAGCGTTATAATCTTTTTGAAACTCTTTGCTGACTTCTAACAAGGAAATTCCTTGAGGATATTCTTTTATGTGACCGTTAATCTCTATCTTGACTGTATTTTCCATGTACTCCTCCTTATCCTTTATAATACACCAAACCAGCTTCTATATAACCTAATTCTTCTTCTACTTCCTTTAACCTTGCCATGGCATTTTCAGTGGGATTTTGTTTTAATGCTTTTATTACCTGAAGGCACTGTATTTTCTCTCTTAATAAGAATTCCTTGGTGATGGGGTCCCTTTTTTGAAGCAGAAGCTTCCCATACCGGTGGAAAAGTTCCCGGTTGTTATCATGAGTAGTACCAGTATCTTCTGGTAACTTGGCCTTTTCACATTCCCCTGTTTCATTCGCCCTTTTGGAAACCTTTAATTGTACTGGTTCTTTTTCATTTTCCACGGTATCATTTGACATGGAAATTGCTTTTATTATGGTGTAATATTTTCCATCATCAATCAGCATTTGTTCTGCGACGATTTCAAATTCAATTTGTTCTAAAAATTTACGCACAAAAGCTAATTCGGATTGAGGCTGTAGGACTAATTCCCTGCACTTTTTTACAGAAGCAAGGCCTTCCTCCAGTATCCGAACTGTTAATGCTCCTCCCATTCCTGCTATAAGAATGGTATCAGCTTCTCCGGGATTCAGTTTATAGAGACCATCCGATAGTCTCGTTTCAATCTGTCCGCCTAATCCAAGGCGTTTAATGTTTTCCTGCCCCCTTTCCAATGGTCCTTTATTCACGTCCATTGCAATAACACTTGGGGCTATGTTTTGACTAATCAAATATATGGATATGTAGGCATGGTCGCACCCTACATCTGCTACCCTGTTACCTTTTGTAACAGAGTCCGCAACTGCTTGTAATCTTTTTGATAATTGCATAACTACCTGCCTTAATACTTATATAAATTTCTGCCATTTCTAAAGGAATTATTTTTAATAATTATTCTATATAGTTGTTTCATTACTTTGTCAGCTATTCATTTTTTAAGAATCTTATTCTAAATAATCCTTTAGTTTACGGCTGCGACTGGGATGCCTTAATTTACGTAATGCCTTAGCTTCTATTTGACGGATTCTTTCCCTTGTTACGTTAAATTCTTTACCTACTTCCTCCAAAGTACGGGAACGTCCGTCATCAAGGCCGAAACGTAATCTTAAAACCTTTTGTTCTCTATCGGTAAGTGTTCCAAGTACATCAATCAACTGCTCTTTCAGCAGAGTAAATGCCGCTGCATCTGCCGGTACCGGAATATTATCATCTTGAATGAAATCTCCAAGATGGCTGTCTTCTTCTTCTCCGATAGGTGTTTCTAAAGATACCGGTTCCTGAGAAATCTTCTGAATTTCACGAACACGCTCCACCGGCATATTCATTTCTTTGGCTACCTCTTCCGGAAATGGTTCCCTGCCTAATTCCTGCACCAACTGTCTTTGTACACGGATTAACTTATTAATCGTTTCCACCATGTGAACCGGAATACGTATGGTTCTTGCCTGGTCTGCTATTGCTCTTGTTATAGCTTGTCTGATCCACCAGGTAGCATAGGTGCTGAACTTAAATCCTTTTTCGTAATCAAACTTTTCAACAGCCTTTATTAATCCCAGATTTCCTTCTTGAATCAAATCTAAGAATTGCATACCACGCCCTACATAACGTTTTGCTATACTGACTACCAAGCGAAGGTTGGCTTCTGCCAGTCTCTTCTTAGCTTCCTGGTCTCCGGCTGACATTCTTTTTGCCAGTTCTATTTCCTCATCAATACTAAGCAAAGGCACTTTACCGATTTCTTTTAGATACATTCTTACCGGATCTTCAATACTGATACCCTCTGGTAATGAATAATCAATTTCTTCAATATCTTCATCTTCCGGTTCTAAAACAATATCCTCTTCATCGTTGGCCAATCTAAGAACATCTACGTTATTTGCTTCCAAATATTCATAGATTTTCTCGATTATGTTACTATCCATTTCAAAGTCTATGAAAAAGTCGTTAATTTCCTGGTATTCCAATACATTTTTCTTTTTTCTTGCATATGCCAGTAACTCTTTTAACTTATCCGTAAATTTTACCATATTTTCGTCCATAACTATCTATCCTCCTAAATTGCCTCTGCTCAATCTTCTTAGTATTTTAACCATCCTAGAAAGAAATATGCAATTTCTGTAAGTCTGCTTGCTCTCTTATGATATTTTGAAGGCCGATGATGTCATTATTTTCAATCGCTTTCTTACTTTTTACATCAAGGCTGTTCTTCTTTATTCGTAATACGGTCTCTTCCAAAGCCTTCTTTCTTTCCACCTCTCCCAGGTCCTCCGGTATCTCAGTGGAGAATAAAGAAGCAACTTCATTTTGCTCTTCTTTGCTTTCAAACTGATTGATGATCTTTGCCGGTGTCACTTTATGTTCCGTATGATATTGGGCAAATAACATCTGTGCAACTTGTTCATACAGTTCCTCCGTAAAATCTTCCGGTGCAATGATTCCCTTTAATTTATCAAATAAACTGGTATCCTCTATAAACCAGGTAAGAAGAATCTTTTGGGATTGTTTCATTCCATCTTCCCGTTTTTTCTTCTTAGCAGGCTCAGCCACCCTCTTTATATCAGTTTGTCCCACAACTATTTGGGCTCCATACCGGTTTACTAATTTCCTTAAATTATCAAATCCAATATTATATTTTTTTGCAACCGTTTCGATATAGATATTTCTTTCGATTTCTTCTGTAAAATTAAGCATCTTTTTAGCAATCTCATTAAAGAATTTGGTTTTTTGCTCCGGATCGGAAAGGTCATATTCCCCCTCCAACACCTCCACTTCAAAAAGAAAGGAATTCTGTGCATTATCAATCCGTTTTTGATATTCTTCCGGGCCTAAGGCTTTGATAAACTCATCTGGATCTTTGTATGGCTTCATATTAATTATTTTTACGGATAGACCTGCTTCTTTTAAAATTGGAATAGCTCTCAGAGCTGCTTTGGTTCCTGCTTCATCACTGTCATAAGTAATAAGAACCTCACTTGTGTATCTCTTTAACAGATTAGCCTGCAAGCCGGTAAATGCTGTTCCAAGCGAGGCCACAGCATTCTTAAATCCTGCCTGATGTAGTGCTATAACATCCATATATCCTTCACATATTAATATGTTTGGTTTTCTGGATATTCTGGCGAAATTCAGGCCGTACAGGTTACGGCTTTTATCAAATAATTTGGTTTCCGGAGAATTTAAATATTTTGGAAGTCCATCTCCCATAACACGCCCGCCAAAGCCGATAACCCGGTTATTCACATCCATGATGGGGAACATGACACGATTCCAAAACTTATCATATACCTTGCTCTTGTCAATGGTAATCAGTCCGGATTCCTTTAAAATTCCATCATCATATCCCAAATGTTTCAAGTATTGATATAAATCATCTCCAGTCTTATTAGAATACCCAAGTCCAAATTGTTTTATTGTATTCTCAGAAAGTTTTCTGCTTAAAAGATAATTTAGGGCAGCTTGTCCGTTTTTTTGCTGTAGTTGGTAATAGTAGTACTTTGCAGCCTCTTTATTTATCTCCAATAATTTTGTTTTTAAGCTGGCTTGCCGTTTGGCTTCTTCACTGTATTCTGCTTCCGGGAGATTTACTCCCACTCGGCCAGCCAATGACTTTAACGCCTCCACAAATGTATAATTTTCATATTCCATAATAAAAGTAAAAACATTTCCTCCAACTCCGCAGCCAAAACAATGATACATTTGTTTAGAGCTGCTTACACTAAAGGAGGGTGTTTTTTCATTATGGAAGGGACAAAGCCCCATATGGTTACTTCCTTTTTTTTGTAATTTTACATAGGAGCCTATCACATCTACTATATCGTTCCTTATTCTTATTTCTTCCACTAAATCTTCCGGGTAAAACATGGTAATCTCCTATTCTATCTATAATTGATTATGAAGTTACATCCTTTCATAATTTTAATATATACTCCATGATCTTGGTATATTTAATTCCTTGAATTTCGCAACTGCAAACCGGTCCGTCATACCTGCAATATAGTCACAAACAACTCTGGTTACTGTTTCGCCTTTTTCTTCAATCATTTCTAAGAATTCCTCCGGCATTAATTCCAGATTCTTTACATAATATTCAAAAAGCCATGCTACCATGGATTCGGCTTTGGCTTCTTCACCTTTTGCCACCGGATTGGTATATACGCTTCTGAACATATATTTACGCATTTCAAACATTGCCTGTTCAATCTTTTCCGACATAATTATATCACCGGTGCCTTCACTGTTGATGATAATGTCATGTATAATAGTATTCAAACGCTCTCTTGAGCTGTGTCCTAATATATCGGTAAATTCTCTGGGAATATCCTCTTCCAGTATGATATGTCCCCGAATAGCATCATCAATATCATGATTAATATAAGCAATTTTATCAGACAGCCGTACAATCTTTCCTTCCAAAGTCTTTGGTTTTCCCTTTGTCTGATGGTTTAAGATGCCATCCCGTACTTCTTTGGTAAGATTTAATCCCCGCCCGTGATTTTCTAAGATTTCCACGATACGAATACTTTGTAAATGATGTTCGAACTTCTCAGGACAAACGCGGTTTAACACTCTTTCTCCCGCATGTCCAAATGGGGTATGTCCCAGATCATGTCCAAGAGCAATGGCTTCTGTTAAATCTTCATTTAAACGCAATGCCCTTGCAATGGTTCTGGCTGTTTGCGCTACTTCCAGAGTATGAGTGAGTCTGGTACGGTAGTGATCCCCTTCCGGAGCCAGAAAAACCTGGGTCTTATGTTTTAATCTGCGGAAGGATTTTGAATGTAGAATTCTGTCCCGGTCTCTTTGATATATGGGACGAATGTCGCAAGGATCTTCATAGATATCTCTGCCTTCTGAACTATCACTAAAGGATGCATAAGGACTTAAAATTTCATGTTCCCTCTGCTCCAGTTTCTGTCTAATATTCACACTGCTAACTAATTTATCTTGATTAAAATCCTTTTTCACTTCTATCACTCCCCTTTTTGAAGTTAATGTACGATCAAATTATGTATTAGTATTTGTGCTATGTTACGGACTATTCTTACTTATATTATTAATATTCTACCAAAGTTGGTGATTTCCTTTTTTATTTTTCAATTTTCCGTAATATTTTTTATAAATATCAGTTTTGGACAAATTTATATACAAGGAAGCTATTATTAGCAGTGTATTCATGGAGTCACCAAAGGTGCTTTTAGTCAACTTTTACATATTTTTTATACATCCTATATTGCAAAATGAGATTCACCCGGTATTAAACAATAGGAAATACCGAATGAATCTCTATCAAAGCTTAATGGCACTTTTCTTTTGATGGGCAGTCACTGCAGCCACAGCTGCAGAATTTACCTGCCTTTATATCTTTTACCTTTTTATATATAATATAAATAACATAGATTGCAATCGCTGCTCCAATTACGTATGGCATAATTCCACTCCTTTCAATCAACCGCACAAATCAATTAAATAAGACTACCGATTTGGTAAACAATAGTTGCTACTGCCCATGCAATCACTAATTGGAATAAGATTGTAAATAAAGTTAATTTCACAGACTTTAATTCTTTTGCAATAACTCCTACGGCTGCTGCACATGGCGTATACAATAAACAAAATAGCATAAGCGCGAATGCATTTAAGGTTCCAAAACCTAATGGTTGCAGCATATCACTTAATTGAGTCATTCCTGCCGGGGTATTAATATCTGCAATACCAAACAGAATTCCAAAGCTGGCTACTACTACTTCTTTGGCGGCCAGACCAGAGATCAGCGCTACTCCGATCTGCCACAGACCTAAGCCTGCCGGAGCCAATACCGGCACCAGAAAACGTCCGATGCTGGCACCAAAGCTTTGTGACATGTCGGTTACCATGCCCTTTGTACCAAAATTTAAGATAAACCATATAATAACAGAAGCTAAGAATATAGTTGTACCTGCTTTTGACAGGTAATCCTTAATTTTATCCCACACATAAATCAGTATGGTTCTTACGTTTGGTGCCTTATATTCAGGCAATTCTATAAGTAACGTACTTATTTGCCCCTCTTCTTGTTTATCAATCTTATTCATAATATATGCAGCTAAGATTCCTATTATCAAACCGATGACATACATGGATAAAGCCACCAATGCTGCATTTTTCTTAAAGAACATACCCGAAAATAAAACATAAATGGGTATTTTGGCACTACAGGACATAAATGGAGTTACAAATATAGTTTTACGTCTGTCTTTAATATTTTCAAGGGTTCTGGAAGCCATAACCGCAGGAACGGTACATCCGAATCCCAGTAACATAGGTATGAAAGCTCTTCCGGATAATCCGATTTTACCCATAATACCATTCATTACATAGGCTACTCTTGCCATATAACCGCTGTCTTCCAAAATTGCAAGGGCAAGGAATAGAATTGCAATGTTTGGAAGGAAAGTTAGTATTCCACCAACACCTGCAATAATACCATCCACAACCAAGGAGGTTAAAATATCACCGGCATGAATAGATATCAAAAAGTTCAATACCAGCTCTGAAAAGGAAGAAATAATTCCTTCAAAATAACCAGCAAATATATTACCTATGGAAAAGGTCAGGAAGAATACCAAACCAATTACTGCAAAAAAGATAGGCATACCCCAGAATCTATGAGTAAGAATACGGTCTACTTTATCTGTAGAAGCTTCTTTCTTGCTTTTATTTACCAGAACTTCTTCAATGATTTCTTCAATAAAATCATATTTTTGATTAATAATATCAGTTTCATAATTACGATCTACAATTCCGGATAAATTTACAGGATAGCGCTCCATAATCTCTTCATCCTGTTCCAGCAATTTAATAGCATGCCATCTTACATTCTTTATACCGGGATAATTATATAATAAAATTTCTGAAATGGAATCAATTTTATCTTCGATATCATCACTATAAACAACAGCATATTCCTTGTGATGCTCATGAACATGTTCACTGTCTTTTTCCTGATTGCCAATATGATGATGTTCTAAATTATTGTCATTAAGCTTATCTTTGTGATGGGATACCGCATGCATTAAAATATCCAATCCGGTTTTCTTTCTGGCTGATACCGGAATAACCGGGATTCCAAGCATCTCCGGAAGTCTGTGAAGATCTATCTCCATTCCTCTTTCTTCTACAATATCCATCATATTCAAAGCTAAAATTACAGGTTTCCCTAATTCAATTAATTGCAAAGTTAAATAGAGATTTCTCTCTAAACTGGAGGCATCAGCAACATCAATAATAACGTCCACATCATCCTCTAATATATATTGTCTTGTTAATTTTTCTTCTAACGTATAGGAAGTCAAACTATAGATACCGGGTAAATCCACTAATTTAAATCGTTCATTGTGATACCTCATGGCACCTTCTTTTTTCTCAACCGTTACTCCCGGCCAATTAGCTACTTTAAGCTTAGCTCCTGTATATGCATTAAAAAGTGTAGTTTTACCGCAGTTTGGATTGCCTACAAATCCTACATGAAGTTCTTCTCTCATTTAAGCAACCTCCTCCACAAAAATTGCATCTGCAATTTTTTTACCAATTGCTAAACGGGTACCTCGTACCTTAAATACAATTGCACCATTATAATTTTGATTAAGCAACTCTACTTTCGTTCCGTCAATTAGTCCTAATGCCTCTAATCTTTGCTTTGTAGTATGCTCTAACTTAAGTTCTTTAACAAAATAAAACTGACCAATCCGGCCTTCACTAAGGGTCATATTTGTTCACCTTCCCGCAAGATTAAATGATAATAATTCTCATTTACTTTATTATACATCGTGATAAATAAAATGTCAATTAGGGAAGAAAAATGTTTTAAAATTTTTTTAATGTCCATAAATGATGTCCTAATTAACATTTCTTTTCACACAAAAAGGCGGGTTGAAAGAATGTTTACACCTTTCAATCCCGCCCATCTATTGAGCTATCCTTACCAATATTTTTTTCCTTTACCGGGGACGCAAAAGAATTTCATTATTTTTATAGCATCCCCTGTATATATTTGAAATAGTAAGCTATTATAGCATTTTCTTTATTTCATTTGCTACAAATTCTACCTTAGTACCGATAATTACTTGAACAGACGTTTTACTTGGTCTAATAACACCAGCTACTCCCGCCGACTTAATCTTCTTCTCATTCACTTTAGTATAGTCTTTAATTTCAAAGCGTAATCTTGTAACACAATTATCAAGATTTGTAACATTTTCTTTACCGCCAACACCCTCTAAAACAATAGCTGCAACCTCAGTAAAATTATCATTTGATAAAGTCACTTTTGTCTCTGTTTCTATATCGTCTTCACGACCAGGAGTTTTTAAATTGAATTTGGTAATTACAAAACGGAATACAAAGTAATAAACAACTCCCACTACAATACCCACAGGAATAATCATCCAAGGGTTAACAGCCATAGGATTTCTAAAACTTAATATCCAATCTACAAATCCTGCTGAAAAAGCGAATCCGCAACGTGTAGGCAAAATAACTGATATTGCAACAGAAATACCTGTAAACAGTGCATGAACCACATAAAGACCTGGAGCTAAGAACATAAATGCAAATTCAAGAGGTTCCGTTACACCTGTAAAGAAGGCAGATAGTGCGCCGCCTAATAGTACACCTGCGGCAATTTTTTTGTTTTTGTCTTTTGCAGTATGATACATTGCTAGAGCACCAGCCGGTAAGCCAAACATCATTACCGGGAAGAAACCGGTTTGATACATACCTGTCACACCACGAATTCCGCCTTCTATAGTACCAAGATATTTACCGATATCATTAATACCTGCTATATCAAACCAGAATACAGAATTCAATGCATGGTGCAGACCAAAAGGAATAAGTAATCTGTTAAATGTAGCATAGATTCCGGCACCGATTGCACCACTGTCCATAATCATCTTACCAAATCCAACTAGTCCTCCATAGATAATCGGCCAGATGAAAAATAAAATAAGTGAAGATAATAAAGATGCTATTGCAGTTACAATTGCAACACTTCTCTTTCCGCTAAAGAAGGAAAGGGCATCTGGTAATTTTGTATATTTAAATTTATTATAGCAACCAGCTCCAATAATACCTGCTAAGATACCAATAAATGCGTTTTGAATTTTTCCAAAAGCTGGATCAACAAGGCCAACATCAATACCTTTTAATGCTGCAACGGTTCCCGGAGCTAACAGTGTTATCATCATCAGCCAGGAAACAAGTCCTGCTAAACCTGCCGTACCGTCATTATCATCAGACATTCCCACACCAACACCAATGGCAAATAGAATTGCCATATTATCAATTAAGGCACCGCCGGCTTTTACTAAGAAGCTGGCAATGGCATGTAACGAACCGGGATCCCCTCCTTGCATGATCGCAGGATCCAGCCAATACCCGATACCCATAAGTAAGCTTGCTGCCGGTAAACAAGCAACAGGTAACATCAATGATTTACCTAACCTTTGAAGATGTTTCATCATAAAAAATAATCCCCTTTCTTTTTACGCTGCTGCCTTATTACAGCCACACGTAATTGTTACATTATAAAGCTTTTAATATAAATATATTTCTAGGCTGATATGTAAAGCTATCCCCCCTTTCTATCAGGCTCTTTTTTATTTATAATGAAATATAAATATTACTTCTTAATATTTATAATATCATCCAGTTCTTTAACCTCTTTACTAGCTATTGCACTTATTTCCTTATATTCCCCTGAATTACATATGATAATTGGAGTAATGATATCGTATCCGGCTTCTTTGATTTGTTCCATATCGAACTCTACCAGCAAATCTCCGGCTTTTACCTTATCCCCCGCTTTTACATGGGATGTAAAATATTTTCCTTTTAGATTAACGGTATCTAATCCAATGTGTATTAATATTTCTTCGCCGTAACCTCCGATGATACTTACCGCATGCTTCGTTTCAAATACTAATGCCACAGTTCCGTCTGCCGGCGATACTACCCTTCCTTTTGAAGGCTTTATAGCAATTCCTTTCCCTAAAATTTCTTGACTAAAAGTGGGGTCATTGACTTCTCTAAGAGGGCATGCATATCCTTCTATAGGCGCTAATATTGTATTTTTCTTGTCTTTTATGCCTAATGTCTCTTTTAATTTACCAAACATATCTAAGCATATCCTTTCTTGTTGTTATGAGATTTTATTGTGCTTATGCTTTTACTAATTATCTGCCATTATCACTCTTCTAATATGAACAGTCAGATAAGTAAGTTCTTCTTCAGTAACCTTTTGTCCCAGTCGTTCTCCCATATAGCCGGCTACTTTTTGGCTGCATAGATATTCCTTAGGATATAATTTTGCTATCATTTCTCTAAAATCTTCTTCCTTATTATCTAATAATTCTCTCTTTACCATTCTTTGTGCTAAAAATTTTAAATGAGTAATAAAACGTTCATAATGGAGGGATTCTTCATCTAACTTAATATCAAAATAATCTTTTACAATTTGAACAAGTTCCGGTATTATCCGGGTAATACTAATTGCTTCACTCATTACCGTATCATATTCAGCATTAACAATATGAAGGGCAATGGAAGCAACCTCATCAACGGGAAGATTGACTTTTAATTCTTTTCGAATTAAGGCTACTGCATATTCTCCAATCAAATATTCCTGCCTATAAAAATTTTTAACTTCCCACAGCAAAGGATTCTGAAACATCATTCCCTGGTTAAAGCGTTCTATTGCAAAATTAATATGATCCGTCAAGGTGATATAAATATTTTGATTTAATTTTTTATTAAGAACTCTTTTTGCATATTCAACTATTTCATTAGTCACTTGAATATGTTCCAACGGTATCGTTATTAGAAGCTCTTTAAATTTATCAACGGCACGTTGACTATCCATATAAAATATCTTTTCAATCAGATCTTCAGGTACAATATTTCCCGGCTTTCTTTTAAAGCCGATACCTTTTCCCATAATTACTACTTCTCTTCCCTCCAGATCCCTTGCACTAACTACATTGTTATTAATTATTCTTTCTATATTCATAGCACACCCCAAAATTTAATGTAATAGTAAAGCGAACATTTACAATCTGCTTTGCTACTTACTCATGAGCAGGCCCCCTTAACTATATTCTAATCATGAATTGTGAGATTATTCCATCACTTTAGCATAAAAAAGACCAAATTTCACAAGACAAAGTCATTCTGCTATTGCCTCGTAAAATTTGGTCTTGCCTGTATTCCAGTAACAATCCAAGTTATATTCTATATTCACTACCTTTATTCTAACACAATTATATAAAAAAGCAACCTTTTTTTAAATTTTATATTAATTATTATTCATTAATGATAGGTTCTTAATGTACCAGGATGTAATTATGTCTAACTGGTAGTTAATGTATCTCTTTATGATTATATCTTTTTGCTATTATATTTTATTATAATCTAAGAATATCGTTTCATCATCTTTACTAATGATATGAATTCATCCTTATATTCGTCATTGGAATAATTATATTCCTTTAATAGTTCCAGTACCATATCCAAAGAAGCATTTCCCTTAAACTCACTGTCTCGAAGGATCATCCCAAATGCTGCCACAGAACTGGCAAATGTCAGGTTCTTTGGCATTACCTTAGTATATACTTTATCTGTTATCGGTACGGAAATTAATCTGCTCTTATTCCCATCCGGTTCTTTATAGCGTATATTTATGGTTAATAATTCATTACTAAGTTCTCTGTTAGACGTATCATTGTTTCCAGATTGATATTTTAGATCCGTAGCAGAAACCGGCTGCCTGGAATCTGTTCCGATTAGTTCATAAAGTGCAGTAACACGGTGACCTGCTCCAATCTCACCAGCATCCTTTGTATCGTCATTAAAGTCTTCGGTATTCAGGGAGCGGTTTTCGTATCCGATCAACCGGTAACTGCCAACTCTTGCAGGATTAAATTCAACCTGAAGCTTCACATCCTTTGCTACCGTAAATAATGTGCCGCCCATTTCTTCTACCAGAACCTTCTTTGCTTCTAATAAAGAATCAATATATGCATAATTTCCATTACCATTGTCTGCTAATGCTTCCATTTTATTATCTTTTAGATTGCCTGTTCCAAATCCAAGAACAGATAAGAACACACCGCTTTCTTTTTTCTCTTTAATTAATCTGGTTAATTCTCCTTCACTTGTTATTCCCACATTTAGATCTCCATCTGTAGCTAAAATAACACGATTATTTCCGCCCTTTATAAAATATTCTTCCGCTAATTGATAGGCTCTTGTAATACCCGAGGCACCTGCAGTGCTTCCCCCTGCACTTAGGCTTTCAATTGCATTCACGATTTTACCCGTTTCATTACCTCTTGCACCTTCTAACACCACGCTTTCATATCCTGCGTAGGTAACAATGGATACTCTATCTTTTTCCGTCAGATTCTCCGTTAAAAGGACAAATGCTTTTTGCATAAGGGGCAGTTTATCCTCTTCATCCATTGAACCGGATACATCCAATAAAAATACAAGGTTTGTGTTTGGTCGTTCATCCATATCAATATCTTGTGCCTGAAGACCAATAAGCAGTAATTTTGCATCCTTATTCCATGGACAATCAGATAATTCTGTGGTTACGGAAAATGGTTCCCCTCCCCGTGGCTTGGGATAATCATATTGAAAATAATTAATCATTTCTTCTATTCTTACTGCATCCGGTACAACTTTCTCGTTATTATACAGCATTCTTCGAACATTACTGTATGACGCAGTATCAACGTCTACTGAGAAGGTAGATAAGGGATGGTTTTTAACGGATTTAAAATTATTCTCAACAATTGTATTGTACTCTTCTGTATTAAATTCATATTCGTATTCTACTTTTGCTTCAGATTGAAAATATCCATTCGTTAGTTCTTCAGATGCATAGTCATAAATATTAGCGGATTCCGAAGGATATGAATCTTCTGCTGTGTTATTATCCTGCTTCGTTTCCGTCTTCTGATTAAGCTGACCACTGTTAATATCCTGGGGAGCCTGACCTGAGTTTTCTTTGTCTGAACGAACCTTACTGCTGCACCCTGTTAAGTTTGAAATAAACAGAACAATCACTAATAATAAACTAATTCCTAATTTCATTCCTTTTTTCATAAAAACTCCTCCTATCCATTTCTTTATATTTGTAATGATTAGACGATATGGATTAGAAAAGAGTTCCATTTCAGGAATATTTATGTATCCATGTATGAATGAGCATATATCAAGAGTTTTAATATATAATATCACTTGACTTTAACTTGAAATTAACAACTGGACAGGGGTTTGATTCCCCTCAGCTCCATTTTATATACCGAACAGCTTCACATGACAACCTCTGTTTATCCAACTAGTTTCATACTACTAATTCCTTCGGTTAATATTTTTTAATAGGACTACTGTCAATATTAAAACAAGAAACTCTGTTAATGTCATTGTAAGCCAAACACCTATCATTCCATACATTGACGATAATATCATCGCCAAAGGGATAATAAAGATAAATCCTCTAAGGATTGAAATAATAAATGCATTTCTTAATTTATCAATAGAACTAAAATAAGTACAGCATAAAATATTAATTCCTGCAAATAGGAAGGATGTAAAATAAATACGAAGTCCCTGGACAGCTATTCTGGCTAATTCTCTGTCATGTTCTTTATTAAAAACACCAACTATGGGCTCCGAGAACAAAAAGAAGAATCCATAGATAATCAATGCAAATGTGACTACTGTTACGATACCATAGTTTAGAACCTTTTTTACATTCTGTTTGTTTTGTTCTCCATAGTTTTTACTAAGTATTGGTTGTACTCCCTGAGCGATACCTATAAATATTGATATGACCACTAGAGCTATATTAGCAATGATTCCATATGCCGCTACTCCTAAATTACCTTTGATTCTAAGAATGATACTATTAAATACAATAATTACAATTCCAGAAGAAAGCTCAGTAACTAATGAGGATACTCCTATTAAAGAAATATCTAAATATGTTCTTGGCTGTGGTCTTAATCTATATAACTGAAATGAGTTTCTTTTCTTAATAAAGTGCATAGATAAAATAAGCAAGCTAATAATGGGAGCTATTCCAGTAGCTAAAGCTGCACCGAACATTCCCATTTTTAACGGAAACACAAAAACATAATCAAGAATGATATTTGAGAAACTTCCAATTAACATTGCATTCATAGCAAGTTTCGGATTATCGTCATTTCTTACGAAGCAGATGACCAGGTTATTTAGCATAAACATAGGTGAAAAGCACAAAATAACTTGTAAATAAGTAGTTGCCATTTGATAGGTATCTGCATTTGCACCAAGTAAATTAGCAAGGCCTCCGGATAATAGGATTCCAATTGATACGAATATACTGGCCATTATAAGAACATAGTAAAAGGCCTGTGTAAATACGGTCTTTGATTTTGATATAGCAAATCGCGTCGCTCCACCCATTCCTATCATTAATCCTGTACCATGTATAAAACTGTAAATGGGAATGGCAAGATTAAGTGCAGTTAATCCGTTTGCACCAACGCCCCTCGCAATAAAAAAGGTATCTGCAAGTATGTAACAAGATAATCCAATCATCCCAAGTACATTATGGGTAACGTATTTAAAAAATGTCTGTTTAATGTTAGTATTCTCCATAATTCCTCCAAAATCAGCTTAACCCTAGGTTTACCCGAAAACACTCTATTCTAGGTGCCAAAAAATGTAACAGGGAAATTCTTTGCAAAAAAATAAGCCCTCGTTATTTCATACCTTCTACGGCCTATCGGTATGAAGTTCGAGTGCTTTCATTTCTCTATACCCGGCAGCATAGAGTTAAGCATTCTAATTTAATTTGATATCTCATATTAGAGTATTGTACTATAAATTTCTAATTAAATCTATATCTATTATGCTTTTTAGTCATTTTTGATGTTCTATTCATTTTTGATTTTAAATTAATACCTTAATAGTATCCGAATACTCCACTACCTGTCGCATAAAAAGACACCCACTATTTCAGAGTGTCTTTATAAAAAACTAAATCAATCTAATAAAACCTGCTCTTTTTCAACTAGCTTGCCATCTTTAAATACAACGCTGGCATTTGATACTCCGTCTTCCCCGTACCATGTATATACCGCAGATGTTATTTTTCCATCCTTATCCTGATCTTGAGTTACTAGTATTCCTTCAGTACCTATAGTTTTTACTGCGTCTTCATAACTCATATCTTTTCTCAGCTTTTCATATGAACTTAATGTGACATAGTCCTGTTTTTCGGATTGCTCTGTAGATGTATCCGCCATTATAATCGCCTTCTTCGGTTTCGATACATTAATTTCACATTCAATTTTCTTCTTACCTATCTTAGCGGTTATTATGGCTTTTCCAACTGCCTTTCCCCTAACCTTCCCCTTAGAATTAACTGCCACTACTTTTTTATCACTACTATACCATTTTACTGGTTTTCTATTATCTAAAACTTCCAGCTGATAAGTTTCTCCAAGCATTAATGCAATAATTTCGCTATTTAGCTTTGCTGCTTGCACATTATTTGCCGTTAATAATGAAATTAACATAATCATAATGACAGTAATTATAAGCTTACACTTTTTCATATGTTCATCTCCCTTAACAATAATTTTGTAATCTTATATTTTATATTATACTATAATATTACATTACTTCAATCTCTATTATAGCATTTCATGATAGGCGAACCAACGAAATTCCTTTTCATTGAGCACTACCACTATCTTACATTATTTATAATGCTAAACACAAATTACAAATTTCGATATAAATAGACACAATATAATATAATTTGCATATTATATTATTGTAGAAACTTCTAACCAATATATAGAGGAGTGATTTATATGGGTTGTCGCTTATGCAGACGTCGTAGACGCCGCCGTAGATGTGGTTTTTAATCTAATTTCTTCCCCACTGTACCGTTAATTATTTAATTAATTAACGGTACAGTGGTTAGATATTAAAAGGTGCCCTGCAGAGATGGGGCAATTGTGTGAGTTTTCTTATCAGTTGTTTTTATTGCACAGGAATTGAAAATGTACCTGATGAATTAACAAGCGGTGAGATTTATACAGGCAATGGAATACAATATCAGTTTGTAGAAAAGTTTGAACATAATGGAAAATTCGAAGAGTTTAATCAATTGCATTTTAACAAAGAGGACTTAATTAATAATGGGATTATAAAATAGTGTATCACACACCGGCCAAACGACCGGGGTTTTAATCTACTTAAACTTTGCCAAAGAATCAATCTCGTACCTTTACCCGAAGAATATCCGGTGTTTAGTCACAATACAGAACAAAGTGTCTTCGACACTCTCAACTCCCCTGACCCCTCATTCATGAGGGGAAGGGGTTTTCTTTTTTGTTACTTTGCTTCATAATAGTCTTATGAGTATATTAAAAGATATTTTGAGAGACCATTATGAAGAAACGCTATATATTTTACACCCTCGTGATACAGTCATTGATAACATTAATCGTATGCTTAACTGTGGTGATTCTGCTCACGGCGGTGCTTTTTGGGGCTGCCCTGAGTGTGGTAAACTTAGGTTTGTTCCTTATACTTGCAAAAGCCGTTTCTGCCCTTCCTGCGGTAACATGT
>NZ_FOWD01000023.1 GCF_900115365.1 Anaerocolumna aminovalerica
TCATAACTTTAATAGAATCATCAAAAGACTGGATTTACATATATAACGATTTAATTTACGAAATTCAAAAATGTCGTTCACAAATCCGCCGCAACCGGAAATATGAACGACAAATGACACGTAACAGAAGAAAATATCACAAAAATTCAAAACCAACTTTATAAGTATATTAAGTGAATATTTGCAAAAAAAGCCTATTCTGTTAGGTGTATTTAGTATACTCTTTTTCTTTAAAAATGAAAATATAAAATATAAATAATATAATATTTTTCATGTAGAGATTTGCTATCATCTAAAGTTGACGACATTGTACGTACGCTTTGCCCAGGAAGTTGTAGAAAACTCTGAAAGTATTACTGGGGCTTTCATAATGACTTAATTTAGGTGTTCTAGGATAACACAGTATATAGGAATAATTTTGCTACGGCAGACGCTTCTCATCTTTTACTCTCATGCGGCACTCAAAACGCACGACCAGCATCGCAGAGGGCGCTGCTAGTCACTGATTCTCTAGTCGGCCATAGACAGCCTCCTCGGCCAATGTCATTTAGTTAAGACATCAAATATAGTATTTTTAAAAAGCAGAGTATGAAAAACTTATACTCTGTTTTTTCATAACTAAGTCAAGATTTTTTTATAAATTAAATATATTAAATATTTAATTTAAGGTACACAAAATAATGTTATTTCTAATCTGTCGGTTTTTATTTAATTTAGAAACTTACAGAATATGTATTTACAATAAATTCAAAATATGGTATAATATGTATTGTGAGTATATAAATATTTAATAAGGAGGAATAAAATTATGAAACAGCTTTTTAAAAAAATTATCTGCATTATTATAGTAACTTCTTTGTGTTCACCATTAATCGCATCTGCAAAAGATAAGAATAACTTAGATAATGCTGAACAATTCATTAATGAAGTAGAAACTAATTTAGGAATTGATATGGAAATAGTAAATTCTGTACCTAACAATGTAATTCCTAAAGAATTTGATACTTGGGAAGAAGCATTAACTTGGATTGAACAAGTACATACAGAAGTCGAAAATCATAATAATAGCGTAAGATTGTATTCAAACCCATCATTCATTAATATATTAAATGATGGATTTGAATTTGTAGGTGACAAAGGTCATGTTGGTTATGATAAAATGCCTTCTGCTTATTCTGGAACACTAAGAAGATCTCTTTCCTATAATGTTCCTGGTGCATCTGCACAAGTAGTGAATGCATCATATTATTTTGAATATAATAACAAAATGATTACTGATTCAACTGGAGATGCTGGTATAAGTGGAATTGGACTTGCAACTTTTTCTATTACATATAATCAATTAGAACAAGCTGGTGTTTTTTTTGAACCTAATTTCTATCATGTATTAAGAGGTAATTTGGGTTATTTTATTAATGTAGGTGGAGTAAATCTTGGATTTTATGATCTTTTAGAGCTTGATTATTGCATATGGAATAATAGTTATATTGATTTATAAATTATATTGATTAAATAAGTTTTAGTTACTGAAGATCTTTTATATACTCACTATAATTAAAATGGGGCTGTCGCACTAATTAAAGCGACAGTCCCATTTTTTTAACAAATTATTTATAAATATCCTTATATGCTTCAATAATTGCATTTTTAACTGCATATTTTATAACAAAATATAATACAAATAATATAAGTAAGATTGCACCAATACCATTCATTTTTTTAGTCCTCCTATAATTTTAAATGTCTTTTTATTAGTAAAGCTGTTAAAAAGTAGACCTTAAATTCTTTTAATAATTATAACCCGTCTCAGAAAATAATTACAGGCCTCTTTATAAAGTCGAATATTATTCTCTAACCAGTGCCCTTAGTACATCTTTTATATCCCTGCTTTCACACCGGATAAAGTTTACCGGTTCATTTATGTGTTCTAAATAGTGGGCGTCGGAATTGGTTATAATATTGCAGTTAGTCAGATAGGGGTTTTCTTTTCTTAGATACTCCATCTTATCCTTGTCATATAATTCCACACAGGAGAATTTCGATTCCGGGGGAATAAATCCCAGATTATATAACAAACTGTTGGCAGTTCGATCAATATGAGCCGGAAGCATTATCCCATTATAGCCTTTCACCAAATCATATACCTCCTCAAAGGATATGTCGGTGGCATTAATCAGAAGATATGGTTCTTCACCTATGACCTTATCCTCTTCATTATAGATTTGCTGTCTGCCGAATATGGACTGGTTATTAGGAACGGGAAGCAGATGTTCATAAACATAACCGTCAAAGTTCATGGCATCCTCCAGTCTGGAGAATAAGCAGAGCACATGCACTTCTTCCTGAGTACATAATTCCATTCCCGGAATTGCTATTATGCCATACTGCTTTGCCATTGCAAGAAAGGCCGGACAGTTCTTGCTGGAATTATGGTCTGTCAAAGCCACCACGTCTAATTTCTTTAGCGCAGCCATGGCAATAATGTTAGCGGGGGTCATGTCATTATCGCCACAAGGAGATAAGCAGGAATGCAGATGGAAGTCATAAGCCAGCTTAATCATGGAGTAATTGATACACAGTTAAAGCAGCTTCAAAAATGGGTTTATCTGTGCTAAGTACCGTAATCTTTTGTGTCTTTGCCTTTTCCAGCCCGTTCTGGTCCAGTTCTGCCCCCTCAGCTAATATAATGCAAGCTACATCTGCTAATTTTGCCACTGCTAATGTATTAATATTTCCCATAACTGTTACCCATGCACTGTCAGCAGGTGCTTTACTCATAGCAATGCTTAGCAAATCACAGCAAAATGGTTCGGATATGCATTGCCCTAAATTATATCCAACTTGATTTACTTTAAATACATCCTTATCTATTAATTCTTGTACTGTCATCTTAATAACCATGCTCCTTTCACAGGTTGAAAAGAATGAAATTCCTTCAACCTATTCCTTTTCTGTATCCTCTTTATTGGAATACGTTATAGCTTTGTTTTGATTGTCCAGCATTGAGATTTCATCCGATATCTTATGAATATACTGACGCAGAATGTGTATGCAGTCTTTTTCACTGGCGACGCCTCTTACAACATCTTCTGCCAGTGCCTTACAAGTGGGTGCCCCACAAGAACCACAATCAAGCCCCGGGAACTCTTTACATAATTCCTCTACTTTAGAAATCATGGCTATACTTTCTTTCATATCCATTCCTAATTTAAATACCGGTTCATATTTCACTTTGTGAGTCCAATAAACATTGGTCTTATCCAATCCTGTTCTGTTGATACCATTTGAATTTGCCATGCCTTGATTGGCTTCACCTTTATTGGTTTTACCTACATCTTGGTTCTCTGGGGATAGGACTTTCTTTGAACCCCCAGCTCCGATGTTGGTATCATTAATATGATTACGGGCAACCGGCAGGTATTTTCTTAACCGTTTCAATTTTACCCTTGCTACAAATGGGTTTTCCACAGTCAAAACACCGCCTACACAACCGCCGTTACAGGCATTTAGTTCTATGAATTCCAGCATACCGATCTTTTGGTCTTCTAAGTCCTCCAATACCCGGATTACATTCTCGATTCCATCTGCTGCAAGATAGTTATCTGTCAGCAAGCCTCCTGCTTCTCCTCCGGTTCCGCCCCAACTGATTCCAATCTTACCGGATATAGATAGTTCTTCTATCTCCCCTGATACTTCTACCTCTTTCATTAAGGAAAGCAGCCTGGGATAAACATCTTTTATAGCTAATACCCCGTCTACCTCACTTTTATCAATTCCAAGGGGAGTCCTTACTGCGCTAACCTTTGCGGGACAGGGAGAGATAAATATAATACCTATTTTTTCAGAAGAAAGCCCTGTCTCCTTCATAGCCTTTTCCCTTGCCAGGGAAGCTGCCAAATCCACCGGAGCCAGTATAGGCAGTAAATGTTCTATAAGATTTGGAAAACGAACTCTTATCAGTCGTACTACAGAAGGGCATGCCGTGCTGATAATAGGCCATTTGTCTTCATTCTCTTCCACATATTTTCTGGACATTTCAGACACCAATTCGGCAGCACCGCTGACTTCATATACATCATCAAATCCCATACCCTTAAGAGCGGTAAGAACTATATTAATATCATCCAGGTTATTAAACTGGCCATACAGGGAAGGTGCCGGCAATGCAACCGTATATTCAAATTGATCCAAGATACTGATGGGATCATAAAAAGGCAGTTTTGCATGGTGAGGACAAATCCTTATACATTCACCACAATCAATGCAGAACTTCTTAGTAATTACGGCTTTCCCGTTTCTTACTCTAATAGCCCCGGTTGGACACCTTTTTATACAGTTGATACAACCTTTACATAAATTTTCGTCCAAACGAACCGCATTAAAAAACTTATCCATGGCTTTTCCCCTCTTACTTATACACTGCTAATTTTGTTATCTCATTTAATTACATTACTTCTTTACAACGCAGAATAATCTTGTTACAGGAATACCTTCATAGTCACTTTGGTACCTGTCCCAATTTCGGATTCTATTTGCATTTCATCAGAATATTTCTTCATATTTGGTAATCCCATACCGGCTCCAAATCCAAGAGAACGGATATTATCCGGAGCTGTGGAATATCCTGCCTGCATAGCTTTTTCTATATCTTCAATTCCAGGTCCTTTGTCTTCCAGAATCATACTGATCTCTGTCGGAGATATAATAACATCTATGCTTCCGCCATTTGCATGAATCACCATATTAATTTCACCTTCATACATGGCAATTGCCACCTTGCGTACAATCTCTGGTTTTACGCCCATTTTCTTTAATTTACTTTTAACATCACTGGAAGCTTCTCCTGCTCTAGTAAAATCATCAGCAGAAACTTGATAGGTTAAGACGATTTTATCACTCAACGGTATGTTGCACCTCCACGTAAACCTTTTTCATACAGAAGGCCACAAGCAGAAAACATTCTATGACCGGTAGATAATAATACAATACCCCTTTCCCGGGCCAAAGCAATCATACCTTCATCGGGCATTTTTCCCCGAACAAATACAATACATACAATATCCATCATCTCGGCAGTGCGAATAGCCTGCATATTGCACAGACCCGTTAATAATACCGATTGGTCTTTATTAAACGCAAGAACATCACTCATCATATCAGACCCGCAGGCGGTGTGAACTTCTTTCTCCAAATGTTCTTCACCGGAAATAAGACGTGCCTCTAGTATAGATTTTATATCATTTACGGTCATGGAATAGGTTTCCTCCTTATATACAATGGTTACAAATTTAATATCCTTTCTATTTAAAATTAGTATAACATTGCTATTTTTAATTTTCAACTGGTATTCCTTGTTTTCAAATTTCGATAATATCTCTTATTTAATTATTAATTTTTGTGGATTTTCTAAAATATTGTGGATTTTTTATCAATATCATGCTATACTTAGTTCGGCTAGAATTTACATTACAGACTTAGTAGTGAATTGAAGGAGGTTAAAAAATGGGTTCCAAGAAAAAAACTGTCCCTTTTGCAGGAACGAAAGAGCAAGAAGCGGAACTTCTCAAAGTCATTAAAACACATAAGAATGACGAAGGTGCATTAATGCCAATATTACAGGCAGCACAAGACATATATGGTTATCTTCCGATTGAAGTTCAAACCATGATCTCAAATGAGTTGGATATACCATTAGAAAAAATTTATGGCGTTGTTACCTTTTACTCTCAATTTTCATTAAATCCAAAAGGCAAATATAAAATATCTGTCTGTCTGGGAACTGCTTGTTATGTAAAGGGTTCAGGAGATATCTATTCTAAATTAATGGAATTATTGCATATCGAAGGTGGCGAATGTACACCTGACGGTAAATTCTCTTTAGAAGCATGCCGTTGTATCGGTGCTTGCGGTCTGGCTCCTGTACTTACTGTAAATGATGATGTGTACGGAAGATTAACTGTTGATGATATAGAAGGTATTTTAGCAAAGTATGAATAGGAGCTACATGCCATATTATGATGACGGAAATTTCTCTTAATGTATTAGACGTTGCCCAGAATTCTATTGAGGCAGGTGCATCTCATATAATAATAGATATTAAGGCAGATCATAAAGAAGATTATTTAAAAATTGTAATATCAGATGATGGTTATGGGATGACGGACAGCCAATTGGCAAAAGTGGATGATCCATTTTATACCACAAGAACTACCAGAGCAATCGGTCTTGGTGTGCCTTTTTTTAAATATGGAGCAGAAATGACTGGGGGAACCTTCACTATAGTGTCAGAAGCAGGAAAAGGTACGGAAGTTACCGCCGCCTTTGTGTTATCACATATTGACAGAATGCCTCTTGGTGATATAACCAGTACAATGCTTTCGCTGATTACCTGTAATGAAAATATTCATTTTATCTATTCTTACAGTGTTGATGGACGTTGCTTCACTCTGGATACGAAAGAGTTTCGGGAAATATTAGGGGATATTTCTTTCCAGGAACCGGAGGTATCTAACTTTATCAAAGAGTATCTGCAAGATCATAAAGATGAGGTTGACCAGGGAGAATACATTTAGAACATGGTATGTATATAAATTGTTAAGATATATGGATTAAGCATGTTAAAATTGAATACTAAAAAATCCCTATTATTTTACTGGGGATTGTCAAATATTTAACATTTCTGTAGAATTTATAAGGAGGAAGAGATATATGAAAACTCTGGAAGAGTTAAAAGCCATCAGAGAAAAGATGCAAGGCCAAATTGGTTTAAGATCAGAAGATTCTGAAAAAACCAGAGTGGTTGTAGGTATGGCTACCTGTGGTATAGCAAGCGGTGCCAGACCTGTATTGACTGCACTTTCTGATGCTGTTCAATCAAAGAATTTATCAAATATTGCTGTCACCCAAACCGGCTGTATCGGTTTATGTCAATATGAACCCATTGTAGAAGTAATGGAACCTGGAAAAGATAAAATAACTTATGTAAAAATGACTCCTGAAAAGGCTCTTGAGGTTGTTGAGCAACACTTAATCCGTGGTCAGGTAGTAAGTAAATACACCATAAGTTCCGAAGGGAGGCTGTAATTTATGTATCGTTCACATATTTTAGTTTGTGGTGGTACCGGCTGTACTTCCTCCGGAAGTGTAAAGATTATGGAAGTTCTGCAAACAGAGATTGAAAAACAGGGATTGGCAAAAGAAGTTTGCGTTGTACAAACCGGCTGCCATGGCCTATGTGCATTGGGTCCAATCATGGTAGTATATCCGGAAGCAACTTTTTATTCCATGGTTAAAGAAGAGGATATTCCTGAGATTGTATCCGAACACTTATTAAAGGGAAGAGTGGTATCCCGCCTTGTATATGAAGAAACCATTACAGATGAAGGTATTAAATCTCTTAATGAAACTGATTTTTATAAAAAACAACATAGAATTGCACTTCGTAATTGCGGTGTTATTAACCCGGAAAATATTGAAGAGTACATTGGAACCGGCGGTTATGAAGCTTTAGGTAAGGTATTAACCGAATATACTCCTGATCAGGTAATTCAGGATCTGCTAGACAGCGGACTTCGCGGTCGTGGAGGCGGCGGTTTCCCTACCGGCTTAAAGTGGAAACTTGCAAAAGCAAATGATGCAGATCAAAAATATGTATGCTGTAATGCCGATGAGGGTGACCCCGGTGCATTCATGGATCGTTCTGTACTGGAAGGAGATCCTCATGTTGTGCTGGAAGCAATGGCCATTGCCGGTTATGCTATCGGTGCTTCTCAAGGATATATTTATGTACGTGCTGAATATCCAATTGCAGTACAGCGTCTGGAATTGGCTATTAATCAGGCACGTGAATATGGGCTTTTAGGAAAAGACATCTTTGGAAGCGGTTTTAACTTTGATATTGGATTAAGACTTGGCGCAGGTGCTTTCGTTTGCGGTGAAGAAACAGCCCTTATGACGTCTATTGAAGGAAATCGCGGTGAGCCTCGTCCCAGGCCTCCTTTCCCTGCTCAAAAAGGTCTCTTTGGAAAACCAACTATCTTAAACAACGTAGAAACTTATGCAAATATACCACAAATTATTTTAAATGGACCCCAATGGTTCTCCTCTATGGGTACAGAGAAATCCAAGGGAACAAAAGTATTTGCCCTTGGGGGAAAAATCAAAAATACCGGCCTTGT
Source organism: Anaerocolumna aminovalerica (assembly GCF_900115365.1). Classification (GTDB taxonomy): domain Bacteria; phylum Bacillota; class Clostridia; order Lachnospirales; family Lachnospiraceae; genus Anaerocolumna; species Anaerocolumna aminovalerica. The sequence goes on from NZ_FOWD01000023.1 coordinate 8,178, forward strand.
TGAAATCCCTATGGGTACCACTCTCCGGGAAGTAATTGAAGATATCGGCGGCGGAATCCCAAATGGAAAGAAATTCAAAGCAGCCCAAACCGGTGGTCCATCCGGCGGATGTATTCCAGTAGAGCACTTTGACATCCCAATTGATTATGATAACTTAATTAGCATTGGATCTATGATGGGGTCTGGTGGACTTATTGTAATGGATGAAGATAATTGTATGGTTGATATAGCTAAGTTCTTCTTAGAATTTACTGTGGATGAATCCTGCGGTAAATGTACCCCATGCAGAATCGGAACCAAACGTTTATATGAAATTCTTGATAAAATTACAAAAGGCCAAGGTACTTTTGAAGATTTGGATAAGTTGGAAGAACTTTGTTATCATATAAAAGAAAACTCCCTTTGCGGTTTAGGCCAGACTGCACCAAACCCTGTATTATCCACCCTTCGCTATTTTAGAGATGAATATGTATCTCACGTAGTAGATAAGAAATGTCCTGCCGGAGTTTGTAAAGCACTATTATCCTATGTCATTGATGCGGATAAATGTAAAGGTTGTACTTTATGTGCCAGAGTCTGTCCAAATAATGCAATTGAAGGAACGGTAAAAGAAGTGCATATGATTCATCAGGATAAATGTGTGAAATGTGGTGCATGTGTGGAAAAATGCCGCTTTGGAGCTATTTCCAAGAGATAATTTGAATTTAAGATTTTTGTGGAATTTGTGTTGAAGGAATTCCCTTAAACCATGAACCATAAAAATATCCTTATAAGTTAACGATATGATTTTGATTTCTCAATAATATTATTTAATCACATTATTAAGATTATCAAATAGAAAAGAGGTATATATGGAGACGGTAAATATTAAAATTAACGGCATGGATATAGCTGCACCAAAAGGTTCTACCATATTGGAAGCAGCCAGATATGCTCATATAGATATTCCTACTCTTTGTTTCTTAAAGGAGATTAATGAAATCGGTGCATGCCGTATCTGTGTTGTAGAAGTTAAGGGCGCAAGAAGCCTTGTAGCATCTTGTGTATATCCAATTAATGAGGGTATGGAGGTATGGACGAATACTCCGAAAGTATTAAGCTCCAGAAAAAGAACCCTTGAATTAATCTTATCCAATCATGATAGAAAATGTCTTTCCTGCGTTAGAAGCGGAGATTGTGAATTACAGAAACTCTGTAAAGACCTTAAAGTTGAAGATGAAGAATTCTATGATGGTGAAAGAACCCTCTATGAATTAGACGAATCCGCTGCACATATGTATCGGGATAACAATAAGTGTATTCTATGCAGACGTTGTTCCGCAGTATGTGAGAAGACTCAGGCAGTTGGTGTAATTGGACCTAATGAGCGTGGATTTAAAACAGTGATTTCCTCTGCCTTTGAAATGGGTCTTGGTGAAACCAGCTGTGTTTCCTGCGGACAATGTATCGCAGTCTGTCCTACAGGCGCTATCGCAGAAAAAGATAATACGGAAGAAGTATTCCAGGCTATTGCTGATCCAAAGAAATATGTAATTGTTCAAACCGCTCCTTCTGTAAGAGCCGGACTTGGTGAAGCATTCGGCCTTCCTATAGGAACCAATGTTGAAGGAAAAATGGTAGCTGCCTTACGCCGTCTGGGATTTGATAAGGTATTCGATACAGACATTGCAGCGGACCTTACTATTATGGAAGAAGCTCATGAATTCATTGAAAGAGTTCAGAACGGCGGAACCCTCCCAATGGTTACCTCCTGTTCTCCGGGGTGGATTAAATACTGTGAACATTATTTCCCTGATATGACAGATAATTTATCCACTTGTAAATCACCAATGCAAATGTTTGGTGCCACCACAAAGACCTATTATGCCGAGAAAATGGGTATTAATCCAAAGGATATCTTTATGGTAGCAATTATGCCATGTACTGCTAAAAAGTTTGAAATCGGACGACTTGATCAAGACGCCGCAGGTGTTCCCGATGTAGATGTATCCTTAACTGTTCGGGAATTAGGTAGAATGATTGAAAGAGTAGGTATTGACTTTAGCTCACTGCCAGATGAGGACTTTGATTCTCCTCTTGGTATTTCAACCGGTGCCGCAGTTATATTCGGTGCAACTGGCGGTGTTATGGAAGCAGCTCTAAGAACTGCTGTAGAAACCTTAACCGGGGAAGAATTGGAGAAAGTAGATTTTACTGAAGTCAGAGGAACAAAAGGCATAAAAGAAGCTACTTATCATGTGGCAGGAATGGATGTAAAAGTTGCTGTAGCCTCCGGACTAAGGAATGCCAAAGAATTATTAACCAAAGTGAAAAACGGAGAAGCGGATTATCACTTTATTGAGATCATGGGCTGTCCGGGCGGCTGTGTAAACGGCGGCGGTATGCCTCAGGTTCCAGCAAATGTTAGAAACTTTACAGATGTTAGAGCTCTTCGTGCCAAAGTGTTATATGATTTGGATGCGGGTATGCCAATCAGAAAATCCCATGATAATCCGGCTATCAAGGAATTATACGATACCTATTTTGGTAAACCTGGCAGCCATAAGGCTCATGAAATATTACACACAAGTTATGTAAAGAGAAGTGTAAACTAGATATTGGTCTTTCAAAATCTGGAGACTTTGTTCACAGCACTAATCTCCCGTGGAAGATTTCAATATATTTATAATCCTTAAACAAAAAACGGGCGAAATAAGACTTACGTCTTATTTGCCCATTTTTTGATCATATCTATGTTAAGCACCCGAATAAAACTTGTATATTGCCAAAGAAAAATATATATGGTATAAGAGCTTCGGTTGCGAATTTTTTAGATATGTACTACTCTTATTCCATATATTGATTACTATCATCATATTCCAAATGCCTTAAATGGTTACAGGAACTTTTTTCGGGCAACAAAAAAAGTCCGTGAAAACTATCTAGATGCATTTACAACACTAGAATAATAATAACAGACTTTTTTAGTGAATCTCTTCGTATTATCTAAGTAATGCCATAGGATTCATAGTCTCTTCATCTTTTAATACCTGGAAATATAGATTACTGCCTTCTACAGAGTAATATTTAGAAGGTTTTGCAACTTTTCCTATTACTTTACCTTCTTCAATAATATCTCCTACTTTTGCTGTAACATCTTCCAACTGTCCATATACTAAACTGTAACCATTTCCGATAGATGCAGTCACTGTTAATCCAGTTTCATCTTCGTCAGTAATAGAGGTTATTTTACCTTTTGCAGCGCTAAGTACCTCTGTACCAACTTCAGCATCAATAATTATAGCGGGATTGGTTTTAAACTGTTCCAAAGTTTCAAAATAAATCACCCTGTCCATACTATAATTCATAATAACATTACCAGTAACAGGCCATAATAAACCATTATCAACGTTAAAGTTTAATGTTGCCGGCTGCATAACTGCTTTTACTTCTTCTTGTTTTTCGGTTTCAGCAGTATTTGCAGATTGTGCAACGGAATTTCCTGCATTCTCAGATGTAGCTGCTGTTTCACCTGAAGCAGTATTTTGGGTTTCTTCATAAACATCGAATTCCAGAAGGCTGCCATCTGTAAGGGGAGTTTCAGAATCTCCTTCTGCTACTTCCATCTGCCCGTTACCCATATTATTAGCAACATCGGATGGATTTGTGTTATTATTGTCTGGTTGATTTGCATCTTGGTTACTATCAATTTCTCCATCAGCCACATCTGAAATAATTGGTTCATTTAAATCTACCAAGTTTTGATTTTTGTTTCTTTCAGATGTACGATTCAGTCCCACCATTGCAATTGTTACGATTGCTAATGCACCAACACATAATAACGCATAAAAACTTTTGCTTTTAAAAAATTCAGCTAAGTTGTGTTTTTTCATTATTATCACCTCTAGGTATATTTTCACCAGAAATGATACTTTTATTCATTGCTACCAATCTTACTTGGGCAACTTTCTAATTATTTTATTTAAAATTATTTAGGTTCAATTTTTTCTAAATGCCATATATCCTGTACATATTCTTCTATGGTACGGTCTGAAGAGAACTTTCCACATTTAGCAGTATTTAAAAGTGCTGATTTTGCCCATCTTTCCTTATCCAGATAAGCTTCCGCTACTCTTTTTTGAGCAGCTTCATAGGTTCTGAAATCTTTTAATATAAAATAGGGATCTGCCTTTTCATAGCCATTGGAATATAATAAAGAGTCATATATATTTTTAAATAAATTGGGTTTTTCAGGGGTATAAAATCCATTTATTAATTGATCCAGCACTTCTTTTATACCCAAATCGTTATGATAAATATCCTGAGGGTTATATCCTCCATTTTTTTCATAATTAATTACTTCATCCGAACTCAAGCCAAATATAAATGCATTTTCCAGTCCTACTTCTTCTACTATTTCCACATTAGCTCCGTCCATGGTCCCAATGGTGATCGCGCCATTTAACATAAACTTCATATTACCGGTTCCGGAAGCTTCTTTGCTGGCGGTAGAAATCTGTTCCGATACATCTGCTGCCGCAAACAAAAGTTCCCCATTGGATACACGGTAGTTCTCTATAAATACAACCTTTATTTTGTTACCAATGGAAGTATCCTCATTAATAACTGCTCCCACACTGTTAATCAATTTAATAATTGATTTTGCTCGTTCATATCCTGCCGATGCTTTCGCTCCAAATATAAAAGTTCTTGGGTAAAATTCCATATTAGGATTCTTCTTAAGTTGATTATAAAGATACATCACATGCAATATATTAAGAAGCTGCCGTTTATATTCATGAAGCCTTTTCACCTGAATATCAAATATGGAATTCGTATCTATGTCTATCTGATTATGTTCTTTTATATATTTTGCTAGTCTTTTTTTATTATGATACTTAATATCCATAAACTCTCTTAAACTTATGGGATCCTCTGAAAAAGCAGTTAATTTATCTATATGTGGTAAATTCACAATCCACTGGTCTCCGATTTTTTTCGTTACCCAATCTGCCAATAAAGGATTTCCATGAAGGAGAAATCTTCTTTGAGTGATACCGTTGGTTTTGTTATTAAAACGCTCCGGATACATTTCATAAAAATCTTTTAATTCCTGATTTTTCAGTATCTCCGTATGAAGTCTGGCTACACCGTTAACTGAGAAGCTAGCCACAATTGCCAGATTCGCCATCCTTACCTGACCTTGATATAATATAGCCATTTTTTCAATTTTACTTTCATTCCCCGGATATCTTTTTTTAATATCCATAACAAAACGCCGGTTAATTTCCTCAACGATTTGATAAATTCTTGGAAGGAGCCTTGAGAATAAATCAATGGGCCATTTTTCCAAAGCCTCAGACATTATGGTATGGTTGGTATAAGCACAGGTCTTATTGGTAATCTCCCAGGCTTCTTCCCAAGAAAGGCAGTACTCATCCAAAAGAATTCGCATAAGTTCAGCTGCTGCTACGGTAGGATGGGTGTCATTTAGCTGAAAGCATACTTTCTCAGGAAGGTTTTTAATATTATTATGCTTTTCCATATATTTAGAGACTGCTCTTTGAATACTTGCCGATACAAAGAAATACTGTTGTTTTAATCTTAGTTCTTTACCTGCATAGTGATTATCATTGGGATATAGAACTTCACAAATAATCCTTGCCAGATTCTCCTGTTCCACAGCTTTTTGATAATCTCCTTTATCAAAGGACTCTAAATTAAATGTATTAATAGCCTCCGCATCCCATATTCTTAAGGTATTCACTATGTTGTTACCATAACCCACAATTGGAATATCATAAGGAACTGCTTTTACTGATTGATAATTCTCCTGAATAAATCTATCTCTCCCTTGTTCATCCCGAATCATCCTTACATACCCCCCAAACTTTACTTCCTTTGCATACTCGGGACGTTTTATTTCAAAGGGATAGCCTTCCTCTAACCAATAATCCGGAACTTCAACCTGATATCCATCTATAATTTTTTGCTTAAACATACCATATTTATAACGAATACCGCATCCATAGGCAGGATAGCCCAAAGTTGACAAGGAATCTAAGAAGCAGGCTGCCAGTCTTCCAAGGCCTCCATTTCCTAAGGCAGGGTCTGTTTCTTCCTCCTCTATATCCTCTAAATCAATTCCTAATTCATCAAGGACTTCTCTTACTACTTTCTCTGCCTTTAGGTTAATAATATTATTTCCTAATGCCCTCCCCATCAAAAACTCCATGGAGAGATAATACACGGTTTTTACATCTTTTTCTTCATATGTCTTATGGGTAGCCATCCATTGCTCTATAATAGTGTTTTTAAGGGAATAGGCTATTGCATGAAATAACTGCTGATTTGTTGCTTCATCTATATTCTTACGATAAAAAAGTTTTAGGTATTCAATTATGTTTTCTTTAAATTCTTTTTTATTTAACTCTATCATTATAGCCCTCCAAAATTCGATACATAAAAACAATTTATTACAAGATAATAACATTATATACCATTTAATCTTTATATTACAAGCACAACTACATACACCACTGTGGTTTTAGAAGGAATACTTAATGATTACAACCCTATGATATTAAAACTTTTAATATTCATGAATCATATATTTCTATAATTTATTAATCAGATGATTTCTTAAATTTTATTTATTCCATTCTTTCTATAAATTAATCACTGTATTCTCTTTATTATTTTGTAATTATATGGTATCCTCTTATTAGTAGCATATAGAAAAAATTAAAAGATGGAAAAGCACCGGAATTGAGGTTTATAATGAGCTATACAATTAGAAAACTGGAAATGAATGAAATTGATGAAGCTTTATCCCTGGTGTGGGAAGTATTCTTAGAATTTGAAGCACCTAATTATCCGGATGAAGGAATTAGAACCTTTGAAAATACTATTATAAAAAATGAAGAATTTAAGAATCGTATCTCTTCAGGAGATCAAATTATGTTTGGTGCATTTTATAGGAACAGGCTAATCGGAATTGCATCCATAAGCTTACGGAATCATATATCACTTTTATTTGTACATAAGGATTATCACTGGAAAGGCGTGGCCACCTCACTATTTGAGCACTTGCTAAGAGATTTAAAGAACAGGGGTATTAAAAAAATTACAGTACATTCGTCCCGTTACGGAATCCCTTTTTATCATAAAATGGGGTTTAAGGATTTAGATGTTGAACAAATCAAAAATGGTATTCCACATACGCCTATGGTATATACGGATTAAGTGAAGTAACCTTTATAAATGTTATGAGCACAGCTTATTTGTGAACCCCAAAAGCTGTGAAACAGAAAATATCTCCATGGGGTTATTACGGAAAGAAAGGGAGCTAACTATATGAATAGATTAGTTCCCTTAACCTTAGGAATTTCCCAGCATTTTTTTAATAAATTTTTCTTTATTATTATATCAAGACGGTGATCTAATAATAAATAATAACTTAAACAAATGGATTTTCAGATTTATATAACATGGACTTCGGTTGATTAAATCCCAAGTCTTCTACTCCAAGATATTTAAATACTTCAAATAATATTCTGCCAAAATGTCCAAATGCAACTGCTCCATGGTGGGGAAAATTCTTTTCAATTAATACATGCCTATAGAACCTTCCCATTTCCGGAATCGCAAATACACCAATGGAACCAAAGGATCTTGTAGCTACCGGTAGTACTTCACCTTCTGCAATATATGCAGCTAATTTCGTATCTGCTGTACTTTGTAAGCGGAAAAAGGTAATCTTACCTGGAATAATATCTCCCTCTAATGTACCTCTTGTAATGTTAGGTTCCTGATTCGGTTCCAATGCTCTTGCCATTATCTTTTGATTTTTCATTTCACAGAAGGAAAGTTTAGAGGAAGCTGTATTACCACAGTGGAATCCCATGAATGTATCCTTATGTGTATAATTATATTTGTCTTTAATTTGCTCATTATACATATCTGCAGGCACCGTGTTGTTAATATCTAATAAAGTAACTGCATCATTGCTTACAACCGTTCCAATATATTCACTTAATGCACCATAGATATCCACCTCACAAGATACCGGTATACCCATAGCTGTTAATCGGCTGTTTACATAACATGGAACGAAGCCAAATTGTGTTTGAAAGGAAGGCCAACATTTATTAGCAAATGTTACGAATTGTCTTGAGCCTTTATGTTGTTTGATCCAATCAAGTAATGTTAATTCATATTGAGCCAGTTTGGGTAAGATTCCAGGCATTTTATTACCGGCTCCAAGTTCAGCTTCCATATTCTTCACTACTTCAGGAATACGAGGGTCATCCTTGTGATCATTAAAGGCTGCATATAAGTCTAATTCAGAATTTTCTTCAATTTCAACACCTAAATTATATAATTGTTTAATGGGAGCATTACAAGCTAAGAAGTCCTGTGGCCGTGGTCCAAAAGAAATTATTTTTAGGTTGTTAAGACCTATAACTGACTTTGCAATGGGCACAAACTCTTCAATCATATTAGCAACTTCCTGGGCTGTTCCAACCGGATATTCGGGAATATATGCTTTGATATTACGTAAGTTTAAATTGTAACTGGCATTTAGCATACCACAATAAGCATCTCCCCTATCATCTAACAACTTATCTCCTGCCTCTTCCGCTGCTGCTGCAAACATAACTGGTCCCTTGAATTCTTTTGCTAATAATGTTTCTGAAGTTTCAGGTCCAAAGTTACCAAGAAAAACTACCAATGCGTTACATCCTGCTTTATTAATTTCATCAAGTGCCTTACCCATATGTAATTCATTTTCAACCACTGTGGGACATTCATATATGTCCAGTCCCTTTTTAACATATTCAGCCACAACTGCCCCTCTTCGATTAGCAGAAAGGCTCATAGGAAAACAATCTCTGCTAACGGCTACAATTCCTAATTTTACTACTGGTATATTATCCATATCTTTACCTCCATCATCCAGATATTATTGTTCATTCTATTACTGTTCCCACAATCATATAAAGTGGTCATTTAACCAATTCATCTATGGTACAGATTTTAACACTTCTTATTACAAGATGGAAAATAATCTGTCAGCGTCTGAATAAGTTAAGCTATATTTCATCTAATTGCTTAAAAGTGTCTTTTAAATCAAGATATAGTTTCTTATAAATTTCATATAGTTGCTCATATTTCTCTGCATTTTCCTTAATTAGAATATTACTCTTATCTTCCTCTATTAACAAATCACATGCTTTTTCAACACTTTCAAACATACCGGTTCCAACACCTGCAAGTATGGCCGCTCCAAGTGCCGGCCCTTCTTCTTGTTTTACAGTCTTCACTCTGCACTGATACATATCCGCCAGCATTTGTCTCCAGACTGAGCTTTTACCGCCACCACCGCATGCCATCATTTCTTCCACATAAATTCCCATTTCCTGAAGAATATGGTTACAGTCATTTAATGAGAAAGATACACCTTCCATTATTGAACGTATCATATCTGGTTTTGTATGGATTGCGGAAAGACCAAAAAAAACACCTCTGCAATTGGGATCTAAGTGTGGAGTCCTCTCGCCCATTAAGTATGGAAGGTATATTAATTTATCCCCTCCAATTTTTGTATCCGTAACATATTTATCTAATAGATCATAAATACCCATACCTTGCTTTTCTGCTTCCCATATATAATCCTGGCAGAAATTATCTTTAAACCATTTTAATGATAAACCAGCAGCCTGAGTAACCCCCATAACATGCCAAGCACCTGGAACAGCACTACAACAAGTATGAACTCTTCCCTTGGGGTCTATGGTTAACTTACTGCTATGAGCATAAACAACACCGGATGTACCAATTGTAGTAAAGGCAGTGCCATCTCTTACGATACCTGTACCAACAGCAGCTGCAGCATTGTCACCCCCACCGCCTACTACTGCGGTTTCTTTTGTAAGGCCAGTTATTTCTGCCACTTGGGGTAATATATAGCCTGTTATCTCATAAGATTCATACACTTTTCCAAGTAAAGCTTTATCAATATTAAGTTTTTGTAAAACTTCATCGGACCAGCAACGGTTTGGAACATCTAAAAGCTGCATTCCGCTTGCATCAGATACCTCTGTTGCAAATTCACCGGTTAATACATATCTGATATAATCTTTCGGCAATAAAATATGTTTACATTTTTTATAATTATCAGGTTCATTTTTCTTTATCCAAAGTATTTTTGCAGCAGTCCAGCCAGTCAGGGCAGGATTTGCGGTAATTTCAATTAAACGTTCTCTTCCAATAATACGATTCAAATCCTCCACTTCTGCTCCGGTCCTCTGGTCACACCAAATAATAGAAGGACGAATTACCTCACCATTTTTATCAAGCATTACAAGTCCGTGCATTTGACCAGATAAGCCAATACCCTTAATCCTTTCCGCTTTTACTCCTGATATACGTATAACTTTTTTTAATGTTTCAAGAGTGGCATCCTTCCAATCTTCGGGATTTTGTTCTGCCCAACCATTCTTTGGCTGATATAGAGGATATTCTTTTGACTCAAATGCAATCACAGATCCCTTTTCATCAAAAAGAACTGTTTTCGTAGCTGATGTTCCCACATCAATGCCAATTAAATAGTTCATATTTTGCCTCCTTATTATCAACTCACTGTATAAGGTTCATTATATAATACTATTAATTGTATTTCGTCCTTAAACTTATCATATCAATGTCACTTTCTTGTTATTTCTTTTAACTTTAATTTTTTTCGGTATTCACTTGGAGGATATCCGTATCTTTTCTTAAACTCTTTAGAAAAAGCCTTGCTATTTGGAAAACCATGATTCATTGCAATATCACTGATATACAAATCCGTATTTACTAACTCCCGATACCCATATTCAACACGAATGTTTTGTAGATAGGCTTTATAATTCACTTTCCCGTATATCTTAAATAATTTTGATAAATATGTAGGTGAAAAGCCAAATGTCTCGGCAACACTTTCCAAGGAAATTTCCTGATTATAATTCTCTTTAATATATTCTGTTATTTTTGATAACCGATTTAAGTTTTTATTCTGTCTTAAAACTTCTTTATCTAAGTTATTTTCTTTATATCCAGTAATCAAAATATGCAGAAGTTCATAGAAATGGCTTTTTACAATTAACTCATAACCGTATTTTTTTTCCTCGTATATTCTCCACATTTTAGAGATAAGATCCACAATTTTATTATCCTGTTTTGGATTGCTTCTCCTAAAACCAATATATTGGTCTTCCTCCCAATATGCTTCAAAAGTCTTAATTGGAATCTGTAAGACAATTGTAATATTGGGGTTCGGAACTACAACAGAATGGATTTCATTAGAATTAACCAATGTAAACTGATTCTTTTCTAATGGAAAAAATGTAGCATTAATATAAAAATCAATTTTTCCTTCCAGAACTAAAAATATTTCTATCGACCTGTGCCAATGTTTTATTACTTTATAATTACCTTTGTATCCTTCAAAAAGAAACATACGAAAAGGTAAATCCTCATTGGGCAGCACGATCTCATGTTTAAAATCCATCTCTATCTCACCTGCCTGTCATAATTTTCAATTCAATCTATCTACAATTCATTCTATCATAATAATAATATCCACACAATTATTACTGATTCTATCGCTCTTAGTTGAACGAAACTCAATACATCTCAATTTTTATCCCAAAAAATATAGGTATCTGCTGCTATTTTACATGTAGATATTATCCATACTGTTGTCTTGTATAAATTCTGCTACATGACTTGATTGCATAATTAATAAGCTTAAGAATGTTATTAATCCTTTTAAACATTCTTAAACTCCATGTATAACAAAATATTTAATTCTGATGTATTATGAATATATATTAGATTATTTGAGGAATTTGTTTTTTGAACAGTAGAATTTTAAGATTTATTTTCCCATGGAATTGTATCTGGGTGCTAAGCTGTAATTGAATAGAGAATATGTAAAATGACAAAGCTGTTCCTAATTCTTCTGAGGATAAATCCAGCAAAGCTGAATTTATCCAGCTCTACTGAATTTATTTTTATACTCAGAATTTAAAAAGAAATATTTATATCTACATATTGTAAGAAGTTATTGTATTTTTTCCACTCCAAGGGTTACATCCTCACCGTTTAGGTTCCATTCTTTTGTATACCCTTTCACATTATCAAAGACCATATCATCAGCCATTACTTCTGATTTGATTTCTTCTGCATTTTTCTCCATAATATCTTTAACCTTATCATTTCCAGCATGAGATACTACGATGTGGTCCATAACTTCGAAACCGGCATCTTTTCTCATAGTCTGAATCTTACTGATAATTTCTCTTACAAAGCCTTCTTCAATAAGTTCAGGAGTCAGTTTGGTATCTAAAACTACAGTAACACCATTATAGGAATCAGATATAAAGCCGTCCATCTGGGCAGTTTCAATTAGTAAATCCTCTTTCTCCAGGAACGCTTCATTTCCTTCTAATAGTACTTTAAGTCCTCCGGTAGCATTAATTTCATCCATGGCTTTATTACCGTCTAATTCTGAAAGGATTTGTTTAATTTGTCCGATATGCTTACCGAATTTAGGCCCTAAAGTCTTTAACTGTGGTTTGAAACTGTAGGAAGTGAAATTTCTTACATCATCGGTAAAGGTTACTTTTTTTACGTTTAATTCATCTTCAATGATTTCGGTAAAGAATGAAGGTAAGCCTTTTACGCTGTTTCCTGCTTCATCGGTGTAAGCAAAATCGGATTTTACATACATATTTCCAATTGGCTGTCTGTTCTTAATGTTAGCAGCATTTCTACAGGAACGTCCAAGCACAACAATTTCAAGAAGTTCTTCCATGTTCTTTTCAAGTTCTTTATCAATGTAAGCTTCGTTACAGGTTGGATATAAACATAAATGAATGCTTTCCGGTGCAGTCTTATCCAGATTTAAAACTAAGTTGCGGTAAATGTCCTCTGTCATAAAAGGAATATAAGGTGCTGACACTTTTGCCAATGTAACAAGAGAAGTGTAAAGAGTCATATAAGCATTGATCTTATCCTGTTCCATTCCCTTTGCCCAGAAGCGTTCTCTGCTTCGTCTTACGTACCAGTTACTTAATTCATCTGCAAAATTGTCAAGCACTCTGGCACCCTCTGTGATTCTATAATTTTCAAGGTGTTCATCCACTGTCTTAACTACGGTATTTAACTTAGATAACAGCCATTTATCCATAACAGATAGTTTATGGTAATCTAAAGTATATTTAGTAGGATCAAATTCATCTATGTTGGCATAAAGCACATAGAAGGCATAAGTGTTCCAGAAGGTTCCCATGAACTTTCTCTGGCCTTCTGTTACGGCACCACCGTAGAAACGGTTTGGAAGCCATAATGCACTGTTAATGGAGAAATACCAGCGAATAGCGTCAGCGCCGTATTCTGCCAATGCATCAAATGGATCTACCGCATTTCCTTTGGACTTAGACATCTTTTGTCCGTTCTCATCCTGAACGTGTCCAAGAACGATTACGTTCTTAAAGGAAGACTTATTAAAGATTAAAGTAGAGATTGCCAGTAAGGAGTAGAACCATCCTCTTGTCTGGTCAACTGCTTCACTAATAAAGTCTGCCGGGAAATTGGCATCAAATAATTCTTTGTTTTCAAATGGATAATGCCACTGTGCAAATGGCATGGAACCGGAGTCAAACCAACAGTCAATAACCGGTTTTACTCTGTGCATTTCCTTACCGCACTCCGGACATTTGATGGTAACAGCATCAATAAATGGTCTGTGTAATTCAACATTATCAGGGCAGTTATCGGACATGGATTTTAATTCGGCTATGCTTCCGATTGCATGTCTGTGTCCGTCTTCACATTCCCAGATATTTAGAGGCGTACCCCAATAACGGTCACGGCTGATGCCCCAATCCTGTACATTCTTAATCCAGTCCCCAAAACGTCCTTTACCGATGTTGTCCGGCATCCAGTTAATAGTATTATTATTGGCAATTAAGTCATCTTTTACTGCTGTCATCTTAATGAACCAGGAATCCCTTGCATAATAGATTAATGGCGTATCACATCTCCAGCAGAATGGATAACTATGTTCAAATTTCAGAACTTTAAATAACAAGCCTTTTTCTTTTAAATTTCTCATGATACCTTCATCGGCTTTTTTGCAGAACATTCCTGCAAAATCAGTTACTTCCGGTTTAAATTCACCTTTTGCATCTACCAATTGTACAAATGGCAGGTCGTATCTGTTACCAACATTGGCATCGTCTTGACCAAAAGCAGGTGCAATATGAACTACACCGGTACCATCTGTTAAAGTTACATAAGTATCACAAGTTACATAATAAGCCTTTTTATCCGGTGTTACATAATCAAATAATGGCTCATATTCTTTATATTCCAAGTCAGTTCCTACATAAGATTCGATTATGGTATAATCGCCTTCAATTACGGAAAGAAGAGCTTTAGCCAGAATATATTTTTCAGTCTTTACAGGTACTTTGTCTTCTTCTTTGCTATCTGCTTTTATGATATCGCCTTTGCTGTTTAAGTTTACTTCCACTTTTACGTAGGTTTCATTTGGATTTACACAAAGTGCTACGTTGGAAGGAAGTGTCCAGGGAGTCGTTGTCCAAGCTAAAATATACTCATTATCTGCTCCCTTTACTTTAAATTTAGCAATTGCTGATTTTTCTTTAACATCTTTATAACCTTGGGCCACTTCGTGACTGGATAAAGGTGTTCCGCACCTTGGGCAGTAAGGTACAATCTTAAAGCCTTTGTACAATAATCCTTTTTCCCAGATTTGTTTCAAAGCCCACCACTCGGACTCAATAAAGTCATTTTCATAAGTTACATAAGGATCCTCCATATCCGCCCAGTAACCTACTGTGCCGGAGAAGTCTTCCCACATGCCTTTGTATTTCCATACGCTTTCCTTACATTCATGAATAAATGGTGCTAAACCATATGCTTCAATCTGTTCTTTTCCGTCTAAGCCTAATTTTTTCTCCACTTCCAGTTCAACAGGAAGTCCATGGGTATCCCAGCCTGCTTTACGCAGCACGTTATAACCTTTCA
Source organism: Anaerocolumna aminovalerica (assembly GCF_900115365.1). Classification (GTDB taxonomy): domain Bacteria; phylum Bacillota; class Clostridia; order Lachnospirales; family Lachnospiraceae; genus Anaerocolumna; species Anaerocolumna aminovalerica. The sequence goes on from NZ_FOWD01000023.1 coordinate 23,256, forward strand.
TGGTTCTATATCTGGGGATAATGTCCTTAACAACTCTTGTTAATACATGACCGATATGAGGCTTACCATTGGCGGTGGGGGGTCCGTCATAAAAGGTATAATTCTTACCTTTCTTTCTTTCTTCTACTGTTTTCTTAAAAATATCATTATCTTTCCAAAACTTTAAAACATCTTTCTCACGTTCAACAAAGTTTAAATTGGTTGATACTTTATTGTACATTTAATTTCCTCCTTTTATAATACAATCCCCTAATACATTAATGTTAATACATTAGGGGCTAATATAATCCTTAACACAGCAGCTGCAACAATACCTTTACTGCTAATAAAAAAGCTCTCATCCATAAACAGGATGAGAGCATGTTTGCTTCATTATACCACCTATTTACATACGTACTTTGTGGTTTAACCAGCTCCTATATACATAATAGTCTGCTGTAAGTTTTGACCACTTTAAGTCATAATATGCTTCCATATAACGGTGGACACCGGCTCAGCTTACTTATCCCAAAACTTTCAGCCTGCAACTTAGGAGTGATTTTCAGAATCTGCTACTTGTGTTAGACTTTCACCCTCTCTAACTCGCTTTACCTTTTGCTAAAGATTCCTACTCTCTCCATCATAGTTTTTGTGATTTTCAATTTGTATTGTGTTTATGATAGTATAGAAATTTCTAATTGTCAATGACATTTTTAAACAATTAAATTTTATTCTCCCGTTATGGGAGTTACTGTAGATTCCGGTATCTCATTGGTATTGGAATCTGCCGGAAAATCAGTTTCTCCTTCTGTACCGCCATTTGGATCCGGGGTTGGTGTGGGAGTTGTATTCTGACCGTCTTCCGGTTCCTGGCCGGCATTTGGATCTTTATTTTCTTCTTCCTTGCCGGTATTCTCATTGCCTTTATTAGGATCTTTGGAACCGTCTTTTATATCCTCTTTGCCGGTATTATCTCCATTCGTTTTATCTTTATCCGGTTTGCCTTTATTTTTATCCGGCTTTGAACCCTCTTCTTTATCGTCCTTTTTCTTATCTTTATCTTCAGAAGCTTCCTCATCTTCTTTATCTTTCCCGTCTTCCTTTTCAGGAGCTACAGGAGGAGTTGGAGTTACTTTAGGCTTATTCTTTACATCATCTAAATCGATTCCGTAGTCTACCAGGTTGTCGTAGCTAATAGAGTCCGAATAATCGAAAGAAGGTTCAAAGCCATAATATTCTTCTAAAGTTAAATCATTTTTATAAAGGAATGTTGCTAAATCTTTACCTACATATCGAATATGCCAGGGTTCATATGAATATCCGGTAATTTTGGATTTCCCCTCCGGAAAACGTATTATGTAACCATAATGGTGGGCATTTTCCGCCAACCATTTTCCTTCTGCCGTTTCTGCAAAGGAACTGTCTAATCGGTAGTTTACCGATTTTGAAGAAACGTCTATGGATAAACCGGTCTGATGTTCACTATAGCCTGGAACAGCAGAATATTTAGAGGTATGTTCCATTCCTTTTGTCCGCACATTATTTGTAAATATCTCATATTGTCTTTGGTAAGAGCGGTAGCCGGATACACCACAAAGGATAATATCTTCTTTAGCTGCACCCTCAAATAACTCTTCCAATGCTTTCCCAGCCTCAGACCTCATTTGCTTTTTTTCATCAAAATGGTTGAAATTAAAATACACATTGGGAACTACAAGATCTTCCGGAATATATTCCTCAGGAAGGCGCAGTTCTTTGTTTACAAGAGCTGTAATACTGCTTGGTGTGGTGTCTAATTTAGCCGGTACGGTAAAAATCACATCTTCTGATTTCCCCAAGTCCCTTCCCTCCGATTTATGGGCATTTATATAATCATATCCCGATTTAGAATCCGGATCTTCATCATCAAAATAATGTTCATATGCAAAGGTTGCTTCACTGGCCTGTGAAAGAAATGCAATTGATGCATAGGATAAGGTAATTATAATAGCAATAGGAGCACCCACGATTACCACTTTTCTCATTAGTCTTTTTCTTCTTCTCTTCATAGTTGCACCTCAAATAATCATTCATCTAACAACATGTGGCTGCTTTTTTAAATACATTATACCACAAATAGTCTAAAAATCCACATTAATGTAAAAAATAGTACATAGTATTTACTGGTTAAATATGCCCATTACCGTTATTAATACTGTTTAACAACTGATGCTTCATTTGATAAAGGTCAATGGACAAATCTACATAAACATTGTGAGGATTCACCAAACGTCTTGTTTCATCCCATAAAGTATCCAATTCTTTTTGACAGTAAGCTCTGATATCCATAACTGACGGAGAGGTATACACACATTCTCCTTTTACAAATATAGGAACCAACAATTCTCTTAATGTATAAGAACCACCCTTAAGATTGGTTTTCTTCCAGGTAGCAATAGGATCAAAAAGTTTTAAGGTTTCATCTTCTGAATATTTTTCAACTGTTAATGCAATAAGATCCGCTTTTACCTTGCCGCTCTCTTTTTCATAAACACGATATATGGTTTTATCTCCCGGATTGGTAATCTTCCATGGATTTTCTGATAACTTGATTTTAGGAATGAATTTCCCATTCTTCTCTATAGCCGCTAATTTATAAACACCGCCGAAAGCCGGGCAGTCCTTTGAGGTAATCAGATTGGTACCAACGCCCCAGGAGTCTATTGCCGCACCTTGGGTTTTTAAAGAGTCGATCAGATACTCATCCAGGTCACTGGAGGCTACAATAGAAGCATCGGTAAATCCTGCTTCGTCCAGCATCTTTCTTGCCCGTTTGGAAAGGTAAGCCAGGTCACCGCTGTCCAGACGGATTCCATATGTCTTTGGCATCTTACCTGCCTCTTTTAATTCCCTGAACACTTTAATTGCATTAGGCACACCGGAACGAAGGGTGTCATAAGTATCCACCAAAAGTGTTGCATTACTTGGATAAAGTTCTGCATATATACGGAAAGCGGTTAATTCGTCTTCAAAGCTCATGATCCAGCTATGAGCATGGGTTCCAAGGGCCGGAACATTAAAATATTTAGCACATAATACATTGCTGGTACCAATACAGCCGCCAATCACTGCTGCTCTTGCTCCTAGCGTACCTGCATCCGGTCCTTGGGCACGTCTAAGACCGAATTCCATAACGCCATCACCTTGTGCGGCATAGCACACACGGGAAGCTTTTGTAGCAATCAAACTTTGATGGTTAATAATATTTAGTACCGCAGTTTCAATTAACTGAGCCTCAATAATAGGAGCCACAACCTTAACTAAAGGTTCCATCGGGAAAATAACTGTGCCTTCGGGAATTGCATAAATATCTCCCGTAAAATGAAAGTCAGTTAAATAACTCAGAAAATCTTCATCAAATATCTTAAGACTTCTCAGATAAGCTATGTCTTCTTCACCAAAATGAAGATTCTTTATATATTCAATAACCTGTTCCAAACCGGCGCAGATGGCATAACCGCTGTCTGATGGATTGGTTCGGTAGAAAACATCAAAAATAACTCTTTCGTTGGTATTGTTTTTAAAATACCCCTGCATCATTGTTAATTCATAAAAATCAGTTAATAAAGTTAAGTTTTCTTTTCCCATGTTATTACTCCTTTGATTCGGACTCTCAGTCTTGTGACTTTCTCATTAGCTTATTGTATTGCGCCTTTCTCATTCCGTTTTTATTATATCATGAACATAAAGCGTTCATGATCTTGGCACTCCACTGGGATAATGCAAGCAAGCTTGCCATTTTCCTCATTCCGTTTTTATTATATCATGAACAAAAGCATGTTCATGATCTTGGCACTCCACTCGGATAATGCAAGCAAGCTTGCCATTTTCCTCATTCCGTTTTTATTATATCATATAAATTCAAATGTACAACCAATTCGAAAAATTTATAGAGATTTTTTCTCCTTATTGTGGTATAATATTTAATGCATTTTATAGGCAATTGGCTTTCAGTCTTTCCGGAATAATAAAAGACTGGCAAATGGAAAGGAAACCAATATGAGAACCATTATTATATTTTTATTTATTCTTTTATTTTTCATAGTTAGTATACCTTTATTTTTCATTGAATATGTCATTGGAAAAATTAATCCACATCTTAAGGTAAAATCCTCCCAGGCAATTGTGGTTACCATATTAAAGGGCATTTTAGTTTTAGGCGGTGTTAAAAAAACAGTAATCGGTCTTGAAAATATTCCAAAAGATGAAGCCGTTTTATATGTATCAAATCACCGCAGTTTTTTTGATATTGTAGTAGCTTATGCCACCGTTCCTACCCTTACCGGTTTTGTTGCTAAAAAAGAAATAGGAAAAGTTCCTTTTCTCCGTACCTGGATGCGATACCTGAATTGTTTGTTTTTAGATAGAGATAATATTCGTGAAGGCTTAAAAACTATTTTAGAAGGTGTAGAATTAGTTAAAAAAGGATATTCCATATATATTTCACCGGAGGGCACCAGAAATCACGAAAAAGAAATGCTTCCTTTTAAAGAAGGCAGTTTAAAAATAGCCGAAAAATCCGGCTGCCCCATCATACCGGTATCTTTAAGCAATACCGACGAAGTATTTGAAAATCATTTTCCTTGGGTAAGAAAAACTCATGTTGTCATTGAATACGGTAAACCGATTTATCCGAAAGAATTAACTAAGGAACAGCAGAAACGTTTGGGTGCATATGTTCAAAATGTAATTAGAGATACCTTATTAAAAAATGAATCTCTTGTATAAGTAAAGCAGTTCCTATTAAGACGCCCTAAGGGCCATTGATGTTTGGATGCTTAAGATCTGTATAAGAAAGTCTAAAAAAGACAATTATAAAAATACAATTTTAATGACAATTACAACCTTTCAAGGCTTGATTGTTTTTTTGAATAATGGTACAATATTACCACTGTAATACGGAGGGAAGGAGGTACATACATGAAAACCGGGACAATAATATTTTTAATAATTTTGGCTGTTATTGTAGCAATTTTAGTTGGTTTATATATTTTCGGCTCAAGGCTGCAAAAGAAAAATGAAAAAGCGCAAGCTGATATGAGAGCAGGTGCCCAAACCGTCTCCATTTTAGTAATAGATAAAAAACGTATGAAATTAAAGGAAGCTGGACTTCCAAAGATTGTAATGGATCAGACACCAAAATATTTACGTGGTTCCAAAGCTCCTATTGTCAAAGCAAAAATTGGTCCAAAGATTATGACATTAATGTGCGACGACAAAGTCTTTGATTTAATTCCAGTAAAAAAAGAAGTAAAGGCCGTTATGAATGGTATTTATATTATGGATGTTAAAGGATTACGTTCTAATCTGGATGCAAAGCCAGTAAAACAAGGCTTCTTTAAGCGATTAAAAAATAAGGTAACAAATAAATAAAATGAACTCCCAACAGATTTATGCTTATGCATTGTTCTATTGGGAGTTTTTTAATTCAATATTTATGTTATAATCTATAGCTGGATTGAATTCTTATTTTCCAGTTCCCCGGGAAGTAATTTTTACTTGAATCTCGCAATCGGATACATGAGAATAATTAATGTCCAGTTCATATTGGATATTTACCAGAATCTGATTCTTTTCCTCCGTTACTTTAATAGAAGTAGTATTAATACCAATTTGCAAATCGCCAAAAGGAGTACTGTAATAAGTTAAATTCTTTCTATTAACTTCAAATATCATATGGACATTGTTGGCACCCTTTTTTTGAATGCTAACCTGCTCATGGGATATTTTGAGAGTACAATTGGTGATACCCTCCATTTCTTCCAATATTTCATCGTATAGTATATAATGCTTTCCGTTGCGGTTATAATATTCACCGGCAGAAATTATTTCTACAGCTTCCTCTTTATCTATTTCAAATTGAAGTCCCGATATAGATACCAAAACATCTTTCTTCATTGAGCAGCTCCTATCTATACACTTACATCTTTTGTTTCTACTACTTCGCAAGGCAAAATAGTATTTGCAAACTTTTTAAATTTCTCCGCACCATCACTAACAAAGAATTGGTGCTCTCCCGCCGGTGTATTGCTTTCCAATCCTTTACTTTCTAATACTTTCTTTAAACTTCTTGCAGTTTCATAAGCAGGATTTACTAACTTTACCTTGTCACCTACTACGGATGCAATTACATGGCGAATCAGCGGATAATGAGTACACCCAAGAACTAAGGTGTCAATATCCGAATCCTTTAATTCTGCCATATATCTTTTTGCTATTTCTTCAGTAATAGGGTCATTAATCCAGCCCTCTTCCACTAGTGGAACGAAAAGAGGACAGGCCTTACCATATACCTTTACATCAGGATTTGTCTCACATAAAAGTTGATTGTAAATACCGCTGTTAATAGTACCTTCGGTACCTATGATCCCGATATTACCATTCTTAGATGTTTCAGCTGCCACTTTCGCACCTGGCCCTACCACACCGATAACAGGTATGGGAACCTCTTTTGCTACTACTTCCAGGGCCAAAGCACTGGCAGTATTACATGCAATAACAATTGCCTTTACCTTTTTGGTCATTAAGAACTTAATGATTTGTCTGGAATAGGTTATTATGGTTTCTTTAGATTTACTTCCATAGGGTACTCTAGCTGTGTCACCAAAATAAATAATTGTTTCATTTGGAGCCTGCCTTAAAATTTCACGGGCTACAGTAAGTCCGCCAACTCCTGAATCAAAGACTCCAATAGGAGCACTACTGGCCATTTCTGTCTCCTCCTGTTTCCTCTGCTCTGGCTAAAGCTAATTGTATTAATTTCTCCACTAACTGTGGTTTACCAATACCTTTAGCTTCCCATAGCATAGGATACATACTAATTGAAGTAAATCCCGGTAACGTATTGATCTCATTAAATACAACTTCTCCCGTTTCTGACTCCACAAAAAAATCCACTCTGGATAAGCCGTATCCGTCAACTGCTTTAAAGATACGAACAGCAGCCTCACGAATAACTTCTGTTGCATTACCTGGAAGATCAGGCCCTATAATGGTTTTTGAATCGTTGTTATTATATTTTGCATCATAATCGTAGAAATCAGCTGCGGCAATAATTTCTCCAACACCGGAGGCTCTCGGTTCATTTCCCCCCAAAACGGCACATTCCAATTCACGTCCCACAATGCCCTCTTCCACTAATATCTTTCTATCATGTTCTACTGCTAAATATAAGCCTTTTATCAGTTCTTCTTTGTTTTTCGCCTTAGAAATTCCACGAGATGAACCAGCATTGGAAGGTTTAATAAACACAGGGTATTTTAATGTATTCTCTACTTTTTCAACAACCCGCTCTATTTGAGCCAAATCTTTTTTATACACCGGCACATATTTTGCCTGTCTTATTCCTAAAGTATCCACAACAGTCTTGGTATATAATTTATCCATGGAAACCGCAGAAGATAATACACCACATCCTACATAAGGAATCTTTGCTAATTCAAGGAGACCTTGTACGGTTCCATCTTCACCATACATTCCATGAAGAGCAGGGAATACCACATCCACCTTTTCCGGAGTAACCTTGTTTCCTTCTATGAATAATACGGATTTTTGAGTAGCATCCGGAGAAATAATTGCATTTACTTTGCTTTTTACCCATTCACCGGACTTAATATCTTCTACGGAAGATACTTTTACCCATTTCCCTTCCTTTGTAATACCAATTATAATTACATTATATAAATCATGATTCATATTTGAAATAATAGTCGTTGCTGAGACACAGGAAACTTCATGCTCTGAAGATTGGCCTCCAAACAATACTGCTACCGTTTTCTTACTCATAAAATAACATCCTTTCTTTATGGATAAATCTCACATTTATCTATAATCAAATCCTTCGATACCATTTCTGATTTCATTTATATAAAGCTTTCTTCACAATATATAAACCATTATACGATTTTATTCTTTATTCATTGTACTATTTATTCTTAAAACAATCAATATGTTTTGAATAAGTAGGACGGCGTAAATTAACTGTAGGAAATAAATAGGTGGAGTTCACCAAAGATGAGTTAATCAGAATTTGATTTTATTTTTTACAAATAGGACCCTTAAACAATGCCTGGCAAAAACTGCCCGTATCCACTTGCATAAGCGGACCGGGCAGTTTTTGCACTGGAAGTTTCTGTATTTATAATACTATTTACAGGTCAGACTTTATCCTTTACTTTATAAAATATGTAAACGAAAATACTCCCGGTAAAAGCTATCCCTGCAAGGACAAAATATCCTGCCTGCATACTGTATTTTGCCACCACATTTCCCGTAATGACAGGGAATAAGGTCATACCGACTGCATAAACTGCCTGGAAGAATCCCATCGCCGTGGATTTCTTTTCTTTGGGGACTTCTTTCATAGCCTCCGAAGCAGTATAGGAAAAAAGAATACCGGTGGACATACCGGGCAGAATCTGTAACATAAATATAATCCCAATGGAATTTACCGTTGGAACCAGTAAGCAATAAATTGCCGTAATGATAAATACTGCCGGGATCCAAAATCTTGGCCCTCTCTTTGCACAAAGCCGGGAAGAAGCAAAGCCTGCAAAACCTACCGCACAGATCATATACACAATGGAAGCCAGTCCCACCAATGCTGCAGATGCCCCCAGGTCCTTCAGGATCTGAGTGGTAAATGACATAGTGGTTGACAGTTGTATTCCCTGCTGTATAAGGGCCGCCAGGGCAAATATCCAAATACGCGTTCCCCCGCAAGCCTTTATTAATTCCTTCACCGGAATCTTCTCCCGCCTCTCCGGCGTTTCCTTTAAGGTAAGCCCAAACAGAAAGGCAAGGAACCCTCCTGCAAGGCTGAGGCTGCATATGGTTTTCATCCCTGCTTTATCATAAAGCAGGGTACTTGTAATAAATCCAAGGAGCATACCTAAATTGTTAAAAAATATAATACGGCTGGTTGCCTTCTGCTGTTCTTTTACCGAAAAGCCATTGGTATAAAAAACCATAAAGGAAATCCACATGGAGGAAGCCAGGCCCGACAGTAAGTTAGCTATTAAAAATCCTAAGCCTCCCGGCAGTAAAACCCGGAAAAGGGAGGCTGCTCCCGAAGCCAGGCCGCCGATGACAATAAAATATTTATGCCGCCCTGCCAGGTCTGCCATCAGCCCCAGGGGAAAGCGGAGGATTAACTGGGATATACCGTATGCACCTACAATGACTCCTATGAAACTTCCCGTAACTCCCTGTGCGGTTAAAAACATGGTCTGGTATGGAATATAAATATATTGTGCAAACCAGAATAAAGTAACTGTAATTAAAAATATGATTTCCTGATTCCTTGGCATTCCCTTCTTATTCTGAAGTAAATTCTCATTCTTGTGAAACTGGTCCATCTTCACTGCCTCTTTTTCCATAATGTTCTCCCAACACCCGGTGGATATGAATGGTAAGGTATAATTCTTCCGGCGCCGTCAGGGTACTCCCGAACTTTTCTTTAATGTATTTGCCTATTTTCTTTACGCAGGCGTATTCCTTCCCGCAATTTAACACGATCTGATCATACAGAAAATCATTCTGTTCCTCAGGCAGCTGGCAATGGGTAAGCAGCCTTTGTACAAACAATCTTAAATGGGTAATAAATCTGGAATAGGCGGTGCTTTCTTCATTATAATTAATTTTAAAGTTATATTTCACAATATCCAGAATATCCTTTACCGTTTCGATAATAATCCGGTTATTTGCATTATATGGATTGTTATGCTGTGCATTGATAAAATGAAATGCAATATTGCCTGCTTCATCCACGGGTAAGTCTAGTCCCAGTTTTTCTTTGATAAGACCCAGGGCAAAAATACCCACCTGGTATTCGTTGGGACTGAATTTTTTCATCTCGGAAATATAGAAATTTTCCAGGACAATACCTTTTTCCACCCGTTTTACCACAAAGGACAGATGGTCGGTCAAAGACAGATAGATATGTTCCATCAGCTCCATATGATAATTGTCAACCGCATAATCAATTACCGTTTTAGCCAGTTCAAAAAACCTGCTGTCTATTTCGGATGCCAGACGGATAATACTTTTGGATATATCCCGGTCTTTCATGACAAATACCTTTTCGACTTCCTCTTTCCGCAGCTGGTGGCCAATTGCTTTATTAAACCCTATTCCTTTGCCCATGAGGATAATCTCATGGCCGTTATCATCCAGGGCAAGTATCAATGAATTATTCAATACCTTTATGACTCGCATTTCCACACCCCATGCTTCTTATTCTGAAAACCCTTTATCATCTTCTCCTGTTGTATTTTACAATTGCGTACAAATTGCCGTTGCTGCTTTTTTAATTGCATGCCCCAGGCAGCCGCACTGTCTAAATCAGGAGTTAAAACATAGAAATATGATAATAAAGCTCACCATAGCTATATTATCATATTTCCAAAGAAACTGATTACAGTTTCTTTTATATACTTTCCCCATTTGTTTCGATTACCTCTTTATACCAATAGAAACTATCTTTCCTGATACGTTCCAATTGCTTCAGGTCATGATCATCCCTATCCACATAAATAAATCCGTAACGCTTTTTAAAGCCCTGGTGGGAACTTAACAGATCCATAACGGACCATGGGGAATAGCCAAACAGTTCTACACCGTCCTCTATGGCCAGGGCACAGGCTTTAATGTGGTCACGGAGATAGGCAATACGGTAGTCGTCATGTACTTTTTTATCTTCCGTCAGTATATCCCCGGTGCCCAAACCGTTTTCCGTAATAATTAACGGCAGTCTGTAGCGCTGGTAATATTCATTTAAAACAATACGGAGACCCATGGGATCAATCTGTGCACCGTACTCACTGGCAAGGAGATTGATGTTTTTTTCATCCCGGAAATACCCATACTGGTCAAAATCCACTTCGTTGGTCCTGCATACACGGCTGCCTTCGGGGTGCTCTTCATCCACAGGCAGATATCTGGCGCACAGGGTCCTGTAGTAGTTCAGTGCAATATAATCCATTTTTGCACTTTTTAAGAGTTCCTTATCCCCTTCTTCCATGACAGGGACGATATTTCTAAGTTTTAAATAACGCATGTAATATCCCGGATATTCCCCGGTAAAATGGATATCCAGGCAGTAATTTGTCTTAAACCAGTCATTCATCTTGGCTGCCCATACATCCTCCGGTTTGTTGCTGTAGGGATAGGTGCAGGTAGAAGAAACCGCCGGACCTATTTTACCGTCCTTCACCAGGCTGTGGCAGGCATTCACTGCCAGGGCATGTGCCAGAAACATGTGGTAATCCATTTGTGCCCTCATTCTATCGGCTTCCCAGGCATCATCCACATAAATATTCATACGTTCATCCACACGCACCATTAAATTCTGCTCATTATGGACCTGCCAGTATTTTACCCTGTCGCCGTAAGCTTCAAAACAGATTTTGGCATAACGTTCAAAGGCATAGACGCACTCCCTGGACTCCCAGCCATTGTATTTTTCTACCAGGGCATAGGGCAGGTCAAAGTGATATAAAGTGATAAAAGGCATAATGTCGTTTTCCAGGAGGCAGTCAATGACCTGATTATAGAACTCTACCCCTTTTAAATTGACTTCCCCGTCCCCGTCGGGAATAATCCTGGCCCAGGCTATGGAAAACCGGTAAATTTTAAGACCCAGTTCTTTCATAAGCAGAATATCTTCCCTCCAATTATGGTAGAAATCACTGGCTACCTTGCTGTCTGCCTGGATATGGGAACGTTTGAAGGAATTAAAGTCCGCCACCGTTTTCCCTTTGCCGTCTTCCTCCCAGCCCCCTTCAATCTGGAAAGCGGAAGAAGAAGCCCCCCATAAAAAATTCTCCGGAAATTGTTTCTCCATATATAAAACTCCTTTCTGGCCCGATTAAACCGACAGCCTGATAATATCACTGTTTATAGCAGCCCGCTCCCTTTCAATCCCAACTACGGCAGCATATTCATCCGTATTGCTTACAACAACCATAACTGAGGTATCAAAACCTGCCGCCTTTATTTTATCCATGTCAAAGGAAATTAATTTTGTACCCTTTCCGACATGGGAACCTTCTTCTACATGTTTTTTAAAATATTTACCATCCAAATTTACAGTGTCAATTCCTACATGTATGATTAATTCCGCCCCGTTATCCAGTTTCAGGCCCAGTGCATGTAAAGTCGGATAAATCATTGCTACGGTACAATCGGCCGGTGCGAGTACTTCCCCCTTATCCGGTATGACGGCAATTCCTTTTCCCAAAGCTTCCGATGAAAATACTTCATCCTTAACATTAGAAAGGGCGACAGCCTTCCCTTCCACCGGTGAGGCAATTGTTATATCCGTATCTTTTGGAATGATTACATCCTTAGTTTCTGGTTTTGATATTGTCCTTTTTCCTGTTCCCAAATCGTCAAAACCGACAAAATAAGTTAAAATCGCAGCCCCGAAAAAAGCCACCCCGATACCAATCAGGTAAAATAAAAATTTGGTAAGTCCAAAAGCCGCATAGGTGGCTAACGTCAGGACACCGTTATTGGCAAATGCGTCACCGTACACACCGCCGGCACCCATTATGGCCCCGCCTATTGCTCCGGAGATAATTGCACATACCATAGGCTTCTTTAACCTTAAATTACACCCGTAAATTGCAGGTTCGGTTATACCGCAGACAGCTGCGGAAATGGTAGAAGATGCCGCCACGGTTTTTAAATTCCTGTCACGGGTCTTAAGCATTACCCCTAAGGCAGCTCCGCCCTGGGAAAAATTAGCCGCTCCTGCAAAGGCCAGGAGATTCTGGTGCCCGAACTGTGCCACATCATTGATACCGATGGGCAGTAATGCCCTATGGGCACCAAACACTACAAATACACACCACATGCCCCCCACAAAGGCTCCGCATAGAATCGGGCTGATATTCATCATTCCGGTATATAAGAAGTTGATTGCATTACCGATATAAATTCCCACCGGCCCGAAAACCATAAATGTGGCAGGCACCATTACAAACAGGGAAATACCCGGAACCAGTATGATTTTCAGTACTTCCGGTATGATCTTCTCTAAAAATTTCTGTATATAAGAAAGGATAAAAACACCGATAATAATCGGGATAACGGAAGAGGCATAATTTGCCTTTGTTATTTCCATTCCAAACATTTGAACCGCCTCTTCCCCTGTCATCAGGGAAACAATAGCGGGATAACACATGGTACCGCCCAGAGCCATGGCAATAAATTCATTTGCTTTAAATACTTTGGCGCAGGAATAAGCCAGGATCAAAGGCATAAAGTAAAAAATCGCATCCGTGGCCGCAAGCAGGATAATATAGGTCTGATTCACGGTAATATCCCCGCCGTTATTGGCTGCTATAATTTTGGCAATGGTTAGGAAACCCTTCATTAAACCGGAGGCTGCAATAGCCGGAACCATGGGGGTAAACATGGTGGAAACCGCAATAAGCAGACGGTTCCAAATATTACCCTTCACAGGTTCTCTTTCTCCGGAATTATTTTCTTCCAGGGACAGAAAAGGCAGCAGAGCATCATATATTTTTGTTACTTTGGCTCCTAATACCACCTGGAACTGCCCGCCGCTTTCCATAACGGAGATCACCCCTTCCAGCTTTTCCGAGGCAGCCTTGTCCGCTTTCCCGGAATCCCGAAGAACAAACCTTAATCTTGTAAAGCAATGGGTCAGTTCTTTTACGTTGGACGGGCCGCCCACACTATCTAAAATATCCTTTGCTATCTTATTATAATCCATAATTTCTTCCTTTCAAAGGTAATTATTCATTCCACTAATTGGCCGGTTAGGGAAAAGGTGCACACAAAAAAAGATCCAATTGAAACGGAATCCATTGAAAAAGCACTGCTTTCTCCAGAACGCTTCAATCCGATCTTGCCTGCACTACCAGTAACACGTCGTCTTACTATGTTGTTTACAACTACGGTTAGTATATCATACTTCTATCCGGGAATCAATAGTAATTTTTTAGGATTTTTACAATCTAAAAAAGCTTTCCTCTTCCTGTTTATCTGTCCGGTTTCTGGTAATACTCTAGTCAATAGATTAATCCATTTATAAAAGATAGGAAATTTAAAGATACCGCAAAGCGGCATCATGTTTGGAAGATTGAAAGAAAATCTCAAAGCAATTCTTTCAACCTGTGAAAGGAGCTAGGTTATAAAATGAAAGACCATTACCCACATAAAAAAAGAAATCTTTACTGTACAACGGATCATATGTTCCAAAAAATAATCCCATCTTGCTTAATACTAATCATAACTATATTCTATATTATTTATCACCTTCAAAATGAAGGCATGATATGGACGGAACATACTTCCTTTAAACAACAGGATTCCATTTCCACCAACATACATAACGATGTCAGTCAAAGTACCGAAACAGATAGAGAATTACGAATTCAACAGGGTATCGCACAGGAAATACTACGGTTCCATGTTATTGCAAACAGTGATTCCGAAGAGGATCAGGCATTAAAGCTAAAAGTAAAAGATGCCGTTACAAGAGCTCTTCAGCCTAAATTAGATAAAGCAAGTGATATTACCGAAGCCAGAAATATATTAAGTGAAGAATTATATCATTTAGAGGAACTCTCTGATAAAATCATTCAAGAAAATGGTTTTACTTACACAGCTTCCGCCTCTATTGAAAAAGGATACTTTCCACTGAAGGTATATGGCGACTTAACCCTCCCTCCCGGAGAATATGAAGCGGTAAGAATAGAACTTGGTTCTGCTACAGGAAGAAACTGGTGGTGCATTATGTTCCCTCCTTTGTGTTTTGTGGATGCTACTTATAATGTTATCCCTGAAAGTTCCAAAGAGGAATTAAAATATGTTTTAACAGAAGAAGAATATGACTCTATATTCTCTAATAAAAACGACAAAGAAAAAGTTAAGGTAAAGGTAAGCTTTAAATTATTCTCCTTCTTAGATAAATGGATAGATAACAAATAAAAACAAACAGAATGTAACCATAAATTGTAACTATTGCAAAATAGGAGGGCAATGTATATAATTAAGTTATCCTTTAATTTTATTGGATATATAATGCATAAAATAAATCATATTTTAACATAGAGGCTGTGGTAAAACATCAACAGCCTTTTTTAGAGAAGAAAACAGGAGTTGCCTATGGATACTGTAAGATTAAAAGCTTATGCAAAAATAAACCTTGGTTTGGATGTTATCAGAAAAAGAGAAGATGGATATCATGAAGTCCGCATGATTATGCAGACCATTGGCCTTTACGACAAAATCTCCATAAATCCCACCAATAATCCATCTATAAAAGTGAAAACAAACCTTCACTATTTGCCTACCGATAAAAATAATTTAGTATATAAGGCGGCTGCTTTAATGAAGGAAACTTACCAGATCAAGGATGGCGTTTACATCCATTTGGAAAAACGAATTCCTGTAGCCGCAGGAATGGCCGGAGGCAGTACAGATGCAGCCACCACTTTATATGGTATGAACCGATTGTTTCATCTGAAATTAAGCAACGAAGAATTATTAAAACTAGCTGTTCAAATCGGAGCAGATGTACCTTATTGCGTAATGAGAGGTACCGCATTGTCGGAAGGAATCGGAGAAATACTTACACCCCTGCCCCCTTTCCCTTCCTGTCACGTACTTATTGTAAAGCCTAATATTAATGTATCTACAAAATTCGTATATGAGAATCTGCACTTAGACTCTTCTACCAATCATCCGGATATTGATGGTATTATGAAACACATAAAAGAACAGGACCTTTACGGTGCTTCAAAACTTTTTGGCAATGTATTAGAAACGGTTACGGAAAAAGAATACCCTATTATTAATGATATAAAAACCAGAATGCTGGAAAATGGAGCCATCGTGTCCCTAATGAGCGGCAGCGGACCAACTGTATTCGGTTTATTTGATGATATAAAAACAGCGGAAAAGGCTTTTTACGATTTTAAAGTAAGCCCATTAGGCAAACAAGTTTATTTAACTAACCTATTTCAACCAGATGCTAATAAATTTGTATGATACTTCCGATATAAGGAATACAAAGTATTTTACAAAGGAGGTTACGTTAATGAACGTTAATGGAGTTTTAAGATCCACTTCAGTTGAAAGAAAATCAAGTACCCCAAAATCAAAAGAAGTACCAACAGCCAAAGAAGAAAATCAATCTTCTGCTGCCATTTATGAAAAAGGGGACAGTAATACACAAAAAGCATCTTATACCCAAGACACTGCAACCATTGATAGATTAAAAGCAGATCTGGAAAAGAGAGAAAAGCAATTAACTGACCTGGTTAAAAAAATGCTTCTTAAGCAAGGTCAAACCTTAGAAAGCACTAATATATACCACCTATTAAGAGAAGGAAAAGTTAATATTGATCCTGAAACTGCTAAACAGGCACAAAATGATATCAGCGAAAATGGCTACTGGGGGGTTGAGCAAACCTCCGATAGATTGGTTTCCTTTGCCAAAGCCCTAACTGGCGGAAACCCCGAAAAAGCCGATGAAATGATAGCTGCCATCCAAAAAGGCTTTGAAGCAGCTAAGAAAGCCTGGGGCGGAGAGCTTCCTGAAATCTGTAAGAAAACGATTGACTCTGCCATAGAAAAACTCAATGCTTGGAAAAGCCCTTCTGCAAAAGAGTAGTATTTTAGTCTCAGGACCCGTTGCCAATTAGAGGTTATTCAGACCAACAAGAGTATGGGATGTGTGGGTCTTGTTCCACACATCCCATACTCTCGTTGGTCAAGGTAGTCTTATAAGGGCAAAGCTGTTTTACTTTATAAGGTCTAGCTATAATTACAACTAATCAATTATGTTTTAGATGGTTTCTTATTAAGTTTCAGTACAATGTTTTTCTCTTGTGCTATTGTTTGGAAAAGTTTGACAGCAATAGCAGCTTTTTCTTTAAGAGCTAAATCTGTAGAAGTAGTACAAATCTTAATTCTATCAACAATTTCTCTTAAATCTTGAATATCCAAGAGATTCACAGCAATACAAAAGAAGCTTTTTCTCCGCCCATCGTTATAATTTTCCAGTAAATATTTAAGTATATCATTCTTTTCTGTCAACTCTAGATGATACTTTTTCATACCAATTAACTGTGCTTTTTCCATATCTTTCAGCTGATTACGATGTGTAATAAAAGAGTCAAACTCATCTATACCATTGTACTTTTCACAAGGATATTCTATACATTGAAAACAGTATTCTATATTTTGATGCTGTAAACTACACCTTGCAATAGGGCATCCTTGATTACCTTGCCCGCCACCACAACCGGGACAATAATTATCCAACTTCATTACACATAGAGTACAATTAAGTCCACATAAAGAAAAAAGTAAATCATTCCTATTAAACCCTTTCACAACACCCCTCCTTGATGACTATATAAATTCGCTTCGTATCCAATTCTTATTTCACAAAAAATTATACCACATTTTCGGTTATACTTAACAGTGCTTTATGTGGAAGTATGACAAGAAATAAAGTATAGTATTTTTGATGAAATGGTAGTTGACGAAGCGTTTTTATACATATGTTGGTTGGAGAAGAATAAAAACCCCGTTCTATGGTACGGAAATTGAAATAGGGATACACTGCTTTGCCCTCAATAACTTAAATGGAATTTTGAGAATAGGGAATATAGGTTTTTTGTTCCATAGGAAAATTCTATGGAACAAAAAACCTATATTCCCTATTCTCGAAGTTCTACACTACTATTAAGTATACAAAGCGTACGTTCGCTAATAATCTAAATTTCCCTTATCTATATCAGTTTATCGACTTTTTTCATTATAAGGAGTTTGTCACCAAGTTTAATGTGGTCGCCTTCCAATCCGTTTAGTTCTTTGATCTTGTCAATAGTAGTATAATATTTCTTAGCAACGTCCCATAAAGTATCGTTGCCTTTTACTATGTAGCCTACAACGCTTGGCATAGACTGGAACATTTCATAGTCCAGGCCTGACACTTCAATGTCAGTAATAATAGGCTCTTGTAACACATCAAATACAATGGTATTTAAACCGATACCAGATTTTACTTCTATTTCTTCACTGTCCAGCATCATAACACTAAGCTGCTCTAAGCCTGATTTAACCTGATAAATGCTGGATGGTTTTATATCTTTTACATCAATTACCTGTGTAAATGGTATTAAGCCTTTTAATACATTTAGAGGTCTGTTATCATCAGCACATATGTAGAGAATCTGAACTTCCAGCACACCGTTTACTTCTAATCCGTTATCTACCAAATTGATCTCATCCATTTTCACTTCTCCGGAGGCATGGCAGATTTGAAGTATTCCCGGTTGATTATTCGTTACTTTGATTCGGTCATTTACTCTGACTTTACTGTTGTTTTTAACTAATAAGTTTTCATAATGTGCATCTTTTCTAATAGGAGTCAGTTCTTTAGAAGGAGAATAAACGTCATGTAACATTTCCAGTTCTTCTTCTTCGTATATTTTAATATCCATTTCAAGAACCACTTCTAAATCTATGATTCTTTCTTCTCCGTCCACATCCGGCATAATTTCCAGATTCTTATTGGCAATTGAGAATCCGATGTTATCAATCATATCTTCTGTACAACCGTTGCAGTCAATGGAGGCGCTAAAAGGAAGCTCTGTCTCTAAATATTCAACAGGATTTTCTTCGTCTTCACTTGCATAAATAACAAATACTACTATTTCACCCTTAACCATAAACTTGTTATCCTGAAGCCTTACTTCAGGATTTCTTAATTCAACTTCATTATATAGATTTTGCGATATATTACTTTTATTGGACGGAAGATGGATTTGATCTTTAATGCGGTAAGTGTCTTTCTTATCAACCGCTACATCTGTTACAGTTATATTCTTTGTTAAAAACTGAACATCATCATCGCCTTCAATGGATATGGCAGTTGCTTCGTCATATAATTCTTCCACTATAACTGTAAGCCGGAGTATGGATCTTACGCTGATTTTCCTTGAATTAATCAGTCCCATTGAAAGGTCTTCCAATTCCCAGGTGACTATCGCTTCATCGCCAACACAGGCATCATCTAATTGTATTACTTCATCAAAAGGTACTTCTCCTGAAATATTATGTATCGGTCTTCCATTTTCTTCGGATAAATATAACATATTAAAGCAAAGGGAGCCCTTTACCATTAATTTACCATTTAACATTTTTACATCAGTAATCTTAATATCCCCTTGTTCTTTAATTATTTTATAAATATCAGGTTTGACATCCGGAACATTAAAGTCGTCATCCAAAGTTAGCTGAAGGCTGCTTCGACATTTTATTTTATTCATGTGAATATTTTTCTTAATCAGCTCCACAAAAAATCCCTCCTTGTCTTATACCATATCTTATTCACAAGGAGTAATATTTATGTATAAGAATTACACTGCAAATGAATAAAAAAATGCCTGGGGCTGTTGAAACAATAATAGTTTATTGTTTGCAACAGCCCCAGGCGTTCTATACTTTTATGAACAAAGCATCATCTGTACATCTTTTGTCAGTACATCGGTATAACTAAAAGTCATAGTTTTTACCGAATCGCTATTTCCATCATCAATTGTAATTAAAAATATACTTGGATATGTTTCAGAAATAATACCTTCTGTAATGTCAATTTTATGTCGGCCCTTGTTTGCTTTTATCTTAACTCTTCTTCCAATGTTATTTACTACTTCTCTACGAACTCTGCTAACATCTGCTTGCTTTATCATATAATAGCCTCCTTGCTAGTGGTAACTCTGTATCACCAGGTTATATTCTATCTATTATAACCATTTGAACAAGTGTGTCGAAAATGCAACTATTGCCACTATACCATAAATTTAATGATTTGTCAATGAATTTTCAGACAATTCAATAATTTCAGCCAACTTGCGTACATAAATTTAGATAAGTTTTTATAATTTTCTTTCCTTTTTTAGTGGAATATCCAAACGAAGTTTCTGCTTCTGGAGAAAAATAGCATAAATAATACACAAACTTTCTCAAAATTTCTTTACAGAAATATACAATATATACATATTTCTCTTCTGTCAACATTATTTTATTATTAATTTATGAGAAATAAGTGGAAAGATTTAAGAATATTTTTATTGTCCTTCAGAAATACTAAGCAGTTAAGCTGGCATTTCAGAAGGACATGATTTGAAAAATAGAATATTTATAAGTAGAAGTTTAATTAAACACTACCGGCTTATCTAAAAACTCGGTTTTTACTACAACATAGGGATATGTTGTCGCATTGGCTACGAATTCGTCTTGTGACGGGCCAATTAAATTAGTATCTATATATATGGCATTGGAGGTTAAGAATAGTTCATCCACCGATATACTATATCCGCCGGTGGACTGCTCACCATATCCTACTACTATGTATAAAAAATCTGTGTTTTTATAATGCATTTTAAAGGGCTGTGCCTTCTTTTCATTAATGATTTCCATTAACGGTTCAGGAACATCTGCATCCTCTACAACTGTAAACTCCAGGTCTCGAATTTTTTTCACATCCGTATTTTCCCCTTTACATGAAGTAAATATCAAACCTGCTCCTATCACTCCTAATAGTAATACTATCATTTTAAACCTTTTCATTATTTCCTCCAAAGGAATTCCTCATTTCATTTTATGATGTATGGTATAAAATCATGCGGAGTTCCTTGGGAGATTCTTTAGAAAATATATAACATTCTTTGATTACCTTCTTTTATTTATTAATCTCCCACTGTCTACTGTTTTAACATTTCCGGAAAATTAAAATATGCATCCTCACCATCATTGGTAGCCTCAATGGTATAGGTTTTGGTTTCGTACCCGCTTTTTATCAGAGTAATATAATGATTACCGGTTATTTTGGGGAAGCTTACCGGTGCAATACCTTTTAGCTCTCCATCCAGATATACGGAAGCACCCTCCGGTTCTAATACATAGATGAGCTGACCGGAAACCTGTTTTCCTCCTTTAGAACTTGGTCTATCATCATCGGAATTCCCGGTATCTCTTTCTTCTCCGTTATCTGTTCGGCCTGAGGTGTAGCCGTCGGAATCATCCAAATCCTCAAGGGGAACCTCTAACTCAATTACAATGTTTTTACTTGCTTCGTCCACTATGATGGTATTTTCATAGGTTTCGTATCCTTTAAGGATAACTTTGGCCATATGTTCTCCATATTCTAACTTAATTGGTTCATTATAGGATTGAATTACATCATCTATGTATAATTCTGCCCCTTCCGGTAAGATCTCAAAGGATACCAAACTGGACTTTACCGCAGGCTTTCTATATTCACCCATATTTAGCAAAACATTTTCATCCCTTTTTAGACGAGCAGTTTTGGTACCTGCTAAACTACCATTTTCCAAGGTAACCTCATATTCACCTTCTCGGACAGTAACAACCATATCCTCAGTGATTGGTAGAATGGCGTCATTACCTATATACGCAATTCCTCCTATAAAATCTTCATAGTCTTCAAAGGTTATGGTTCCGTGGCCTTTCGTTATCTGAATAGAAAAAATCTCTCTGTCAAAGCCTTTTATAGTCAGCAAGTCTTTTTCGTGCAGATCTTCCGGCTTCAAGAAAGTATCTTTGCTGAGTATACTAATATTCCTGTCATATTTATATTTATTGTCTCCGATGGAAAATATTTTATTAATGGTATCTATTCCCCAATTACTTGCATTCTTATATTCCCAGGTCTGGTTAGATATTTGAAGCTTAACCAGCCCAAGGTTATCCATATTGTAATAAGCATCTACCAGCTCTCCTAATTTCAGTTGCTCTAATACTAATGCCTGTTCATACTTATCATATATAATGGTTCCGCTGTTATAATTCACAACAATATCTTCTTTCTTTTTCACATCAAATAAAGTGATACTGTTGTTTTCCCGGTTCACTTCTTTTAATACACCTATTATTTGTTTATCAAAATCCAGACTGGCTGTTTGTTCTTCTCCATCAGACTCTTTACCAGCTGAAAGCAAGGTTTTCGCACTTCCCCTGCCTTGTCCTTTAGGAATCGCCATAAATGCAGCCACTATAATAATAAAGCACCCAATTCCTAAAATAATTGGAAATCCCTTTTCTATCCCTTTCGTTTTTTCGTTAAAGTAATTATTATCCATATACCCCTGGTTTACCTCTCTTATCCTATGTTAGCGTTATCCTGGTACTATTTTATACTTTTTTATTATTATAGACTATCCCAATTATTAATTCAATGATAATAATGTACCCATAAGCAATTTTTACCATGGAGCCAATTCCATTAAGCATAAATAACTATTTGCTGAAGTTACAATCTTAGGGAATATTTTGACTCAGGATAATTTACAATAAAGGAAAATGCTGTTACAACCCAAGGGGCAACAGCATTTTCCAGAAGTTTATCTATATACTATTTATAATCAACAAAATGTCCGCTCCAAACAGTCAAGAAATTGTCTCTTTCTATCCTTTTGTTCCACAATTCCAATTAATTTTTGAATATTTCTTTGAGGTACCCAGGACTTTTTACTATTATAATAGAAATTCGTAATCTTCCAGAACTTTTCTGGATATAACAGTAAAATATATAACAGTTTCTGTTCATCTCTGCTTAAAGGAAGTATATTATTATATGCTTCTAATATCATGCTTCCAAAATCCAAATCCCAATCATTCTTCTCCATTACTTTTCGCATAAACTGGTATAAATCAGTAATTTGAATTCCAACATTGGCTTTGTCAAAATTGGTTGTTGCCATATTGGTATTTATGGTCGGGCTTCGAAGTCCTGCTGCGGATAACCCCTCTTTGTGTTCTTTATATGGGATACTATTTAGCTCATTGGCTTTATCCCAAATAAATGGATTGTTCTGTTCACAAGACATCCGATTTGCCTTAAGCATAATTACATTATGATACGTGTAGCTTCCATGACATATATGCCTGTTTAAAGTGGCTTCCTGAAACATATTCTTGTAATTAGAGTTCTCCAGCAGCTCAGTTGCTTCCAAGGCCTCCTGGTAAAAATCATCATAACAATTCATATAACACATCTCAAACTCGTTTTTTTTTCTTTTATCACGAATATAACTTCTTACCCTCTTTAGTTCTCTGTTTCTTTTTTCAAACAATTCAATAAGATTTCCACTTGAATTGTATAAGACCTGTTCCTCACTTAAGTTAACCTCACGTAACAAAGAATGGATTACCCCAAGGTTCGTTGCGGCATCCGCTACATCAGCTTCATCTCTTAAGTTACACTCTTCACCTGGAAACCAGTTTTTTAATACATATCGATTATTCATAGAATCCTCAGTGATAATCTCACCGGCGGCATTTCGTACATATAAATCAACATAAGGGTAGTCTTGTTCCCTTAATTGCTCAAGCAAAATATTTTCAAATTCTACGCGGTTTTTAGAGCTCTCAAAGCTCTTCAATAGCTTGAGTCCCTTATCCGTCTCTAGGATTAATGCCCCCCTGATTCTATACGTACTATAGATTTTTATATTATATTGCCGAAATACCTCTTGGTTTTTATCCTCCATAGGAAAGCCTCCTGACCCAAACTATTGCACCGCCCCAAAGGGGTGTCTCTCTCTAATCCTATGATAAAAGATTATATTTCATGACAGGAAATGCTTTGATTTTAATAAAAAATCAAAGTAATTCTAACTCATTATGAATTATCCAGAGGTTTACTGTTTGGGTTAAAAGGTACATGTTTTATAAATATTCTTATACTAAGATGGTTAAAGAAATGTATAAAAAGTCTTCGCAAAAGTTTTTATATATGTGTTTTTGCGAAGATCTTTTACCTCATTTATACAAGATTAATATTATATTTTATCTAAGTTATAGAACCTCTCTATTCCTTGTTTAAACATTGAATTTATGGATTTTTAGTAAAGTTTTAATTATAAATTAGCATTCATCCTTTAAATACTTTTGGGCAATATCAATCAGCGTCTTTCTCTCATTGTATTCCGGTTTTTCTAAAACACAATCCAACAGTTTATTTAAAATATCTCCAATCTTCTTACCAGGTTGGAGCCCCAGGCTAATCAGGTCTTGCCCGTTAATTGCAAGCATCTTTAAATTAATGCATTCCTTTTTCTCATGAATTTCATAAAACAGTGTCTCCGCTTTCGTTATACTGGTAAGCTTGTCTTCCCATGTATCCGGGTTTTGAGCCAGAACATCCGCTCTCTTTACTTCAAAAAGCAATTCCATAATATCTTCCCCGATTTTATTTATTGCCTTTCTCATTCCTGCCGGGGTAAGAGAGAAATCATAATCATGCCATTGTACCAATCGAACAACTTTATCCAAGGTTTCATTATCAAATTTTAGCCTTCTTAATACATTTTTTGCTGTTTGAGCTCCCTTTTCCTGATGGCCATAAAAATGATCTTCTCCGTCTTTTCCCCTAAACTTACAACTTGGTTTTTCAACATCATGAAGAAGGAGGGTCCATTTTAGAATCAGTTTGTCCTTACTTTGAAATTCATGAAACTGCCTTGGGAGTCTTAATTCCTTCCACTGCTCCATAGCAGAAGATTTATCTTTTGTTTTCCCTACTGCTTCAATTCCTTTTACTGTATGGACTCCTACTGAGTAAATATGATGGTGATTATACTGCCCTGTAGCCATCATAATATCAAATTCCGGCAGTATTACTTTCGTAATGCCGGTTTCATACGCAATAAATAGTTTCTCCGGATGATCGGATAGCAGTAATTTATTCAGTTCTACCCGGATTCTTTCTGCACTTATATTTTTTAAATGTTCCTTTTTCTCTTTAATAGCTTCTAAAGTCTCTTTTTCTATCTCAAATCCCAATTGGGCAGAGAATCGGATTGCCCTTAAAATTCTTAGGGCATCTTCATCAAACCGGTCTCTTGCACTTCCTACACACCGTATAATTCCATCTTCTATATCCTTTAATCCACCGAAAATATCTACCATGCCGCCCTTTCCATTATAAGCCATAGCATTAATGGTAAAATCTCTTCTTCTTAAATCTTCCGCCAGGTTTGCCGTAAACTCTACTGCTTTTGGATGCCTGTTGTCCTCATATTCTCCATCGATCCGATAGGTAGTTACTTCATATCCTTCTTTCTCTAACATAACCGTAACCGTACCATGTAAGATACCGGTATCAATTGTTCTGTAAAATATTTTCTTTACTTCTTCCGGTTTTGCCGAGGTGGTAATATCCCAATCCTCGGGTTCTTTTCCCAATATCGAATCCCGAACGCAGCCGCCGACAGCGTAAGCTTCGAAACCATGTTTCATTAATTGATTTATAATGTAATCCACCTTCTGTGGCAACTGTATCTTCATGAAAAACCTCCATTACTGCATAGGAATCCTACCTTTCATTATTTATATTATAGCCTAAGATGAAATCTATAACAATATTTTTTATATTTCTGCAAATGTTTATATTATTGTAAATGTTTATAATACTAATATTAATATTCCTATAGCTTCTTATCTATATATAATCTCTTTTTAAACCCCACTAAAAATCCTCTCAAAAAACCAAATTCAAGCTTTTTGAGAGGACTTTTTAAGTTTTATTATTAAGATAAGTATAAAATTCCCTTATTCCTAAGACATATGATATTTCATATAGGTTTCCCTTTATATGCATCCTGAGAAATATACAACGTACCAGGTATTTGTGATATTAATAAGCCTTGCCCCAGTAAACCATTGACTTAGCTTTTTTACCGCAGCATACACAAGTGTCTGCAACTTCTTCCTGTTCAAATGGTATACATCGGGAAGTGGCTCCGGTTTCTTCTTTAATTTTGTCTTCACAGGTTCTGTCTCCGCACCACATGGCTTTTACAAAACCAGGTTTGTTCTCAATGGAAGATTTGAATTCTTCATAGTCAGCTGCAGAAGATGTATGGGCATCACGATGTGCTCTTGCTCTCTCTAGCATTTCTTTCTGCATAGTTTCAAGAACCTCACCCACTGTTACCTCAATAGTATCTAAGGAAGCTATGATCTTCTCCCTTGTATCACGGCGTACAATAACAGCCTGATTGGCTTCAATATCCTTTGGACCAATTTCTATACGAAGAGGAATTCCTCTGATTTCCTGCTCACTGAATTTCCAGCCAGGACTCTTATCGGTATCGTCTACCTTTACTCTAAAGTTTCCTAACTTCTCTTTAAGCTCAGCAGCCTTTTCCAGAACACCTTCCTTGTGCTGTGCAATAGGAATTATCATAACCTGAGTAGGTGCAATTCTTGGTGGTAATACCAATCCGCTGTCATCACCATGAACCATGATAACTGCTCCAATAATACGTGTTGACATACCCCAGGAGGTTTGATGTACGTATTGAAGTTTATTTTCCTTATCCGTATATTGGATATCAAAGGCATGTGCAAATCCATCACCAAAGTTGTGGCTGGTTCCGGATTGTAAAGCTTTTCCGTCATGCATTAAGGCTTCAATTGTATAAGTAGAATGGGCTCCTGCAAATTTTTCTTTATCCGTTTTTTTACCTTTAATCATAGGAATTGCTAATACCTGTTCACAAAAATCTGCATATACATTCAACATTTGAATGGTTCTATCTTCTGCCTCTTCTGCGGTAGCGTGTGCAGTGTGTCCCTCTTGCCATAAGAATTCCATGGAGCGAAGGAAGGGTCTTGTTGTTTTCTCCCAACGAACTACAGAACACCATTGATTATAAAGCTTTGGCAGATCACGATAAGACTGCACTATATTTGAATAAAAATCACAGAATAAAGTTTCAGAAGTAGGTCTTACACATAAGCGTTCCTGTAATGGTTCTAAACCTCCATGTGTTACCCATGCTACTTCCGGTGCGAAACCTTCCACATGATCTTTTTCTTTTTGCAATAAACTTTCCGGTATAAACATTGGCATATATACATTCTCTACACCAGTTTCTTTAAATCTTCTGTCCAATTCCTTTTGAATATTCTCCCAGATTGCATAACCGTTAGGACGGATAATCATACATCCTCTTATACTGGAGTATTCAACCAATTCTGCCTTTTTAACCACATCGGTATACCATTGGGCAAAATCTTCTTCCATAGAAGTAATTGCTTCTACTAATTTCTTTTCCTTAGCCATAACGCTCTCTCCTTTCTTAGTTCCAGTCCTGTCATAAAGAATAGTATTATTTTCAATTACTTTTTTGACATTTCTGGTTTTGCATAATGCATGTATGAAAGGCAACAAAAAAAGCCTTTCATCCACAAGGGACCGAAAGACCTCGGCGGTACCACCCTAATTAACTGCAGATCATTTCACTGACAGTTCTCTTTTCTATCCGTTAACGCCGGTTTTACGCTATATTTTCATACAGAGCTCCAAGGTAGGTTCTATAATGCTGTCAAAAGAATCTCACACCAATTGATTCTCTCTCTGAGTTGACAACTACTATATACTATTCCTTTTCATCGCTATTAGCTGTATTCACGGAATTCCTTTGTAATACAAATTAATTATTACAATTATACAGAATTTCTATTCAGATTATAATGAAGATTTTATGCTACACAAACTTTTTTGTCAAGCAAAATCTGTTAGAAACAATCCTGCTTAAATAAAAAAGTAAATTCATTAAAAATAATCCAGTAAAATAAGCGTACTTATAAATCTATGTTTTAATTATACTCCCTCTCAAGGATTAAAACCCATTAATAATTTGTTTCCTCACGATAAGCCAGCCTTATCTCAGTTTCCTTTACAATAGTAATTATAATTACAAGTCCCAAGGGTCCCAGAATAAATCCAAACAAACCGAATAATTTAAATCCAACGTACATGGACATTAAGGTAAAAACAGGCTTTATACCAATACGGTTTCCTAACAATTTTGGTTCCACAAATTGACGTACGAACATAATAATAAAATAAATAGTCATTAAAATTGCCGCTGAAAATACATCCTGATTAAATAAGGAGATAATGCTCCAAGGTATTAATATAGCACCACTTCCCAACATTGGAAATGCATCAAATAATCCAATTCCAATTCCGATCAGCATAGCGTATTTATTCTTTATAATCAACAAGCCTGCCGTACATATAACAGATATAATAGCCATTAAAATAACCTGTGTTCTTAAATAAGCCACTCCTGTTTCCGATAACTTACCGGTAATAAGATGTATGTCCTGATAAAGCACACTGCTTCTAAAACTTTTTTTATAAGCGGCTTCATCTTTCATTAATAGTAGAGCAGAAACCAGTGTAATTAAAATAATACCTATCATCCCTATAATACTAATTACAATGTTTAAACTTTTTGTGGTAATGGAAGGCATAATATCATTTCGAACTACAACAATCATGGTCTCAAAGTGATCGTCAAACATTCCTCTAACCGTTCCTAATTTCGTACCAAAAAAATTATCAAATGAATTGCATAAGGAATCAATTTTTCCAGATAATATAGATAAATAGATAGGCATGTTTTGCAATAATATTATTAACTGTTTTATAAATATATTACCCAAATAACACAAAGCCCATACTACCAGACTTCCAAGCACTCCCAAAGATAAGATTGCACTTACTACTCTTGGAAATTTTAATTTTTCAGTTAAAAATTTTACCACGGGCAATAAAATCCATGCAATAAAATATGCAATTACAAAAGGAGCAAAGAGAGGTAATATATATTGAAATCCAAAGTATACACCGATAATAGTTAAAACCATTGCAATAATTAGTTTGGTTTTATTATTTAAGCGAATCATAGAAACCTCCCTTCTTATACAAAAGAAAAAATACAGAAAGACAAATATCTTTCTGTATATATTGTTTGTAGATTATGAAATTGTATGTTAGGTGATTGCTTCATAGATTTCATAAGAATGGTGAGACAGCTTATCCCATGCAACTATTTAACAAAAAAGCAAATTACAACCTATACTATTTTAAAATAACAGGTACAAAAGGCTCTTTTGCAATAATGGCAGCAATTACGTTCTCTTTGCCTTCTATAATGTTTAATTCATTTTTTATTTTTTTAACAAGAATTTCTTGCTTTCTTTTTTCCGGATTTTCTTGTCTAAGCTTCACCAAACCCGCTGTATGTTCTATATCTTCCTTGGTAATCTCTCCGGGATATAAGATTTGAGGACTTAATAAGATAGTATTGATTCCCTGATTTCCCGGTTCAAAGACTTCTCTTTTTTTCATAGCCTCATCAAACTTCTTAGCTTCCTCCAATATAACAACGGCTATATTATCCGGTGTAGTACAAGTACTGTCAATAACTAAATTATAATTGGAGAAATTAAAATAATCTAAACCATAAAGTTCCTTATATCGTTTATCTTCGGTTTCTGCTCTGGCTGCCAACAATTTCTTTGCTTCTTCCAAAGAAGTATATTTTTCTTCCTTACCTCTGTTGTCATTCATAACTCTCTCAGCTGCCACATCAAGACTTACTGATAAAAAGACTTTAAAAGACTGTTCTACAAAATGCCATGCCAAACGTGAATCAAATATAATATTCTTATGTCTGTTTTCTCTTGATATTCTGGCAGTTGCGTCGTCTATCATATTATCATATTTAGGATCGCTGCACATTAACCGGTTCATTTCAAGAGTTGTTATGTTCATTTCCCTTGCAAGTTCTCTTTGTACAGTCCCCGTTGAATATATTTCAAAACCATGCTGATCTCTTAAAATTTTACAAACCGTTGATTTACCGCTTCCTAAATTACCTGTAATTGTTATATGCATATTAACACCTGTTCCTATCTCTCTATTTCGTTTATTAATATTGCAAGAAGCTTGCAATTCTTTATTAGGTTTTATTATATCATCGCCTGTTCCTTACGTAAAGTATCTACTTTCCGCTTTTAGAATATACCGTCTTGACGCTGATACCCTTTAACATACCCAACTTTCCGGATAGGGAACTTATTACATTATTTTCTGCATCTATTACAATGCTGATGATACTTACATTCTTCTCTCTATAAGGTATCCCCATTCTTCCCACTATATATTTCCCATATTCATGAAGAATTTTATTTAGCTCTTCCACTACGTCCATATTATCTACAATAATACCAATTAAAGCTATTCTGGTTTCCATTTCTACACTCCTGTTTTCTTAATTCATTAAACATGGTTATAAAAAGTATAATATACGAATCATACTTTAAATCGATAACCAACCCCCCAAATAGTTTCAATATATTGAGGTTTTGAAGTATTAAATTCAATTTTTTCCCGAATCTTTTTAATATGCACGGTAACAGTAGCAATGTCACCAAGAGATTCCATATCCCAAATCTCCTGGAACAATTCTTCTTTGGTGTATACATGATTTGGATTCTCAGCCAAAAAGGTAAGCAGATCGAATTCCTTTGTTGTAAAATTTTTTTCAACACCATTTACATAAACTCTTCTTGCTGTTTTGTCAATTTTAATTCCACGGATTTCAATCACTTCATTTTCTTTCACCCCGGAACCAATTAATCGCTCATAACGTGCAAGATGTGCTTTTACTCTTGCCACCAATTCACTTGGACTAAAAGGTTTAGTCATATAGTCATCTGCACCTAAGCCAAGGCCTCTTATTTTATCAATATCATCTTTTTTTGCGGAAACCATAATGATTGGAATATTTTTTAAAGTTCTTATTTTCTTGCAGATTTCAAAACCGTCTACGTTAGGCAGCATTAAATCCAGAATAATTAAATCAAACTCCTCATTTAAAGCTCTTTCTTCCCCTTTATCGCCGGTACTTTCTATCTCTACCTCAAATCCGCTTAATTCCAGATAATCCTTTTCCAATTCTGCTATGGATGTTTCGTCTTCAATAATTAATATTTTACTCATCTTTACGTTTCTCCTCCTCGTACTTTTTTAAGGTGAAATATATGGTTGTTCCTTTTCCTTCTTCACTTTCTACTCTTACATTGCCCATATGGTCCTGAATAATTGTCTTCACTATGGCAAGACCCAGACCGGTGCCGCCTCTGGATGAATTTCTGGATGCATCCCCACGGTAAAACCGGTCGAATACATGAGGCAGATCTTTTCCTGGTATGCCTTGTCCGTTATCTTCTACGGCAACCTCAACAAATTCTCCTGCGTCTTTAATCCGAATCTGTATAAGGCCTTTTCTATTCACAATATATTTTACAGAATTACCTATAATATTACTGATAACACGTTTTAATTGTTCCGCATCAGCATGTACTACTAAATCTTTATTTGTTTCATTATTATAAGTAATTTCTATATTTTTTACTTCTAAATCCAGACTTATTTCTTCAATACAATCAGTAAAGTAATCATGAAGATTTATAAATGTAAAATTATATGGCATGGTATTGCAGTCAATTTTAGAATAAAAGGATAACTCATCAACCAGAATAGACATGTCATTTGCCTTGGTATAAATGGTTCTCAAGTATTTTTCCCGCTTTTCATCCGTATCCGCTACTCCGTCCATAATACCTTCTGCATATCCTTTTATAGCTGTTATAGGCGTTTTTAAATCATGGGATATATTACTGATTAACTCTTTGGTATCTTCCTCATATTTTAAACGGACATCAATCAACTCTTTTAAACGAATTCTCATTTCTTCAAAATCCTCACACAGCCTTCCGATTTCATCCTCCGGATCTCCTTCAATAGAATAATCCAAATTTCCTTCTTTCATTGCATTGGTGGCGGCATGAAGAATGTTTATAGGCCGTAAGATACTTCGGTATATCCATATAATAAGTACGGAGGAAGTAATTAACATAATCAAAATTGCAGAACATATAATTTGATAAATAAAGGACTTTATAAGAGGAATCAATGTGGTTACATCCGTTATAATAAATATGCTTCCCTTCGTTCCGTCTGTAAAATGAAAATCCTGTTGTTTTAATAAAAAGGGATATTCGCCGTCTATATAAAATCCCCCATCTATATCTATGTTGTTATTACTGAATTCTGGAAGTTGTCTACTTATCTTTTCAAACTTATCCTCATTTCCGTTGTATATAATATCATTGCCTTTTCGAACAGCAATAAAAGAATATTTAGCCGTCAGCTGTTCATTCAGGTATTCTATATATTCTTTGTCTTCAAATTTCTCAGGTTCGTTCATCTCGGTTATAATAATTTCATTATACACACTTCTTGTAATACGGTTTAAAATTCTTAAAGGATTTGTAACAACCTGAATTGTGTCAGACTTTATATCATAATTTTCTTCTATAGAATTGGTTTGGTACCGGACAAGAGTACCGCCGGTTATCAGCAATAAAATCATAGGCAATGCTGCAATGATTAAAAATGCCGTTAATAATCTTCCTCTTAATTTCATATGAAACCTCTTTCTATTCCTGTAACTCTTTCCTGCCATAATAATCGGATAACTTTATTATATCATGAATTTAAAGCGTGTTTATGATCTTGGCACTTCAATCGTTATTTTACAAGCAAGCTTGCAAATCTTTCACTCCGTTTGTATTATATCATATCCACCGAGTAATTACATATAAACTAAATGTGACTAATATAAAGATTTTATGAAAAAATGCCATTCCGGGCAGGTTAGGAATCCTAAAACCTTGTTTTAAAGATTCTTAACCACAATCAGCATCGCTGAATGATTCCTCAGAATGACATTTATATCACTAATTTTATTTAATTAACAGTATCCTGTTTTCTCGTTTACTCCATTGTTACTAGCCTGCATAATAAATTTTATCTTGCCATGGCAAAACTTAATAATTTCATTTTATAAATATTTTTTCAAAGTCTCGACTTTATCTAACTTTTCCCATGGCAAATCTAATTCATTCCGTCCAAAGTGTCCATAAGCTGCCGTTTGTTTATAAATAGGTCTTCTTAAATCCAACATCTTGATAATTCCTGCCGGGCGAAGATCAAAATTTTCTCTGATAATTTTAATTAATTCTTCATTGTCTTTTTTACCGGTATTAAAGGTATCAATCATGATGGAAGTAGGGCTGGCTACACCAATTGCATAAGACAATTGAATTTCACATTTATCCGCCAAACCTGCTGCTACTATATTCTTAGCAACATAACGGGCTGCATAGGAAGCAGAACGGTCTACCTTTGTACAATCCTTACCAGAAAAGGCACCGCCGCCGTGACGGGCATATCCGCCGTAAGTATCTACAATAATTTTACGGCCGGTCAAACCGCTGTCTCCGTTTGGTCCTCCAATTACGAATCTTCCGGTAGGATTAATAAAGAATTTGGTATTTTCGTCAATCAAATCTTTCGGTAACACTTCATCAAATACATACTTTTTAATATCACTGTGAAGTTGTTCTTTAGTTACCTCTGGATCATGCTGAGAAGATAAAACAACTGCATTTAAATGAATTGGTTTTCCTTCCTCATTATATTCTACTGTTACCTGGGATTTTCCATCCGGACGAAGATATGGCAGAGTACCATTCTTTCTTACCTTGGTCAGTTGTTTTGTTAACTTATGAGCCAGATGAATAGGATAAGGCATATACTCCTCCGTTTCATTGGATGCATATCCAAACATCATACCCTGATCCCCCGCACCAATGGCTTCTATTTCATCTTCCGTCATTAAATTCTCTTTTGCTTCCAGTGCCTTATTGACACCCATGGCAATATCCGGTGACTGCTCGTCCAATGCAACGATAACGCCACATGTATTAGCATCAAAGCCGTATTGGGAACGGTCATAACCGATTTCTCTAATAGTATCTCTGACAGTCTTTTGAATGTCTACATAGCCATTCGTAGTAATTTCCCCCATAACTAAAACCAAGCCTGTAGTAATAGCGGTTTCACAAGCTACCCTGCTCATTGGATCTTGTTCTAATAAAGCATCTAACACTGCGTCAGATATTTGATCACAAATTTTGTCAGGATGCCCTTCTGTTACGGATTCTGAAGTAAATAATAATTTATTCATAATAACCTCGATTCTGGCGCTTAAGCGCCCTTTTATGACGATAACACTTTGTTCATACAAAATGCGGTGAAAAATATTTTTTCAACCTATCGTATTATCAGTAACTCTTTGCTTCTTATATTGTCAGTGCTTTACAGCAATAAAAAAAGTCCGTAAGACGGACTTGACATCAAGTTAATCAAATCCTCTTATTGTTCGATTACTCGCTCAGGTTGGCACCTTCCGCTAAAGGGGGTTGCCGTGACTTCATAGAGCCTTTACTCTCCGTCACTCTGAATAAGAGAAATATAATTATATATTTATTGTATAATTGAGCATATCCTATCTTTTCATATTTGTCAAGTATAAAATTTGGTAAGGTATTATAGATGAATGAGAAATAAATTTTTAGCTCGATTGACATATCTTAGCATTCTTTCTATAATATACCATAAGAATACAAAATATAAGTGTATTTTTACGTAGAAAATTGGGGTTGAAAGAAAATAAAAATACGGAAGGGTTGCCACAAAAATCATTCTTTCAAAGAATGTGGCATAGAATGGGTGTAAATAGGTATGAATAAACGTATATCAATTCAGAATGTTCTGCCGGGTATGACTGTTGCAGAAGATGTGTATACACGTAATAACCAATTAGTAATACCGAGAGGTACTGTAATAAGTGACAGAATTCTTACACGTCTTAAGGATTATTCTATTTATAATTTAACTGTATTGATTCCTGAAAATCCTGAGCCTATCAAGACAGTAATGATTCATTCAGAAAAAATTAAAAACAGTCCCGAATTCAAACAATTCAATAAAGAATTTTTAAGCTCCGTTGATGATTTCAAAAATCAGTTAAGCAATATTGTAGATAAAGATAATCCCATTGATCATACCGGCCTTTTAGCTGATGTTTCAAAGACTTTGTCCGAAACACGGAACGGCATCCATTTGTTTGACATGCTTCATTGCATGCGTGGATCTGATGATATAACTTATGTTCATTCCTTAAATGTAGCTTTAATCTGTAATGTATTTGGACATTGGCTGAAACTATCACAAAATGATATAGAAGTGTTAACCTTATGCGGCTTATTGCACGACATTGGTAAGCTAAAACTTCCACATGAAATTTTATACAAAGAAGAACCTTTAACCGATGCAGAATTTAAAATACTAAAAACCCATCCAAGCTTAGGCTACGAAATATTAAAGTATGAAGATTTAGATCAAAGGGTAAAAAATACAGCCTTGATGCATCAGGAACGATGTGATGGAAGTGGCTACCCAAGAAAACTCCTGGGTGAACAAATCGACTCTTTTGCAAAAATTGTAGCCATCGCTGATGTTTACGATGCCATGACTTCTGAAAGGGTATACAGACCGGCTTTAAGTCCATTTGATGCAATCCGCAATTTTGAATCCGTAGGCCTGCAAAAGTTCGATCCTCATTATATTATGACCTTTTTGGAAGGAATTATAAATTCCTATGTTGGAAATCATGTTCGTCTTAATAATAATGTTGAAGGTGAAATTATTTTAATAAATAAACAGACTCTATCAAAACCAGTTATTAAAACAGGTGATACTTTTATAGACTTATCAAAGGAAAATCATTTACATATAGTGGCTGTTTTATAATTTGCTAAAAGTATGGTTTAAGGCGTAGAGTCTTAAAGTATTTAAGATTCTACGCCTTATTTATACATTTTAATTAACTTACTCTTAATTTAAACTTTTGAACAGCCTTTTCGTCTTCGATATCTATCTTCGCCATAGATGCACCTAAACCTTGCATCTTACGTTCAAAGTCTTCATATCCTCTTTCTATATACTCAACCTGCTCTACTATTGTAAATCCTTCTGCCACTAAACCAGCTATAACCAAAGCTGCTCCGGCTCTTAAGTCAGGAGCACTTACAATAGCTCCCGTAATACTTTCAACCCCTACGATAATAGCGGTATTACCCTCTACCTTAATATTTGCACCCATTCTTGATAATTCGTCTACATATTTAAAACGATTTTCATAGATGGTTTCTGTCACAATACTGGTACCTTCTGAAGCAGCTAATACTGCTGTGATCTGAGGCTGCATATCTGTGGGAAATCCCGGGTAAGGAAGAGTTTTTATATGAGTATGACCCAACTTTTCCGTTGCAATTACACGGACTGCATCATCAAATTCTTCTACTGTTACACCAATTTCCACTAATTTAGCAGTGATCGCTTCTAAGTGTTTTGGTATTACATTTTTGATTAATACATTGCCCTTCGTTGCTGCTGCCGCAAGCATAAAGGTTCCTGCCTCAATTTGATCAGGAATGATGTTATATTCACTTCCTGATAATTTTGATACACCTTTAATACGAATCACATCGGTTCCGGCTCCCTTAATATTGGCTCCCATACTATTCAGGAAGTTGGCAACATCAACAATATGGGGTTCTTTCGCAGCATTTTCAATAATAGTTTGTCCATTAGCACGACAGGCTGCAAGCATTATATTAATAGTTGCACCTACACTGGCTACGTCTAAATATATATGACTTCCCTTAAGTTCTTTTGCTTCTGCCTGAATCATACCGTGTTCAATTTTAACGGATGCTCCTAATGCTTCGAAACCTTTAATGTGTTGATCAATAGGACGGCTGCCTATATTACACCCTCCCGGTAATGCAACCTGCGCTCTATTGTATTTACCCAGTAATGCTCCTAACAGATAATAGGAAGCTCGTATTTTTCTAATAAATTCATAATCTATATTGATTGATTTAATGTTTTTACCGTTAATTTTTACAGTATGCTTATCTACTCGTTCTACAGCAGCTCCAATTTCTTCAATAGCTTCTAACAAAACATGAATGTCACGAATATCCGGAAGATTCTCAATTGTTACTGTCTCATCAGTCATAATAGCTGCAGCTAATATTCCAAGTGCAGCATTCTTTGCTCCACCAATTGAAACCTCACCCTGCAATGCTTTACCACCTTTTATAATATATTGCTCCATTGCACACCTCTGATTTTTAATAAAAAATATTCAAATTGCACATAATACACACACCTAAATTGTATTATTTTACTACATCGCCTTGATTATACCATAAAACTTATGGATGTAAAACAGTTTTTATAAACTACCGTTAGTATCCGTTACTTTTTATCAGGTAATTCATCAAGAACACAAACAATTTTCTCCATTAGTTCTTCCGTTCCAAGCCCTTCACTATCTACTATAATATGGGCATATTTTTCGTATAATGGACACCGTTCTTCATATAAGGATTTTAAGTTCTGTCCCTTTTTCAGTACCACACCTCTTTGTCTTATATTCCCAAGACGTTTTTTTAACGTTTCATAAGATAATTTTATATAAATTACAGTGCCAATTTCCCTTAAATGATCCATGGCTTGTGAACCGTATATCACGCTGCCGCCTGTTGCTATTACGGAGCCTTCGGTTATAATATCACAATTTACTTGATTTTCTATTTTTAAAAAACCTTCTAACCCTTTGCTTTCAATAATATCTTTCAGTAAACATTTTTCCTGCTCCTGAATTACTATATCGGTATCTATAAAATGAAATCCCAGTACCTTGGCTAATATGACACCTATAGTACTTTTACCGGCACCCGGCATACCGATTAAAATTATATTCTTCATATCCATTACATATACACCGTTTCCTGTTTTTCTATTGTAATTACGCAGATGCTTTATAGAAGTCCCAATTTTATTAACGGTAATACCTTTTTTACTTATAGACAACTGATTATAGCATCTTTTCATTATTAAGCCAAGTATTTTTTTACTTATTTTACTTATTTTTGCTTCCTTTTTTTAACACTGTACCCAAAAGGACCCATCATTTCATCCAGTCCGTAATATTCTCCATGAGAATATACTACAGGTTCTGCTTTATTTAGCTCAAATTTACCCGTTTTATTTAAGTACTGGGGATTAATATGAACACCTAATACTTCCCCCACAAACATATGATGGGATCCAAGGGGAAGAATTTGTTTCACTTTGCATTCAATATTCACAGGGGATTCTTCAATCATAGGTACTTTAACAAATTTCCCTGTTACGGGAGTCAATTTCATATCCTTAAATTTATCTGTATTTCTTCCTGATTTAACACCGCAATAATCCGCTGCTTTCACTAATGCTTTTGTAGTTAAATTAATAATAAATTCTCCAGATTCTTTTATCATATCATAAGAATATCTTTCCGGTCTTACTGATATATATACCATAGCAGGGTTGGTACATACGGTTCCTGTCCATCCAATGGTAA
Organism: Anaerocolumna aminovalerica; assembly: GCF_900115365.1. GTDB lineage: Bacteria > Bacillota > Clostridia > Lachnospirales > Lachnospiraceae > Anaerocolumna > Anaerocolumna aminovalerica. The sequence goes on from NZ_FOWD01000023.1 coordinate 61,538, forward strand.
TTATATTGGGCCTTTCCCCCTCTCTTTGACAAGTTACCATAACTGCAGGTATTGGATATAACATATTACCTGCCTTCCAAAATTCTTTTTCCATGTATATAAACCTTTCAATCTATTTAATGTTTTAAGCATTTTAATACAAAATAATCTGTTTTCACATTTAAATGCTGTTACAAAAAACAAAGGTTTCCAGTTTTGTAACAGCATTTTATATCTTAATAAAAATATTGTATACCATTTCTCAATTACTATTTTAATTTTATAACAATTTGAACTACCCTATTTCGACAAAATATAGTATAATTATGCATACACATATTAAATGGACAAAATAACTGAGGTGATTTCTATGTATAGCAATTATATTAAGATTGAATCTGTTTCTGATGAAGCACAAGATAAAGTTAGACAAACATTAAAGTTTCCTACTGGTGACTTTGTATGGAGAGTAAAATTTTCAGCACCATTGAATCCTGCAACCGTTAATAATCGTAATCTTTACGTTACATCTTTGAATAAAACACCTTTAAAAACCAATATTCGTTATGATTCTATTAATCAATATATTGAAATTGAACCTTTAGAACCTTATTCTCAGAATGAATCTTATATATTAACTGTTACCACAGATGTAAGATCTCAAAAGGGACAATATTTAAAAAATCAGGTTCAAATTCAATTCCGGTTGTAGCTTGGGAAAAACCTTTTCCTTCTCATCTTGAGGTATATGCTCCAACTAGGGTATGCCCTGCGGGTTACACCCTAGTTTGGGTTATACCCTTTTTAGGGTATGTCTTTATTAACTGTCGTGTTGTAATGTAAACATTAAGGCTGGTATTACTTGCTTTTTCCTGGATACCACTCCCGGCAAATAAATATTTTCTGTATTTCTATCCAATCTATAAGCATTGATTGCCAGCTCCCGTGCTCCATGTCCACGGCATAATAATTCTGTTGAACTTTCTAATATATTCGTTAACATGAAGAATAGCATTGCAACTCCGTGATCACCATGCGCTTTTTCCATATATGGAATTAGCTTATCTTTTATTTTTTCCAATTCTTCTTTACTCATGGAGTTGATTTGCCCCACACCAAAGGTAATATCTCCCGCAGTAAATTTTTTAAAATCCTGATAGAATATTTCTTCCGGTGATTTGGAGCTTAAATTGCTTCCTGCATCAAACATTTCTTTTGCATATTTTTCCACATTAATATTTGCTATTTTAGCTAATTCCTCCGCTGCTGTCCGGTCAACTTCCGTACAAGTCGGTGAACGATATACTAATGTATCTGAAAGTATAGCGGAGCATAACAGGCCTGCAATCTGAGGTTCTACCTCCACATTATTTTCCTTATACATAAGATACACGATGGTTGAGGTACATCCCAGGGGCTGATTACGGAAGAATACGGGACTTATGGTCTCTAAACTGCCCAATCTGTGATGATCTATAATTTCTAGAATCTCTGCCTCTTCGATGCCATCAACTGCCTGAGATTTTTCATTATGATCCATTAATATAACTTTCTTCTTCCTGGCTCCTAATAAGTTTCTTCGGGATATCATACCAAAATAGCAGCCATTTTTATCAATAATAGGAAAATGACGATGGCGCTTCTTTGCCATAACTACCTGAATATCCTCAATATAATCTTCACTGGTAAAAGTAATTAAATCCTTGGTACTCATAAAGAAGCTGATTGGCATACTTTGATTGATTAATCTTGATACGGTGAAGGTATCATAGGGTGATTTTATAATAATACATTGATTGTTCTGTGCCATTATTGTGATTGATTTTGATACAGCAGCTCCATCACATACAATAATACAGCCTGCTTTCATTTCTATGGAACTTAATTGAGATTCATATCGGTTACCTAATATGACAAGGTCTCCTTCTTCAATATAATCTTCCATTAAGTCAGGATTAGCGGCAGATACCAGAACTTTTCCTTCGGACAAATAATCATTCTCATCACCAACAACTAACTCCCCGTCCAAGGTATCAATAATATTTTTAATTGGCGTTTTAGCAGTAAATAAAACTTTATTATCATAAACATCCATATAGGATTTTGCAATATCACCTACTGTAATTAAACCTACCAGATGATTCTGATCATCTACAATAGGTAACGTTACATCACTGTTTTGTCTCATGGTACTCCATGCTGTTTTTAATGATATATTTCCATCTACTCCGGGTGATTTTCGTATCTCAACATCTTTAACCTGCGTGCGGACATCCGGTTGATAACTGGGTGCCGGAACACCGAATCTTTCTAAAACAAATTTTGTTTCTGAATTAATTTGCCCTGCTCTTTTGGCTTTATAGTTACCGCCAGTAATTTTTTTCTTTAACTCTGCATAAGCAATTGCCGAACATATTGAATCCGTATCCGGATTAGTATGGCCAATTACAAAAATCTCTGAGTTCATTTTAACCTCTATTCCAGCGCTTTAGCGCTTTTTAATAATAATCGCAACTTGTCAGTATAAATTAACGGTTACCTACTTCTCCCTATATATACCTTCAAAGTCTTCTATATTTATATATAAAAAATCCGTTTCACTAAGCCTTTGAGAACCGATGATTCTTAGCAATTCCTCTTTGTTTCTCTTATCTGCCTGAACTTTTGCTTCTTTAACTACCATCATGATTATTTCTAAGCTTTCATCTGCATTTTCAGAATTCAGTATCTCCTGAATTATATTTCTTAATAAAACTTCTGCTTTATTTGACAGTTTATAATCCTTTTCCATAATATAATGATTTGCATAATAAAATAAGTCCTCTGCTGTAAAACAAGGAATTGTTATCCCATATTCAAATCTGTTTTTCATATGCTCATTGGAATCCAATAATTTATTTATTCCATCGGTTGTATCTTCTAAAATGACAAATATTTGTCCTTCCAAACGCCTCAGAAGATAAAGTAACTGCTTTATTCCGTTGTTGCTTAAGAAACCGGCTTCTTCAATAAGCAAAGTACAGTCCATAAGCTTATTAAAATTATCCTCCAGATTCATATGATTTATTCTGGAAGCTGATATCTTTGCTATTCTGGAGGAATTAATCCGGCCCAAACCGTATAAAGCCTTAGCTATCGCTTTTGCTAAAGCTGTTTTTCCTGACTTTTTATTTCCGCATATTGTTAAATGGTTCTGTTTTGCATTATCTAATAATATAGTATCCAGGAAGTCTACAATCTCACTTCTGGAATAACGGTTTTGAATAAAATAACCAAAAAGCTTATGGTAATCTAAATTTGTCCGGCTGAATATCTGGTTTAACTTTTCGTCCTCAAAGGCTTGTTTATCATTATCCAAAGTAAAATCTTCTGCATTTGTATCTGAAGATATTCCTGTCTTTTCTGCTATGTCAGAATCAATTTCTTCTTCCTTAGTCTCTTCCATTGGATAAACTTCTTCCAATTCAGGCAATTCACCTGATATTTCAACTCCTTCTTTTACGATTCCTAGCTTTTCTTTTAATATTTCAGGCTCTTCCAGAGCTGATTCATCTTTTTCTGTTATTTCCGGCTCTTCTTGGGCTGATTCATCTTTTTCTGTTATTTCAGGGTCTTTTCCTGGTTCTTCTACTAATTCATATTTTTCTTCTGCTATATAAGGCTCCGTTCCCTTATGTTCAACTCTCAACCCCTCTGATTTTTCTACTTCATCAGAGTCTTCTCTTTCAAAGACTTTATTCTCACTTTGCAGAGCAGTGTCTTCTTCTGCAGCTATAAATTTATCGATTTCACTTTTCATGGAACTATAGTCTTTTGTTTTATCAAGGCCCAGTCTTTTCTCTGCCTCTTTCTTCTCTGTTGCTTTCAGCATTCTGATGGGGTCAATTTCTCCAACATAATATCCTTTTAGAAGCTTAGCCTTCTCTACATATATTCCATCGCCAAACCATAGGATAATGTCACTGCATTCCCTGACGCATTTGTCTTTTTTACCGGCTTTATGATATAACTTGGCCAATTCATAGGCCCATCTCTCTACATACTCATATTCCTTTAATTCTTCTAACGACTCAATTAAAACCTCAAAAGGTTCATTCTTAAGCTTATCAATACTATAGCGGAAAATAAACCTATAGGAATCCTGAGGAGCTACCTTCATATACTGTAATAAATATTTCTCCGCTTCCTCTACATCTTTACTTTTTATTGATAAATCCACTAATTGGTATAATATTCGTCTGGTTTTGGATTTTGCATATACTTTAGAAAGAACATGTAATGCGTCATCAAAGCGATCATTCTGAATCAATACATCAGCTATTACGCTTAAATCCGTAAGGGATTTTATTTTGGTTAATTCCAGAGTCTCCACCATATGTACTGCCTTTATATACTGATGCTCTTCAACCAGTCTTCTAATTTCCTGCATTTTTATTTTATTTTCATATCTTATCATATGGACTCCCCCATATATATCCATCTGTTTACAAGTTTATTGTAACATATTGTCTACATTGGTTTCTTAATAAAACTGTATCTTCTCTAGTTTCTATGCCTGTCCTATTGCTTCCAGGTATATAGTTTCTAAGTTCTTCTCCGGGTTGTTTAACAATTCTTCTTTAGTACGGATATCTATTATTTTACCATTATGAAGCATGCAGATTCTGTCACATATTTTTTCCACTTCTTCCATATAATGTCCACAGTATAAAACCGTGGTTCCTGTTTCTTTTAATTTTAAAACAGAATTCAGTATCTGGTTTCTTGCTACAATATCAATTCCTGCGGTAGGCTCGTCCAATACCACTAACTTAGGATGATGCAATAAAGCAGTTCCAATATTTAACCTGTGTTTCATTCCCCCGGAATAAGTACTTACTTTTTGTTTTAATATATTTTCATCAAAGCCAATCATATCACAGACTTCTTTTATTCTTTCGGATAGCTTCTCTTTTGGAACATGATAGGCGTTTCCCCAAAACAATAAATTATCCATTCCTGTAAGCGCTGAGTATAGAGATATTTCTTGGGGCACATAACCCAAATGTCTGCGAATAACACTTGGCTTTTTTATAATGCTTGCACCCTCAAACAGAATATCTCCGCTATCCGGCTTTAGCATAGTTGCTACCATAGCAATCGTAGTGGACTTACCTGCTCCGTTGGCACCAATTAACCCAAAGATTTCTCCTTCATTTACTTCAAATGAAATTCCATCAACAGCCTTCTTGTTTTTATAATATTTTTTTATATCCACCAACTGAAGCAAAATAAAACCTCCTAACTGATTTCTTGCTTTAATATTATCATCCATATACAATTTGCACAAGTATAAATCTCATATTCGTACAAAACATATACCCATGATTTCTTCCAATGTTATAATGTACAAATATAATATTTTACCCTGTCATACCTGCATAATATAATATTTTAACACGAATACTTGAACAATATAATGGTTAATACATAATAGAAAATGCTTGCTATAATAAATACAGCAAGCATTTTTATTTTAAAATTCATTCAATTGTAATCATCGGCGCATTCTTCAAATAAATCCTGTTTAACCCGTATTCGCGAAACACCAATACCTTAATTATGTATACCTTTTCTGTTCGCAATAAATGCTACCAATCATGTTATTTTTCGTACTTCGATTTCTTCAAAGTATTCTAAAATGTTTTTACCTTATACAGGTACTTGATATGTCTTTTTAAAGATTCCTATGTATTTTATCTTTTGTGCTTTAATTTTTCAATTTTTCTTCTGCGTTTTTAATTTCTTCTGTGTTTTAATTTCTTTTGTGCTTTTAATTTCTTTTGTGTTTTTTAATTCTTCTGTACTTTTTAATTTCTTCTGTTTTCTGTGTATCATTTGTATTTATATGGATTTTTCATTGGTAAATCTATGTTATAGTTTTCCTTGGTATACATGATACATTGTGTAACACTGCACTCAATCATGATAACAAAAATTGATTGATCCAACCTGCTCCGAATATGTCAGCAGTTATACCCTGGAAATCAGTTTATATAGAGGTTTCTCCAGCAGGAATAGCTGTTATCATGAAATGATGGGTTTGGTATTCTATCTCTTCAATTCCCATTGGACTCTCCTCCCTCCATGAATCAAAACTCATAGTTTTCAGATAATTCATTATTTCTTGTTCTTATAACTGAATTATATAAAATTCGATTATTTTTGTCAATATATTTTTGAAAAAATTGTAGAAATTTTTCCATTTTTATTCCATTCACATATTACATTAGAATTAAGTGTGATACTGCCATAAATAAAAGGGTTGAAAAATCCCATCCTGGTATTCAAAACTTATTTCTTCTACATATCCCATCTGTAAGTAAATGGGATATGTTTTTTTATAAATCCCGGAAGAAAATTAGGGTTTCCTTTAGTTCCTCAGTGATTTCAATATTATCCTTCTCCAAAGCCCGATACCTTAATTCCAATTCCCTTACTTTCTTTATTTTATTTCTTTCAAATCTTGCCATGGCATCAATAAATAGTGGTTGTCCCTGTAATCTCTTTCTTATGTTAAGATTAAACGGACAGTAGGTAGCAAGCAATTCTCTGGCTATTTTGTTTAATCTTAAACCACCGGCTGCTTCACCTTTTATCCATGCTTCATAATCAATAACAAAAATTTCTCTTAAGTTATTTCTGCCCTTTTGAATCTGCAATTTTATCTTTTCTTTTGCTTCCTCAGATAAATCACGGTTTTTACGATAGAATTGGATATAATCGCTATATTCTGAAGTTAAGGATTTATACTTTATATTATTCCATGCAGTACCCTGTATAGTTCTGCATAATTCCCAGCGAAATCTTCCAAATACCTTAATAAGCATATCCTTTAATACTAATTCTGTGAATATAGGCAATAGGAATCTTCCTTCCCTGCTCTTTCGCTTTCCTGTAATGTCCTGCCACATAACAGCATTATGTCCTTGGGTAGGCATTAATATAATATCAGGGAATACCTGTTTCATAACATATTCCTTCTGAATTCCCTTTTCTTCGTTTACATACAATACTTCTCTATGGAATATGGAATAATCAATTTCCATTATCTCTTTTACTGCCTCATTAACCCGTTCTGCAGTTAAAAATAATTTATTCAGGTCTTGCAGCATGTTCTCACCGTTTAAGAAGGGAACAAAAGAACTGATTTGTCCATTTACAACACGGTGATTATACCGGAACATGTTATGAATTTCGTGAATTACCTTTTGAGTATTGTTCACTAACAGTTCTTTTTCTTCAGCCTCTTTGATTTCTCCTCTTTTCCTTCTATCCCTTAAAACATCCCGGTAATCTAAATCAAAATCATTTTTTGAAGGTTCTTTCTCACCTTCATATACTTTAATAAGCCATTCTTTTATATTATAAACCGAACATGGACCGGAAAAGTTTTTGCTTTCATCCTCCAAATAATATAGTTCTACCAGTTGATCCTTACTGAGCATACGCTCGTCCAAGAATCCATATTTTAAGAATAAGTCAATTACCCTTGGAACTTTTTCGTCCTTGTAAGCTTTAAAGAATGCTTTTTCGTATAAGTCATAAAAGCTGGTCATAACAATCTTCCTTAAGATTCTTACGTTATCATCCATGGAATGCTTATCTTTCACATTCATATAATCCGTAATTGCTTTTTCAAAATTAGCTCCTCTGTCCTTATCAAAGTCCACATAGTCCATAATTTGCTTTAGGGAATTAGCCAGTTCTCTCTCTACCGTTTCAGCCTTTTCCGCCTCCTGTTTCGGGTAACCGGAATCTCCTTGCCCTTCGTCGGCCCGGGAGCTGCTTGTTGATAATAAGATATAGTAGATTTCCTCCATCTTCTTACGGTCAACCTTTAAACTACGGTTTGTCTTTTCTTCAAATAATGTCTCTATACTATTTATCTGGTCAATAATATTGTCCAATATATTTATTAATTCTTTACCGTTTCCTCCTGCATTTTGAACGATAATAGCAAGTTTAGCAACAGCGTTGAACAAACATTCTCCGTTGTCGTTGGATAGTGATGTGAATAACTCTTCCAGATAAGAAGCCATTTCCATGCATTCTCCGGAAAGCTGACCCATAAGTCCGGATACTTCCTCTAAAATATATTGGGATATGGTTTCTCCAACTCCGCAGAAATTTTTCCAGACTTCCATGGAAATCTTTGCACATTCCCTGTAATACTGCATCTTCTTCTCATCCGGTTCAAATGAAGTATCATAGGGTACTATATTTTCAATAGAATTTATGGCCTTTGCCGAATTACCGTATCTTCCTGCTGCATTTAGATACAATGCATAATATCGTTTTATAAACACATACAGCTGCTCTATATTAGCACTTAGGCTTAGATAAACTTTATCTGTCTCGTACAAATTTTTAATTAAAGATGCAACCATTACACCCTTATAATCTTTATTCGCTGCAAATATTTTTGACAAATCCTCTGCTTCCTGTACCGGAAAACAATAGAAGGTTACGTCATCATATGCTATGTAAGTATTTAAATAGGTTCCTGCGTAGACATCATTTACTCCAATGAAATTTCCTGAGCCTAAAACTATCTTAACGCCGTCACGTAATACAAGCACTCTTCCTTTAATTATAATACATACACTGTCAACTTGGCTGTTTTCATTATAAATAGTTGTTCCTTTTTCAACTTGATTCACTGCATTATAAATTAACTTTATCCCCATATAGTCACCTCAGTATTTTTTAGCAGAGTAAAAGTCCTGTAACTATACATTCTACTCATATCCAATATTATAGACCATATTTCGACGGACTGGAAGTGGAAAATTGCTAACTTATGTAATATTTCATGGTAAAATAGTACTAAAACGGGAATAATTACAGAAAAAACAACACTTTTAGACAAAAAAGAACCTCCAAGTTCATAGAATATAACGAGGAAGTTTATAAAATATATTATATTTTAAAATCCGTGCGCTTTGCTTCGAATGTCTTTCATGAGCGTTACCTCTACAGTTAACTCGGTCCAGGCTGCCTTACGGCACACAAGAGCTTTCGCTTAGTGCTGCTTCATTCCTGACCTGACACGGTTCACGAATTCTTGTTGCGTAAGACCCAAACGTCAACATCACTTATAAAGGGCAGCCCCACAATAAATCACCCTAGGCAAAGCATCACCCCTGCTGTAGCGGATTGCAGGTACAGGGCACCGCTATCTCCCCGGCTGCACGGAAACTTTTTGACTTATTTTAATCAGTCTCTACAATTTAAACTTATTATTTTTAGAGACTTGCACCAAACAGTATACTTCCTTTTCTGTAAAAAGTCAAGGAAAATGGATTAGATTTTCTCTTCCAAATTCTCACTTATCTTCAAATTTTCTTCCTTTTCCAACTTGTTTTTTATTCTTAATTCTTTAAAGAAATCCTGTAATACCATCTTGCACTCTTCTTCCATCACTCCGGTAATAAGTTCAGCCTGATGATTAAACTCCTGCATTTGAAGAATATTTAAAACTGAACCGGCACATCCGGCTTTTGGATTCATGGCACCAACCACCACTTCTTTCATTCTTGCCTGTATAATGGCACCAGCACACATCTGGCAGGGTTCCAGCGTTACATACATAGTACAGTCTTCCAGCCTCCAATCCCCTAGTTTCTTACTTGCTTTCTGGATAGCCAAAAGTTCTGCATGTGCCAATGTGGTTTTCTTGGTATTACGTTTATTGTATCCTCTGGCTATAATTTTATCCTCATAAACAATAACACAGCCAATGGGAACCTCACCGATTTTGGCAGCTTTCTTTGCCTCTTTTATTGCTTCTTTCATATATTTAATATTCATACCGGATGTTCTATTCCTTTTCTTATAAAATGAGTGGTAATGTACTATGGACGAAATGTACACCTTCTGATATAGTTATCTTATCATGAAGGAAAAGATGTGGCAACGTGTTATTCACATCTATTTTTTGATTTACTTTGAAAAAAACATGTTATTAAGAAGGTGCTAACGTGCCAGAATCGAGGTTGTTATGGAAATACACGGTTTTAATAAAACGACTCTCTTAGACTATCCCGGACATCTTGCTTCTACCATTTTCTTAGGTGGTTGTAATTTTCGGTGTCCTTTCTGTCATAATTCTTCCCTGGTATTAAATCCTGCCGGACAGCCAACTATATCGGAAGAGGAAGTTTTTAAAACCTTAAATAAACGAAAAGGTGTATTGGAAGGTGTCTGTATTACAGGAGGCGAGCCTACTTTATACTCCGGTTTACCACAGTTCATTGATGAAATTAAAAATATGGGGTTAAAAGTTAAACTGGATACTAACGGACAAAACCCAAAGATTTTAAAAGATCTGATTGCAAAAGGTTCCATTGATTATGTTGCCATGGACATTAAAAACTCTAAAGAGAAATATGGTTTATCTATAGGTATTCCTAACTTTGACATCTCCAAAGTGTCCGAAAGTATTTCTTTTCTGCTATCTTCCGCCATAGATTATGAATTCCGTACCACCGTTGTTAAAGAGCATCATACTGCTGAGGATTTTATTTCTATTGGCAAATGGATTGAGGGAGCGAAAGCTTACTACCTCCAAGCCTATAGAGACTCCGATGATATTCTGTCACCCGGATTATCCGGGTACTCAAAAGAAGAACTTATTTCTTTTGCTAATGTTGTAAAACCTTACGTAATTGAAGCAGGCATCCGGGGAATTGAATCATAGTACAATAAAACGGAGTTCATAATTTAATGTCAACATAGGAATAAAACCATCATATATTGATAATAATGGATTTATGATATTAGTATTGCTTTTTAAGCAAGGAAGAGGACATAATGCAGATGACCCACTATACCAACCGTCTTGTATTGAGTATCTTACCTAACTCCGAGGCAGATAAAGTATTGACATTTTATGAGAATAACAAGGCTTTCTTTGAACCACGGGAACCGGAAAGAGATCCCAACTTTTATACCCTATCCTATCAGCGTGTTACTTTATCCATAGAACATAACTTAATACTCCAATCAAAAGCATTACGCTTCTGGGTTTTTCATCAGGATGACTTACATACTATAATTGGAACCGTTAATTTCTATAACATCCTGCGGGGACCTTATTCTTCCTGTCAGATAGGTTATAAATTTGACCATAACCATACCGGAAAGGGATATGCCTTTGAAAGCATTCAGGCAGGAATGGACATTCTGTTCCAGGAATACCATATACACAGAGTTGAGGCAAATATTATGCCTTCTAACCTTCCTTCTATACATTTAATTGAAAAACTTGGTTTTTCCTATGAAGGCTTGGCTGTCTCCAGCATTAAAGTAAATGGACAGTGGCAGGATCATGCCAGATATGCATATATTAATAATGACTAATGAATAAAGACCCTCTGCTTAAGTGTACCGACCCCCAAAAGTTAGACCAAAAATCTAGCGATTGAGAGGTCGGTATTTTTATGGCTAAATATTCATTTGAATTTAAGAAAAAAATAGTCACGGAATATCTTGAAGGAAAGGATAGTTCAAACGGTTTGGCTAAGAAATATGGAATTCCACAAGGTAAAATGGTAAGAAATTGGATTTCAAACTATAATGAATTTGGAGATGATGGACTTAGACGTTCACGAAAAAAAGTAAAATATTCTTTTGAATTTAAACTTCATATGGTAGAGTTATATTTATCAAGTGAAGTCTCCTATCAGGATTTAGCGTTTTCTAATGGAATTA
>NZ_FOWD01000024.1 GCF_900115365.1 Anaerocolumna aminovalerica
TTTTGAGGAAGTGTTAAAAGAAAGTGAATAATATCTGTAAAAGCTAACTTCCTCGTTCTTGAAAATGCTGAGTTGTTTACTCTGTGTTGTTCAATAAACTCACTAGAAGTAAGAAGAGTATTCATTTCTTGAAAAAAATCCTTTAAGTTATTACGAATAGACATAAAAATCCCTCCAAAATTTAATAGATAAAATGTATCTAATAAAATTTTGAAGGGAACATTTGTTTGTCAATTCGCATTTTAACCAAAACACCTATAAATAAATATACAATATGACGGTAGTGTCCTTAAGTTGACGACATTGAGCGTCCTACTACGCTAAATTTTTATTAATCCAATTATGTACATCTTCCATTATTTCATGAGAATTTAACTCTTGCAATAATTCGTGTCTGCATTCAGGGTATAGTTTCCAAGACATTTTATTAAAGTTTAATTTTTCGTACGTGGAAATTAACTGTTGGATTTCGGCACCATAACCGCCAACAGGATCCTTATCACCTGAAATAATATACAATGGAAGGTCAGCTCTTGTTTTGCTCATGAGTGATGGTTTTGAAGCTTGTAGTGATAGTTTTATAAGATCTATATAAAAACTTATAGTACAGATAAAACCACAATAAGGATCATGGATGTATGCGCCTACAGCGTTATTATCCCTTGATAACCAATCGAAGGAGGTTCGGGTGGATAAGGATGTATAAAGTTTTGAGCCGAATAATAGGTTGTTCATAAACTGGGATTGATGCATAGGTCCGTTAAATAATTTTACAATATGTGCAAGAAAAAAACCTGCTTTTGCTTTTAAACTTGGCGGACAGGTTGTTCCGCACAAAATAACACCATCCAGATTATCCTCTTGCTGTATTACATTACGGGCAATTAGAGAACCCATACTGTGACCGAACAAAAAGAGTTTATGAGAACGTTTATTTTTCATAACAAAATGAAGAACTTCCAAAGCATCTTCAACTACTAATTTATGTCCGTTAGATGTACTGTAAAAACCTAATTCCTTTATCATTTTATCTCTTCCGTGTCCTCTATGGTCATAGAGATATACATCCATTCCATTAGTGCATAAATACTCAGCAAAGTTATGGTAACGGTTACAATGTTCGGCCATTCCATGTAATAGGAGGATACTTGCTTTTGGTTCTTGAGAACTGAAATAATGGTATAATATGGTTTTGTGGTTGTCTTTTTGTATGATAATATCTTTGTTAACTTCCATGTTCACTATCCTTCCTTTTAACAGGCAATTATATATTTTTTTTAAATAGAGCTGCTTTAAATTTATTATACCTCTAATTTTCAAAAAAGCAATTTTATTCCAGTGAAACGTTGAAAATGTTATTGTAGAATTCGATAAAACATAGTATAATTCTACATATCAGGGGGAAAATAAATGAACGATCAACGACTAAAGCTTTTAGCAATTCATAGTTTAACGATTATGTTGGTAGTTATAGTGATAGCTATCGCTATTTCGCCGAGCAATCAACAAAAAATTTATGCAGATGAGAATATTAATAAAAGCAAATCAGATGATTCTAAAAATATACAATTAGAAGTAGAAGTTATTACAGATGGAATTATTTCAAAGGATGAGCTAAAAGGCAATACATTAGGAGATAAATACCTTGTAATAAAAAAAGATGAAAAATCGCTGTTTCCTGTGAATTTTCAGGATTATTATATGGACCGCAGTATTGAAATAACGGTAAAAGGTTTGAAGGATAAAACTTTTTATGATTCTTCGATTCTTCGTGTGAATGGGGACAAAACCTTTGTGGGATTACCTGCTATAACTGAAGAAGAAACTCTAGATTTTGTAAAAAGTTTTCATATAAACTATACAAAAAGTGAGACAACAGGACTTTACACAGCGGTTATTTATATAACTTTTAATAATATATATGCAAGCTTGGTGTATCAGGATGATGAAAATATATATATTGATTTAAGGCGTCCAAAAGATGTATATGATAAAATTATAGTGGTGGATGCTGGTCATGGCGGCACAGATCCTGGTACATATTCACAGGGTGAAGAATATTATGAAAAGGAAATTAATCTAAGTATTGTACTATATTTGCAGGAGTTACTGGACAGGGAAGATATTAAAGTATATTATACAAGAACTTCCGATGAAACAATTTTCTTAAACCCAAGAGTTTATTTTGCTAATGATGTAGAAGCAGATTTTTTCATTAGTATTCATTGTAATGGAAATGAATCTTCCGAACCAAGGGGAGGGGAAGTTTTATATAATGATATTAAGCTGGATAATGGTTTTACTTCAGAACAATTAGCACAAATATGTTTGGATGAACTTATTAGTGTGACACATAATGTAAATCGTGGGCTTGTAAAAGAAGAAGAAGTGATTATTGTGAAAAAAGCTAAAATGCCCATGGCTTTATTAGAAGTGGGCTTTATGTCAAATACAGAAGAAATGGACTTTTTAGCTAAGGAAAGAAACAGAAGAGACATAGCAAAGGGAATACATAAAGCTATTATGAAAGCCTATGAGGAGTTAGAAAATTATAATTAGGCAGCAGACAGGAGATACTATGAAACGAATTATTTTTGCCACAACCAATGAAGGAAAAATGAAAGAAATAAAGGCTATATTAAGTGATTTGAATGTTGAGATTGTTTCCTTAAAGGAAGCTGGAATTCATGTGAATATAGTAGAAGATGGGGAAACTTTTGAAGAGAATGCAATAATAAAGGCAAAAACAATTATGGAATTAACAGGAGAAATTGTTTTGGCAGATGACTCCGGTCTGGAGGTGGATGCGATGGACAAGGCTCCGGGTATCTATTCTGCCAGATTTCTTGGTGAAGATACTTCATACGATATAAAAAATCAACATATTTTGGATAAGTTAAAAGATGTAGAACAAGAAAACAGAAGTGCCAGGTTTGTTTGTGTAATTGCATGTGCCATGCCGAATGGTGAAATTTTGACAAAAAGAGCTACTATTGAAGGCTTTATAGGATATGAAATTACAGGAAGTAACGGCTTTGGTTATGATCCTATATTCTGGGTACCGGAATTTCATAATACATTAGCACAGTTATCATTAGAGCAAAAGAATGAAATTAGCCATAGAGGGAAAGCTTTAACGGAAATGAGAGAAGAATTAAGGAAAAAACTATAAAAAGAATTTGCAGACATTATTGGAACCAGTGAATCAGAACTGCTAAGTAGTTTCTGTAAAAATATGATAGTTAAGCCGGAGGGTTTATCATATTTCGTATCGGATTTTATTTATTATTTAAGATGCCCCTCCGTGGCATCATGGTTGGAAGAGTGAATATGAAAATTTTAATTGTAAGTGATTCTCACGGAAGAATGAATAATCTAATAAAGGTTATAGATAAGGTTAAACCCATAGATTTAATGCTGCATCTTGGGGATTTTGAAGGCAATGAGGATTTAATAAGGGAGATTGCACCTTGTAATGTTGAGATGGTTAGTGGCAATAATGATTATTACACTAATTTAGAGAAAGAAAAAGTAATTAAATTAGGTAACCATACTGTATTTTTAGCTCATGGACACAGGTATGGTGTTAATTTTAGAACAGATTATATAAAAGAAGCAGCACTAGAACATAAAGCGGATATAGCCATATTTGGACATACTCACCGCCCTTTAATTGACTTATCAGGTAGTGTATGGACAATAAATCCGGGAAGCATTTCCCAGCCAAGGCAAGAGGGTGCAGTTCCAACTTTTATTATTATGGACATAGATAAGGATGGAAGGGCACATTTTACTTTAAACTATCTAAAATAAAGGGATAAGTGTGATTTCTTCAGGGCATAATATACCTGATTTATCCCTTAAATTAAGGTGGTGGAAGTATTTACCTATATGTTTTTTAAAAAAGTTTAAAAAAGTTGTTGACATTAAAGTAAGTCTATTATATAATGATTCTTGCGTCACGAGAGAGACGAAAAAACACTGGAAAACGGGGTGTGGCTCAGCTTGGCTAGAGCGCTTGATTTGGGATCAAGAGGTCGCAGGTTCGAATCCTGTCACCCCGATTTGTACAAGCCGAGTTGAATGATTTGTACAATGTAATTAAATGCAGTATGAATAAGTTACACAAAGCTTCATAATAATTCTATGTAAAGAGTTTATGTGCGGGTGTAGTTCAATGGTAGAACACTAGCCTTCCAAGCTAGATACGTGGGTTCGATTCCCATCACCCGCTTGATGTGCGTATTTGCATATCGAAATGTGCTAGTAGCTCAGTTGGATAGAGCAACGGCCTTCTAAGCCGTGTGTCGGGGGTTCGAATCCCTTCTGGCACATTTTATATGGTGGGTATAGCGCAGTTGGTTAGCGCGCCAGATTGTGGCTCTGGAGGCCAAGGGTTCGAATCCCTTTATCCACCCTGGTAATTAAAATTGCCTTAATTATTAATGGGCTGTCGCCAAGCGGTAAGGCACAGGACTTTGACTCCTGCAGTCGCTGGTTCGAATCCAGCTAGCCCAGTTTCTAACTGAATATTGTTAGATAATAGGATGCTTAACTTAATATAGTTAACATCGGATGGGATATTAGCTCAGTCGGTAGAGCACTTGACTTTTAATCAAGGTGTCCCGGGTTCGAATCCCGGATGTCTCATTTTGCGGATGTGGCGGAACTGGCAGACGCGCTAGACTTAGGATCTAGTGGGATACCGTGGGGGTTCAAGTCCCTTCATCCGCATTAATTGATAAGCCATATGCAGAGATTTGGATGCATATGGT
Organism: Anaerocolumna aminovalerica; assembly: GCF_900115365.1. Lineage (GTDB taxonomy): Bacteria > Bacillota > Clostridia > Lachnospirales > Lachnospiraceae > Anaerocolumna > Anaerocolumna aminovalerica. The sequence goes on from NZ_FOWD01000024.1 coordinate 4,776, forward strand.
TTTTTTATTTTATGAGGATTAATTATTTGGCGATGTGTAGTAAAATGGAGGATAATCCAAATGAAGGTAACAGTAAATAATATTGAACTTGCATACGAAAAGTTCGGAAATGGTGAACCGCTTATACTTTTGCATGGGAATGGTGAGGACCATCATATATTTGATGTAATTACTAAAAAGTTACAAAAAGATTTTACTGTATATTCTGTTGATAGCAGAAATCATGGTGAAAGTACAAAAACCGAAGATTATTCCTATGAAACCATGGCAACAGATATCTATTCATTTATTAATACTCTAAAATTAGGAAAAGTAAATATTGTAGGCTTTAGCGATGGTGGGATAATTTCATTAATTCTTGCAATGAATCAAAGTGAATGTATAAGAAAAATGGCACTGTTAGGTGTAAATTTAAAACCTGGCGATTTTAAGGAAGACAGTTATAGATTTATTAAAGACACCTATGAAGAAACCAAAGATCCTTTATTCAAATTAATGCTAGAACATCCTAATATTGAATTAGCTGATGTGAAAGCTGTAACCACTCCCACATTAGTTGTAGGGGCAGAACATGATGTGTTTAAGCCGGAGTTATTCGTTAACCTTGCAAACACCTTGCCAAACGCAGAATTAATAATAATGAATGGGCATGAGCATGATAGCTATATTGTAAATCAAGATATGTTATATCCTGATTTAGTGAAATTTTTTATTTAGGCATATGATGTTATCCGTATAATCTGGTTTTTAAGTGGATTCGCAAATTTATTTTAATTATGATTATCAAGTTGAAAAAGGGGCAAGATTGTTTCTTTTTTAACCTGATTTTATATGTTATATTTTATAATGATAAGTTTTTTATACCATATCTTAACAAGGAGGCTTAAAAAATGGAATGTAAAATACGTTCTTGGAGAATAGAAGATGCAAAGCATCTGGCAGAGGCTTTAAATAACAAAAAAATTCTTGAAAATTTAAGAGATGGATTACCATATCCATATACAGTAGATGATGCTAAAAACTTTATTTCAGCAATGCTAGAAGCGGATAAGGATACAACGTATGCTTTTGCAATCACTGTTGACGATAAGGCAGTAGGAAGTATTGGTGTGTTTCGCAAAGATAATATTCATTGTAAAACTGCAGAGATGGGTTATTATATTGCAGAGTCATATTGGGGACAAGGAATTGGAACAAGTGCTGTTAAACAAGTCTGTAAATATATTTTTGAAAATACAGATATTATAAGAATTTTTGCGGAACCTTTTGCTCATAACTTGGGATCCTGCCGTATACTTGAAAAATCAGGCTTCGTATATGAGGGCACTTTAAGGAAAAATGCTGTGAAAAATGGAATTATTCTTGATATGAAAATGTATTCAAGAGTAAAAGAATAATCTATTACATCAGGGGGTAGGCATGTTATACAAATCAAGAGGTTTTTATTACATCAGATACATTACGAGAACGTAATCTAGGAAAATGTATTGGTAAGTCATTCAATGGCTTAGTAAGAACATGGAATGCCAAGAAAAAACTATTGATGACCGAATGTTCTCTGACGCAGAAAGCCGCAGGGATGTTTGGAATAGGCTTCGTCCTTTTTACGATATGATAATGAATAGCGATGAGGAGAACATAATTATAGTATCTCACGGTGATTCTCTTAGTGTGTTTCATGCTATGTGGTTTGGATTAGAGGTTGAAATGTTAAACCAATGTGGTTTATTTGGTATGTCCGGAGGGGTAAGTTTTATGCAAAAGAATGAAGATGGTAAACACATTATTAGGCGTTTAAGTGATATGTCTTACATCTCTGAATAATCCAAATTCCCTTGCATCAAATTTGAAATCATACCATATGAATTGAAATGGTGTGAGAAATGGAGTAGCTTACGGCGATCCATTTCTCTTTTATCAATTAGGTGTATGAAGCTAAATCAGACAGAGTCTATAGGCGGTTCAGTATGAGATGCCATTTGTTTATACTCGGCACTTAAAATGCCCATTACAATAATGTCATGCCAGTTTCCGCCACGATAGAGAGCTTGCCGCAATTGGCCTTCTTGTTTGAAACCAATTTTTTCATACAGATTGATTGCACGTTGATTAAATGAAAATACCTGTAAAAATACACGGTGCAAATTCAATTCATCAAAAGCGTACCTCAAAATCATAGTAAGAGCGGCTTTGCCAATACCCTTTCCCCACATATCTTTTTCTCCAATATCAATCACACATTCAGCGGAGCGGTTTTTGGTATCTATATGAATCAGTGATATAATACCTACTGCTTGTCCTGTTTCCTTATATTCAATAATATATCCCTTAGCATCAGGCTGACCGGACATTATTTGAATTAGATTTTCTGTATCCTCTAAGGTATAAACATCTAATGCCGGGCTGGTACTATACATCACGTCTAAATCATTGCGCCAGTTATGATAAACATTAAAATCATTGGGTGATAGTTTACGTAATTTTATGATTTTGTCTTCAAACATCTGCTTGCCCTCCTTTATATAAAAATGCTGTTAATATATCTTCTAATAAATCAAACAATTTTTCACAATTTATGTTTTTGGAATATTGGTAATAGTGATGGAGCATTATACCATCAATAGCTGAAATCAAGAACTGGGATAAAATTACTTTATCTATTTGTTCACTAAATTCCCCCAGTTCAATTCCGGTATCAATAAATGATTGAATATCAGAAGAAAGAACCTCATGCCTTTCGCAAAGATAGGGAGTATCTATAGCAGAATGCGAAAGAAAAAATTCGGATTTTGCACGTACTAAACTCACTTTATCTTCTTCAATGGTTAAAGCCATTTCCTGCAACCATTTTTTTAGTTGTGGCAGCAGTGGTCTTTTGGGGTCCGGACGCAAAAAACGGTTGTGTGGTAAAGAGTCATCATACCGTAAAGCGGCTAGAAATACGGCATCTATATTTTCAAAATGCGCATACAATCCCCCTCTCGAAATATTTGACATTTCCATAATATCTTGCATAGTGGCATTAGAATATCCTTTTTCAGCAAAAACGTTGACGGCTGCTTTGGCGATTTTCATCTTACGTTCTTCCAAATATTTATCACTAACTTGGGGCATAATTTTCATTCCTCCTTTTATAATAAAATAGACACATGTGTCTATTTTATTATAAAAGGAAATTACATATATGTCAACAAGTAATACTACAATATAAAGATACACAAGAAATACAATATAAAAAGCCTGCTATTGCAGCAGGCTTTTCTAAAGTACAATAATTTATTCCTGTGGTACAGGAACAATCCATATCTCCATGTTGGTTGTTTCAGGACTGTGACTTGCATAGCGTTCCGCTGCAAAAGGTTTTGAAGTAAGGTTGTGATTTGGAAGCCAAGTTTCAAATACATATTTGTGAGCCTTATACACTACATCCATCACAAGGTGTTCAAAATCCTCCGCCTCAAAAGAACAGACGATATATTCACCTTTTGGGAGTTCCCAAGAAGAATAACCTTCCAATATTTCATTTGAATCAGATTCTGCACCGGCAAAATAGCGGTAATAGCCATCCTTTGTTCCGGGATAGGCAACCCCAAGTTCATCCCCATCTCTTTTCAGTTCTTGTATGGTAGGCTTGTTTTTATGAAAGTCGTCCCATAGCTTTCCCAGCTCATCTACGCCGGTCTCACCGCCGCCAGGCATCTGATTAATTGGTTCTTCTGCCGTAAGCCCAATGAAATATTGGGGAGATAAGAGAGTTCGTCGTGTAATTTCAAGAACGATTCCCTCTGCAACTAAAGGTACATTTTCGTCCACAAGAGTATAGTTTAACAGCAACTGGGGTTTCACAAAGCTATTAAGGCGAACAGGATTGATTCGGTATTCCTCAGGGGTCATTCCAAAAGTATCTTTAAAGGCTCGTGTAAAAGTTTCGTGAGAAGAAAAACCAAAATCCAAAGCAATATCTAGAATTCTTTTGTTCCTATTCCGTAAAGCCTCGGATGCTTTTGAAAGACGACGCATTTTAATATATTCGTTCACCGGTCTTTTTACCAAGCGGCTGAATAGCCTTTGATAATAAAACTGGGATAGCGAAGCAAGCTTTGCTAGATCATTAATTCTAATTTCCTCTGAAAGATGTTCTTCAATATAGTCTACAGTTATTTGTATTTGTTCCCATGCGTGCATATCTTAGCACCTCCTTGTAAATAGGATAGCATGCTCATAATGAATTAGCTTGACTGCCAATGCCTTTTTTAGATAATACAGGAATTTTGGAAAACTTTCAATGATAGTGCAGAAATATATTATAATATGATATAATAAAAACGGAGTGAGGAAATGCAAGCCTCGCTTGCGCTTTCCGAGCGTAGTGCCAAGATCATGAACACGCTTTTTGTTCATGATATAATAAAAACGGAGTGAGGAAATACAAGCTCGCTCGCTTGCGCTTTCCGAGTGGATCAGAAGATGGTGAATTGGATTTTCGTAAAAGGTGCTTAAGCACCGGAATGGAGGTTATTATGTCAGAAGTTTATATATTTTTAGCAGACGGATTTGAAGAAATTGAGGGCCTTACCGTAGTGGATCTTCTAAGAAGAGCTGGAATTGATATTACCATGGTTTCTATAACCGGGTCCAAAGAGATTACAGGGGCTCATAATATTAAAGTGATTGCTGATGAATTATTTGATGAAACAGGTTATAATAATGCAAAGATGTTAGTATTACCAGGTGGAATGCCAGGTACTACACATCTATTGGAACATAAGAAGTTACGTGAATTATTATTGAGACATAATTCTGAAGATAAAATGATTGCTGCAATTTGTGCAGCGCCAAGTGTGTTAGGAATGCATGGTATCTTAGAGGGTAAGAAAGCTACCTGCTATCCTGGTTTTGAAGATAAATTAATTGGTGCTAATTACACCAATGAAAAAGTAGTAAAAGATAAGAATGTCATAACAAGCAAAGGGCTTGGAACTGCTATTGATTTTGCCGCTTCTATTATTGAGCACTATCAGGGAAAAGAAGCAGCAAATCGGATAAAATCTTCAATACAATATGGATATTAAAAGGAAATAAAGAAAGAAGGAGTCGTAAGATATATCCAATAGTAACTAATGCTAATCTCTATTAAAACCTTACTAAAAAACCTTGTAAAATCCATATATTCAAGGATATAAAATGCTTTGCTTTTCTACAAGGTTTTTTTAATGGTTTATGATCGGGATAAGTATAAGATATATCATATAGGAATGTTATGAGTATTAATATATTAATTGTAGACGATGAACAACCAATTGCAGATCTAATTGAAGTATATTTAAAAAATGAGAATTATAATGTATATAAATTCTATACGGGAAAGGAAGCACTTCAATGTATCAATACAGTACCTCTTGACCTGGCTATATTAGATGTAATGCTTCCTGACACGGATGGTTTCTCAATATGCCAGAAGATACGGGAGAAATATTTCTTCCCAATTCTTATGCTGACTGCTAAAGTGGAGGATATGGATAAGATTATGGGATTAACGTTGGGAGCAGATGACTATATAACCAAACCATTTAATCCGTTGGAACTTTGTGCAAGGGTAAAGACACAATTAAGAAGGTATAAGAAATATAATCATTTGGACGGACAGGTTGAGGTTCCGGAGGAAAATAATGAATTTGATTTTGCAGGATTAGTAATTAATAAAGATAACCATAAATGTACTTTATACGGAAAACAGCTGTCATTAACGCCCATTGAATTCTCAATTCTATGGTACCTGTGTGAGCATAAAGGTAAAGTTATCTCTTCTGAAGAATTATTTGAAGCAGTATGGGGAGAAAAATATTTAGACAATAACAATACTGTTATGGCACATGTGGCCAGGTTACGGGAGAAGATGAATGAACCTTCTAGAAAACCGAAATTCATAAAAACAGTATGGGGGGTTGGGTATACCATTGAATAAGAATAAATATAAATCCTCAGGTGGTAAATTAACAAGGACAATATTTACAAAATTCTTCTTATCGCTGGTTATTTACTCAGTTGCTTTAGTAGTTCTCTTTCTATTTGCCATTATGTTTTTTTCCTACTTTACTTGGTACAGTGAAGATATCATATATAGGATTCTAAAAATTATTGATTATAACAAAGGGCTATTTTTAGGATTTTGCTGGATAATCGGTTCTATTGTGATATTTCTTATCTATTGGAGAAAGACACTAGGATATGTGGATACGATTGTAGAAGCCAGCAATGAACTTGTAGAACCAGGTGATGATTTTATTCATCTTCCAGACGAATTAAAGCAAGTGGAAAATCAAATGAATCAGATAAAACAACAGGCAATTCGTAATGCAAGGCTTGCAAAAGAATCAGAGCAACGTAAAAATGATTTAATTGTTTATCTTGCCCATGATTTAAAGACTCCCCTTACTTCTGTCATTGGATACCTGACCTTGCTGCGGGATGAGTTACAGATATCAGAGGAGCAGAGAGAAAAATATTTATCAATATCATTAGATAAGGCTGAACGTTTAGAAGAACTCATTAATGAATTCTTTGAAATTACCAGGTTCAATTTAAGTAATCTTAGTTTAGAAGTAAGCCGCACTAATTTATCAAGAATGTTAGAACAAATTGTATATGAATTCAAACCATTATTTAATACGAAAAATTTAGAGTGTAAATTAGATATTGCACCCAATATGGAAATAAAGTGTGATATTAATAAAATGGAACGTGTTTTTGATAATCTCATTCGAAATGCAATTAATTATAGCTTTGAAAACAGTACAATTGAAATAACAGTATCTAAGGAACAGGATTATATATCAATGAGCTTTTTGAATCATGGTAATACAATTTCCGAAGAAAAACTAAGTCGTATCTTTGAACAATTCTATCGATTAGATACTTCCCGTGGGACAAAAACAGGGGGCGCAGGACTTGGACTTGCTATTGCAAAGGAGATTATTGAATTACATCAGGGAACGATTACCGCTTCCAGTGAAAATGAGTGTATCCAATTTGTTGTAAGGCTTCCAAATAGTAATTAGCTTTTATTTTCTTAAGAAAATCTTAGGATTTTACGAATAAAATTGCAATAAATTCTTGTCGAAAAACGAAAAAATAAAGTTCTTTGTTTTGGTACTATAAATGTACCGGGACAGAGAACTTTTTTTATGGGAAAATACGTTTATCTTTTAGTAATGTTTATTTCCAGATATAGCTGCATACGTTATCCGTGCACTAGTAATCAAAATTCTCCAAATCGGTTTCATAAATTAAATGCACAAGGAGAATGGTTGAAAAATTTCATTGTTCAACCTGTGAAAGGAGTATGGTTTTAAAGATGGAAAAGAAAAAAGTTGCAATTATTTTTGGAGGCTGCTCTACAGAATATGAAGTATCCTTACAATCAGCTTATGCAGTAATAACAAATATAAATAAACAAAGGTATGACACAGTATTATTAGGAATTACAAGAGAGGGTAATTGGTTCCGCTATATTGGAGATACTGAAAAGATTCCTGCTAATACATGGCATCTGGAAAAAGATCATTGTATTCCGGCAGCAATATCACCAAGCAGAGATATCCATGGAATTATAGAATTCTATGATGATGAATTGAAATTTACAAGAATTGATATTGCATTTCCCATGTTACACGGTAAAAATGGAGAAGATGGTACCCTGCAAGGATTGATTGAATTGGCTGGAATTCCTCTTGTAGGTTGTAATTCACTGTCCTCTGCATTGTGTATGGACAAAGACAGAGCACATAAATTGGCTGAATTAGCAGGCGTTAAAACACCTTCATCTGTGGTTTTCTCAGGTTCCCTTTCAGACCAGTTGATTTTTGAAAAGACAAGCCATTTAGCCTATCCGTTATTTGTAAAACCAGTAAAAGCAGGTTCTTCTTTTGGAATAACAAAGGTCTATAAAAAAGAACAATTACCGGAAGCAGTTAAGAATGCCTTTCAACATGACAACCAGGTAATAATAGAAGAAAATGTAGAAGGTTTTGAAGTAGGTTGTGCAGTCCTTGGTAATAAGGAGCTTATTATTGGTGAAGTAGATGAAATTGAATTAACAGAAGGATTTTTTGATTATACAGAAAAATATACTTTAAAATCTTCTAGAATTCATATGCCTGCAAGAATTAATGCCGAATTAAAAGATAAAATTAAAAAAACAGCGGTCTCTATTTATCGCGCTTTAGGTTGTACAGGATTTGCAAGGGTAGATATGTTCATTGCAGAAAAAGGAGAAATCGTTTTTAATGAGGTTAATACCATTCCCGGATTTACTTCTCACAGCCGTTATCCTAATATGATGAAAGGAATTGGATTACAATTTGATGAAATTGTGGACAAGCTGATCCAATTAGGTCTGGAAGAATGAGAAGGATAACCTTAAATGAATTGGATATTTTTCATGGGCCATTAATTCTTGTTAATAAAGAACATCAAATTCAAAATAAAAACAATCTGAATTTAGTACCTTATAGTTTAGAGCACAAGGAGATACAACTAGATGCAAAAACTGCATCTATGTTGTCAAAATTGCTGGAATCCATTAATTGTGATAATGAAATTATACCCGTTAGCGGTTATCGCAGCAAAGAGGAACAGGAAGAGATATTTGATAATTCTCTTTTAGAAAATGGAATTGATTTTACACATAAGTATGTGGCATTCCCGGATCATAGTGAACATCAGACCGGCCTTGCAATTGATTTAGGTGAAAATGGTGATTCTATTGATTTTATTCGACCTAAGTTTTCCTATACAGGTATATGCGGTGAATTTCGTGCAAAGGCCCCACAATATGGATTCATAGAAAGGTATAGTAAGGGAAAAGAAACAATGACAGGAATTGCTCATGAACCTTGGCATTTTCGATATGTTGGATATCCACATTCTTATTTAATAGAATACAATGGTTTAAGCCTGGAGGAGTATATACAATTTATTAAGAAATACCCCTACCAAGGAGAGCATCTTACAATTAAGAATAAAGGGACAGAGGTAAAAGTGTTCTTTGTAGAAAGTATAGCAGATAAAACAGTAATAGAATTATCTAACAATGACTTATATCAGATATCCGGTAATAATGTAGACGGTTTTATTGTTACAGTTTGGAGGCAATATTCATGAATATAACAAAAAGATATGCCACACTTGATATATTCAGGTTGATTGCTGCATTTCTAATTATCGCAATTCATACCTCCCCTTTTTTATCAATCAATGAAACTGCTGATTTTATAATCGTCCATATAATTGCCAGAGTAGCAGTTCCTTTTTTCTTTATGGTAACCGGTTACTTTTTATATTTATCTATGGAAAAAGGCAATAAATTAAGAAGAACTTTAAACAAGTTAATCGGTATCTATATAATTGGAATTTTTCTTTACTTGCCCCTCAATTTATATGGAAGTTATTTTAGTCAGGAAAATCTGCCCTTTCAGATTACAAAAGATCTGATCTTTGACGGTACGTTCTATCATCTTTGGTATCTTCCTGCTACAATCATTGGAATTTTATTGGTCCAGTTCTTATTACGCAGGTTTCGAATGATACATGTTTTTATTATTACGATTGTATTATATGTAATAGGATTAGGTGGAGATAGTTATTACGGAATAGTCACACAGATTAGTACTGTCCATAAAAGCTATGATTTCTTATTTAAAATAATGGATTATACAAGAAGTGGATTGTTTTTTGCACCGGTTTATTTATTCCTAGGGTCCTGGATTGCATACTCTAAACATAAAATAAAAACTGAATTTGCAGTTATTGGGTTAATTATTTCTAATGTATTACTTATGGCAGAAGGACTTTTGCTTCATAATTTTAATGTACAACGTCATGATAGTATGTATATTATGCTATTACCAAGTATGTATTTCTTATTTTTAATATTATTACAGTGTAATGGAAACAACATTAAGGAATTACGAACTCTGTCTATGGTGATCTATATCATTCATCCCTGGATGATTGTAATAGTAAGACTAATTGCAAAGATTTTGCACCTTCAGAATTTATTAATTTATAATAATTTGCTTCATTTCTTATCGGTTAGCATTCTATCTCTATTAGCAGGATTAATAGTTATATATTTTTTTACAAGGTTAAAACAAAAGGGGCCAGGTAGTAACAGCAGAGCTTGGGTGGAAGTTGATCTAAATGCGTTGGTACATAATGCTTTCGCATTGAAAGAATGTTTACCAAAAAAGTGTGAGTTAATGGCAGTAGTAAAAGCTGGTGCCTATGGACACGGTGATGTTGAAACTGCAAAGGCGCTGAATAAAGCGGGATTTCATGCTTTTGCAGTTGCTACACTTACAGAAGGAATACGACTTCGGAAAAATGGAGTTAAAGGAGAAATCCTAATTTTAGGATATACCAATCCTTCTGACGTAAATTATCTTACGAAATATAAATTAACCCAAACTGTACTAAATTATGATTATGGCAAGTCATTAAATGAATCTTCTAAACAAGTAAAGGTCCATATAAAGATTGATACAGGTATGCACAGGTTAGGTGAAGATTATGATGGTTATGATAATTTGGAACATATTTACGAACTAAATAATTTAAAGATTGAAGGGATGTTTACCCATCTTTGTACCAGTGACAGTTTGAAAGATACAGATATTACCTTTAGCAAATTACAAATAGAAAGATTTTATGAAACCATTCGCTATTTGCAGGCTAAAGGATATGATACAGGAAAGTTGCATATACAAAGCAGCTATGGAATATTAAATTATCCGGAGTTGGAATGTGACTATGTCCGGGCTGGGATAGCACTTTATGGAGTATTAAGCGATAGAAACAATACCCGTTTATCAGTTGATTTAAAACCAGTTTTATCATTAAAGGCAAGGGTTAGTATAATTAAAAATATAAAAGCTAATGAAAGTGTAAGTTATGGAAGGTTATTTACTGCAAAACAAAATATGAAAGTTGCAACGGTTACCATTGGATATGCAGATGGAGTTCCAAGAAATCTTTTTGAAGCGGATACTTATGTTTTACTACATTCTCAAAAGGCACCAGTTATTGGGCGAATCTGCATGGATCAATTTGTAATAGATGTTACAGATATAGATGATGTGAGGCCGGATGATATAGTCACTATAATTGGAAATGATGGTGAGGAGCAGATATATTGTGAAGATTTTGCTACGGAATGCGGAACCATTTCCAATGAAATATTAAGTCGTCTGGGAAGTCGCCTGGGATATATATTTAAACATTAATATTTGATTTGAGTGTCAAAAGTCTTCAACCAATTAAATTATGAATAGTATTTATGTGCAGTACTATTCATTCAATAAACTATATTTAGACTTTTGACATTCAAATCATTTTTATGTAATGAGCTAATCCTTGACTTTCTTATACAGTACCAAAAGAGACAATACATTTGGCATTATCATAAAAGCATTGACTAAATCAGAAAATTCCCACACAAATTCCAAGGATAATATAGAACCGATAAAAATCATAATGATATAGCATATACGATAGGTTTCAATACCACTTTTTCCGAATAAATAATCCACTGCTTTTTCACCAAAATAGGACCACCCAATGAGTGTGGCCACCGCAAAAGCGATAATAGAAATACCCAGCATAGTTTCGCCTACGACTGGAATTTGCTTAAAAGCGGCTGTAGTTAATTCTCCAGAAGAAAGCCCTTCTACGGATTGGGGATTTCGAAGCATATTTGTTACTATGACCAGTCCGGTAATAGCACACATTATAACGGTATCCCAAAAAGTTGCACTCATAGATATCAGTGCCTGGTCTTTCGGACTTTTTGTTTTTCCGCTTGCAGCTGCAATAGCAGCGGTACCAAGGCCGGCTTCGTTGGTAAATAATCCTCTGGCAATACCATAGCGGGCAGCTGTTTTAATGGTGCTGCCAATAAAACCTCCCATAATTGCCTGGGGAAGAAAAGCGGAACGCAGGATAAGAGTAAAAGCTGGCAATATGTAGTCCAGATTCATAAGAAGCAATATAATACAGGCAAGGATATAAAACCCACCCATTGCAGGAACTAAACGCATACAAATCTTCCCTATGGATTGAATGCCGCCAAGTATAACTAATCCCGTTACGAAGGCAGTGAGAAATCCGGTTATGTAAGGAGATATTCCCCAAAGATGTGCGGCTGTTTCCGTAACGGCATTGGATTGTGTGGAGCAGCCTACTCCATAGGAAGCTAAAAGCGTTAAAAAACAAAATAAAACTGCTAAACCTTTGGAATGAAGACCATATTCTAAAGTATACATAGGCCCCCCAAGATAGGTTCCGTCTTTTGTTTTCTTACGGTATAAGACACCAAGATAACATTCTGCATAGGTAGTTGCCATTCCAAATACACCGGTTAACCAGCACCAAAAAATAGCACCGGGTCCTCCAAGTGCCACTGCAGTTGAGACACCTATAATATTACCAGTTCCAAGGGTAGCTGCCAAGGTGGTGGTAAGAGTGGCAAAACTGCTGGTATCACCTTCCCCGGATTGTGAAGGGGCTATGGATAGTTTAATGGCCTTACCTATATTTTTTTGAATAAATTTTAAATAAAAAGTAAAGAAAAGATGAGTGCCAAAAAGCAGAATTAACATTGGCCAGCTCCAAATAACGCTATTTATATTTTTAATAATATTAAATAATTGACTCATAATAACCTCAATTCCGGTGCTCCAACACCATTTAATTACGACAGTAGCCAACTACTCCTTAGGAAAAGCAATTACTATAATATATGTAAGAGGTAAAATGATTAGTATCCCTATAAATTTTTGAAACCTTTTCTCTCTTTTAAAAAGAGCTATTTATGGGAACTATAAGTTATACTAAAAATTTTAGAAAGTAAATTTTTCAATTCCACAACTTACCATCAATATTTTATAATAAAATCTATAATCACTGCTAACAATATCATTAAGATAATTGATTTACATCATTTATCTAAAATAAAAAGATAAAAGTTGAAATCACTCAACAAATATCTTCAACTAATTAACAAATCACGGAGGTGAATTATATGGCAAGTAATAGGACAGGTTCTAACAGAACAGAAGTACCTCAAGCTAGAGAAGCTCTTAACAGATTCAAGATGGAAGTTGCTGGTGAAATTGGTGTTCCTTTAAAACAAGGTTACAACGGTGACTTAACAAGTTATCAGAATGGTTCTGTTGGTGGAGAAATGGTTAGACGTATGATTCAACGTCAAGAAGAATCAATGTCTGGAACAACAGCATCTGCTGGCACAGGAAGTGCTCCAGCTGCAGGCTTAGGACAACCAGGTGGACCACAAGCAGGTTCAACAGGTCAATCTCAAGGATTCTAATCAAATTGAATAATGTAAAAAAGGCTAACTTTTGATTATGAAACAGATGCTTCATAACCGGTAAAAAGATAGTCAGAATAAAACATCATCTAGTATATATGATGAAGTAAGGGAGTTACATCTGTTACATGAAATCGTACATATGAGATGATGTTTTTTTTGTAAGTAAAGCACTTTTTAATTGCCGTTACATAATTTAAGTATAGAATAACAACAACATTGGAACTAAAAAGTTGCAGCCAGGTTTATATTATGTTACAATTTAACGGGAAAATAACCGCGGAGCTTTGCGGTATGAATATAAAAAGGAGTCATATTTATGGGAAAATATTTTGGAACAGATGGATTTAGAGGAGAAGCAAATGTTGAACTCACTGTAGAACATGCCTATAAGGTAGGAAGATTCTTAGGGTATTACTACGGCAAAGACCATAAGGCCAATATTGTAATTGGTAAAGACACTAGAAGATCAAGTTACATGTTTGAATATTCTTTGGTGGCTGGATTAACTGCAAGCGGCGCAGATGTTTACCTATTACATGTTACCACTACTCCCAGCGTTTCTTATGTAGTACGAAGTGAGAATTTTGATTGTGGAATCATGATATCTGCCAGCCATAATCCATACTATGACAACGGTATTAAGATAATTAACGGAAATGGCTTTAAATTAGAGCCGGAAGTGGAAAGTTTAATTGAAGAATACATAGATAGTGAAAGTGATAATATACCTTTTGCTACAAAAGAGAATATAGGTAAGACCACTGATTACGCTATGGGTAGAAATCGGTACATTGGATACTTAATTTCTTTGGCCACCAGATCTTTTAAACAGGTAAAAGTTGGCCTGGATTGTGCCAATGGTTCTGCCTCCACTATAGCTAAAGGTGTATTCGATGCGTTGGGAGCAAAAACCTTTACTATTCATAACGAACCAAATGGTCTTAATATTAATACAAACTGCGGTTCAACACATATTGAAAATTTACAAAAGTATGTGGTGGACAATGGTCTGGATGTTGGATTTGCATATGATGGGGATGCTGACCGCTGTTTAGCCATAGATGAAAAGGGTAATATTATAGATGGCGATTTAATACTATATATTTGCGGACGCTATATGAAAGAACGAGGGGAATTAAATAACAATACCATTGTAACTACAATTATGTCCAATATCGGTTTATATAAAGCTTTGGATGAACTGGGGATTTCTTATGAAAGAACGGCTGTAGGTGATAAATATGTATTTGAGAATATGATGGCCAACAATCATTCCATTGGTGGTGAACAATCCGGTCATGTAATTTTTAGCAAGCATGCAACTACCGGTGACGGGATTTTAACTTCTTTAAAGATTATGGAAGTAATGCTGGAGAAGAAGTCAAAATTATCCGATATTGTGAAAGAAGTAACTATTTATCCGCAGCTTTTGGTAAATGTTAGAGTTAAGAATAAAAAGGATGCGAAAGAAGACCCCAAGGTAGCAGAGATAATTGAAAAGGTTGCCGATGAGCTTGGGGACAATGGGAGAATCCTTGTTAGGGAAAGCGGGACGGAACCGGTACTTCGAGTAATGGTGGAAGCCAAGACAGATGAAATGTGCAAAAAATATGTGGATATGGTTGTCGGTGTTATTGATAATCAGGGACATACTTTATGTTAATAAAAAAATAGCGTTATAAAAATAGTAAACTATAAAAGTTTAAACATATAAATAGGAAATGTATAAAAATAGCAATAAAAGAACAGCGGTAATAACATAATAAATTCTTAAGAATAAGAAGAAAAATATTTATGGTATTTACAGAATTCCTATGTTATAATATACTAATGTCAAAACTCAGAATGGGAAATTGTCAGTTTTAATCTGCAAATTTTGTTAATAATAAATTATTAGTATAACAAATTATTATAATAATAAATTATTTCATAAGTAGAAGGTAAGTTGTGCATACAGTGGATTATATTGACGTTAAAATTACAGGGATCGTATAAGAGATACGCTTCACATATTTAAGGAGGAAATATTAAATGAGTTTACAAGTAGAGAATTTGGAAAAGAATATGGTTAAATTTACCATAGAATCAAGTGCAGAGGAGTTTGAAGCTGCATTAGAGAAGGCCTATCAGAAAAATAAAGGAAAGATGAATGTACAAGGTTTCCGTAAAGGAAAAGCACCTCGTGCAATTATTGAAAAAATGTATGGAGCAGGTATCTTTTATGAAGATGCAGCGAATATTATTATACCAGATGCTTATGAAAAAGCAGCAGAAGAAAGTAAATTAGATATTGTATCAAGACCTGAAATCGATGTTGTTCAAATTGAAAAAGGCAAGTCATTTATTTTTACTGCTGAAGTGGCTGTAAAACCAGAAGTTACCTTAGGACAATACAAAGGCATTGAAGTGGAGAAAAAATCTGTAGAAGCAACAGAAGATGAAATCAATGCAGAATTAGATAAAGTAAGAGAACAAAACTCCAGAACAATTACAGTAGATGACAGAGCTGTTCAAAGCGGAGATATAGCTGTAATAGATTATGAAGGATTTGTAGATGGTACTCCATTTGAAGGAGGAAAAGGTGAAAATTATTCCTTAACAATAGGTTCTCATTCCTTTATTGATACATTCGAAGACCAATTAATCGGTAAGAACATTGGTGAAGAAGTAGAAGTAAATGTAACATTCCCTGCAGAATATCATGCTGCGGAATTAGCAAGCAAACCTGCTTTATTTAAAGTTACCATTAAAGAAATCAAAGTAAAAGAATTACCGGAATTAGACGACGATTTTGCACAGGATGTATCTGAATTTGATACTTTAGCTGATTACAAAGAAGATATTAAGAAACATATTCTGGAAAGAAAAGAAAAAGATGCTAAGAGGGCAAAAGAAGATGCTGTAGTTGAAAAAATTATCGAGAATGCAACTATGGAAATTCCTGATGCTATGATTGAAACACAGACAAGACAAATGGCAGATGAATTTGCACAAAGACTACAAATGCAAGGTTTAACAGTAGAACAATATTTCCAATTTACAGGAATGAATGTTCAAAAGTTATTAGAAGAAATGAAGCCTCAGGCTATACAACGTATTAAGACCAGATTAGTATTAGAAGCTATCGTAAAAGCTGAAAACATTACTATTTCTGATGAAGAGTTAGAAAAAGAAATAACAAACATGGCTTCTTCTTATCAAATGGAAGTTGATAAATTAAAGGAATTAATTTCTGATAGAGAAAAAGAACAAATCTCATTAGATTTAGCAGTACAAAAAGCTGTTGATGTAGTTTATGAAGCAGCAGTTGATACAGAAGCAAAATAATATCCCAAAATTAAAATAATTTGTAAACTATTCAGTACACTAGAGAAAACCCAAGGACTCTCCAGTTAGCCAGCTCAACAGCTTGTTTTTGAAAGCTGTGTGCTTCGGTCATAAGAAACCTTGTGACTGAATAGTAATTCTTAATAAAGGAGGAATTTCTATGAGTTTAGTACCATATGTCATTGAACAAACCAGCAGAGGCGAAAGATCCTATGATATTTATTCCAGATTATTAAAGGATAGAATCATTTTCTTAGGTGAAGAAGTAACCGATGTATCTGCAAGTGTTATAGTAGCTCAGTTATTGTTCCTAGAGTCAGAAGATCCAGGTAAGGATATTAATCTGTATATCAATAGCCCAGGTGGTTCTGTTACCGCCGGTATGGCAATTTATGATACCATGAGATATATTAAGTGTGATGTTTCAACTATTTGTATAGGTATGGCTGCTAGTATGGGCGCATTTCTTTTAGCAGGCGGTACAAAGGGTAAGAGATTTGCACTTCCTAACGCTGAAGTTATGATTCATCAGCCATCAGGTGGGGCCAAAGGACAGGCAACGGATATTAAAATTGTTGCTGAGAACATTTTAAGAACAAAACAAAAATTAAACGAAATTCTTGCTGCTAATACAGGAAAGCCACTTGACGTGATTGAAATTGATACAGAAAGAGATCACTATATGACAGCTGAGGAAGCAAAAGAATATGGAATCATTGATAGTGTAATTATTAGCGGATAAAGGACATTCGGCTAAGCTACATGAGATTGAGCTTAGCCGAATGTTTTTAGCCTGAATTTAGGACTAATGAAGTGAGGTGAAAATAGTGGCTAACAAGACGGATGAGAGAAAACAGTTAAGATGCTCATTCTGTAATAAAAATCAGGATCAGGTCAGAAAGTTAATAGCTGGTCCTAATAATGTATATATTTGCGATGAATGTATAGAGATATGTTCTGAAATTGTAGAGGAAGAGTTTGATGATACAGTAGCGGATACCGATATTAATCTGCTAAAGCCAGCCGAAATCAAAAGCTTTCTTGACCAATATGTAATCGGACAAGAAGAAGCGAAAAAGGTATTAGCGGTATCTGTATACAATCATTATAAAAGAGTGCTTGCCGGTAGGGATTTAGATGTAGAGCTGCAAAAAAGTAATATTCTTATGGTTGGGCCTACTGGTTCCGGTAAAACTTATCTGGCTCAAACCCTGGCAAAACTACTGAATGTACCTTTTGCCATTGCCGATGCTACAGCATTAACAGAAGCAGGTTATGTAGGCGAAGACGTTGAAAATATCCTGTTAAAGCTGATTCAAGCAGCAGATTATGACATTGAAAGAGCAGAATATGGTATTATTTATATAGACGAGATAGATAAAATAACAAGAAAGTCTGAAAACACCTCTATTACCAGAGATGTTTCCGGTGAAGGTGTACAGCAGGCTTTACTTAAGATACTAGAAGGAACAGCGGCTTCTGTACCGCCACAAGGTGGAAGAAAACATCCCCATCAGGAATTTATACAAATTAACACTACCAATATATTATTTATTTGCGGCGGTGCCTTTGATGGATTGGAGAAGATTATTGAATCCAGAATTGGAAATAAGTCCATTGGATTTAATGCTGTTATTTCTGAAAAAGGAAAGCATAATGTTGGAGAGTTATTCAGACAGGCAATGCCTCAGGACTTTGTAAAATTCGGTTTAATACCTGAATTTGTTGGTCGTGTTCCTGTATGCGTAGCTTTGGATTTATTGGATGAAGAAGCATTGGTTCGTATTCTTACAGAACCTAAGAATGCAATTGTTAAGCAGTATAAAAAGCTGTTTGAATTAGATGGCGTAGAACTTGAATTCGATCAGGAAGCAATTCGTGCCATTGCGAAACGTTCCATTGAAAGAAAGACAGGGGCCAGAGGATTAAGAGCTATTATGGAATCGGTTATGATGGATACCATGTATAGGGTACCTTCCGATACAAAAATCTTAAAATGTATTATTACCAAAGATGCTGCGGAAGGTAATAGTGATCCTACATTAATTAATGCAGAAGACGATTTGCCAAGAAAGCAGATGACAAAACGTATATCAAAAAAGAGTAATAACGAAATAGCTTAAGTCTGTAAAATGAGGCTGTCTTAAAATACCTTTATTGTTTCAATTTAATTTCACGAGATATAAGTGAAACTTCGTGAAATAAGTAGAATTAAAGAGGAGGCATTTTGAGGCAGCCCCATTTTTAAAATACCAAATTAAATGGTGCTAAAGCACCGGAATTAAGGTTAATATGGAAAGCAAGGTGTTAACATGAGTGAGTATGAAAGAAAAATTCCTGTGGTAGCTTTAAGAGGAATGGCAGTACTTCCGGGTATGTTAATTCATTTTGATATAAATCGCCCCAAATCCATAGAGGCAGTAGAGAGTGCTATGGATAACAACCAAATGGTGTTACTTTTAACCCAGCGAGATCCGGATGTAGAAGAGCCGGAGCAAAAAGATTTATATGAAATTGGTACATTAGCACAAATTAAGCAATTAATTAAATTACCTGGAGATATATTAAGAGTCCTGGTTTCAGGAACAGAAAGAGCTAAGCTGGAAAGTCTGGAACCAGACAGTACTTATTTAGTGGGCGAAATTCAGTTGCTGGAAGATAAGACTAAGATACAATTATCTCCTCTGGAGCAAGAGGCCATGCTTCGAGGTCTAAAAGATATATTTGAGCTTTATTCCATAGAGAATACCAGAATCGGGAAAGAAGTAGTAAAGCAAATTCTGAATGCAAAAGAGCTTCAGGAAATGATTGATTTAATTGGAATTAATATACCTCTTAGCGTAGAAGGTAAGCAGATATTAATTGAAGCTGTAAATTTAGTTGACAGATATGAAAAATTAATGGTAATGATTTCAGAAGAGATTGAAATCCTAAGAATTAAGAAAGATTTACAAGCAAAGGTTAAAGAAAAAGTAGATAAAAATCAAAAAGATTATATTCTACGGGAACAATTAAAAGTAATTCGTGAAGAACTTGGAGAAAGTAATACTGTTTCTGATGCTGAGAATTTTATGGCAGCCGTGGAGAAACTGAAGGCAAAAAAAGAAGTAAAAGAAAAAATCATCAACGAAATTAACCGCTATAAGAATATGCCGGGCAATTCCTCAGAAAGTGCTGTAGTAAGAGGCTATATAGAGACTTTATTGGCTCTTCCCTGGGATAAAACCAGCAAGGATAATTTAGACATTAATCATGGGGAGAAAATCTTGAATGAAGATCACTACGGACTGGAAAAAGTAAAAGAAAGAATTTTAGAATTTCTTTCTGTAAGATCTTTAACCAAAAAGGGCGATAGTCCAATCCTGTGTTTAGTGGGGCCGCCGGGTACCGGTAAAACCTCCATAGCCAGATCAGTGGCAAAGGCTTTGAATAAAGAATATGTTCGAATCAGCCTTGGAGGTGTGAGAGACGAGGCGGAAATTCGCGGACACAGAAGGACCTATGTTGGTGCATTGCCAGGAAGAATTGTATCTGGTCTAAAAAGTGCCGGTGTAAAGAATCCTCTATACCTATTAGACGAAATTGATAAAGTAAGCAGTGACTATAAAGGAGATACTTCTTCTGCACTTTTAGAGGTACTGGATGGGGAACAAAATAATAAGTTTGTGGACCATTATGTAGAAATTCCTGTAGATTTATCCGAAATATTATTCATTGCCACCGCTAATACAGTACAAACTATACCAAGGCCATTGCTGGATAGAATGGAACTGATTGAAGTAACCAGCTATACGGAGAATGAAAAACTTCATATAGCAAAAGAACATTTAATAAGAAAGGTTATGGAGAAAAATGGTTTAAAAGAAAAACAATTAACCATTTCCGATCATGCATTAAAAGGGATAATATCCGGTTATACAAAAGAAGCAGGTGTTCGTAACCTGGAAAGAAAGTTAAGTGAAATATGCAGAAAAGCTGCAAAAGAACTGGTTAGCAAAAAGAAAGTACAAGTTAAAATTACAGAAAAGAATTTGGTGAAATATTTAGGCAAGGAAAAATATACACATCAAATGGCCAATGAGAAAAATGAAATTGGTATAGTTAGAGGTCTTGCGTGGACAAGTTTTGGCGGGGATACACTGCAAATTGAAGTGAATGTTATGCCGGGTAAAGGTAAATTCGAATTAACAGGTCAATTAGGGGATGTTATGAAAGAATCTGCTAAAGCAGGTATTAGTTATATTCGCTCAGTTAGTGAACAATATGGTATAGAAGTAGAATATTTTGAGAAACATGATATTCATATTCATATACCGGAAGGTGCAGTGCCAAAAGATGGTCCTTCTGCCGGAATTACTATGGCAACAGCAATGATGTCGGCTGTTCTAAAAAGACCGGTTCGGGCAGACATAGCCATGACTGGTGAGATTACTCTAAGAGGAAGAGTACTTCCAATTGGTGGATTAAAAGAAAAAATATTGGCTGCAAAAGCAGCGAAAATCAAACTGGTACTGGTACCGGAACAGAACAAAAAAGATGTAGAAGAAATATCCTCGGAGATTTTGGATGGAATTGCTATACAGTACGTAGATACTATGGAGGAAGTTCTTTCCTTTTCACTTGTTCCGGAGGAAAAATAGTTTTGGATCAGCACCTTGTGTAAATACGTGAGCAGGATAGGAGAGAAATATGGTTGTAAAAAGTGTAAATTTAGAAACTGTATGCGGAATTACGAGTACATTACCACAAAATGATAAAATAGAAATTGCATTTGCTGGAAAATCCAACGTTGGTAAGTCATCTCTCATTAACGCTTTAATGAATCGTAAGGCATATGCAAGAACGTCATCACAACCAGGTAAAACTCAAACTATTAATTTTTATAATATCAATGACGAATTATACTTTGTAGATCTTCCTGGCTATGGTTATGCAAAGGTTGCAGAAGCTTTAAAAGAAAAATGGGGTAAAATGATTGAACGTTATCTAAAAACATCAAAGCAATTAAAGATTATTTTTTTGTTAATAGACATTCGTCATGAACCTTCTGTAAATGATCGTAATATGTATGAGTGGATAGTTTATAACGGATTTGAACCTGTTATTATTGCTACAAAGCTGGATAAAATTAACCGCAGCCAGAAAGATAAACAGATTAAACTGATTCGGGAAGGGTTAAATGCAAAACCTGGTACTAGAATTATTCCATTTTCATCATTGTCTAAACAAGGCAGAGATGAAATATGGGAATGTATTGAAGAAATAATGGAAGTGTAAATAATTGCTAAACTAATAATCTACTTAAAGACTTAAACAAAAGCAATTTTAAGAATATAAGATATTACCTTCGGAGAAAATAATTAAGAACTCATTGTTTCCTAATTTTTTAGAAAGGTGGTATATTATGACTAAAAGAAGTAATGACGATAATAGGTGCATTGAAAATGAACGTAGAATTGACCATCTTAGAAATATAGTGGAAAAACAAACTCGTTCAGAACGTCATTTAGAAGAACACTCTGATATATCCAAATCTTCTGAAAATATAGCTCATGTAAAAGATATTCAAAGAGAACGGGAAAATGAAATTCAAAACCTAAAGGATATTATTGCCCATGGTGAAAATCATACAAATGATCAATTAGAGAATACAAAAAAACGTTTGAAATATACGGAAGGTTATTTAAACCATAATGCAGATCAAATGGATGATGAAACATTAGAAAGTACAAAACGTAAACAGGAGCACAGAAGAGAACAGGTTGATCAATTAAAGTAAAAAAACAGTGCAGGTATCAATTACCTGCACTGTTTTTTGATTTAAACACCATCTATTTACTCATCATCTTCTTTTAATAAAGTTGAGACTACAAAAGCATATATTTTTTGGCTTTCTGTCCTCCAATTATTACAGAGTTTTGAAGCTTCTTCTTTCGTAGGCACGGATATACTTAAGTCGATAATGGGTTCTTCCTTTTCCAATACACGGAGTCGAGCCATGTATTCTCCTTTTTTTGCCTCAAAGTATTCTGCAAGAATAGATGTTTCGTTTCTTAGTGAATACTGATTTTCTTTTAAGTACTCTATGATTTCTTCTTGAATTACGGAAGAAATCATATTATCAAAGAAAGACAAGGTTTCTCTGCCTTCATTATTAATCTTATAATATGAATTATGCCCGATGGTTTCCATGTTTATGAACTCAGCCTCGATTAATTCGGAGATAGACTGTTGAACATTAAAGTAGTTGGTATACCCTTTTTCTAATATAAAGTTTGATATTTGTGAATTGGTTAAAGGAAAATCTACTTTATCCAGAAGAAATAATATAATCAATTTATATAATGTAAAAGCATCTGATTCCATTCAATAACCTCGATTCCGGTGCTTTAGCACCATATAATAATGGTAGCGATTTGTGCCACCGCACAAACTGCCGGTTGAAAAATATTGTTTTTCCCTATATGACATCCCAGCATTTACCCTGCCAGGTCTTTCTTATTTTAAACTCTTTATGAATTCTATTCAAGACTAACTTTTTATTGGAACTCCATAATGGGGCAATTAATAAACTCTTAGGTCCATCTCCTGTTAATCTATGAATGACCATATCTTTTGGAAGCATCTCAATACAGGATATCAGAATATCCATGTATTCTTCAAGAGAAAGTACATGAAAAGAGTATTTTGCCAAATCCGTGTTTTTTAGCACATGGAGTAATTGCAGTTTTATTCCCTGAATAGGCATTCCTTTTTTGTGAAAGGAGGTAATGTAGGATATGGTCTCTAACATATCAGAAAAACTTTCTCCGGGCAAGCCAAGTATAATATGAACAACCACGGTTACATTTATTTGATGCAGATTTTTAACAGCTTCTTCAAAACAGGAAAGAGAATAGCCTCTCCTTATAAGCTGAGAGGTTTTCTCATGACAAGTTTGTAAACCAAGTTCAATCCATACCGGTTTTATTTTATTTAAATCTGCCAGCAGAGCAATTACGTCATCTGCAAGGCAATCCGGACGGGTTGCTATGGATAAAGCTGCAATGTCCGGATGAGATATGGCCTCTGTAAATATATTGCGCAGATGAGATATTTCACCATAAGTGTTAGTGTATGCCTGAAAATAAGCGATATATTTTTCAGTGATATCTTTTCCATTTATTTTACCTTTCACCAGCTTTTTTGCTTCTTCTATCTGATTGGT
Organism: Anaerocolumna aminovalerica; assembly: GCF_900115365.1. Classification (GTDB taxonomy): domain Bacteria; phylum Bacillota; class Clostridia; order Lachnospirales; family Lachnospiraceae; genus Anaerocolumna; species Anaerocolumna aminovalerica. The sequence continues at coordinate 28,697 of NZ_FOWD01000024.1, forward strand.
AACGGATAGTTCTGGAGAAGCAGCAAAATCCCCGGAACCGCCTAAGCTGCAGAAGATACATCCTGATGTTCCCAAAGTCCCGTCACGATTAGGACAGGTCATGCCCCCATTAAGAGACAGTTTGTACACCTTTTGTCCAAATTCTTGTTTTAGATAATAATTGAGGGAATAATAAGGCTTATCTCCCCAAACTTGTATGTCAGTCAAAAAAATTCTCCTTAATAATGGTAATGATTGCTTGGTTTATTCTGAAATATGAGACTTTACAGCATTGCATACCGCGTTGCATACTCTTGGATCAAATGGCTGGGGCATAATATTATCTGCATTAAGCTCACTATCGTCTATTAATCCTGCAATAGCTTGCGCAGCAGCCAGCTTCATTTCTTCCGTAATTTGTGCTGCCCGCCCTTCTAATGCTCCTTTAAATATTCCCGGAAAGGCAAGTACATTATTTACCTGATTAGGAAAATCGGAACGTCCGGTACCTACAACTTTAGCTCCAGCTTCCTTTGCCAGGTCAGGCATAATTTCCGGTACAGGGTTTGCCATAGCAAATAAAATGGAATCGTTATTCATAGAAGCTACCATTTCTTTGGTAAGAATATTTGGAGCAGATACTCCGATGAATATATCGGTACCTTTTAATGCATCAGCTAATGTACCTTGTTTACCCGGCAGATTGGTTACCTCCATCATTTGCCTCTGCATCCAGTTCAGATCAGGAGCAGACTTAGATAAGATACCTGTTTTATCACATAAAGTTACATCAGTGAATCCGTAATTTAATAACAATTTGGCTATGGCAATTCCAGCAGAACCGGCACCATTAACCACAACCTTACAATTTTCTTTTTGTTTTCCCGTTACTTTTAAACTGTTAATAACACCTGCTAAAACAACAATGGCAGTACCGTGCTGATCGTCATGGAATACAGGAATATTTAATAGTTCTTTTAAGCGTTCCTCAATTTCAAAGCAGCGGGGAGCTGCAATGTCTTCCAGGTTAATACCTCCAAAGGCAGGTGCAATATTAACAATGGTTTTAATGATTTCTTCGGTGTCTTGAGTATCCAGACATATTGGAAATGCATTAACTCCTGCAAATTCTTTGAACAATACCGCTTTTCCTTCCATAACCGGCATGGCAGCCAGGGGGCCGATATTACCCAACCCTAAAACCGCGCTTCCATCAGAAACAACTGCCACAGTATTGGATTTTATTGTATACCGGTAAGCTGCATCGGGATTCTTATTTATTACTTTACAAGGTTCTGCTACTCCCGGGGTATAGGCTAAAGCAAGATCTTCTTTGGAATTAACAGAACATTTTGAAGTGGTTTCAATTTTTCCCTTCCATTTTTCGTGTAACAATAATGACTGGTCGTTTAAATTCATAGTGTTATACCATCCATTCCTTTCTGTATCAGTATGTTGCTTAGTTTTTTATTTCTTTCCGTTTTTGATAATAATACCACTAGAAATCAGGTAAAACAAGTCTGCTCACCATAAATATTCCAAAATTTTTAATTCTTTGGTCCTATTTTAATCTAATTTTAAAAAAAGCCTTTTTTTTCAAATAGAATAGGTGTATAATAAGTAAAAGTTTATTTGATTATTCAATACTGCTTATTTCATTAGAGTCGTCTTATCTTAATCGTAATTACTCCCAATTGATACTGTAAAAATAGCTTAATAATGTTTATAGGAATAAAAGTTATTAAAGACCTTATTAAAGGAGCGTGTACATGGAAACAAATTTGAACGCAATGTCTCTAGCTGAGCTTAGAGCGTTGGCAAAGAATAAAGGAATTAAAGGAATAACCGCATTGAGAAAACAGGAACTGATTGATGCTTTAAAAGAAAATGATGATAATGGGATGACGATGGACGAAGTAATAAGAACACAAGATAATACCGTGGAAGGAGCAATAAGGACACAAAATACTGTGGAAGAAGCAATAAGGACACAAGATAATACGGTGGAAGAACATAATAAGCAGGATATGCAAGGTCAAGATATTGGACAACAGGATTCGGATTTTAGAAAAAATAAAGTACAAAATGATGCTAGAAAACTCAATGCATCCTCAGAAGCAGAACAATTGGACAGTGGAGAGACCAAAGAGGGTATATTAGAAATCATGCCGGATGGATTTGGATTTATCCGCTGTGATAATTACTTGCCCGGTGAGAACGATGTTTATGTGTCACCTGCACAAATCAGAAGATTTGGATTAAAAACCGGTGATATTGTTGCAGGTAATACAAGGATCAAAAGCCAGAATGAAAAATTCAGTGCACTACTGTTTGTTAAGAGTGTCAATGGCTTTCATCCTTCCGAAGCTCAAAGAAGGAAAAGGTTTGAAGATCTAACACCTGTTTTCCCAAATGATAGAATTCATTTAGAAACCCCCGGTGCAAGTGTTGCCATGAGAATGGTGGATTTAATTTCACCTATTGGAAAGGGCCAAAGAGGTATGATTGTATCTCAGCCTAAGACCGGTAAAACTACTTTATTAAAGCAAATCGCAAAGGCTATTACCAAGAATCATCCGGAAATGAATCTTATTATATTATTAATTGATGAACGGCCGGAAGAAGTAACAGATATTAAGGAATCCATCGAAGGTAAGAATGTAGAAGTAATTTATTCTACTTTTGATGAGCTTCCGGATAATCATAAACGTGTTTCCGAAATGGTAATTGAACGTGCCAAAAGACTGGTCGAGCATAAAAAGGATGTTATTATTCTGTTAGACAGTATTACACGACTGGCAAGAGCTTATAATTTAACGGTACAAGCCAGCGGAAGAACATTATCTGGTGGTTTGGATCCTGCTGCTCTTCATATGCCGAAACGTATCTTTGGTGCGGCAAGGAATATGCGTGAAGGGGGAAGTCTTACTGTTCTTGCAACTGCCTTAGTGGATACAGGAAGCAGAATGGACGATGTAATTTTTGAAGAATTTAAGGGAACCGGTAACATGGAACTGGTATTAGACAGAAGCTTATCAGAGAAACGAATATTCCCGGCCATTGATTTACCAAAGTCCAGTACCAGAAGAGAAGATTTATTATTGAACCAGTCGGAATTAGAGGCTACTTATTTAATGCGTAAAGCTTTAAATGGTCTAAAATCCGATGAAGCGGCAGAGAGAATAATAGAAATGTTCTTAAGAACTAAGAGTAATGCAGAATTTATTGAAATGATAAAAAAGACAAAAATTGTGTTTTAGGTATTGCATAAACGAACAACCTATGCTATAATTAAAAAGCTGTTTATTTGAAATGATTAGTTTGACAAAAGTCAACTTTAAACATTAGTATAGTTGCAAAGAGGTGAAAGTAATGAAAGAAGGAATACATCCAAATTATCATCAGGCAAAAGTTACATGTAACTGTGGTAACGAATTCGTAACTGGTTCAACAAAGAGTGAAATCCACGTAGAAATATGTTCTAAATGCCATTCATTCTACACAGGTCAGCAGAAAGCAGCTGCTGCTCGCGGAGCTATTGATAAGTTCAATCGTAGATATGGCCTTAGTCAAAACAAATAGAAAGACAGAAACATATCAAATGTTAAAAACAGGTTGAGGTTGGAGAATCTCAGCCTATTTTTAAATTAGCAGAGGTCTTTCTTTTTGAAAAAATAGATGTCCTTCTGCTTTTGGTTAATAAACATAAGATAGATAGCATTTTTAGAGAGGATGTGGGGTATATGAAACCATCAGGAATAGGTGGACAAGCAGTTATTGAAGGCGTAATGATGAAAAACAAAGATGAATATGCCATTGCTGTCAGAAAACCCAATAAGGAAATTGTAATTGAAAAAAGTACCTTTGTAAGTGCAGCAGAAAAATATAAAATATTTAAGCTTCCGATCTTTCGAGGAATGTTATCTTTCGTGGAGTCCATGATTATTGGCAGCAGAACTTTAACTTTTTCTGCAAGTTTTTTTGAAGAAGAGGAAGAAGTAAAACCAAGCAGGATGGAGAAAGCATTTTCAAAGATTTTTAAAGAAAAAGCGGAAAGTGTTATTATGGGAATTACTATGCTTGTTTCTGTAATATTAGCCATTGGAATATTTATTCTTCTTCCTGGTTTTATAGCCGGTTTATTAACCGAAGTGGTTCAGTCCAGAGTGCTGTTAACGATTATTGAAGGCTGTATCCGTATTTTGTTATTTGTGTCTTATGTAGCAGCCATATCTCAAATTAAGGATATTAAACGTATGTTTATGTATCACGGTGCTGAACATAAGACTATTAACTGTATTGAACGGGGGTATGAGTTAACAGTTGAAAATGTAAAACGGCAGTCCAGAGAGCATAAGAGATGCGGTACCAGTTTTATGTTCATTGTAATGTTTGTCAGCATTATATTCTTTATCTTTATACGTGTTGAGCAACAATGGCTCCGTTATGTGATCAGGGTATTATTAATACCTGTGATTGCTGGTGTTTCTTATGAATTTATCCGGTTGGCGGGAAGAAATGAATCAAAAATTGTTAACATACTAAGCAGGCCGGGTATGTGGCTTCAGGCCCTTACAACGAAAGAACCGGACAATGACATGATTGAAGTTGCCATTCAATCTGTAGAAGCGGTATTTGATTGGAAGGAATTTCTGAATACTAATAAAGCAAAAACCTCTAGAAATAAATCAGCGAGAAAAACTGTGAAAAATTCCAAGACAAACAATGGAAATGAAAATAGTAAATTAAATGATAATAGTTCAAAAGAAAATAATAAAATAAATCAAAATAAAAACATAAATAATATGAAAATAGAAGAAACTGCGGAAGAAATTATTGCTAAAAAAGAGAGTTTAAAAGCAAAATCTAAGGTAGTTGCGGATAGTACTTTACAACATCTGGAAGCGGATAAACGTAATGATATTGAGGAGCAGAATAATCAAAAGAAAGACGACTTAAGTAAAGACAATAAACACAGAAGTGAAAAACATAAAAAATCAGGCAACAATAATTCCAAAAGTAGTGAAGGTCTAAAAGCTTCTGATAAAAAGCATCCGGTGGATGAAGAGACAGCAGCTGCTATTGGAGAACTGAAAGGAAATCCTTATATTGATGAGGAAGAAGACGACGAGATATTAAGGGCGTTGGACCGTTATCTTTTCATTAATGAGAAAAGCAAAGAAGAGGAATGATATATCATGAAAACATTAGAGAATGCATTACAGGAGGGCAGAAAGTTTTTAAAAGAGAAGCAGATTGCAGATAGTGATATTGATGCATGGTATCTGTTATCTTTTCTGTTTAAAATGGATCGTGCCCGGTACCTGATGCATTCTTCTATGCCTATTTCTCAAGTAGAATATCATGAATATATGGAATTAGTAAAGAAACGTGGTAATCATATACCTCTTCAGCATATAACCGGTGAACAGGAGTTTATGGGGCTTAATTTTAAAGTATCGAAAGACGTATTAATACCAAGGCAGGATACCGAAATATTAGTTCAGGAAGTCCTGAAGACAGCTGAGGGAAAAAACGTATTGGATATGTGTACTGGCTCCGGTTGCATTATTATTAGTTTGGATAAACTGGGGAATATTAAGTCAGGAGTTGGTGTGGATATATCAGAAGCAGCCTTAAAGATTGCAAATGAAAACAATACCCGATTGGAAACCAAGGTGCAATTCCTGCAAAGTAATTTATTTGAACAGGTACGTGGCAAATACGATATTATTGTATCCAACCCGCCTTATATTCCAACTTCTGATATAGAAACCTTAATGGATGAGGTAAAAGAACATGAACCCCCCATTGCTTTAGATGGTAAAGAAGACGGTTTATACTTCTATAGATGCATTCTGTCAGAAGGAACCGAATATATGAATCCGGGAGGATTCATTTTCTTTGAAATAGGATGGGATCAAGGCATGGCAGTAAGCCGGCTTCTGAAAGAAAAGGGTTTTCAGGATATTCGTATTATTAAGGACTTAGCAGGTTTAGACCGGGTTGTTACAGGCAGATATGTAAACCAAGAGGAACCCTTCACTTAGCGTTGCGAATATAATTTGATACAAATCAATAGAATTTATAAATGAAAGTTATTATTGGAGGAATATGTAATGTTTGATAAATTAGAGGATCTTTTAATAAGATATGAAGAAATCATTCAAGAATTAAATGATCCGGGAGTTATAAATGATCAAAATAAGTATCGTAAGCTTATGAAGGAACAGAGTGACTTAAGTGCTATTGTAGATAAATATAAAGAATATAAGGCTACAAAAGAAGCCATTGATGACAGCCTAAAGATGTTAGAAGAAGAAAAAGATGAAGAAATGCGTGAACTTGCCAAGGAAGAGTTAAATGATTGCAAGCAAAGGCTAATCGAAATTGAAAATGATCTGAAGATTCTTCTTTTACCAAAAGATCCTAATGACGAAAAGAATGTTATTGTTGAAATCCGTGGTGGTGCCGGAGGAGACGAAGCAGCATTATTTGCAGCTGAGCTTTTTAGAATGTACTCCAAGTATGCAGAAAGCCAACGTTGGAAGATTGATATGATAAACTTAAATGAAAATGGTTTAGGCGGATTTAAAGAAGTTGTATTTATGATTAATGGTAAAGGCGTATATTCCCGTATGAAATACGAAAGCGGTGTACACAGAGTACAAAGAATTCCGGTAACAGAATCCGGCGGACGTATTCATACCTCTACTACAACTGTAGCTATAATGCCTGAAGCAGAAGAAGTTGAAGTAGAACTTGATTTAAATGATTGTAAATTTGATGTATTCCGTGCCTCCGGTAACGGAGGACAGTGCGTTAATACAACTGACTCCGCAGTACGTCTTACTCATATACCTACTGGTATCGTAATCTCCTGTCAGGATGAAAAATCTCAGTTGAAGAACAGAGATAAAGCCTTAAAGGTATTACGTGCGAAACTTTATGAATTAGAGCTGGAAAAGGCTCATAGTGCTGAAGCGGAAGCCAGAAGAAGCCAGGTTGGAACAGGAGACCGTTCTGAAAAAATCAGAACCTATAATTTTCCGCAAGGACGTGTAACGGATCATAGAATTAAGCTAACACTTCATAGACTTGACGATATTTTAAATGGAGATTTGGATGAAGTTATTGACAGCTTAACTGCAGCTGATCAGGCGGCTAAATTAAGTAAAATGAATGAAAGCCAATAAGATGAGTGAAATGGCTTAGTCGGTATTTAAGTTAATGCATAAATAGAAATCTAAAATGAAATAAGGCAAGAGGAATAAGTATGATCAGCAGTATTTCTAATGGGCAGATTAAAAATATAATACAATTGCAGAAAAAATCCAAAGCCAGAGCAGAACAAGGTGCCTTTGTAATAGAGGGAATTAAAATGTTCGAGGAATCAGTGGCTTTTGGAAAACTTATAAAAGCATATGTTTCAAATAGCTTTTATGAGGAAAAAGTTTTAGAGGATCCGGACTATTTCAGGATTATCCCATATGAAATAGTAGAAGATACCGTATTAAAAGAAGCTTCCGATACTTTAACCCCTCAAGGAATTATGGCTATTGTAAAGAAACCGGAATATAATCTAGAAGATATGCTTCAGGCCCCTAATGCTAATTTAGTAATATTAGAAGACCTTAGGGATCCCGGAAATCTTGGAACTATCCTTCGTACAGCAGAGGGTGCTGGGGTAACGGGAATTATTCTCAGCAAAACCTCTGTAGATATGTATAATCCAAAAGTAATCCGTTCCACCATGGGTGCTATCTACCGAATGCCTTTTGTTTATGCAGAGGACTTAAAAGAAGCAATTGTCAAAGTGAAGGAGCATAATATAGCTATATATGCAGCACATCTGTCGGCTGATTGTTATTATGATGAAATAGATTATAAAGGAAAAAGTGCCATTCTGATTGGTAACGAAGCCAACGGCTTAAGTGATGAAATCACCCAAATGGCAACAAAATATATAAAAATCCCTATGGAGGGAAATGTAGAATCTTTAAACGCAGCAATTGCGGCGTCGGTTTTGATGTATGAAATATATCGTCAAAAAAGAGTGAGATAATATATAAAATTATCGGCTGTTTTAATACTATAAAATCAGATTCATGAATAATTAAACAATATAAGGTTGGTATGAAAATACCAATCTTTTTAATGTTAGGAAATTTATAGGTTGTTAACGAAACATAAATTACTACTATTGGGAAATAATAAATGTATAATATGTTAAACTAATCTTGTATATTATGGTAATATGAAGTAAAATAAAATTACCATAGTGAGAATAAGGGGGTGCTTTACAAGATGGATTCTATGTACTGGTTAGTGATTTTAGCAATATTCTTACTAATAGAAATTATCACACTGGGTCTGACTACCATATGGTTTGCCGGTGGTTCTCTCGTATCTTTTTTCCTTTCCCTGCTGGTAGATAACATGATATTAGAAATAACTGTATGCTTAGTCGTTTCATTTTTACTGTTGTTTTTTACAAGGCCTGTTGCAAAAAAATATTTTAATAAACAACGTGTTAAGACAAATATTGATTTGCTTATAGGTAAAGAGGTGAAAGTGATAGAAACTATTGATAATTTAAATGGTAAGGGATGGGTCTTACTTAATGGGCAGGAATGGATGGCCAGAGCGGTGAATGATGATACAATCATTCCGGAAGGCGAAAGAGTAATTGTAAGAAAAGTTTCAGGTGTAAAATTAATTGTTGATATAAAGGAGGAAATATAGTATGGAGATTGTACTTATTATTTTAGGTGTTATTGTTTTACTCATTCTTGCATCCAGCATCAAAATTGTACCACAGGCTACGGCTTATGTAATCGAGCGTCTTGGTGGATATCAGACTACATTAGATGTAGGTATTCATTTTATTATACCCCTTATAGATAAAGTAGCAAAAAGGGTATCCTTAAAAGAGCAGGTAGCCGATTTTGCTCCTCAGCCGGTTATTACTAAGGATAATGTAACTATGAAAATCGATACGGTATTATTTTTTCAGATTACAGATCCGAAGTTATATACCTACGGTGTTGAGAGGCCCTTAATGGCTATCGAGAATTTATCCGCCACTACATTACGTAATATTATTGGTGATTTGGAATTGGATGAAACTTTGACTTCCAGAGAAATTATTAATACGAAGATGCGTGTATCTCTTGATATTGCAACAGACCCCTGGGGAATCAAGGTAACTCGTGTAGAACTAAAGAATATTATTCCCCCAACTGCTATTCAGGATGCTATGGAGAAGCAAATGAAAGCAGAGAGGGAAAGAAGAGAAGCAATTCTTCGTGCAGAGGGTGAGAAAACTTCTGCTATTTTGGTTGCCGAAGGTAAGAAACAGGCAGTGATACTTGAAGCGGAAGCATCAAAAGAAGCTGCCATATTACGGGCAGAAGCACAAAAAGAAGCGACCATTAGAGAAGCAGAAGGTCAGGCAGAAGCGATACTTGCTGTACAAAAGGCTAATGCAGACGGTATTCGTTTCTTAAATGAATCTCAGCCGGGAAATGCAGTGCTTCAATTAAAGAGTCTGGAAGCCTTTGCAAAAGCTGCAGATGGTAAAGCAACAAAGATTATAATTCCTTCTGAAATTCAAGGAATTGCAGGTCTTGTAAAATCTTTAACAGAAGTAAGCAAGGAAGATTAATAAAAAAGGGAGCAGAATCATTCTTGTATGATTTGTTAACCACAACACTGGTTTTATAGAAAATAAATTTGTAACCAATAAAAATTAATTTAATGCCTGATATTTAAAAAATCTGAGTAATTATAAGGGCTGGAGGAAAGAAAAAAGATATTATTTTCCTACAGGCTCAGAGGATTTAATGTCAGGCATTATTTTTATTTAACAAAAAAAACTTTAAATTTCCATTTTTTTTAAGATAATCTTAAGAATTCTTGTCTTGATAATAAAATCCCTTTGAGCTATTATATAAAAGGAGTAGGATGAGGATTTAAGAACAGATGGTACTCTGTTGAAATTGATAAAAGGAGTGCATATATAATGAAACAGTACAAAAAGATTTTACAATCGCCTTATATGATTTTGCTTTTATTTACAATAAAGCTAATTATATATTATGGATTGATTGATGCCAATATTCTGGATAGTTTTATTATTATAGTAAGTATTATAACTCTTGGCATCATTTTTATAGGCATTAGCAGAATTAAATTTAAACATAAAAAGGGATTATTTTTAATAGTATATAGCTTAGTCAGTTTATTGATGTTTGCTGATTCCATGTATTATAATTATTATAATCAAACAGTGTCCATCAAGCAACTTTGGCAGGCAAAGAATGTTGCTGCCGTACCGGATAGCTTTTTTGCAACACTAATACCTGCAAGTTTTCTGTTGTTCTTAGATATTCCCTTTGTCTACTATTATTTTAAAAAGCATACCGATGACATCAGTACGAAAAATAGCTGGAGTTTTAAAAGAGAAATGAAGTATTTAATAGCAGGCTTATGTGCTATTTTTGCTTTATTGGTTGTAAATCCATTAGATAGTGTAGCTATTGACAAAGTAAACAGTGTAGAGTTTTTTACGAACCATGTAAATGATATCTATAATGCCGTTGCAGATAATATAGTAACAGAAGAAATACCGGTGGAAGAGGTCTTGGAAGTGGTAGAAGAGGTTGCCCCCAAGGAAGAAGGTATGTCCCTGCAAGGTATTGGAAAAGACAAAAATTTAATATTACTTCAAGTGGAAGCTTTGCAAAACTTTGTTCTTGGTGCAGAATACAATGGGCAAATACTAACACCTAATTTGAATTCCTTAATCGGCAAAGACTCTATATATTTTAATAGGTATTATAGTACCATAGGGAAAGGAAATACTGTTGATGCGGAATTTGCTACCTTAAATAGCTTATATCCTGTTATTGATAGGGAGTGCTATACGTTATATGAAAAGAATACTTTTTATGGACTTCCCTGGATCTTACGGGAAAAGGGATACAGCACTTTGGCTATCCACGGTTATGAAGGAGCGTTTTGGAATAGGGAAGCAGCTTATCCGGGGCAGGGCATTGAAGAATTTTATAGTATGGAAGATCTGGATGCAAGTGAAACAATTGGATTAGGTATCTCAGATAAGTCCATGTTTAAACAGGCAATTGATATATTAGAGGAAGAAAAAGAACCTTTCTTTAGTTTTATTATTACTTTAACCAGTCATCATCCTTATCTTTTGGATGAGGAATATAATACCTTAGTACTTCGGGAAGAAGATAAGGACACGAAGTTTGGTTCTTACCTGCAAACCATTCATTATATGGATGAAGCCCTTGGACAATTTATTGCTGATTTAAAAGAAAAGGGACTTTACGAGGATACGGTAATTGCTATATATGGTGATCATCATGGTTTAAATAAAAACATGGATAACAACCAAGAAAAGATGGAAGAGTTTTTGGGGAGAGAATATGATTATGATGAAATGCTAAGGGTACCTTTAATCATACATGTTCCCGGAAGCAATGTATATAGAACCGTATCAACAACAGGTGGGCAAATTGATTTTCTCCCCACCATTGCCAATATTATGGGACTGAAAATAGATCATCCTTATATTTTAGGTCAGGATTTAGTGAATGCCAAAGAAGGTTTCGCAGCGTTTACGGCATATTTATTTGAAGGGTCCTTTATACACAATAATGTTATGTTTGAAATATCCAGAGAAGGTGTCTTTGAAGGAAGCAGAGCTTGGGACGTGGGAACCCATGAAGAATTGGATGGGTCACTTTTTGAAGAGGATTATAATAGAACTGTTAAAATAAAGAAGACCTCAAAAGAAATATTAGATCGGGATTTAATTGCAGAATATATGGAAGATAAAAATAGTTCTGATCATTCCTATGAGGAAAAGTACAATACAGATACTAAGAGTAATATAGAAGAAAACAATTATAGATAATTAATTTATTCAAGGAAGTTCTACACTTTTTATATCAGTGTTAGAACTTCCTTTTAAAATTTACAAAAATATATTGACAAAAAAATAAAAATTAAGTACCATGTATAAATAAACATTAATATTTATAAATATAATATATAGTCATTATTAAAAATGAAGCCTAAATTATTATTTCATTTTATAAAGGAGGATTTGTATGAATTTGAAAGGGCGTAGTTTACTAACATTAAAAGATTTTACACCAGCAGAGATTGAATATTTAATAGATTTAGCGGCAGACTTAAAAAGAAAAAAGAAACAGGGTATTACGGGAAATAGTTTAAAAGGTAAGAATATTGCATTAATATTTGAAAAACCTTCCACCAGAACCAGATGTGCATTTACAGTGGGATGTGTTGACGAAGGGGGACATCCTGAATATTTAGGTAAAAATGACATACAATTGGGGCATAAGGAAAGCATTGAAGATACTGCAAGAGTACTAGGAAGAATCTTTGATGGGATTGAATTTCGAGGATTTAAGCAAGATACCGTTGAAAAACTTGCCAAATACAGTGGAGTACCTGTTTGGAATGGTTTAACAGACTTATACCATCCAACACAGATTTTAGCAGATTTTTTAACATTAAAGGAGCAATTTGGGAAGTTATCAGGACTTCATTTGATATTTGTGGGAGACGGCAGAAATAATATGGCAAATAGTTTAATGATCGGTTCCGGTAAATTAGGTATTAATTTTACTATTCTTGCTCCAAAATCCTTATGGCCGGAAGGGGAGTTAGTAAAGACCTGCAAAGAATATGCAGATGCCGCAGGCAGCACAATAACAATCACAGATAACATAGAAGCGGTAAAAGGTGCAGACGCTATTTATACGGATGTATGGTGCTCCATGGGTGAGGAGGACCTTGCAGCAGAACGTATCGCGCTTCTAAGACCTTATCAGGTAAATCAGGCTCTAATGGAGAAGACGGGTAAGAAAGAGACGATTTTCTTACATTGCCTTCCGGCAGTAAAAGGAAACGAAGTTACAGAAGATGTTTTTGAAAAACACAGTGAAGTTGTTTTTGATGAAGCGGAAAACCGCATGCATACCATAAAGGCGGTTATGGTTGCTACACTTGGTAATTAGTTAAAGGACGTTTCTGAAAAAGGATAGAGAACTCCGAAAGTCAACCATGACTTTCGGAGTTCAATTTACGTTATAAGGCAAAATTAAGTACTTAAGTAGGATGTTGTATTGTTGAAAATCTCAGTATATTTTTTTTACTATTTATCAGTTTTAAATGGAAAAAATATTATCATAGGTTGTCTTAAATTTACTTGAATTATTTTATATTTCCGTTTATGATATAATACAAACGGAATGAGGAAGGTGCAAGCTTGCTTGCAAATTCCGATTGGAGTGCCAAGATCATGAACATTTTTTATGTTCATGATATAATACAAACGGAATGAGGAAGATGCAAGCTTGCTTGCAAATTAAAAAGTTTAACCGAAAGGGTATGGATGACTATGTATCAGGATAAGATGGTTTTATGTGCCAGCAGTTCTTATGAGCATAAATTTTATTTAAATGAAGATTTTGATTCGCTTCCGGAATCTATTAAAGAGGAATTAAAAATCATGTGTGTTTTATATACAGAAGATGTAGGAGGTGTTCTTACATTAGAGTTTGATGAAGAAGGTGACTTGATGTTCAATGTGACTAGTGATGAGGGAGATCTTCTTTTCGATGAAATTGGAAGTGTCCTTAAGATAAAGGAAATCAGACAGAAAAAAGAAGAGCTTTTGGAAGCATTGGAATTATATTATAAAGTGTTTTTTTTAGGTGAAGATGTTGATTTAGAAGATAAATAGAATGGAGGTTTGTTATGTTACTGGTAATTGATGTGGGAAATACCAATGTTACATTAGGTATATTTAAAGAGGATGTTTTAATTTCTAACTTCCGTATTACAACAAGAATAGCAAGAACCTCTGATGAATATGGAATTATAATTTATGATTTATTGAAAATAAAAGGAATAGATTTTACCCAGATTAAAGCGGCAGCAATAGCTTCTGTAGTACCAGGTATTATGCATTCTCTAAAGTCTGCAATTATAAAGTATCTCAACTTAACCCCTTTTGTAATTGGTACAGGAACAAAAACCGGCATTAAGATAGTTACTCCAAATCCGAAAGAAATCGGCTCGGATCGTATTGTTGATGCAGTAGCGGCTTATGATTTATATGGAGGACCTTTAATCGTGATTGATTTTGGGACGGCAACTACCTATGATCTTATTACAGAAGACGGCTCTTTCCTTGCAGGAATTACAAGTCCGGGTATCCGCATATGTGCTGATGCTTTATGGCAACAAACTGCAAGACTGCCGGAAATCGAAATTAAGAAGCCGGATTCCATTTTAGCAAAAGAAACTATTTCCAGTATGCAGGCGGGATTAGTTTATGGATATATAGGCCAAACTGAGTATATCGTTAAGAAAGTTATAGAAGAATCCGGTATAAAGGGAATCAAAGTCATTGCTACCGGAGGGCTTGGAAAAATTATTGCAGATGAAACAGACGCGATTCAAATCTTTGATGATAGTCTAACTTTGCAAGGTATTCGTCTCATTTACAATAAGAACAGAATGTAGAACAAAGAGCAGGTAGTTTTATGAGTTTAATGATTGGAAATATAAAGATAGATGGTAATCTTGTGCTAGGACCTATGGCAGGAGTAACAGACCTGCCATTTCGTCTGTTGTGCAAAGAGCAAGGTGCAGATCTAATTTATACTGAAATGGTTAGTGCCAAAGGCATACAATATAATAATAAAAATACAGAGAAGCTTTTAGAAGTTGCAGAAGGAGAAAGGCCGGTTTCCCTGCAATTGTTCGGATCAGATCCGTATATTATGAGTGAAACGGCAAAACGTATTGAAGATAAAAACTTTGATATTTTAGATATTAATATGGGATGTCCGGTTCCTAAAGTAGTTAATAACGGTGAAGGCTCCGGCTTAATGAAAAATCCTAAGTTGGTAGGAGAAATTGTACATGCCGTATCTTCTGCTATTAAAAAGCCTCTTACCGTAAAAATACGTAAAGGTTTCACAGAATCTACAACAAATGCAGTAGAAATAGCAAAGATAGCAGAAGCCAATGGAGCAGCAGCCGTTGCTGTTCATGGTAGAACCCGTGAGCAATATTACAGCGGTGAAGCAGATTGGAAGATTATTAAAGCGGTAAAAGAAGCCGTATCCATACCGGTTATTGGCAATGGAGATGTAATTACGCCGGAGAGTGCTACCGCGCTGATAAACGAGACAGGTTGTGATGCTGTTATGATAGCCCGCGGTGCCAGAGGTAATCCATGGATATTTTCTCAAATCAAAGAATATTATCAAACAGGTAAGATACCAAAGAAGCCAACTCCCCAAGAAGCAGTAGATATGATGCTTCGTCATGCAAGAATGTCAATTGACTATAAAGGTGAATATACTGGTATTAGGGAAATGCGAAAACATATTGCTTGGTATACAACAGGATATCCTTTAGCTGCTAAATTAAGAAATCGAGTAAATGAAATTGAAAGTATAGAACAATTACAAGAATTACTTTTTGAATATTTAAAAAGTATAGGATAAATTTTTTCAACCTGTGAAAGGAGCATGGTTAAAAGATGGAGAACTACCAAAGAAATGCAAATGGTGAAATAAGGACTTGTATAAGGTGTGGAAAAATATTTCAATATTATGGGTTAGGCCGCTGCTACTGTCCTGCTTGCAAGAAGCAAGATGATGAGGCTTTTAATAAAGTGAAAGCTTATATCTATGAACATGGTACTGCAACGGTTATGGAGGTATCTGAAAAAACGGGAGTTCCCGTTCGTTACATAAGACTATATTTAAAGGACAGCCGAATTGAAATACCAGAGAATTCACCTATATTTATTCAATGTGAAAGATGTGGTGTAAATATACGTTCCGGTAGGTTATGCCCCAATTGTGCAAGTGAATTGACCAATGAGATGCGATTGGAAATGGATTTTAACAACGAGCAGATTGGTGAGATACCCAGAAAGTATAGCTGCGGGAAAATGAGATTTTTAGATAAGAATTGTGACTAAAAACTTTAATACTTATACTTAATATTTAAACATTTGTCACAAAAAATCATTAAATAGTAGAAAACAGTTGATTTTTATGAGCAAGAAGAGTAGTGTATATCTACAAGGAAGACATATGTTCGTAGTACAAATACATTTTCAGGTATTTGTCCTTTTATAAGTTGAAAGGAATTGGTGTTGGTATGAGCAAATTAAAAGTTGGTATCTTAGGCGGTACTGGAATGGTAGGGCAGCGCTTTGTTGCATTGTTAGAGAATCATCCTTGGTTTGAGGTTGTAACTGTTGCAGCTAGTGAAAGAAGTGCAGGAAAGACATATGAAGAAGCAGTAGGAGATCGTTGGAAGTTAAATACTCCAATGCCTGAATCAGTAAAGAAACTTATTGTAAAGAATGTAAATAGCGTAGATGAAGTCAGCCAAGGAGTTGATTTTGTTTTCAGTGCAGTTGATATGACAAAAGAAGAAATTAAAGCCATAGAAGAAGCCTATGCTAAAACAGAAACGCCAGTCGTATCCAATAATAGTGCACATAGATGGACACCTGATGTGCCAATGGTAGTTCCTGAAATTAACCCGGAACATTTGGCAGTTATTGAAGATCAAAAGAAACGTTTGGGAACGGAAAGAGGTTTTATTGTAGTAAAACCTAATTGTTCTATTCAAAGCTATACACCGGCCCTTCACGCCTTAAAAGAATTTGAACCTAAAATTGTTGTAGCAACAACTTATCAAGCGATATCCGGAGCTGGAAAAACCTTTAAGGACTGGCCAGAAATGATTGATAATGTTATCCCTTATATCGGTGGAGAAGAAGAAAAGAGCGAACAAGAACCGCTTAGAATCTGGGGTAAGGTTGAAAACGGTGAAATCGTAAAAGCGGCAGCACCAATTATTACAACTCAATGTATCCGTGTACCGGTAAGTGATGGTCATACTGCGGCAGTATTTGTAAGTTTTGAAAAGAAACCAACTAAAGAACAAATAATCAAAGCTTGGAAAGAATATAAAGGACTTCCCCAAGAATTAAATTTACCAAGTGCTCCAGAACACTTTATTCAATATCTTGAGGAAGATAATCGTCCACAGGTTAAGCTGGATAAAGATTATGAAAATGGTATGGGAATTTCTCTGGGCAGGCTTCGTGAAGACAGGGTTTACCATTATAAATTCGTTGGTTTGTCCCACAATACCCTTCGTGGAGCAGCAGGCGGCGCTGTCTTAATCGCTGAATTGCTGAAAGCCAAGGGTTATATTACTTCAAAATAAACTTATTAATTTATAGAACGCTTACTTAATAATTATAGAAATGTCTCACTAATAATGTGTAGCTTCCATTATTAATCGTTGACCTTCAAGAGTAAGGATTTGTTTTTGCAGAGAATCAGTGGAGGGTATGTGGGATTAGTGGCAATATAGAAAATGCCACTAATCCCACATACCCTCCACTGATTTCGAAAAAACAAATCATACCCTCTCGCTATATTCACAACCTAAATTATGCAACATCTATTCAAACTTAACAGGGCAAAGTGTACATTGAACTTTATTTTGTTAACTCAAAGATATACCTGATAAAATCAACAGCATTTTCAGTATATTTGGAATTCACGGCTATTCCCAGAACCGGATTCTCCATAGGTTGTCCGGTTTTATCATATAATATGCTATCCTTTAGGTAAATCCCATAAGCGCCTTTAGCCGGATCTTCTTCTGTTTGGGTATAGTAGAAGGAATCTCCAAAATAGCTGCACATTTCAGTGGTTAGCTGATCCGATAATTTACTAAAGAAACCTGAATTTGCATAGCGAGCAAATTCAGCTTCGGGAGCTATGAAGATATCGATTTCGCCAGAGTAAAACAAAACCGTTAATTTTTGCTCACTGGCCATAGTCATTTCATTCATGGCGTCTTCATTGCTAAGATATAATGTAGTGTCTATAAATACGTTTTCTTTATCTTTATCTAAGTTTAGATAATCAGAAAAGTTGGCTTCCAGTATTTCTGCCGTCTCCATATCAATGGAGCTGTTAATAGAGGTTACATGTAATACTGTTTTGGGACCTGGATTTAAGATAGTATAGGCTAAATAGATGATTCCAACTGCTATTGCAACGAAGACTATTGTTTTTAATCTATAATAGTCATTAAAATAACTAACCTTTTCCTTAAATGTCATCTCACTGAATTTTTGCTTTTCTGTTTGTTCCTGTCTTGGTTGATATATAGAAGCAGAGTCATCAAGAGTTGTACTTTTAAAATGATCTTCTTTCATGAATGATGTACCTCTTTCCTTTTACTAATTTCTAATTATGTTCGTTAAGATTCATTACAATAAGTTTAGCATACTGCCCTATGAAATAAAAGAAAGGAAATATAAAATATTAGTAAAAATATTTAATACAAAAGTTATGCCAATATAAATAATGGGAAATTTATTATAAGATTAAGCATGTTATTTATTTCTGCTGATAAAAAGAGAGTTGCTGCATTTCTCTTAACATATAATTGGTAACAAGTTACACAATCTACGTTATGAAATTTGCAGCAACTCCCGCTTATAATTGTTTTAATTTTGTCTTATTCGTAAAAAATTCTAAATTACATTCCATATAGAAGCAGATCAAATAATGGGCCAAAGTCTTCCGCTAATATAGTTTGAATGTTCGTCATAAAACCTTCCAAGTCTGCGGTTTCAATGTAGGAATCCATATTATTCATCATATCAACGATTTTTTCAGAAGAAGAAGGCATTTTTATATCTTTTACTGGTATTTCCTTGGTGGTCAATAATAATGCAATGGTTTCAATTCCACCAGCCATCATTTTAATGTTTATATCCTGCTGTTTGTTAGCAGATTTGAATTCAACTACGAATTCCGTACCAAGCATTTCATCAGATGTTAAAGTGAATTTACCATCTAATTTGTTATCTTTCAATTTAACATTTTCAAGAGCTACATTAAAACTTGTTGAAGTAGTTTCGTCATAGTATTCATCATAATAATTAAATGAAATAACAGAATCACCGGTAAAACCATTGCCGATAGTACCATTAGCAGTAACATCTAAAATATCTAAATCCTTTTCCTTAAACCAGGCTTGAAAGCCCAATTTTGAACCATCCCTAGCGGTAGTATAACCCAAAGAAGTGCTGCTACCGTCCAAAATGGTTATTTCGCGGCCTGTAATATTACCATTACTATCTGTATATAGGACCATATTTAACATAGGTTCGTTTGTCAGAGTTGATTTATCCGCTTTCAAATCATTAATGGCGGTTTCAATGGTATTGTAATATTCATCTTCAGTCATTAACTGTAAGGAAGCTGTTATTTTAGCTAAGTCTTTATCAGTTTTGGCGTCTTCTAAAATTGCTAAAGCTATATTATATAAATCCGTATCTGTAACAGTTGCAGTAAGTTTACTATAGCTGGAAGTTATAGTAGAAGCAGTAACATCTACGTTTTTCTTAACCTCAACTGTTTTAATATTATTGTAAATATCAGAAGAATATCTTTTTAGCATTTCATTTAAGGCATTTTCAGAGAGAAGCTGGTTACCCAGTAGTGCAGGGAGATTTTTTGCATATTCATTATAATCGAAATCAGTATCTGCCATAATTCCTGAATCTATCATGTCTTTCATAGTCATGAGCAGATATGCACTGCTTAATTCGGGTACTTTTAGGTAGTAATCAGAAGTATTCATATCAGATAACAACTCTAAAGATGCAAGGGTTTTATTATCATAGGAAAGTACTCCATTAAAACTACTTAATCCATCTTTTGAAATGCTTTCAAGCTTTGCATTGATCGGTTTAATTTCATTTAAGCCCATCATCATTGCTAATGCAGGAGAGATGGTGAAGGACAGGTTATTTTCAGCCCCAATTCCTTTTTTATAATTATCTTGTGATTTACTGTAATTTTTTGTTACAGAATTTATTTGTTTGTCAAGATTCTTTTGTTCTATATAGGCATAGTATTGAGAGGAACTTTTTGTCATCATTGCAATTGTATTGGATAACTTATTTCGATTTGCAAATGCTGTAATAGAACCGGCCAGAACAACTACTAAGATTAGTAAGGCAGCTACGATTTTACCTGTTTGTTTCTTTTTTACAGGTGCTTCAGGAAGAGTTTCTACATTCGGTTGAGAGTCACTTGGCTGCAAAGATATATCTTCTTTCATTTCTTCCGTAATATTTTCTTTGTTAAGCTCTAAATCCTCAGACTGAGTATTTAAGTTTTCACCCGCTGTGTTATTTTCAGCTTCTATATTAGAAGTTAATTCTGTGTCAGAAGCTGCTTCCGTGCCAGATGTTTCTTCTGTAAAAGAAGCTGTTTCTGTAAAAGGAGTTTCTTCAGGTACTCCTTTAGGAGCATTGTCCAATTCTACTTCAGAGAATTGATTTTCATTCAAATTACTTTCGTTTTGATTTTCATTATTCATATTAAATTTTGACCCCTTCTTTATATTGGTAAATATAAAAAAATGTTATCAGAGATGTAGAAAAAAGTCAACTTAAATGTGATGATTTGGGGAGTCTAACATAATATCTCTAAAAAAACATAAAAAAACTATGAAATCTATTGTTTTAATCCAGGTAAAAATATATAATATACAAAAGGAAAATCCCAAACTGCATAAAAAATTTACTAGTTAGGAGCCTTATATAATACCTTAAGGAGGACATTATGACAGAACTATTCAAAAATTCAGTGGATTCATATGTGAAACATCTACAAGAAAATGTTTTTGCATCAATAGGAAGGATAGCACCGGAATTAGTACTTAAAAACGGAAGATTTGTAAATGTATTTACCAATCAACTAGAGAGCGGAGATATAGCCATACATAATGGGTATATAGTTGGCATCGGTGACTACTCCAGTGTGGAATTTGATACAGAAACAGGTCATTTAACAAAATATATTGATTGTTCAGGCAAGATTTTGTGTCCCGGATTTATTGATGGTCATATTCATATAGAAAGTTCTATGTTATCCCCCGGTGAATTTGCTGCTTCTGTAGTGCCTCACGGAACTACGGCTGTTATTACAGATCCTCATGAGATTACCAATGTTGCCGGCAAGATGGGAATCGAATATATGCTGGAAAGCAGCGAAGGATTACCTTTGGATGTTTATTTTATGCTACCTTCCTGTGTACCTGCTACTTCTTTGGATGAATCAGGGGCTGTACTGGAAGCAGAAGATCTGGAGGAGTTTTTTGAAAATCCAAGGGTTTTGGGACTGGCAGAATTAATGAATTCTTACGGTACTTTATTAGGAGACGAGGGAATCTTTCGAAAGATTGCCATAACAAAGAAATATAATAAAATAGTGGATGGCCATGCTCCCGGGTTGCAGGGGAAAGGGCTGAACGGATATATAGCTGCCGGTGTTGTTTCAGATCATGAATGCAGTACCGTAGAAGATGCAAAAGAGAAACTAAGCCGGGGACAGTGGATTATGATTCGGGAAGGCACTGCTGCAAAGAATATGGACGCCTTAATGCCATTGTTCCAACCACCCTACTGTTATAGATGTATGCTGGTTACAGATGATAAACATCCGGGAGATATTATAGAGTACGGTCATGTAGATTATTTAATTAGAAAAGCCGTGTCCAATGGAGCGGATCCTATACTGGCGGTTAAGATGGCTACTATTCAGCCCGCAGAGTATTTTGGAATAAAGAATACGGGAGCCATTGCACCCGGTTATAAAGCAGATATAGCGGTGGTAGGCAGCTTATATGACATGAATGTATTGGAAGTATATAAAGACGGTAAACTAGCAGCACAAAATAAAATCATTCTAAATGAAAGTGTAACTACTAAAAAAGATTTAAATAAATTTAAAAAAGTATATACTTCTTTCCATATGAAAGAATTAAAACCGGAAGATTTTATAGTGAAGGAAACCGGAGAATCCATGCGGGTAATTGAACTTGTTAATGGAGAGATATTAACGAATGAAAAAATAATGCCTTTCTCTGGAACAGGAGTAAATCCAGAGCAGGATATTGTAAAACTTGCGGTAGCGGAACGACATTTAAATACAGGGCATATTGGTGTGGGATTCTTAAAAGGTTATGGACTGAAGAATGGCGCAATAGCCTCAAGTATTGCTCATGATTCACATAATCTGATTATTGTGGGTACCAATGATTTGGATATGAGCATAGCTGGAAATTGTGTGCGAAAGAATCAAGGAGGCTTGGCAATAGTGTCAGAGGGTAAGATTCTTGGAGAATTGCCATTGCCTATTGCCGGTGTAATGTGTGATGAAAAAGCAGAAGTAGTAGAAGATAAGCTGGGAGCAATGAAAAAGAAGGCAAAAGGTTTAGGGGTATCGGAAGGAATTGATCCATTTATGACTTTAGCATTCATAAGTCTGTCAGTAATTCCTGATATCAGGCTCACGACCCGTGGCTTGGTAAAAGTGGATGTGCAAGAATTTGTACCAACTATTTTTTAATTATAGTAAAAGGTGTTCAGCACTTTTGCCGGTACAAGATATTGCTTGGTAAGGAAGGTTACTCATCAATATCTTGTACTAGAATAGCATCTTTGGTGTTATTATATCTTTATATTTTTTAGAAAATTATGAATTTATATCTTGCAATTTTCACATAATAAGTATATGATGAAGAAAATTTCATAAGGAGGAGTTTTATATGAAAAAAAGAAAACCATTTTTCATACTCATGATTCTGGTTTTATCCATTGCACTTTACGGATGTGGAGGCGGTAGGAAAGGAAACGATAATGAGAAAGCTCCTGTAGATGATATGTCTTCAAAAACCCCTATTAACAGTGGAAAAATCGTAGTAGGAATTTCACAAGATTTAGATAGTCTTGACCCTCACAAAGCGGTAGCGGCAGGAACTAAGGAAGTTTTATTTAATCTGTTTGAAGGTTTGGTAAAACCTGACCAAAATGGTAATTTAGTGCCTGCTGTAGCAGAGAGTTATGACATATCGGAAGACGGAAAAGTATATACTTTCCCTTTGCGTGAAAATGTTAAGTTTCATAACGGTGCTCCTGTAACAGCAGATGATGTTATATATTCAATCAAAAGAAGCGCCGGTTTACTTGAAACAGCTGATCCTGCTGTTGTAGTGGAATCGGCGCTTACTAATGTTTCAGAAGTAAACAAGATAGATGAAACTACAGTGGAAGTGGTATTAAAAGAAGGTGACACAGAGTTACTGGGTTATCTTACTTGTGCCATTATTCCAAAAGACTACAAGGACCAGAATACTGCTCCGGTTGGAACGGGACCCTTTAAATTTGTGTCTTATACACCGCTAGAAAGTCTGGTCGTAGAGAAGAATGAAGAGTATTATGTTACAGGAAAACCATATTTAGATCAGGTAACTTTTAAAATAGTACCAAATCCGGATTCTGCGGTTTTGGATTTATTAGCAGGATCACTTGATATTTTTCCATATTTAACAGAAACCCAGGCAGCTCAATTATCACAGCAGTTTAATATTGCAGAAGGCCATATGAATCTGGTACAAGCACTATTTTTAAATAATACTGCAAAACCATTTACTGATATAAAAGTACGTCAGGCTCTAAATTATGCAATAGATAGACAAGGAATTCTTGATATGGTAGCAGGGGGAAAAGGTTCTGTAATTGGCAGCAATATGTTCCCCGGCTTTTCCAAGTATTATAATGAAGAAACGGCAGGAACTTATACCTATGACGTGAAAAAAGCAAAGGATCTACTTGCCGAGGCAGGATATCCCAATGGATTCACTTTCACTATTAAAGTGCCTTCCAATTATAAGTTCCATGTAGACACTGCCCAGGTAATTGTTGAACAGCTAAAACAGGCGGGCATTACTGCTAAAATTGAGCAGATCGAATGGGCCAGCTGGCTAAGTGATGTTTATGTGGCAAGAAATTATGAAGCAACAGTTATTGGCTTAGACGCGAAACTGGCTCCCAGAGATGTATTAGAAAGATATAAATCAGATGCGGGTAATAATTTCTTAAAATATAGTAACCCACAATTTGATAAGACTTTAGACAATGCCGTAAAGACAACAAAGGATGAAGAGAAGATAACGTTTTATAAAGAACTGCAATCCATTTTAGCGGAAGACGCAGCTGCTGTCTATATACAGGATCCTGCCCTTTTAGTGGCGGTCAATAAAAAATTAGACGGATTTACCTTCTATCCTGTTTTTGCATTAGATATGGCCAGTGTGTATTATGCAGAATAATTGTTGATAAATATATAAAATAAATAAATTTTTGTGGAAAAGTAGAAATAAAATAATTTGTCATTCTAAGCCCAAAGGGTGGAGAATCTCTAATAAAGGTGAGATTTTTCGAGTACAGGATTCAGCCTTGCTGAAATTGTACTCTCGGAATGACAAATTTAATTTTATTTTGTAATATTTAAAGAAAAATAAGAGGAAATCGTACATACTTTATTTAACCTCATCAGGTAAGGACTTGCCTGTTTCAGCAGGAGTTAGGGCTCCTGCTGAAATGCCATGTAGTGGCAATGAGGTAGAGCTGGTAGCGTAAGCGGATAAACTTGCCTATAGGCAAGTGAGAATATCCGCTTTAACGATAGGATTAGAAAACACATATAAAAGGAGGAAAAGGAATATGAAATATACTCTAAAGAAAGTACTTACTTTAGTCCTTACTCTACTTATTGTTTCCTTTCTCACTTTTATAGCATTTCAAGTAGTTCCGGGAGACAGTGCTGTTACCCAATTGGGTACCAATGCAACAGAAGAAAATATTGAAGCTTTAAGGGAAGCTATGAATTTAAATGGAAATGTTTTGGTTCGTTACGGAAGGTGGCTTTCTAGAGTATTTACCGGTGATTTTGGCATCTCCAGCCAGTATAAAATACCTGTAAGTTCTCTTATATTGGAAAGAATGCCGGTGACTATTTGGCTGGCTGCTTTATCTTTTTCTTTTATTCTTGTTCTTTCCATTCCTTTTGGTATTATGGCAGCTAAGAAAGAAGGGGAAGGGGTGGACCGAATTATATCCTTCTTTACTCATACCGGAATGGGAATACCACCTTTCTTTCTTGGTATTATTATAACATTACTATTTGGATTTATATTAAAATGGTTTACGCCGGGAAGTTATATTGGGCCTAAGGAGAACTTCGGTCTATTTCTGGGATACATGATTTATCCCGCATTGGCCAATGCAATTCCCAAGGCTGCTATGGTCTTAAAGTTTTTAAGAAGTTCTATCATCAGACAGCTTCAGATGGATTATGTAAGGACAGCCAGAAGTAAAGGTAATTTAGAAAACCCCATTCTTTACAAACACGTGTTAAAGAACGCCTTTATTCCTGTGCTTACCTTTATTGGGATGATTATTGCTGATACTTTAGCCGGAAGTATTGCGATTGAACAGGTCTTTAGTTTGCCGGGCTTAGGAAGGCTTCTGGTTATGGCAATTTCCAACCGGGATTATGCAGTTGTACAAGTCATAGTTTTATATATTGCTGCGACTATTGTTGTTATAAACTTTATTGTTGATATGCTATACCAGTGGATTGATCCACGTGTGAGAGTGAAGTAATGTAAGGAGAAGACAAGTGAAGAACAAAAAAATAAATAATTTAAACTTTAAAATAGGAATCTCTATTATTAGTTTAGTGCTTCTCTTTATTATAATAGGGCTGTTTTACACCCCCTATGACCCAAATGCAATGGATGGAACTGCGAAGAATATGGCACCGGGTTTTACGCATTTATTTGGAACAGATAATTTTGGCCGTGATGTATTAAGCCGGGTGATGGAGGGGGGAAGAACCACCTTTTTTGTAGCCTTGCTCACGGTTGCCATTGGTGCTTTTTTTGGAACACTAGTAGGAGCATTTACCGGTTACTATGGAGGCTGGCTGGATGAGATCCTAATGCGCATTAATGATGGAGTGGCTTCTTTTCCAAGTATTTTGCTGGCACTTATTGTGGTAAGCTTAATTGGACCCGGTAAATATAATGTGATCATTGCATTAGGTATTATTTTTATACCCAGTTTTGCCAGAGTAGTACGAAGTGAGTATATTACATTAAAAGAAAGAGATTTTGTAAAGAATGCAAAATTAATGGGCGCCAGCGATTTGCGAATTATGTTTGTTCATATTCTTCCTAATACAAAAGCTATTTTATTATCTTCCCTTACTATTGGATTTAATAATGCGGTTTTGGCAGAAGCAGGTATGAGTTACCTGCAATTAGGTGTACAGCCTCCCGATCCCAGTTTAGGAAGAATGTTATCAGAGGCACAATCTTATATGTTTATGTCTCCCTGGTGTGCCATATTTCCGGGAATTATGATAGTTCTATCCGTAATAGGATTTAGTCTGATAAACGAAAGGTAGGAAATAAAGGTGAATCATCCATTAATTAAAGTTAAAGATGTTACCATTGGTTTTCGTGATAAAGGCAATGTAAGTAAAGTGACGGATAAAGTTTCCTTTCAATTGGAGAAAGGCGAAATCCTTGGAGTTGTTGGAGAATCCGGTTCTGGAAAAACAATGACCGCACTGGCAATTATGGGTCTATTATCAAAGGATGCGGAAGTTTTGGAGGGAAGTATTCTCTTTGAACATAAAGATTTATTAAAGTTAAAACAGGAAGAGCTTAGAAAAATAAATGGAAATCAAATCTCTATGATATTTCAGGAACCCATGACCTCTTTGAATCCGGTTATTACAATCGGTCATCAGATTGAAGAAATGCTGCTGTTACATGAGCCGGAATTACATTCTGATGAACGTAAAAAACGGGTACTGGAAGCTTTGCAGGAGGCAGACTTAAAGGACCCTGAGAGCTTATTTTATAAATATCCCCATCAATTATCCGGAGGTATGCGCCAGAGAGTAATGATTGCTATGGCAATGATTTGCAGCCCTAAAGTGCTGATTGCAGATGAGCCAACAACTGCACTGGATGTTACTATTCAAGCTAAAATACTAAAATTAATAAAGAAATTGAATAAAGATCATGGTACTTCTGTTATTCTCATATCCCATGATCTGGGTGTTATCAAAAGCATTTGTAAAAGAGCCTTGGTTATGCAGGATGGAAAGATTGTAGAAGAAGGGACGGTAGAGGAGATATTCTCAGATCCCGTTAAAGATTATACCAAGAAATTACTGGCTGCCATGCCCGGCAGAGAAAAAAAGAAATTATACAATGAAGCCGCTGAAAAGGAAACATATCAGGGACATAGCAAGAAGCTTGAAGTTGAAAGTACTAAGAAAGCTGAAAGGGATTGCACAGAAGCAGAAACAGAAGCTAAAAGGAAATCAGAAATTAAAGAGGTAAGAAATACAGATGAGGTTACTATATTAGAGGTACATCATCTGGATGTATTTTATGAAGAAAATGTAAAAAAGGTATTCGCAAAAAAGAAGTTAAAAAAAGTGGTAAACAAAGTTTCTTTGTCTGTAAAGTATGGAGAAGTTCTGGGCATCGTAGGTGAAAGCGGAAGCGGAAAATCAACTTTAGCAAAAGCAATAACAGGACTTATAAAGGATGTATCCGGTGAAATCAAATTAAAAGATAAGAAACCCCAAATGGTCTTCCAGGATCCTTATGGCAGCTTAAATCCCGCAAAGAAAGTAAGCTGGATTTTAGAAGAACCCTTAAGGATTGCCGGTGGTTATACCAGACAGGAAAGAAAAGAAAAGGTATTGCAAATATTAAAAGAAGTTGGGTTAAAAGAAAAGCTCGGAGAACGTTATTTATCCCAATTAAGCGGTGGCCAAAGACAAAGGGTGGCTATTGGTGCAGCCATTATTCAGAATTCCAGGCTTATCGTTTTAGATGAACCGGTTTCTGCTCTTGATGTGACAGTTCAAGCTCAGATATTGGAACTTTTAAAAAAATTAAGAGAGGAACACGACCTGTCCTATCTTTTTATTTCCCATGATTTGAATGTTATTTATCAAATGTGTGACAGGGTATGTGTTATGTACCAAGGTGAAATTGTGGAGACGGCAGATGCCTGGGATTTATTCCATCAGCCTAATCATCCATACAGTAAAAAGTTGTTAGAAACTATGGTTTGATAAGTGAGATTCGTATAGCTTAAAAAAGGAAGCTCCCGGATTCTTATTCAGGTTGGGAACTTCCTTGTTTTAATCGTAAACATAATTGTAAAAAAGCCCTTTCAAAATTTTCATCATTTTCTTTGGTTCGCTTTTTAATAGAGCTGGTTTTCTTACCGGCTCTTCTTTGCTTTTTGGCAATATGCCGTTCAAACATTAAACAGTCAATGTTATCTTCCGTATAATATCTGCCATTTTGATTGATTGCATAGGCCTTTTTTCCAAGGGCCATAGAAGCCACTCCATAATCCTGGGTTACCACAATATCTCCAGCAGAAGTACGGTTGATCAGGGCAATATCCACCGCTTCCGGAGCCTTACTGACTTGAAGGATTTCACTATAGTCCGATTGAAGGATATGACTTGTATCGATTACCATAATAACCGGTATCTTATGTTCTTTTGCAATCCTTTCTATAATATGCTTTACCGGACAGGCATCAGCATCTACTAATATCTTCATAGGACTCCTTTCACCGGAATGCTGCAACATCCTCGGGTGGGAATGCTGCGTATCCCACTCTTTCCTCATTCCGTTTTTAAATGTATTACTTACTCCTATTATATACCATTGGGTTTATAAACAGTATACATATTGAAAATAAATTATAGAACAAAAGCTTACATAATAGCAAATGAATAAAAATTATCATTGAAAAAAAGATAACTATCATACATAATAGAAAAGTACGGTTAATTAAAAGAACAGTAGGTGAAGAACATGAAAAAGAATAATATAATATTAAAATACTTATATAGATATAAATGGAAGTACTTTCTTGGTATCATTACTCTATTTGTAGTGGATTTTGTGAACTTATACATACCTCAATTTACTGGGGAAATTACCGATGGATTGGAAAGTAAAACCATGAACATCCATGGGGTTTTGCTGGGTATTGGTAAGATACTGATAGTTGGCGCAATCTTGATGATAGGAAGATTTTTGTGGCGTTATTTTATATTTGGCTCCTCTAGGGCAATTGAGTGTGAAATTAGAAATGATTTATTTGCCCATTTGGAAAAGCTATCTATGAGTTACTTTAATAAGAATAAAACCGGCGATTTAATGTCCCATTTTACAAATGATCTGAATGCAGTTCGTATGTCTATAGGTCCTGCGGTTATTACTACCTTTGATGCGGTTATTATGACATTGATGGTCCTAATTAAGATGATTCTATATGTAGATCTTCGATTAACGGTTTTAGCAGTAATTCCACTTTTGTTCATTGCTGTAGGTGGTGTGTATTATGGTAAGGCTGCTGAAAAGAAATTTACAGCAAAACAGCAGGCATTCTCAGACCTAACGGATCAGGTACAAGAGAGTATTTCGGGTATTCATGTTATAAAAGCCTTTGTGCAGGAAAGAAAGGAATTAAAAGCCTTTGGGAAAGCCAATAAGGAAAACAAAGACAAGAATATGGGTGTGGTTAAATTACAGGCAGTTGTTATGCCCTCTCTTGACTTTATTATTGGTTTCTCCAGTGTAATAACTCTGCTGTATGGGGGTTACCTTACTATAAAAGGTGATATTACTTTAGGCCGCTTTATTGCATTTAACCAATATATTTATATGCTGGTATGGCCTATGATTGCGGCTGGAGACAGCATTACTTTCTTCTCTCAGGGCTTTGCCTCATTAAAAAGGATACAGAATATCTTTGATGAAAAGCCGGAAATATTTGATGAAGATACCGTTAAAAGAGTAGAACATTTGGAAGGAGATATACAAATCAAAGATTTGTGTTTTCAATATAATAACGATGCACCAAAAGCTTTGAATAATATTTCTGTACATATAGAAAAAGGTTCTTCTCTTGCAATACTTGGAAGAACAGGAAGCGGTAAAACCACCCTGGTAAATCTTCTGCTCCGAATGTATAATGTGGAACCGGGTCAAATTACATTGGATGGATATGACATAAGGGAGATACCTTTAAAGACGCTAAGAGAGAACATTGCTTATGTCCCCCAGGATAACTTTCTGTTTTCCGATACGTTACGGAATAACATTGCTTTTGGAGCTGCCGACAATGATTTAGAGATGGTAGAACAGGCAGCAAAAGAAGCTTGTATCCATGAGAATATTATGAATTTTCCTTTAAAATATGAAACTGTGGTTGGGGAAAGAGGAGCAACTTTATCAGGAGGGCAAAAACAAAGAAGTTCCATAGCGAGAGCTTTTATGAAAGATGCCCCTATTCTTATACTGGATGATTCTTTATCTGCAGTTGATACCAATACGGAAGAGAGAATTTTGGAAAATCTGAAGAAAAACAGAGAAGGTAAAACCACTATCATCATCGCCCATCGAATCTCCACTATTCAAAATGCAGACCGCATTCTTGTTTTAGATGCAGGAGAAGCAGCAGAATATGGAACTCATGAAGAACTTCTTAAACTGCAAGGTATCTATGCAAGAATGTATGAAAAGCAGCAATTAGAAAAACAATTGGAAGCAGTTTAACACTGTGAAGAAAGGCATTGGTGTAATTGTTATGGCGAACAATAGAGAAATAGATTATGAAAGGTCTCAGGGAGGAAGGGTTTTAAAACGTCTTTTGGCATATGCAAAACCTTACTGGCACTGGATGGCATTTGCTTTCCTGCTGGTTCTGGGGATTACCGGGCTGGAACTTCTTCGACCTATTTTAATAGGAGAGGCTATTGATAAATACATTGGAAACGGAAATTTTCAGGGAGTTCAAAAAATAGCTCTGATATATTTAATCGTATTGGTATTAAGTTTTGTATTCAACTTTCTTCAGACCTGGATACTTCAAAATACTGGTCAAACTATTATATATAACATCAGACAAGAAGTATTTGAACATGTACATAAGTTGTCACTGCGATTCTTTGATATAACACCGGTAGGCAAAATCGTTACCAGGATTACCAATGACGTTGAGGCCTTAAATGAGATGTTTGCCAATATACTAGTTAAACTCCTTAAGAATATTGTAAAAATCATTGGTATTGCGGTGGTTATGCTGTCTATTGATTTGAGAATGTCAATTTATTCTTTTATATTACTGCCATTTATAATTGGATTAACGGTTTTATTTAAATCTATCTCCAGAGCCACCTATCGTGTGGCAAGAACAAAAATAACCGCCATAAATACTTACTTATCGGAGCATATTACCGGAATGAAACTGATTCAGATCTTTGCAAGAGAGCAGGAAAAATATAAAGAATTTGAATATAAGAGCAAGGATTTGTTTCGTGCTAATTATAGAGAAATGATGGTGTTTGCAATCTTTCGCCCATCTATTTATATGCTTTCTATCATTTCATTGGTTATTATCATTGGAGTGGGCGGAGATTCTGTATTAAACGGCACTATTAGCATGGGTACTTTATATATCTTTATTCAGTATATAGGATCTTTTTTTGAACCCATACAAGATCTTGCAGAACAATTAGGAACTATGCAGTCTGCCATGGCTTCTGCTGAGAAAATCTTCTATATATTAGATGAAGAACCGCTGATTACCAATCCGGAGAAACCTGTCATATTACATGAGGTAAAGGGACGAATTGAATTTGAACATGTATGGTTTGCCTATGAAGGTGAGAACTGGATATTAAAGGATGTAAGTTTTGTAATTGAACCAGGACAAAAAATTGCTTTTGTAGGAGCAACCGGAGCCGGTAAATCCTCTATTCTGAACCTTATCGGAAGGTATTATGATATACAAAAAGGTAAAATTACCGTGGACGGAGTGGATATAAAAGAAATGGATACAGATCAGTTACGGGGTGCAATTGGACAGGTGCAGCAGGATGTATTCATATTTACCGGAGACATTAAGAGTAATATCCGTTTGAAAGAAGAGGGAATTACGGAGGAAGAAATAAAGGCGGCGGCGGTCTATGTAAATGCCTCCAGGTTCATTGATAATTTGGAACATACCTATGATGAACCGGTAACCGAAAGGGGAGCTACCTTATCTGCCGGTGAAAGGCAGCTTATTTCTTTTGCCAGAACATTAGCGTATAATCCTTCTATTTTGGTAATGGATGAAGCCACTGCTAATATTGACACAGAAACAGAGCAGTTGATTCAAGAAGCTTTGAATAAGCTGATGGAAGGAAGAACAACCATTATGGTAGCTCATAGACTGTCCACTATTCAGCATGCTGATAAGATCATTGTTATGCATAAAGGAAGAATTCGAGAATCCGGTACTCATCAGCAGCTTTTAAATCAGAACGGAATTTACAAGAAGCTGTACGAATTACAATTACAATAAATAATTGGAAATTCCTTGACAAAGACATAAGTAATATAATATAATTTACAAAATATCAATTTGCACTGCATTATAATCTACAGTACAAACTGAGCAGGCGATGAATCAAGATATTCTCTGATTCATGGGGCTGGGCCGTTTATACGGCAGCAGATGAGTGTTACACATCTGTGGGACAGTAGTATGTTCCATAGGTGTGTTTTTTTATAATAAAGTAAAGAAATATATCGTTTATTTATAAACTGGAGTAAAAAAATATAATTATAAAGATATTTGAAAGGAAAAATAATCACATGACACAGTTGTTGGTAAAATTATTTATAAAAGATTATGATAAGGTGGAACAGTCTAGTGTACGTACCGCTTATGGAGTGTTATCCAGCGTTGTAGGAATTATATGCAATATTATCCTTTTTGGAACAAAATTAATTATAGGATTTTTAATAAATAGTATATCCGTAACGGCAGATGCTTTTAATAATTTATCCGATGCAGCTTCCTCCATTATCGGTTTTATCGGTGTTAAACTGGCAGAAAGACCGGCAGATAAAGAGCATCCTTTTGGACACGGCAGATTTGAATATATATCTGCATTTGTAGTATCCTTTTTAATTCTGCAAGTTGGTTTTTCTTGTTTTAAAAGTTCCTTTACTAAGGTAATAAATCCGGAAAATATTGGATTTAGCTGGATAATGGTAATTATACTAGGAATATCCGTTCTTATAAAACTATGGCTATCTATTTTTAATAAAACACTGGGAAAACGTATTAATTCCAGCGTAATGAAAGCAACTTCCGCGGATTCCTTAGGGGATGTTTTGATTACATCTGCAACAGTTATATCTATCATTATTGGAAAAGTAACCGGCCTTGCTATTGATGGATGGATGGGTTTAATTGTATCTGTATTTGTACTGATAGCAGGATTTAATATTGCTAAGGATACCTTAGAGCCTTTGTTGGGTGAGGCAGTTGACCATGAAATATATCAGTCCATTACTGATATGGTAGAAAGCTATGACGGAATAATAGGAAGCCATGACTTGATTGTCCACAACTATGGTCCTTCTCATATCATGGCAACCATACACGCGGAAGTTCCCAATGATGTTAATCTGGAAGAAATTCATGAGATTATAGATTCTATTGAAAGGGATATATTAAGAGAAAAGGGAATCTTTATTGTTATTCATATGGATCCTATAGAAATTAATGATTCTAAAGTGCTGGAGAAAAAAAATATGGTTATTGGCATTGTTAAGGAACTGGAACCAAAAGCAACCATCCATGATTTTAGAGTTGTAAATGGTGAAAATCAGATCAATCTGATTTTTGACTTAGTAGTTCCCTACTCTTATAGTGAGCTTCAGGAACAGGAGCTGCTGTTTAAAGTAGAAGAAAACATCCGGAAAATAGATTCGAAATATCAGTGTGTTATCACTATTGAGAACAGCTATATAGCGGATAAAAAAGATAATTGATATCTTTTATATTTTATATACAGCCTATGAAGAAGGAGTTTGTTATATTAAAGGTTTAAAAAACGGAGGAACCCAAAACTTAAGTGTTTGGATTCATCCGTTTTTAAAAAAGCAATACAATTTTTATTCTATAATAGAACCATCCGGAGATATGGTAACCACCTGCCATGGAATCATTTTACCGCTATTCTTTAATGCGGTAGTAACAGCATTTACAATTCCTCCGCAGCACGGAACAGTCATACGAACTACAGTTATGTTCTTTATGTTATTGTATCTTAATATTTCTGTTAATTTCTCTGAATAATCTACCTCGTCCAGTTTTGGACAACCAATTAAAGTAATTTTGTTTTTCATGAACCTGTTATGAAAATCTCCATAAGCGAAAGCGGTGCAATCAGCTGCAATAAGCAGATTTGCATTATCAAAATAGGGAGCATTTACCGGAACTAATTTTATCTGTACAGGCCATTGATTTAACATGGAAGCAGGTGCTTCATACTTTTCTTCTTCTAATTTTTCTTTTCTTTTTTCTTGACTGTGATTGATGATATTGGCCTGTGAACCGGGACACCCTGGGAAAACAGGAGCATCTGGAACCGATTTTTTCTTTGCCATATTTCTTAGCACTTCTTCTTCGTTATATTCTAAAGCCTCTCTTTCTTCAAAGCTTATGGCATTCACGGGACAAACAGGAAGGCAGTTACCAAGTCCGTCACAATAATCATCACGGAGGAGGGTTGCTTTGCCATCTACTAAACCTATAGCTCCCTCATGACAGGCACTTACACATAAGCCGCAACCGTTACATGCTTCTTTATCAATGGTTATAATTTTTCTTATCATATATATTTCCTTTCTATATGGTAATCATTTATTACATAGTGTGATTTATATCAGGGTGTGTCTGATTATAAATAAGCAGGCTTTATAATTCTTTTATTTTAATGTTCTACTATATAGTACAATACTTTTAATAAAATATCAGTTGCATTTGCAACAAAGTATAAATATAATAAGAAAAATATAGTAACATAGTTTTAATTACTTTTATGAAGGAGAAAAGTATGAATCTGAATATAAAAATTCTTGAAAAAGTTTCGCTGTTTTCGGGAATGAAAGCAGCAGATATTGAGTCTATATTGGAATGTTTAGACAGCAAAGAAAGAATATATGGGAAACATCAATGCATTATTCAAGCAGGAGATGAAGTTCCGGCACTTGGTATTGTCATAACGGGACGTGTACAAGTAATAAGAGAAGATATTTTAGGAAACCGAATGCTTGTAGCAGGGCTTGGCCCTGCAGATATATTTGCCGAATCCCTGGCAAGTGCAGGTGCTAAATCCAGTCCGGTAAGCGTGTATGCCAACGAGGATACCACAATTCTTTGGCTCTATATTAAGAGATTGGTATGCACTTGTTCGGCTTCCTGCCATTATCATAGCCTGTTAATTGAAAATTTACTTCAGTTGCTGGCAAAGAAGAATCTGTTTTTAAACAATAAAATGGAACTGCTTTCAAAGCGAACTATTCGGGAGAAAATTATGACATTCCTGCTTTCAGAAGGAAAAGAACAAGATTCCTCATCTTTTGATATTACTATGAATCGTAATGAAATGGCAGAGTATCTATGTGTAGACCGAAGCGCTATGTCAAGAGAGTTAAGCAAGTTACAAGAAGAAGGGATAATTCAATATAAAAAAAATCATTTTAATATATTGGTGGATTCCCAGGTCATAGATTACAATTAAAATCAATTAAAGTCTTTGATAAAATGTCCCTGCTGAATAGTAAATTTGCTTGAAAATAAATAATAATACTATGAAATATATTCCATTGTTTGAATAATATAGATTATTTACTATATTGTGCTAAATAATTACGAAAGAGTTAAAAAAGTATTACAAAAGTATTAAGAAAATCTGGACAAGTGAATTAATTTGTAATATAATACAAGTATTACATGAAATGACAGCAGGAGGAATAGACATGAGGAAAAAACACCTAAGAGGAATCATGATATTAGGAATGACTATATCAATGGCTTTCAGCCCGATTAGTGCATCAGCGGCTTTATTAAAAACAGGAACAAGAGGCAGTCAGGTTCAAAAAATTCAAATGGCATTAAAGAATTTGGGATATTTTGATTATAATGAAGCTACCGGATATTTTGGAAAAATTACAGCCAAATCTGTTCGTTTATTCCAGATTGAAAATGGTCTGGAAGTTGACGGAATTGTAGGTGAAAATACATGGAATGCTTTAAAAGAACAAATTGATATGGATGAGTTATTAGAAAAATATGCTTTGGAACAAAATGGTGCATTGGATTGGTTTAGCGAAGTACAGTACATATGGCCAAGAAATGCCAATGCTAATGTAACAGACGTAGAAACAGGTATAACATTTCAATTAAAAAGAACCTTTGGAACCAATCATGCAGATGTAGAACCTTTAACAAAACAGGATTCTATGAGCATTAAATCTATATGGGGAGGTTGGAGCTGGGAAAGAAGAGCTGTTGTGGTAGAAGTTGACGGAATGTTATTAGCCGGCTCTATGACAGCAATGCCACATGCAGGAGTTGATAATGCTCCGGCTATTAAGGTAGTTAATAACAGAAGCGGTAATTATGGAAGAGGTCAAAATTTAGATCTTGTTAAAAATAATGGCGTTAACGGACATATGGATATACATTTTAAAAACAGCCGTACCCATGGTACTAATGTAGAGCAGGCCTCACATCAGAACATGGTTAAAAAAGCCAGTAAGTACATAGCAAAAATAAATTAATATTGTATAAGTGAATAAATCGACAAATTGTCATTCTTAGCCTATATTTATTTAAATTGAAATGAGAAGCCATAATATGAAATATATGATTTTTACAAATTTAATTATGCCAAGAATGACAATTTTTTATATTTATATAGCAGGAATATATCATATTAATAAATACAGCAGTCTTTGTAGGGTGTCTTAAAATAGGTATTAATTATAGTGCAATCAATAGGAAACCTTTTCAAAGTAATCTTGTAATTTAACAGGGCCTGCAAGCACTTCCCGGCCTACATAAAGAGTTTGATCTTTTCTGGTCATAAAGCACCATTTTATAAGGGATATTTCCCCGTCCTGAATCTCTATGGCAGTTATACATCTTGGATGTACACAGCTTCCATCGTTAAAATAAAGTGGTTCTCCTAACTTTGGAAATACCGGTCTGTGAGTATGTCCGGTAATAATCATTTGTCTTTCTTTTTTTGCCCAGTCTACCAGGTATTTTTCAAGTAGATTCTTTTTTTCGTGGTTTTTAGAAGCGCTGGTAGGATCCCTAAAGCCTATCAGTTCAAGAGGTCTCCACAGGTATCTAACTAAAAATCTGCTTAGTTTCCATAAATTATAATTTAAAAAGTCAACTTGATGACCATGGGTAAGGAAAATTTTGTTCCCGGTATCTGTATTTTTGAGTATTAAACCCTCATGAAATTTTATGTTAGGAAACAAAGGAACACGTTTCTTTATACTTTCATCGAAAAAGGTACTACATTTATAAATAACATAATCGGATTTCTTCTTAACCATGTCATGATTTCCGTAAAGCATATATAATCTGTCCTTACGGTAAAACTTTGATAAAAGCCAAAATACATTGCTGTATGTGGAAATTATTTGCTCCAGGTTTCTGTTTTCCCATAATTCATCGCCGTCACCAAGTTCTATATACGTAAACTTCTTTTTATAATAAAAATTTAAAGCTGCAAAATATATATTTTGGTTGCTGGAAAAATTATCTCCCCAGCTCCCGTCTCCTCTATGGCAATCGCTCATAATAACGATTTTTGAAGAATTATTAAACTGTATTTCTTGTGAGGAATGAAATACTTTAGTTAATGGTTCTAATTTGGACACTATGCCACCCCTTTCATAGTTTAACGATTTAGAATATCATTTTTTTGTATAAAATTTCTAATAGTATCATACTCACCAAAGAACTGTCTTGATTTGCCCATATTTAAAATATGGCGATACATTTTAGGCTCTTCATTCTTTAGATATTCCAATTTCTTTAGAGTGTTTTCATAACCTTTTGTTAAAACCTTGTACGCATTACAGTTTTGTTCATTGTTTTTCTGCATTAAATATTCGGTTAAGGGAATTCTGGTAAATGGTTGTTTGGAATGAGGTTTATCAAAGGTCAAGCTTACTGTATTATTAATTATAGTAAGATCCTCCTGGGTATACCCTACAGCTAATAATTCATTGACAAAGGCATCCCGCATTTCACTATCTCTTAAGGTTATTTCAATATCCACAACCAACTCGGAAGGATGTGAGAATTCCCCAAGTTTAAAGGCGGTCAACCACCAATGTAAACCACTGACCTTATACAATATTTCATCATTCTTTCTTAAGACCATGGACATTTGCAAAAAATCCTCATCTTTTGCACTTTGATAAAAAGTACCGTTGAAAAACCCTGGGATATCAAGGTCTGGGCCTGTTGTGGTATAGATACCAATTTCACTTCCGGTAGTCATACCGTATTGGCCTTTCCAAAATTCAATCATCCATTTCTTTCCGCCATATTCAAAGCGTATAGGTTCGCAATCTATGACTAAACTTATAGTTACTGCCATTTCATCATACAGCTGGCAATATCCGAAACTTCGCTGCCAACCGTTCATGATAGAATAAAAGATGTCTTTCTCCGGCATATAGGCAAATCCATAAGTAGCAAGCTCTTCATTGAGTAAATTCACTTTATCAATACTGCTGTTCTTATCAGGAATAGGATTCTTTATGACTTCCAATGCAGTTTCTTTACGAATTTCTTTTCTTCGTATTAGCAAAATAGTCACTATTATTTCAAAAACACATACTAATAATATAAGAGCAGCAATATAGATGGGGTTAGGAATAATGACACCAAGGGGAAGGGGCATCTTTGATGCTATTTCTACAATATAATTATACAAAACAATCTGGCTCCTTTCATATATATTGTGATGTATTATAATATTCTAAGAATGGGAGCTATGTTAATGTATTTAGAAATATAAATAAAGGAAATGAAAGTATTTTAAAGAATTTTCTCGAGAAATGGGGTTTGAGTTACAGTTTTCAATATACTGAGTCAATAATTCCACTAGATTTTTAGAGATGAATCAGGCATCTAACACACAGCTAAAAATAATTTGACCTACGTAATAGGGGCGGATATATATTTCATGTGACTATGGAAGTTTTGTAGATTCTTAAACATTACTAAAGCATTAGAACCATCGAACTTTCCTGTAAAACAGAAATACATAGCTGCCTATACTTACGTAGGTCAGATAGTCGATATTAGGTAAAATTATATACAACGTATTATTTATTTCTTCTCTAATTTTTTGTCCACCTTTTCAAGGACTATAACGAATAGAGTAATTACAATGATTACTGTAAATATACCAAGCATTCCCATACCCATTATTTGAAGAGAAGTTTTAAAATTCTCAAGCATATTTTATCTCCTTCCTTTTTTCGGGTTATATGAATTTACTGATTAGCCCGATAATAATACCGCCGGCTACAACAGAAGCAATCTGGCCAGATACATTTGCTCCAATTGCATGCATTAATAAATGGTTAGTGGGATCTTCCTTGATAGCCATTTTTTGAACTACACGGGCAGACATAGGAAAGGCGGAAATACCAGCAGCACCAACCATTGGATTGATCTTTTGTTTCCGGAACAAATTGATCAATTTTGCAAACATAACCCCGCCAATGGTATCAAAGATAAATGCGACTAATCCTAAAACCAAAATTAACAAAGTATCTACGGTTACGAACTCTTCTGCTTTCATACTAAATGCAATGGTGATTCCAAGGAGTAAGGTAATTAAATTGACCAATGCATTTTGGGCTGTATCTGAAAGGCTGTTTAATACTCCGCATTCCCTAAGCAGATTTCCAAACATCAAAAATCCTACAAGTGCAACGGAAGCTGGAGCTACAAGTCCGGCTATAAAAGTAACAACGATAGGGAAGATGATCTTTACTCTTTTTGAAACAGAAATAGGATTATAGGGCATACGAATCATTCGTTCTTTTTTGGTGGTAACTAATTTTATTGCCAGGGGTTGTACTAATGGAACCAAAGCCATATAGGAATAAGCAGCAACAGCAATGGGCCCTATGTAATTGGAATGTAGTATTTTGGAAACAAGTATAGAAGTTGGACCGTCTGCAGCACCAATCATAGCTATAGAAGCGGCATCTTTTAAATTAAAATTTAATAAAGTGGCTGCACTTAAAGTGAAGAATATACCGAATTGTGCTGCAGCACCAAATAGAAACATAACTGGGTTTGAAAGAAGGGGGCCAAAATCTATCATGGCACCAATTCCAATAAATAATAAAATTGGAAATGCTTCAGATGCATCAATACCTACTTTAAAAAGCCATTCAATAATACCTTGAACTTCTCCGATTCCAGGCAGCGTTTGATTCAAAACACCAGAGCTAGGCAAGTTGACCAATATGGCTCCGAATCCCATAGGTAAAAGTAAGGAGGGTTCATAACCTTTTACGATTGCCAGATAAATCAACAGGATCCCTACAACGTACATGATTAATTGTGGAACAGTAATTGCTCTAATGCCTTCAAGTAAAAATTCCATAGCAATTTCTCCCTTCTAGAATGGTATAAATTATTAGATATAGCATTCAGAGCATAAAAATAACCTGTATCCGGAAAAAAGGATACAGGTTTTGTCATTCTCTAAACCAGAACATGAATCACGAATACCTTTTTTCTTTGGTAAAATTCTTTGCTGGTAATGTTTCATTGCATAATTTAGTAAAAAAATAGAATAATATTAGACTAACTAAATTAACTGCTCCACTATATCAAATTACTTTAACAGTAGCATAAATGAGAGAAAAAGTCAATCTAAAAGTGGTTCTTTTTGACAAATATAACTGTAAGTTTTGAAACAATGGTTCATTGTTTTGACTATTTTTATTTACTATCAGAAAGTGTTATGATAAACTTCAATTATAGGTAAAAGAAAGGTATGTGGCAAAGGACATCATGTCGGGAAGGTTGAAAGAATAATATTCTTTCAGCCGGAGATTTGTGCTACATACAAAGTCACCTGGTTTTGAAAGGAGTATGGTAATAAAAATGGGAAAAATTTATGAATTTGAAGCCGAAATAAAAAAAGTTCCCCATATTGATGGTGCGTATGTTGAGATTCCTTTTGACGTAAAAGTAGAATTTGGAAAAGGAAGGGTTCCGGTATCAGCTACTTTTGATGGGGAACCTTACGAAGGAAGTTTGGTTAGGATGAAAACACCATGTCATATAATAGGTATCCGAAAAGATATTAGAGCAAAGATAGGAAAGCAACCGGGAGATACCATTCATGTTACCATAACGGAGAGAGAAAAGTAATGGTAAAGAAGAATAAAAGAAAAAGATGCTGTTTGCATTCAGCAGGGAGATTTCATGATACGAGATATATTTGATAATATTAAACAGGGACAGGATGTAAGGCAAAATTTAATAAAATTAAAAGCTGAATTAAAAGAAGAGTCTCAAAGGGCTTCATTGTTATATTACATGGGAGGAGACTATTCTATTTTAGAGGAACTGTTAGCCCATGAAGATGCTAAAGTAAGGAAGAATACAGCTTTAATCATAGGAGAGCTGAAGATACCTGCTTTCCTTGATAAATTGTATCAAGGGTATGAAACAGAAACCCAACTTTTTGTAAAAAGTGCTTATTTAACAGCCATGAAAGGCTTTGATTATACAAATTTATTGCCGGATTTGAAAAAAAGATGGAATAATCTAAATCATATGGAGGCAGAGGAATCCAATAAGAAACATATACAGGAAGAAATAAGATGCCTTTCTGACCTTATTATAGCTAAGGAAGGAATTGTAAAGCATAAATTTATCGGATATGATGTACCCTCCAAAATGGTATTACTTACAAACAGAAATTATAAAAATATTACTTTGGACCAATTGAAAGGGATACAGGCAAAAGAGTTCAATGCAGGGATTATTCTTAAAACAGATCAGTTAAGAGAAATCCTTGATATACGTACTTATAGTGAATGCTTATTTATATTGGATGATTTAAAAACATGCAAAATGAATGTAGAAGAGGCAGCTAGTGCTATTGCTGGCAGCAGTCTTATTGAATTTTTAAACAAAAGGCATGAAGGAACGGAACCATATTACTTTAGAATCGAATTAAAAAGTAAACTGCCTTTGGATAAAAAAAGTGCCTTTGCCAAAAAGTTAGGGACAGAAATAACCAGACTGTCAAACCAAAAACTAATAAATTCTGCTTCAAATTATGAATTTGAATTAAGGCTTATTGAAAACAAAGAAGGGAATCTTAATGTATTGGTTAAGCTATACACATTAGAGGATAAAAGGTTTCTCTACAGAAAGAATGTTATAGCAGCCAGCATCCAACCGGTAAATGCAGCATTTTTAGCAGAATTGGCAAAAGAATATTTGAAAGAAGATGCACAGGTTTTAGACCCTTTTTGTGGCGTGGGAACTATGCTGATTGAGCGTAATTATCTGGTGCCGGCAAATACTATGTATGGATTGGATATTTATGCCGAGGCCGTATGTAAGGGTAAAGAAAATGCCAAAGAGGCTCATACTATTATACACTATATCAATAGAGATTTCTTCGATTTTAAACATGAGTATTTATTTGATGAGATATTTACTAATATGCCCAGAGCTATAGGTAATAAGGAAGAAGATGAAATATTCAATATTTATCGAAGATTTTTTAAAAAAGCACCAGAACACCTAAAATATGGGGGCGTCATTATTATATATACCCATAATCGGGATTATGTTAAGAAACTGGCAGATAAAAATATTTATCGTATGGAAGCAGAATATGAAATATCGAAAAAAGAGGGAGCATACTTAATGGTAATACGATATATGGATAAAACTTCAAAAGAATAGCCGGCAAATGATTTGGAAGTTCTCTGATACTATAAAACAGAGGCTTCCAAAGTTTTTTACCTTTAAAGACCAGGTAAATTCTATTTGACATGGAGCTAAAACTTTGCTATAGTGTAACTGTGTATTTTAGATGTATTATTGATTTCACATATTTTTGTAAGTCATTAAGTCGTTTAATGCTTTACAAAAATATGTGATTTTTTTAAACACGAAATATAAATAAATATTTAGGAGGTATCTTTCATGAATAAAGGTACAGTAAAATGGTTCAACGAACAAAAAGGATTTGGTTTTATTACAAACGAAGACGGCGGAGATGATGTGTTCGTACATTACACAGGAATCGCTTCTAACGGTTTTAAAACTTTAGCTGAAGGCCAAAGCGTTACTTTTGACATTGTTAAAGGTGAACGTGGAATGCAAGCAACTAATGTTTATGTAGCTTAATCTTTATAGGTTAAAACAGAATGGCCTCATGGGTAATGATAAATTACCTATGAGGTTATTTTTTTATTTATTATTAGGAAATTCCTCAAATCGAAAAAATAGTGTATAATAGAGTAGAAATAAAAAATGGAATAACAAAAGAGCGAAGGGTGCTACTTCGCCATGACTTTGTTTTATGAAGTTTTTTGTTTTTGATTCGAACTGCGCTATCTGACATTTGAGGAAGAATCATGGAAAGTGGATTTATCCATATCCCATAGACTTTCGATATTGTTCAAATAGTGCAGTTTTTTTATGGTACACTTCTAGAACCAACATAGAAGCACCACACTCAGGACAACGAAGAGGGTCATATCCAAACGTTAGAAGAATGGATTGTTGCCAATCAAGTAAGGAACGTAAG
>NZ_FOWD01000026.1 GCF_900115365.1 Anaerocolumna aminovalerica
AGCAAGACCGTATTTCCCACAGACGACAGTCTGCTAAAAATGCTGTATCTGGCCACGATGGACATCACGAAAAAATGGACAGGGCACCGTCAGAACTGGGGACAGATTCACTCCCAGTTGGAGATATTCTTTGAAGAAAGGTTATCCTAAAAACGGAAAAATTAAGGTATTAAGACTGCCGAAGGGGAGTTTTACTTGACAACCCCAAAAACAGATTTATAATACAAGCATGGGCAAGAACCACAGAAAAATGGCCTTGCCCATAAATAACTATTAAAATT
Source organism: Anaerocolumna aminovalerica (assembly GCF_900115365.1). Classification (GTDB taxonomy): domain Bacteria; phylum Bacillota; class Clostridia; order Lachnospirales; family Lachnospiraceae; genus Anaerocolumna; species Anaerocolumna aminovalerica. The sequence continues at coordinate 282 of NZ_FOWD01000026.1, forward strand.
TTATGTCAGTTTTTTGAGTTTACACGGACTTTGAAACGGTCTCCTTTGGCTCCTTTTTATTTGTCAATCAGCACTACTTTATTTTAATAAACAGAATGACCTTCCGAATGTTTTCGTTACATTAGAATAATGAATTTATTATTCTGATACTCCTGTAGTTATGAAAAAGCAACTTATATGATTAATGTATTTGCTAACATAACTTTGTGAAAATTCATATCTATAATTCAAAGCAAATAATATCTCAATTAAGCAAACTTATTTTTCTACCCAAAATATAATTACTGCCCATATACTATATATCTTTCCCTCAACAAATGAAATAGACCTTCGAAGATATGTTGGATTTTTATTCCAAAAAACAAAAACCATATACCATAACTTCGAAGGTCTTGAAAACTTATACAGGGCAAAGTGTCCTTATTCTTAAATTATTGTTCCATCTGTCTGCCTAAAAAAGCAGCTGCTGTACTAGCCAATTTTGTTTCCACTTCTCCAAATTTCACTTTTGGATCTTTTGTAAGCATAATAACAGAACCTATCGCATCACCCTCGCTTATAATTGGGTAGATAACCTGGTAAGTATATTCACTTTCATCGTCTGCTACAATTTTAATAAAATTCTTATCTTCTTTACTAGCTAAAATATTTTCTCTTTCATTAATCACTTCTTCCAAATCTCTTGTAATTGGTTTTGAAATGATTTCTTTCTTCATACTGCCGGAAGCTGCAACAAATTGATCTTTATCAGAGATAGCAATAATGTAACCTGTAGTTTGTGCAAGAGAATCTGCATATTGTTTTGCAAATTGTCCTAACTCTCCTATAGGTGAATATTTCTTTAAAATTATTTCTCCTTCTCTATCTGTAAATATTTCTAGAGGATCTCCTTCTCTAATACGCAGTGTACGACGAATTTCTTTTGGTATAACTACACGTCCAAGATCATCTATTCTTCTTACGATTCCAGTGGCTTTCATAATAATATTCCTCCATTTGCATGATTATCATAGTACAATACTTATGATTATTATTGTTTGTCAAAAGGAAGAATTTATACCTAAACTTGTCATTTAGATAAAAAAATATTTGCGGGGACTTAGAATATTTTTAAAATTCTATTATTCATAATAAACCTGATAAAGGAAAAGTCCGTGTCCGCTAACTGTAATTCCTGCCTTTTGACGCTTTTTGCTTGTTAAAATTTCTAGCATGTCATCTGTCCCCCTATTTCCCTCACCAATTTCAATTAAGGTTCCTATTATGATTCGTACCATGTTATAAAGAAAACCATTGCCGGTAATTCCAATACTTAATACATTTCCATTTCCATTAACATGAAAATAAATATCTTCAATTGTTCTTATTGTAGATTTGCCGTCCCTTCGATCAGTTGAAAATCCTTTAAAATCATGTGTTCCAACTAAATAAGAGGCAGCTTTTTTCATATGTTCTATATTCAGCCTATTAGGCTCATGATACGTATATTTTCTTAAGAAAACCGATTGTGTTTCACCCATATAAATTCGATATTCGTAAGTTTTAGCCTTTGCTGAATACCTGCTATGAAAATTAAGATCCACTTCCTTAATATCTACTACCGCAATATCCTCCGGCAGCAACCTGTTTATACCTATAAGCATTTCCCTTAAAGGTAAATTAGTGTAACTATAAAAATTAGCAACCTGTCCCAGAGCATGAACGCCGGCATCGGTTCTACCCGAACCAATCAGTTTAATATCTTCCTCTAACAGTTTGGAAATACTATCTTCTATTACTGCTTGAATTGAAGCTTTTTTAATAGATTTACCAACTGTATCTACTGAGGTTTTCCCCAGCCTTTGCCAGCCTGAATATCTGCTTCCATCATACTCTATGATTATTTTTATGTTCCTTTTACTAATATTACCAGAAACTCTACCATTATTCATTGAATAATCTCCCACACCTGCTTCAATAAGCCTTTCTCTTTTGTACAATATCTATTATATATAATTTAACTATTTGGCAGTCAAATAAATAGATGTATTTCCCGGATATCTAATTCATAAAAATTATAATCTAAAAATTAATTCTACTTTACATTTATGTCTTTATAACTTTCTTGAAATATTATCCAGGTTTTTAATATATAAATTTAGCAAATGGGTTTCTTTATATAGTATTTACATAATAAAATTCTTAATGTGAAAAAAAGACATATGTATAATAATACATTTACTATTATACACAAGTCTTTCCAAAAGAAAACCCTAAATTTTGATATTTTTCTAAATTATTCTACATCTGATGTACAATAAGGGCATTTTGTCGCTTTAATATTGATCTCAGATAAGCAATGTGGACATTTTTTAGTTGTAGGTTCTGCCACCGGTGCATTCTTTTCACGTAATTTATTCATCTGTCTTACCATAATAAAAATAACAAATGCCATAATAAGAAAATTAAGAACTCCGGTAATAAAAACACCATAGTTAATAGTTGCAACGTTTGCAGCCTGAGCAGCCTGGATATTCTCATAAAACTTACCGTCAACTGCAATAAACCAATTGGAAAAATCTAAACTTCCTGTAAAGATACTTAGAATTGGCATAATAATATCATTAACTAAAGATGTTACTATACCATTAAAAGCACCGCCAATAATAACACCCACTGCTAAGTCTATCATATTGCCTCTTAATGCAAACTTTTTAAATTCTTTTAACATAATATAACCTCGATTCCAGCTCTTGAGCACTTTTTAATATTAATAGTAATTTTGTGTCCGGTACAAATAGTCCATGAAATATTTGTCTTTTTATATCTCTTCCTTTGAATCAAACTTATCATTTCCTCCCGATTACAGTTTAATTATGTAAGTTTGTGTCATGTCTTTATTATAATTTAAAAAAACGCAATAATCAAGAATTATATTTCCCTTGAAATATTCTAAAAAATAAAGATGAGAGGGCGTATATAATATTTACAGATAATCATGTGTCCCCTGTGGGAATGTTTAGGATAGAGAATACCTCCGTCCATAACCTGACACAGATTTCGAAAACATTATATACGCCCTCTCACCTTTCACAATAAGTACTTTTTTATATTCCTGGAAATCCTCTAAGGAAAGGGTTCCGGGTCTAATGTCTACTGCCTATGCATTAAACATAACCTTCTCACTGTTAAAAGCCTTTGTAATGAAAAAGGTCAAGATAACAGAAAGCGCCAGCGTACCGCCAATAGCAGCTCCAAACTGTACCATAGTCAGTTCACCGGAAAGAATCTGCTGTATTGATAAAGCACTCCCATATACAGGAATTGCAAATCTTTCTATAGGAATTTCACCACTTCCGGTAAACATTGTTATCATACCGGCTACAATAACCGCAATATACATTGGAGATATATAAGTATTGGCTTCCTTAGCAGTTTTGGAAAGTACAGCAACTAAAGATACTAAAGCTACGTATAGATAGACTAAAGTAATCATAACAACGAATAATTGTATAATTTGTTCTGTAGAAAACTTCATACTCAGATTGTTTAAATTGCCGTCTGTTAATTGTTTTAATATATTAGGCATGGAAACAATCATGGAAACCGCATAAACCGCCGCAGAAAGTACAGAAAGTAAAGATAAGGAAAGTAATTTACCCAGTACAATATCACGACGGTTTAATGGCGTTAAAAGCATACTTGCTATAGTTCCCCTTTCTTTTTCTCCGGTAATGGCATCAACCCCAAGACTCATGGCACCTGCAAATAACATTAATGTAATAAAGTAGGGCAGCATAGTCCCAATTAATTTTCCTGCTGCTTTATCTTCATCTACTATAATAGATGATTCCGGATCAACATCTATATTAAAAACCGTAAGCTGGCTTAAATCTCCAAAACGTTCTGCCAGTAATTGCTGTTGATATACGGAAAGGACTTCTGCTACAAAACTGTTTCTAACAGCACTGGAGTATTGTTCTGAACTATTATAGTAAGTTTTAACTTCCGGGATTCCACCTTCTGATCCATAATTACTTATTTTATTTAAGAAATCAATTTCAAAAACAACCAATAAATCCGTTGTACCTTTTAAAATTCCATTCTTAATCTCTGTAACATCTGCATTCATTTCCAGATTTGCAATATTTCCGTTAAAACCAGCAGCTGCCATAACATCCTTGAAGCCTTCCGGTATATTTTGAATATATACGGATGGCACATGCTTTTCAATATCATCTATCATGGCAGATTGTAATCTTCCTATCAAAGAATACAAACCAACCATAATAATAACCGGCAATATAAATAAACTAAACACCAATTTCTTATCGGTAAATACTCTGGTCAATTCTTTTTTAACAATATATTTTACCCCATTCATATTATGCTTCCTCCTGGTTATATTCTTTATAAAGTTCGAAGAAGGCATCTTCCAAATCCTTTGTACCTGTTTGAACTAATAATTCCGGAATGGTTCCTTCTGCTACCTTTTTGCCATTAATAATAATTCCTACCCTGTCACAAAGTTTCTCCGCTTCTGACATAATATGAGTAGATACAATCACTACTTTGCCCTGTTCTCTCAATACTTTTAAATAATCTGTAACGCTTCTTGCAGTTACAATATCCAGTCCATTGGTGGGCTCATCGAATATAACAACTTCCGGATCATGAACCAAGCTTACTGCTATGGAAGCTTTTTGCTTCATACCAGTTGACAGCTCTTCGATTTTTTTATCCTGAAAATCAAAGATTCCAAATTGTTTAAACAGCAATTCTCTTCTTTCATTAATTGTTTTATCATCCATTCCGTGGAGTTTTCCGAAAAAGTTAAACATATACTTTGGTGTAAACTGAGGGTCTAACTTTATTTCATTGGTTAAGAAAGCAATGGATTCCCTTACCTTCTCCGGATATTTTATGGTATCATTTCCGCAGACCTTTATAGCTCCGTCCGTTGGTCTTAGCAAGGTTGCCACACAACGAAGGGTAGTTGTTTTACCCGCACCATTAGGTCCCAACAGACCATAAAGTTCTCCTTTTTTAGCAGATAAAGATACATTATCTACCGCTTTTTTTATACTTTTCTTTGTTTTTTGTTCTCTCATCTGTTTCTTGGAAAGCTTATAAATCTTCGTTAAATTACTTATCTCAATCATTTCTACACCCTTCCCATATCACATTTACAGACAAATGTGACACCGCCACCAATAAATCGGTTGAAAGAATCGGATTGTGGCAGCCTTTCTATATATGTATTTTCTTTCAGCCGTCTTCCGCTAAGATCTTGCCATATTTATTTTATACTGGTCCTGATCATACTTTTATGGCTATACTTTATTGTCGATATAAAGATATACCATTATTTCCCTTACGTCAATATCAATAATAATTATTAACATATTTTTAATACATCTTGAAAACAACTTTTCTATCATTTACTTGAGTTTTTAAATCAGATTATGTAGGTTTTAAGGTTTTTTCTTACCAAATCAGGATACAAATAGTCCAAAAATTACTTTACAAAAAAATTTTAATTTTTTCTTAAATTATTGTAATAACTGTCCTTTTATTCTCTTTTATTCTGTGCTATACTATGAATAATTGTGGGTAAATATACTACCCATTTTACTTATGTTCATTTTTAAAATTTGACTCAATAACTCCCTCAAAACTTCAAAAAGGTGGGATAACAATATTACAAAGGAGTAATATCATTATGAAATCAGGATTTGATCCTCAAAAATACATTGAAGAACAATCTAAGTTTATTCTGGAACGAGTAAATAATTATGACAAGCTTTATCTGGAATTCGGAGGTAAGCTAATAGGGGATAAACATGCTAAGAGGGTTCTTCCGGGATTTGATGAAGACGCTAAGATTAAACTTCTTCAAAAATTAAAGGACAAAGCAGAGATTATTATCTGCGTATATGCAGGAGACATTGAACGAAATAAAGTACGGGGAGATTTTGGTATTACTTATGATATGGATGTGTTACGGTTAATCGATGATCTTAGATCCTATAACTTGGAAGTGAATAGCGTTGTCATTACCCGTTTTAGCGGACAGCCGGCTACTACTGTATTCATGAATAAATTAGAACGGAGAAATATAAAGGTCTATACTCATGTGGCAATCGAAGGATACCCTACTGACGTAGATGCCATCGTCAGTGAAGAAGGCTATGGTAAGAACCCTTATATCACAACAACAAAACCTATCGTTGTTGTAACTGCACCGGGTCCTGGAAGCGGCAAGCTGGCAACCTGCCTGAATCAGCTTTATCATGAATATAAAAGAGGGAATTCTTCCGGCTATTCTAAGTTTGAAACCTTCCCTGTATGGAATGTTCCTTTAAAGCATCCTCTTAATGTAGCTTATGAAGCAGCAACTGTAGACTTAAAAGATGTTAATATGATGGATTATTTTCATTTTGAAGAATACAACGAAGTAGCTGTAAATTACAACAGAGACTTAGAAATGTTTCCGGTTATAAAAAGAATCATTGAGAAAATTACGGGAGAAGAATCCATTTACCAGTCACCCACTGATATGGGTGTAAATCGAGTAGGATTTGGAATCATAGACGATGATGTAGTTGCAGAAGCTTCTAAACAAGAAATCATCCGCAGATACTTTACCACTGCCTGTGAATTTAAAAAAGGCTTAGTTGACGAAGAGGTTTTAAATCGAATGAAGGTCATTATGGAAGAAGTAGGTTTAAAGCAGGAAGACAGAGGACCTGTGCTCCCTGCAAGAGAATATATGTCAAAACAAAAAGTTGGTTCTTCCGATTCTGAAAGAACTCCTGTTATTGCCCTGGAATTACCGGATGGTACAATGATTACCGGTAAAGGTTCTTCCTTAATGGATTGTTGTTCTGCTGCCATCCTAAATGCAATTAAATACATGGCAGGAATCTCGGATGAAATATACCTGCTGTCACCATTAATCTTAAATACCATTCAGGATTTAAAAGACAAGAAATTAAAGAATAAAATACCGGCATTAAACGCTGATGAAATATTAATCGCCCTAAGTATCTGTGCTGTTACCAATCCAACGGCTCAATTAGCTTATGACAAGTTAACTGAACTAAAAGGTGTGCAGGCTCATGCCACCGTAATGTTAAACAGACGCAGCGAGCAATTGCTCCGTGACTTAGGAATAGATGTTACCTGTGATCCATATTATCCATCAGAGAATTTGTACTATATTTAAACAAGCCGTTATCTAAAGTCATTAAAGGGATGTTGCATGCAACATCCCTTTATATTTATCACAAATCTTGATATTTACTTGAAATATTCGTCTAATCCATTGGCTATTCCTTGCACCATTTTATCCTGATATTTTTCTGTAGCCATTAATTTATCTTCTTTTGGATTTGTCATAAATCCCATCTCTACAATAGTTACAGGAACTTCACACCAATTTATGCCGCTCATCGTATCCGTTTCCCACACTCCTTTGGAATTGGCTCCTGTAGTTTCAAGCATTCCATCCAAAACGGCTTTTGAAAGTGTTTTGCATTTTTTATATAGGCTGCTGATATAAGGATTTTCTTTTGTGGGACTAATGGTCATAATGCCGGATACTTTGCTGTTGTCAGAGCCGTTGGCATGAATCCGGATAAATGCATCAGCTTTTGCTTCATTAGCAATAGCTGCCCTTTCACTATTACTGATATTTACATCATTGGTTTCACGAATCATAACAACTTCATAGCCTCTTTTTATAAGTTCCTTTTTCAATTTCAGAGATACTTTTAGATTCAATTCATACTCTTTTAGCCCACTGGCTACTCCTGTGGTACCGGAGGATACTTTTGCCTTCTTCTCCTTAGCCCCTGGCCCTACCGGTTCTTTTTCATTATTCCCTTTTTCTTGATGCCCGGCATCAATAACTATTAACTTCTTTGTTTCCTTTGCTTTTTCATTCTCCCCTTGATTCTTGCTTACTTTTTTATCCTTTTCCCTTTCTTTTGTATCTTTTGTTGAACTTTCTTTTTTAACTTCCGTACTGGCATTTTTACCTTCCTTTGTACTTCCGCTTTTACTTTCTCCTGTACTTCCACTTTTGTTTTCTTTTGTACTGACTTCTTTACTTATCTTAGTACTATCGTTTTCGCCTTCTTTTGTACCTGTTTTTTCTCTTTCATTTTCGCTTTTCTTTATATCCTTATTTTTAGTTTTATTCTCTTTCGCACCGGTATGTATAATGGTATCAAATGCATTATTATCTTCTGACTTTTCTATTTCTTTTATATCATGTTCCAATATTTTAGTTTCAGAAATTATTGGCTCTTCGGGGTTTGGATATGGGAGATTATCCTTCTTACCACATCCCCACAGGAAAAGAAAACTGGAAAGAAGTATTATTATTTTAAACTTTTCTTTAAACATAATGTGTATCCTCTCTTATATATAAAAAGACTATAAAATAACCGGATTTACCAATTTATTTTATAGTCTTTTCTAACTGTCTCTAAAATGGATTACTTAATCTATTTTTTGTCTTCCGGAGTTTCTTCCTTTTTACCATCAGCGGTTTCCCCCGTGGTGTCTTTGTTATCTTTTCCCGTTGAGTCTCCGGCTTTTCCTTCATTAGCAGCATCTGATGCTTTATCTGATTTTGCATCTTCTGATATAAACGTTATGGAGTCCCATATTTCATTATTTACTTTTATATCCGTATCTTTATTCCATTCTTCATAAAGTTTTTGGAAAGCATCCGATTGTCGTTTTGATATGATTTGTTCTTTTTGCTCCTGTGTTGCATCTTCGTCAAAATCACTTACACAGTAAAGAATGTGAAATCCATAATCTGTTTCAACAATATTACTTACTTCTCCTGGTTTCATTGCAAAGGCTGCCTCTTCAAATGGTTTTACCATTTCACCTTTACCAAAAGTGTATTCTACACTTGAATCATCGGTATTGGCTTCTGCCAACTTATAAAAGTCATCTGTTTCTTTTGCTTCCTTTAATAAGTTATCTGCCTTTTTACGCGCTTCTGCTTTTTCTTTTTCAGTTAAATCTACAGTTTTTCCATTTTCATCCTTCTTTTGTGTCTTAACTAAAAGATGCTGAATGGTAATTTGTTTTGCTTCTTCATCAGAAACTTCTGTATCCACATCTAAAGTAGCTGCTTCATATACTTTTTGTTTTAATAAGTCATCTTTCAGTATATTAGTAACAACCTCTTCTGTTATTCCGTAAGCTGCTTTATCTTCATCTGTAATCCCTGCTAGGAATTTTGTTGTATATTCTTTAATTTCTGCTTCTTCATCTTCTGAAACTGATACATTAAAGCTGCCTGCTTTATCACTTATTATTTTGTTCTGAACAATCATGTTCATAATATCCTGCTTTGCCAATTCTTCAAAAGTCTGGCCTCCGCCGAAATCATATCCCCATATATCAGAACCGTACTGCGCTTCCATCTGGGCCTGAAATGACTTAAAATAAGCCATTGCCTCACTATATAAAACCTTTTTATTTCCAACAGAAACAACTTCTTTTCCAAATAACTTATTGTCTGTTTCTGTACCTTTCTCATCTGTTTCTTTTCCTTCTGCACCCTGGCTTGTGCTTCCGTTATTATCTTTTTTACCAGGCTTTGAACAAGCTACAGCAAATACCGTAATGGATGCCAAAAGCCCTAAGTACATTAATTTCTTTGCAATTTTCTTCATTCTTTCCTCTTTCCTGCCTAAGTCAGTCTACCTTGAAAAAACTAAAGGCGCAATTTCTCTTTTATTGCATAATACATGTCTCATTATAGTTTAATTTTCTTCATCTAGCAATAGTTTTAAATCATTTAATAGATTTTTCACATTTTCAAAAAATGTTATACAATCTATTTTTCCTTTCACTATTTTCTTTAAATCATAAGTAAAATAGGGGTTTGCTTCCATGGTAAGTTTTAAAGCAGGTTGGTATTTTTTGATTAATTCCGGGAACTTATCCGCTTTTAATTTCGCCCTATTATACATAATCAATTTAATCTGATCATTTTTATGAATCATGGAAGTAATATACACCCCATGGCACATAGATTTTATAAGTGCAATATTCAATAAATTATTGACGGAAGAAGGAATATCTCCAAAACGGTCCAATAATTCCTCCTGCATGTCAAGGAATTCTTCTTCATCTTCAATCTCTGCAATCCGTTTGTACACATCCAGTTTTTGAAATTCACTTTTAATATAAGTAGCAGGAATAAATGCATCCATATCCACATCCACTGTGGTATCAAAAGTTTCCTCTTCTACCGTATCCCCCTTCATAGTCCGCACTGCATCATTTAGCATCTTGCAGTATAAATCATATCCTACTGCTTCCATATGTCCACTTTGTTGTGCACCAAGTAAATTTCCTGCACCACGGATCTCTAAATCCCTCATGGCAATCTTAAAACCGGAACCCAGCTCAGTAAATTCTTTAATGGCTTGAAGGCGTTTTTCTGCTATTTCTTTTAACATTTTATCTCTTTTATACATCAAAAAGGCATAGGCGGTTCGATTAGACCTTCCTACACGTCCTCTTAACTGATATAGCTGTGATAGACCAAGGCGGTCCGCATCATCTATAATCATAGTGTTTACATTGGAGATATCCAGACCAGTTTCAATAATGGTTGTGGATACCAATACATCAATTTCTCCATTAATAAAGTCAAACATAATCCGTTCCAATTCCCGTTCACTCATTTGACCATGTGCAAAGGATACATTTGCCTCAGGCACTAATTTTGCTATTCTTCCTGCAATTTCATCAATGCCATTTACACGGTTGTACACATAATACACCTGTCCATCCCTTGCCAGTTCCCGGTTTATAGCCTCCCGGATAATTTCGTCATTATGTTCTAAAACGTAAGTTTGAATAGGCATTCTATCCACTGGCGGTTCATCCAAAACACTCATATCACGAATTCCGATTAAACTCATATGAAGAGTTCTTGGTATAGGAGTAGCCGTTAAGGTCAGTACGTCAACCTCCCCTTTTAACTGTTTGATTTTTTCTTTATGAGTCACTCCAAATCGCTGCTCTTCATCCACAATCAGCAGCCCCAGATTCTTAAATTGTATATCCTTTGATAAAACTCTGTGGGTACCAATTATAATATCCAGGCTTCCTTTTTTCAGCCTTTCAATTACTTTCTTCTGCTGAGCAGGTGTGCGGAAGCGGGACAGCATATCAATACTGATAGGAAAATCCATCATTCTTTGCACAAAAGTATTGTAGTGCTGCTGAGCCAATATAGTAGTGGGCACCAGAATAACTACCTGTTTGCCGTCAGAAACAGCTTTAAATGCAGCTCGAATGGCAATCTCGGTTTTGCCGTACCCAACATCTCCACAGATTAAACGGTCCATGATCTTCTTACTTTCCATATCCCGTTTTGTTTCTTCAATAGCCCGAAGTTGGTCGTCTGTTTCATCATAAGGAAACATTTCTTCAAATTCCTTCTGCCACACCGTATCTGAACCAAACTGGTAACCGGTTTTAGATTGGCGAATGGCATAAAGTTCTACCAATTCCTTAGCAATCTCTTTTACCGCCCCTTTTACTTTTGCCTTTGTCTTTTTCCATTCCGGCGAATTCAGTCTATTTAGTTTCGGCTTCTTAGTTTCTGCGCCTGCATATTTTTGTATCACGTCAAGGCCTGTTGCAAGTATATACAACACGCCTCCTCCAGCATATTCAATCTTTATATAATCTTTTGTTATTTTATCTACTTCGATCTTTTCAATACCCCGGTAGATACCTAATCCGTGATTTTCATGAACCACGTAATCACCAATATTTAAATCGGTAAAGTTTTGTATCTTCTTACCGTCATATTCTTTTATTTTTCGCTTCTTCTTTTTCTCTGTACCAAAAATATCACTTTCAGATATGATTACAAATTTAATAAGGGGATATTCGAAACCTTTGTGAAGACTTCCATAAGCAACCATAATTTCGCCCTTTTGTATGATACGGTCCATATCTTCACCGTAAAATGCAGTTAACTCATGTTCCATTAAGTCTTCGCTAAGCCTTTTAGCTCTGGTTCTGGAACCTGACAGCAAAAGAATACGATATCCGTTTTTCTTCCACTTTGCCAAATCCTTAATCAGAACATCAAAGTTATTGTTATAAGGGTTCACAGACCGTACAGTAAAATCGTACCTGGATTTAATGGCAAAGACATTTGTTTTATAATCCATGGTGCTTAATAATATGGTATTCTTACGGTTTAAATTAGCAAGAAGTTCTTTGTAGCTATAAATAACATCACTTTGTCCCGGAAGAATATAACCCTTCTCCATTCGGCCAATCATGCCTTCTCTAAACTCTGTTTCCACAGCCTCCCCTTTTTCTACAACTCTGGAGGGTTCATCCAGGAAAACAATAGAATTATCTCCTTCAAAGTAATCAAATAAGGAGACGGTTTTATCATAAAAATAATTTATGAAACTATCAATACCTACAAAGCTTTGAAAATGAACGATATTTTCTTTGAAATCATCAATAATATTCTGAATACGGGCGGCCTCTTCTGTTTTAAACTGTTCCCGGAGCTTTGCCGTATATTGTTTTTTCTCATCCTCAATTTTTTTAAGGCCTTCTAACATCCTATCCTTACTAAGAATCATTTCCGCCGCAGGATATATCTTAAGGCCTTTTACATTCTCAATAGATCTTTGGCTGTCTACATCGAAAGAGCGAATGGAATCCACTTCATCCCCCCACAGCTCTATACGGTAAGGACAGTCTTCCGTAGGAGGGTAAATATCCAGAATACCTCCTCTTACTGCAAATTCACCGGGGCCTTCCACCTGCCCCTGCCTTTCGTAACCCAGATGAATCAGTTTCTCCTGAAGCCCTGTAAAATCTACAGTAGCTGCCTCCTCTATGGTAATTACAGATTCCATCAGTGAATCAAAAGGTAGAATTTTATCCATACCTCCGTCTAATGTTGTAATAATGGTTACCGGCTCTTGTTCCATAAGCTTTCTTAATATCTTAAGACGGTTCTTCACAAGGGCATTGCCATGAATATCTGCACTGTAGAAGATAATGTCTTTGGCCGGATACAAATAAACATTTTTATCATAAAGCTTATAATCTTCATATATTTCCTTGGCTTTCATATCATTATAAGTTATGACTAATTTCCATGGATAGCCTTCACCCAAGCCACTGATGAGATGACATTTCTGCGAGTCAATACAACCTGTAACCTGCACCGGTGTGTTTTTTAATTTTAAGTTGTTCTTAATGTCATTAAATTCTTTTAGTTCCTTCAGAGGAGAAGTAAAGGTTTTCAAATTGCTGCCTCCTTTATAGACACCTATTGCTGTTATTTTCTATTATAAATATTCATTGCAGATTCCATTCCATCTGTAATAATTGACTTTACTGCTTCGGAAGACCTTTTTAAGGCTTCACGTATAACAGGTTCTTCTTCCTTTGGAAAACGGGACAGCACATAGTCTGCCAAGTCCCAATCCTTAGGTTTGTCACCTACTCCTATTTTGATCCTTGCAAAATCCTCAGTACCCAGATGGCTGATAATATTCTTAATTCCGTTGTGTCCTCCCGCACTTCCTTTACTGCGAAGGCGAAGCTGACCAACTTCTAAACTAATATCATCATAAATTACTATAATTTCTTCGTTTGACACTTTATAAAAATCCACTAATTCCCTAACACTTTCTCCGCTTAGATTCATGAAGGTCTGAGGCTGTGCAAGCACTACCTTTTCACCTCCAACGTATCCCTTTCCGCATATAGCTTTGTGTTTTTTAAAATCCAAAGGAATATTATAATCATCCGCAATTCGTGTTATGGCATCAAACCCTATATTATGTCTCGTTGCTGCGTATCTTTGATCCGGATTACCCAGTCCTATAATAATGTACATAACTATACCCACTGCATATCACAAGCTTTCCTGCGATACTGCCATTCATAAATAATGTGAAAGAATTCAGTTTACGGCATCCTTTCATTCTTAATTTTTCTTTCACCGTTTTAAAGCGGATATTCCCACTTGCCTACAGGCAAGTTTATCCGCTTACGCTACTTGCTCATAACCTCATTGCCACTACGTGGCATTTCAGCAGGAGCACTAACTCCTGCTGAAACAGGCAAGCCCTCTTCCCTGATGAGGTTAACTTCTAATCTCCATAAGAAGATGCTGCGGCTGCCGCAGAAGCACTGGATACAGCAATAATCATTGCCGTTTGCTGTGCAATTATCAGGTTTGTTATCCCATTAGCCAAAGTCATTGTAAGGGAATCCTTCTTTGATTCTTTCAGGTATTCCTCCACTACCAGTACTGAACTGAATAAAGTTCGATCCTGCTTGGATATGGACCATCTTCCAAAACCTTTTTTCCCCAACAAATATTTATTGACTTCTGCAATCTCATCTGTCAGCTTCTCCACATCTTCACTAACCAATACTAATATGCCAAGATTAGCAAGATTATGATATTTTGATATCTTGCAATCTTTATTATTCAAACTTTCAAATACTTCTAATACCCTGTCACATTTTTCCTGAGCAGGTTCTTCTCCCATAGCAAGTACATGGGTCAAGGATTGCAATTCATTGCCCACCCCAAAATTTTTCTTTAACAGTTCATAACACATTTCCATCTCGTTTATTGTGGAAGCTATATTTAAATCTGTTGCAGCTAACATTGCTGCATATCCATAATCATCAGCGGCAGTTAAAAACCGATGCTCTCTTTTCATTGCATCATAGAATTCTTTTGCTCTGCTAATGACAGCTCCCACATCCTGCTCCGGCTTTTGCTTTGCCACGGAAAATGCAGCTAAGGTCAAATAGGGCGAAGCACGAAAACCTGTTTTTCTCATTTCTTCATATATATTCTTAGTTTTTAAAAACATCTCTTCCTGATTCTTTTCAAGAGAAAATAAAGTAGATAAAATAAAAAATGAAATATCCTTAAAAGAGGAGAAAACTCCTGTATTATTCTTAATGATTCCTTTTGCCTTTTTTATTGCTTCTACATCAGCCTTGATACCGGCATTGGCACATATTATAGCGGCTAATCTTAGCATCATGGAGTATTCCCATTTAAAATTCTTCTTTAATATCCCATAGTTTTCTTCAAATAAATCACATTTGTATTGTAGATTGTTACTTAACATTCTAATACCTCCCTCTTTAACAAGAACGGACAACATGAAAAATACTGCAAAATATGCACGTAACAACGCTACACCTATAATAATTATACGTGCAGCGTTGTTCCATATTGTTATTATTATAAAGCATTGTAATTTTAATGGCAATAGTTTTTCTAATACTAATTCCTCATTAAAACCTTTCCAAAACTGGACAAATCTTTTAGTCCGAAAGTCACTCTTAAATCTTGTTAAACTTGTTATTATGTGTTTTACTTATAGTAGGATTTACTCTTATTCCATAATTGATTTGTAAAAAGAACGAGGTGATACCATGTCTGCTGAAATTACATTGGAAAGAATTTTAAAAGAACTTTATAATATATCCGGCTTTCGAATCAGTATCTATGATACCGAATTTAACGAAATAATTGCCTATCCCCAAAAATTAAGTTGTTATTGCAGTCTTATACAGGAGTCTCCGGAAGGAAAACAAAAATGCGTACAAAATGATATTAATGCTTTTGAAAAAGTACAAACTTTGAAAAATGTATATATCTACAAATGCCATTTTGGCTTGTGTGAAGCCGTTACACCTCTTTACAGCTTTGACACTTTAACCGGTTACCTGATGATGGGCCAGTATTTGGATGATGATTCCGAATCAATGAATAATGCCTTTTATGCTGCATTTCCTTATACAAAAGATAAAAACCGTTTATCAGAGGCTTTAAAACAAGTTCCTGTCAGCTCCAAAGAAACTATTCAATCGGTAATTACCATCATGAATGTTTGTGCTCAGTATATTACTTTAAGCAACCGTTTAAATCATCAAAAGCAAGACCTTGCCATGAAAATAAAAGAATACCTTGATATAAATTATAGCAGAAAAATCACCATTGATTTACTATGCTCTCACTTTTTCTGTTCAAAGTCCACATTGCATACTCATTTTAAAGCGAAGTTTCATAAAGGTATTAATCAGTATCTGACAGAAATCCGTATTCAGCATGGAGAAAATTATCTTCGCAACAGCAAGAAAACCATTGGAGAAATTACATCATTGTGTGGTTTTACCGACCAAAATTATTTTACCAAGGCATTTACAAAGCATAAAAATATGTCCCCAACAGAATTTCGCAAAAGCTGCGAAACAGGTAATGAAATAGCAAATTAAATTTTTATCAAAGGGATTAATAATAATCTCCCTTAGAAATATAGATAAAAAACTCCGAAAGTCCAAGAGGCATTTCGGAGTTTCATTTATTTTACCTGAATTTACTGTCTATAACCTTCTGGATTATGACTTTGCCAATTCCAGGCATCCTGACACATTTTTTCAATATCATATTTTGCAGACCAGTCTAATTCGCTCTTTGCTTTCTCCGGATTAGAATAGCATGCAGCTACATCCCCCGGACGACGATCAATAATTTGATATGGAAGCTCTTTTCCACATGCTTTTTCAAAAGCATGAATCATTTCTAATACAGAATAACCTCTGCCGGTTCCTAAGTTATAAATATATACTCCCGGATTGCCAGCTTTTTTCTCAATGGCTTTCAGGTGTCCAATACTTAAATCTACAACATGGATATAATCTCTTACACCGGTACCGTCAACCGTAGGATAGTCGTTACCGTATACACTTACCTGTTTTAATTTACCAGTAGCAACTTGTGCAATGTATGGAAGTAGATTGTTAGGAATTCCACGTGGGTCTTCCCCAATACGTCCGCTTTCATGAGCTCCAATAGGATTAAAGTAACGAAGAATAACAATGGAGAATCTGGAGTCAGAAACATATAAGTCTTGTAAAATCTGTTCTATCATTAACTTGGTTGTTCCATATGGATTGGTTGTGGATAGTGGGAAATCTTCTGTAATAGGTAATTTCTCAGGTGTTCCGTATACCGTTGCAGAGGAAGAGAATACCAGATTAAATACTCCGTGTTTTTGCATACAATCAAGCAGATTAAAGGTACCTGTTAAGTTATTATGATAATATCTTAAAGGAATGCTTACAGATTCTCCTACTGCTTTTAAGCCTGCAAAATGTATAACTGCATCTACTACATTTTCATCAAATATTTTATCTAACGCACCATAATCAAGTAAATCAGCCTGATAAAACAATATATCTTTACCTGTTAATTCTTTTACACGCTTTAGGGATTCTTCACTGGAATTGGATAAGTTATCAACAACAATAACATCATGTCCGGCATTTAACAGTTCCAGACAAGTATGGCTTCCAATAAAACCAGCACCTCCGGTTACCAATATATTCATAACAACACCTATGCCTTTCCTTTATATTTTGCCTCATAAGGCCATCTGAGCTGAAATGTACATTTTCAGCCGGTAACTTGAATATTTACATATATTCATTACAGTATAGTATACTATACTGCTCTATCTATTTCCATTGTTTTTTTGCCATGGCGCCAATTAATTCTTGCAATGGCTCATTACTATTTCATTCATCATTTCCATCTTCTCTTCCATGTTGGCAACCAATTTAAATTGAGTTCTTGCACGGTCTAAGTTATGATGTTCTCTGTGGATTTTAAAGTAAGTGTCTCCCTCCAGATAATCAGTAAGAAAACGGATACCGCATTCTAAAGTCAGAAGCTTTGCAGAGAAGGCAAGTAATTCATATTCTTTCTTTGTTAATGTTTCACCAGCTTCACTTAAGAATCCTTCCACATATTCTTTGAATAAATTAATGTCCATATAAACCTTGGACAAATCTGTCTCATCTTCTGCTGCAGAACTTGCTCCAAAACGGATACTGTCACCAAAGTCATAGAAAACGGAACCTGGCATTACAGTATCAAGGTCAATAACACAGATACCTTCATTGGTTTCATTATCCATCATAATATTATTTAGTTTTGTATCATTATGAGTTACACGTAAAGGTATCTCTTTCTTTTCGATGAGATCCAACACGATACCACAGTCGTCTTTTCTAGCTTTTACAAATTCAATTTCCTTTTGAACGTCTTTTGCTCTTCCCATCCTATCTTCTTGTACTGCTTTTTCAAAGTTTTTATAACGGTTTACGGTGTTATGAAACTTTTCAATGGTTTCTGATAAGGTTTCTGCCGGGTAATCAGATAATAGTTTCTGGAATCTGCCGAAGGCTTTTGCGGAATTATAGAATAGTCCCGGTTTTTCAGCAGACTGATAGCAAGTAGCATCCTCAATAAAAAGGTATGCTCTCCAACATTCTTTATCCCCATCTTCATAAAATAATTTTCCGTCTTTTGTTTTTACGATAGTAAGGGTTTCTCTGTCAGGATTACCGCCGGCTTCCATAATCTTTTTACGTAAATGATTGGTTACCCCTTCAATGTTTTTCATTAATGTCAATGGATTTTTAAGAATGCTTGTATTAATTCTCTGCAAAACATAACGGATTGGGGGTACTGTTTCTCTTCTGAAATATACCGCATAAGTTGAATTAATATGTCCCTGTCCCAGGGGCTCAATATGAATAAACTCTCCATTAAACTCAAATTGATTTACGACTTCTGCTGTTATTTTAGTATCAATTATTTTATTTTCCATGTTAACCTCGATTCCGGTGCTTGGCACCATTTAATAACGACAGCAATTTTGTGCTCCTGCACAAATTGCGGGCTGAAAATGCTTGTTTTATCAACCTAATCTGGATTCCGGTGCTTTAGCACCATTACGTTTCAGTTATTCTCAATATTAGAACATCCAGTGGTTGAAATATCCCTGTTTGTAAATATTATTTATTCCACAAATTCTCCGGGTAAACACCTATTTCAATTTGTTTACTAATGAATTTCACGATTTCTTCTTTATCTTCATGGTAAGTTACACCATACCATTTTGCATTGGTATTAAGGACTTTAACATCGCATTTTTCATTGTCAATTAAGTTTTGTACCACAGATGGCAAGAAGAATTCTGCTTTTGCTAAAGTAGCGGTGTCCTGTTTAAAGAAGTTCTTCATCTGCTTTTCGATTTCAGTAAAAATGTCCGGTGTAAAGCCCCAGCAGTTCATAGATACGGTACTGTTTGGATCTATTGTTGTCCAGCCGTCACCTTCTTCGTAGAACTGAACCTTTCCGTGGTTGTATTGAATCTTTGTTCTTTCTGTTACATTCTTTAGATAATTATTGGCATCTGTGGTGCATACACCTCTTGCAACGTGACCATTTTCAGTTAAGGTGTTATTTAAGATAAATCCTGCCATTGCAAAATGATGCTTATCTCCGGCTTCCGGCTTTTCTTTCAAAAAATCAGCTAATTGTACAAAAGAATCTCTTCCATAGAAATCA
This sequence comes from Anaerocolumna aminovalerica, assembly GCF_900115365.1. Lineage (GTDB taxonomy): Bacteria > Bacillota > Clostridia > Lachnospirales > Lachnospiraceae > Anaerocolumna > Anaerocolumna aminovalerica. The sequence continues at coordinate 19,744 of NZ_FOWD01000026.1, forward strand.
TCTGCATTAATAACTGCAAAATTCTCATTCACTAAATCCTTGCAGCTATAAACAGCATGTGCAGTTCCCCAAGGTTTTGTTCTTCCCTCCGGCATTACAGTTCCTTCCGGAATTGTATCAATTTTCTGAAATGCATATTTTACATCAACTAAGTTCTCAACACGCTTTCCCACTGTGTCACGAAATACTTCATAATTCTCTTCTTTTATAATAAATACAACTTTATTAAAGCCTGCTATAATAGCATCATAAATAGAATAATCAATAATGAATTCACCATGTTTCCCAACCGGATCAATTTGTTTTAATCCGCCATATCTGCTTCCCATTCCTGCAGCCATAATTACCAACGTTAAATCACCTGTATTATCCATAGCTTCCTCCTTCTAAACTTGTTCTATCAAGATACAGATTAATTATTTCTCTGCTCTTTAAAAGTGTTTTTAAAGTATCTATATATAGCTTTATTTTATTTAATAACAGGAAAGATTACTATGAAGAATCGTATGATTATTAGTAATTTAGTATGATGTTATATTATTTTACGATAATTATATAAATCTACATTATACATAGGAAATCTAAAAGAGCGGCTTTAATTTCAGGTAATTTTTCAGAAAGAAAAACCAGGAAGAGATACTGCTCCAACTCCCTGGTTTCTATCTAAACTATTCTTTTTAAATGGCTAACTTTCCAGACAGGATAATCCGGGATATCTCAAAATAAAAGATAAGATGCTTTTCACCTCTTATTCTTCATAACTTTCTTTACTCATATTGTACTCCTTATGAAACTCTTCTGTCTGAAACTCTTCATCTCTCACATGGTTTGGAAAGTCCTTATCCGCCTTTAAGAAGAAATCATACGTCAGCACTTCTTCCCCGTTCCAGGTAAGTGGATCGTCCCAAGTACTGTCAAAATTATACCATTTTCCCTCTAAGTATACGATATTCCAACCATGGGCTTCACCATTACCTGTTCCGGTTACGATTCTACAGGGAATCCCTGCTTCCGTAAGCATTTTATAGGCTAAACTCATATATCCTTGGCAAGTAGATGTTTTTTCGAACAAATTATCATAGGCGGAATAATTTCTCATAGAGGTATCATAAGAAGCATTTTCTATAATAAAATCATGAATTTTCTTAATCTTCTCATAATCGCTAAGTTTTTCTATATTCCACTTACGGAAAAGCTTTTTAACCTTATCATCTACTTTTTTTGTTTCATCTGCAGTTTCATTATATTTAAACTGATAAGTAACAGATAAAATTTTTCCCAAACCCCCAACTTTAGCATAAATGCTTTCCACCTTATATCTAAGATAATCATAGTCACTGGAAGTTTGCTGATCATCTATGGAATAAGCCATGTTTATTGCATCCTCTGTAAACCAATCTATACTGTTGAATTCCCCAACATACTGAATTATAAGTTCTTCCTCCCCTTTAAGCATGGCTTGGCGGATTGTATTAATAAACTCTTCTTCCACGGTTTCTTCCGTTGTGATTACATGGTATACCCACTCAATTATTTTATATTTATCTTCAAGCTTATATATTAATACAGCAAATAATGCTATAATTGCTAAGGTTTTTATAAGTTTTTTCACAAAAGGCACCTCAAACATTCTAAATCATTATGGTTTCGTAAATAAAACAAGTTTCTAATAATCATTATATAGATTATTGGTTCATTATATCTTATTTTAGAACCAATAACCATATGAAAAAAAAGAAAAGGAAGAACAACTTAACAGTATTCTTCCCTTTCATATTAACTTTGTTTAGAATGGTTGAGATCATTTATGAATTATGTAATGCCTAGCTTCTAAACGATACTCTCTTACACTAGAAATACTCTCATCGGATTATCTTTTTATTCTGCTTCTGCTGCAGTCTCATCTGTACCTACTTCAGCTGCTGCTTCATAGCTTTCCAAGATAATTTTTTGTATCTTCTCCCTAGTTTCAGAATTGATTGGATGTGCGATGTCGCGATATTCACCATCACCGGCTTTACGGCTTGGCATTGCTATAAATAACCCTTTTTCACCCTCAATTACCTTAATATCATGAACAACAAATTCATTGTCCATAGTAATTGAAACAACCGCCTTCATCTTTCCTTCTTTGCTTACTTTGCGTACTCGCACGTCTGTAATTTGCATTTTGTAAGTCCCCCTTCTGAGTTTATCTTTTGGTTTTTTATAGATAAAAATTTTATCTTAACGTATTTAATACCCACCAAAATCTGTAGGATTTAGTTGAAAAAATAAATTTTACAACTTCTTGATTTGTATGTATTCTATAGCTAAAGCAGGAGTTTTATAACACATATCTATTATTTTTCTCCACCACAATCCTGATTTCACCATCTTCACCTATATAGCTTGAATTTGCCTGGATGGTGCCTCTGCTTTCTACAATACAATTTTCTATATAGGTATTATTACCTATATATACATCGTTCAAAATAATAGAATTCTTAATAGTACAGTTATTACCTATGTAAACTTTTTTGAACAGTATGGAATTTTCCACCTGACCATTGATAATACAACCGTTGGAAATTAAACTGTTTTTCGTATTGGAGCCCTGGTTGTACTTGGCAGGAGGCAAATCCTCTACTTTAGAATATATATCCGGATACTGCCTGAAGAAATAATTCCTGACATCCTTGTCCAGAAAATCCATGTTTGTTTTATAATAAGCCTCCACAGTAGAAATATTATTCCAATAAGTATCCATAGAATAGGCATATATTTTCTTAATATCCTTATACCTGATCAGAATATCCTTTACAAAATCAAACCGCACTTCCTCAGCCGCTTTTTCTAACAATTCAATTAATTGACGTCTGCGGATAATATATATTCCCGTAGACACAGTATCGGAATCTGTTACAATTGGCTTCTCTTCAAACTGTGTGATTCGTCCATCTTCCCCTGTTTTAACTACTCCAAACCTGCAGGCATCTTCATCCTTAGGAAGCCTTGTACATACTACCGTAATATCTGCTCTTTTATTAATATGATAATCTAAAACTTTATGATAGTCCAGCTTATATATACAATCTCCTGATGCAATAACTGCATATGGTTCATGACTCTTTTTCAAGAAACTTATATTCTGATACATAGCATCTGCTGTTCCCCGGTACCAGTAGCTGTTTCTTGCGGTTATTGTAGGTGTAAATACGAATAGTCCACCTTGTTTTCTTCCAAAATCCCACCATTTTGAAGAACTCAGGTGTTCATTTAAAGACTTTGCATTATATTGTGTAATTACTGCAACTTTTTGAATGTGGGAATTTGACATATTACTTAATGCAAAATCGATTGCACGATAACTTCCGGCAACAGGCATGGCTGCAATAGCTCTTTTGTTGGATAATTCCCTCATCTTATTATTATTCCCACCTGCTAAAACAATACCTATTGCTTTCATAATCTGTCACCTGCCTTAATCAAAGTTTCACCGCTTTCAAGAACTCCGTTTGGATAATCCTCGGGAAGGGTAATTCCTTCTATGGCTGTATTTTTACCAATCTTTACACCGGATGGTATTTGAGTATTTTCAGCCACTGTAACAAGACCAAAGGAATAAATATTAGGATATAATTTATTCGGGACTTCTTCCCCCACACCTAATTGTGTATTGGCACCAATCACTGCTCCTTCTGCAATAATAGATTTATTAATATGTACACCTTCTTCAATCACTACATCTTTCATTATAATGGAATCCCGAATAACTGCACCGGATCCAATTGTAACTCCAGAACCGATAACAGAACTATATACTTCGCCATAGACTTCCGTTCCTTCACCTATGATTGCTTTATTAACGGCAGCGGTATCCGAAATGTAGCCCGGTGGAATAGTATCTGCTTTCGTATATATCCTCCAGAATTCTTCATATAAATTGAACTCCGGAACCAAATCTATCAGTTCCATATTGGATTCCCAATACGCCCCTAAAGTGCCTACATCTTTCCAGTATCCATTGTATTCGTAAGCAAATACTCTATCGCCTTTTTGATGACAATAGGGAATAATGTGTTTGCCAAAATCACATCCCTTTTGCGACCATAAGGCAATTAGTGCATCCTTTAACACCTTCCAGGTAAAAATATAAATCCCCATGGAAGCTAAATTACTCCGTGGTTTTTCCGGTTTCTCTTCAAATTCAGTAATTCTCTTATTCTCATCTGTGATTGCTACACCAAACCTGTTGGCTTCTTCTATTGGTACCGGGATGGTTGCTAAGGTAATATCCGCATTCTTTGATTTATGAAAATCCAGCATGACCTCATAATCCATCTTGTAAATATGATCCCCGCCAAGAATCAGTACATAATCGGGATTATAGTATTCCATATATCCTAAGTTTTGATATATGGCATTGGCTGTTCCTGTATACCATTCACTGCAAGTATTCTTTTCATAAGGAGGAAGAATACTTACACCCCCAATATTCCGATCCAGATCCCATGGTATACCAATCCCTATATGTGTGTTTAATCGCAAAGGCTGATACTGAGTCAGCACACCGACGGTATCAATACCTGAATTGATACAATTACTAAGAGGAAAGTCGATGATTCTATATTTCCCCCCGAATGCAACCGCCGGCTTAGCTACATGGGACGTCAAAACTCCCAGTCTGGAGCCTTGTCCACCGGCAAGAAGCATTGCTATCATTTCCTTTTTAATCATGCAATCACCTCTTACTCAATCTGAGACTATTATACCATATATTTCTATTGTTGTGAATAAATTTTACAATAATTTTCGAAATATTTAAAACTTTTACTACATATTGTATATATCTATTACCAGAAAATATAAATTAATTATAAATTATTAACATAATTAATTAATTCCTGTCATTAATTATAATATTCTATATATTATAGATATACGATGATTCTAAATTCCTCTTTTATTATTGGTGAAATCAGGAGCGCAAAGCAATAAAATAGAGTATTTATAATTTATCAGCAGCCTGCATAGCCTGTTTGCTTCCCCATAGGATAAATTTTAATTGTATTTTTATAGGAAACGGTTATAATAACAATATGTAACTTATATCTGACACTTATTTCAGATATAAACCAATTAATTTAGAATAGGAAGTGTCTTATGTATCAAATTGATTTTAGCAAACCAAACAACGTGCACTTTATTGGTATCGGCGGTATTAGTATGAGTGGACTGGCCGAACTTTTACATACGATGGGTTTTCGTGTCAGTGGTTCTGATTCAAAAATGAGTAAAATTACAAATCACCTAGAAAGTATTGGTATAAATATAATATATGGACAAAGGTCTTCAAATATTACACCTGATATTAACTTTGTAGTTTATACTTCCGCAGTAAAGGAAGATAATCCAGAATACCAGTCCGTTATTCAGGCAGGGATCCCCATTATGGACCGTGCAGAACTCCTTGGCCAGGTAATGCTTCATTATACTGATTCCATTGCCATTGCCGGAACTCACGGAAAAACTACAACTACTTCCATGTCATCTCTTATCCTATTAAAAGCAAATTTAGATCCAACCATTTCCGTGGGCGGAATCTTGGATAATATAGGAGGAAATATTCGTATAGGCCATTCGGAGCATTTCATTACGGAAGCTTGTGAGTACACCAACAGTTTTCTAAAATTTAATCCTGCAAGGAGTATAATATTAAATGTAGAGGCAGAGCATCTTGATTTCTTTAAGGATTTAGATGATATCCGTCATTCTTTCCGTGAATTTGCAAAGCGCCTTCCTGATGATGGATTATTAATTATTAATGGTGATATTGACAATGTAAGTTATTTTACAGAGGATTTACCCTGTAATGTAATAACTTACAGTGTGAATCAGGAGATGAGCCCTGTTTCAAAGGCATTGCTTCATTATAGTGCAGCTAATGTAATGTTTGATGGTAAAGGCCATGGTCATTATGATTTAATGGAAAATGGCAAACTGCTGACTCACATTGATTTAAATATAATGGGAATTCATAATATTTCCAACTCCTTACCAGCGATTGCTCTGGCAAGAAGTTTAAATATACCTTTAGATGTTATCAAAGAGGCTTTGCTATCCTTTCAAGGCACGGAACGCCGGTTTGAATATAAGGGAGAGATAGGCGGAATCACCATAATCGATGATTATGCACACCATCCTACCGAAGTAAGGGCTACTTTAGCAGCTGCTAAGAATTATCCACACAAAACAACCTGGTGTGTATTCCAGCCCCACACGTATACCAGAACAAAATCTTTCTTAAAAGATTTTGCAAAAGCTTTATCTTTAGCAGATAAAGTAGTGTTAACTGATATATATGCCGCAAGGGAAGCCAATCCCGGAGACATTTCTTCAAAAGATTTACAGGATGAACTGTTGAAATTAGGGAAAGAAACCTATTATTTTCAAAGCTTTGGAGAAATCGAAAACTTTTTATTGCAAAATTGTACTAACGGCGACTTGTTGATAACTATGGGCGCTGGAGACGTTGTAAACATTGGAGAAGCACTTCTTGGGGAATAGTTATCCACATTATCCACAATCTTATCAACAATTCTATTGTGATATGGTTGTGGATTTTTTAGTTCACATAATAACCTTTGTACTTCACTATAAAATATTCCCAATTCTTAAGATTTATTTTGAATACCAACATTTCTTGCTCTTGTAACATAAATTAGAAGAATTCTTGCACCAATCTATCCACATTATCCACATTGTCCACAAATGTTTTGTGGGGAATTTCCACTCCCATTTCACCTATTTCATTCTTTTGAAACCTATGCTATAATGAGGCGGAATGAGGATGGCAGGTGAATTAAAGTATTTCCATTGCAAGCTTCTCTTGCTAATTCTCACTGATGCTTATAACATGAACATCCTTCGATTCATGTTATATAGTCGTTGTAACAAATATTAATTAACATGTTAATAGCAGAAGATTTATAGTATGTATTCTGCATAGAAAGGCTTGGTATAAAAATGAACACAATTACTTTACAATCCAACAGTACCTCTGAGAGTACTGTTATACCAAATATTTTTATAGACAACTATATGCCCTCTGCAAATGGAGCCTATGTGAAGGTTTACTTATATTTATTGCGTTGTATGGCCTCTTCGGACATGGAGATTACCCTTTCTTCCATTGCCGATCATTTAGAAGATACGGAAAAAGACATAACCCGAGGATTATGTTATTGGGAAAAAGTAAATCTGCTTTCACTGGTAAGAGACACCAACCATCAAATTGTATCTATTACTATTAATGATATCTATACAGCAAAAGATAGTCAGGATGCCGAAGAATATGCCACTTCCACCGCAGCTCCACCGTCAGAGCCGGAGCAGGCTGAGACAGTTTCCATTTCACCGAGGCAGAACTTTGAAAAACCAACTTACTCAGATGCCCAGATAAAACAACTAACCAATCATGATGAAGTAAAGTGGTTGTTGAACATTATTGAAATATACTTAGATCGTTTGATAAAACCAATGGATCTTCAATTAATCCTGTATTTATATGAAAGTCTTGGTTTCTCAGCAGAGTTGATTATGTATCTGTACGAATACTGTGTTTCCAAGAACAAAAAGAATCCATCTTACATAGAAGCCGTTGCCTTATCATGGGCAGAAGAAGGAATTGATACCGTAGAGAAAGCAGAGGCAGCCACTGTCCTCTACAACAGCAACTACAATGCTGTGAATAAAGCATTTGGATTAAACAGAGCACCTGGTAATGTAGAAAAACAGTTTATTAATAAATGGTTAAATAAATTTGGCTTCTCTATCGATATTATTGTAGAGGCCTGCAACCGTACTATTCTTATGACTCAAAAACCGGATTTTAAATATGCGGATAAAATATTGGAGAACTGGTTTAAAAAAGGCGTGAAAGAATTAAGCCAGATAGCTAAATTAGATGAAGAACATTCTAAGAGCGTAAACGCTAAGGCTAATTCCTCCAAAATGGCTCCTGCATCCAAGGCGTCCCAGTCAAACCGTTTTAATGCATTTCCTCAAAGGACTTATACCGATGAAGATTATTCTTCTATGGAGCAAAGACTGTTAAATAAGCAATAAAACCATAACTTAGATAGATGAAATGATGTGAATCATAAGGAAGGAATTACCTATGGCATTGAAAAATTTTCAATATAATAAAATATTACGGGATTATGATGCAAAGCAGTTGGAAAGTAAGCACAAATTAGATCTGCGTACTGAGCTGGTATATAAAACAATCCCTGAAATGAAGGAGATTGACGATAAAGTCATAAGCAGTTCCATTGAAAGTGCAAAGCTTCTTCTATATGGGGATGAGAAAGCATTGAATTCATTGAAAAAAATCACCAAAGAAGCTTCCAGAAAAAGAATCCAGCTGTTGGAACAACATGGATTTCCAAGGGATTACCTTCAGCCTACCTATTATTGCCCGGATTGCAAAGATACCGGTTATAAGGGCAAAGAAAAATGCCATTGCTTTAAACAGGCTATCGTAGATATTGTTTATTCCCAGTCTAATATCAAAACGGCCATTGCAGTAGAGAACTTTTCCACATTTTCTTATGATTTTTATTCCGATGATTATATGGAACCAAGTATTAAAATGACTCCAAGGCAGAACATTAAAAAAGCTGTCCAGACATGCAGGCAGTTTATTGAGAACTTTGATAAGGAGTATAATAACCTTTTACTTTATGGCAATACTGGTGTTGGGAAGACTTTTTTAGCAAACTGCATAGCAAAGGAACTTTTAGACAGTGCCCATACAGTTATATATTTAACTGCTTTTCAATTATTTGATATATTGGAGAAGAATAAATTCGGTAAAAGCGAAGAATCCTTTGAATCACAAAATCAATTTGAATATATATTAGATTGTGATTTGCTTATTGTAGACGATTTAGGAACAGAATTGAATAACACTTTTGTTTCTTCACAATTATACTTATGTATTAATGAACGTTTCTTACGGCGCAAGTCCACTATTATTTCTACAAATTTATCTTTAGATAATATAAACATTAATTATAGCGAAAGGGTTTTTTCCCGTATTGCCAGCAATTACATTCTTTTGAAAATTATAGGAGAAGACATTCGGCTAAAAAAACTGTTTTAGAAGTTTGTTTAAGATTTAGCCTTGACTTACTATATTGATAATGGTATAACGTAAATGGACATTTTCCCATTAACTTATTAAATTTTTATCGGAGGACAAATACAAATGCCACAGCAAGAAAAAATAATCGAAACAATCCCAGTGGGACCTTTAGGAATAATTGCCTTAGAAAGTAGTAAAGAACTTGGGCAAAAAGTAAATAACTACATTGTAAGCTGGCGTAATGAAGTGAACAGTGAGCATACTTCTACCATAGCCTTTGCTGGTTATCAAAGAGATTCCTATTTAATCAACGCTTCCTGCCCAAGATTCGGCAGCGGTGAAGCAAAGGGCCTCATTAAAGAAACTGTGCGAGGTGACGATTTATATCTGTTAGTAGACGTATGTAATTATAGTTTAACTTATTCTGTATGCGGTCAAGTAAATCATATGTCTCCAGATGACCATTACCAGGACTTAAAGAGAATTATAGCAGCTGTTGGCGGCAAAGCTCGTAGAATTACTGTAATCATGCCATTCTTATATGAGAGCAGACAACATAAAAGAAGTTCAAGGGAATCATTAGACTGTGCTTTGGCTTTACAAGAATTAACAAACATGGGTGTAGAAAGCATCATTACCTTTGATGCCCATGACCCTCGTGTTCAAAATGCTATTCCTTTAAAGAGCTTCGAAACAGTACAACCTACTTATCAATTTATTAAAGCTTTACTTAAGAATGTACCAGACTTGAATTTAGATCCAAACCATATGATGGTTATCAGCCCTGACGAAGGTGGAATGAACCGTGCTGTATATTTTGCCAATGTTCTTGGCATTGACCTTGGTATGTTCTACAAACGCCGTGACTATAGCACCATCGTTAACGGACGTAACCCTATTGTTGCCCATGAATTCCTGGGTGATGATATAGAAGGAAAAGATATGTTAATTATTGATGACATGATTTCCTCAGGGGAAAGTATGATAGATGTTGCTACAGAACTAAAGAAGAGAAAAGCAGGAAAAATCTTTGTATGTGCAACTTTCGGATTATTCACCAATGGTTTTAAAAAATTTGATGAAGCTTACGAGCAAGGATTAATCGATCGTGTATTAACCACGAATTTGGTATATCAACCATCTGAATTGCTTTCTAAGCCTTATTATATCAGTGTGGATATGAGCAAATACATTGCTTTATTAATTGATACTTTAAACCACGATAAATCCATCAGTGAATTTTTGAGTCCAACCGAACGTATCCAAAAATTATTAAACAAATATAAAAACCGCCAGTAATCATCAGATTACTGCTCCGAATTAAAAATTCCCGGAACTTAAAACCGGGAATTTTTTGTATCATTTTTTATATGTTTTTTATTATCCAGGCCCCCCATTACCCCCTAAGCCTTTGTTTATATCTTCTTCCCATCCGTTGTTTATATCACCGTTTGCATCTTGGTCCCTAGGCCTATCTTTGTCTGTCGGTACCTCTTGCTCTGTATTCTCTTCATAAAATTCTTCTAAATCGGTCTGGTCCTCAAAGTCCATTCCTGATTCCGTATCTTCATAAAAATCATCCTCATTGGACTCATTCCATTCCTCTCCTGAATCAGGGCTTGGATTAATGTCTTGATTTTGGCTATCCTTTGCCTTCTCTTGGTCATTGTCCTTTCCTGTTTTATCCTTGTTTTCATTATCCTTTGTACTATCCGGTTTTTCTGAATCCTTTATAGAATCCTCTTCCGCCTCTTCTTCCTTTTTCTCTTTCGGCGGTCTATTATCTGTATATAATATGAATTCTTCATTCTCTAAGTTTTTATGAATTTCATTCATATAAGTTTTCCATATAGTACCCGGATGTTTAGAGCCGTATAGGTTGTTAAGGGACTTCGGAAGATCGTACCCAACCCATACCCCTGTGGTGTAATAAGGGGTATACCCTACAAACCAACCATCTTTGTTGTTATTTGTAGTTCCGGTTTTACCGGCACTGGTCATATTGGTTAAAGTCAGACCTTTTCCGGTACCTCTTTTCATAACGCCTTCTAATACATTCGTCATTATTCTGGCTGCGTTGGTTTCGTAAATGCGCTTTTGTTTATTGATTTCACCCACAACTTCATTACCTTCTGCATCTAATATCTTTACAATACAGGTAGGTTCCCGAAAAATTCCGTCATTTTCTAATGCGGCATATGCCGAAGTCAGTTCAACCGGACTTGTACCTATTGTAAATCCTCCCAAAGATGCCGCCGGTATATAATCATTCTTATCAATTTTAGAAAAATTCATATTCAGCAGATAGGATAACCCAACATTCGGTGTCAGTTCTTCAAACATCTTCCATGCTATAGTATTCTTTGATACTTCAATTGCCTTTCTTAATTCCATCTGTCCGGAATAGGTTCCGCCGGAATTAGAAGGCCCGCCTTTTATTGGTTCATCCACAACTGTACTGTCGGGATAATAACCTCTCTCGAAAATTGGAGTATATACAATCAGGGGTTTTATGGCACTTCCAGGCTGACGGTAACTTTGATATCCCCGGTTCAGGGTATATCCGTTATATTTTTGTGATCGCCCTCCCACAATAGCTACCACTTTTCCCGTTGAATTATCTATACTGACTGCTGCTCCTTGTAAAGTATAAATTCCTTCTTTATTTACTTCTCCGTAATCTTTCAGAGTATTATCCACTGCCTGCTGCAATAGTTTTTGCTTCTTCATATCAATGGAGGTATAGATACGGTAACCCTCAAAATAAAGGGATTTTTGAATCTTATAATATAAATCATAATACTGTTCTTCGTATTTTTCCTGCTGTTCTTTATTATCAAACCGATACTGGAACTCAAAACCCTGCTTCTCCATCAATGCCCTTATAGCACAGTAAGACACATAAGTATCTACATAATTGTTCTTTTTCACCTTACTTAAGGACAAGGTAATCTCCTGATTCGAAGCCTTATTATACTCTTCCAATCCTATGCGGCCGTCTTGATACATATGGTCCAGAATACGGTTTCGTCTGGCTTTGGTATTATCCATATGATGCAATGGGTTATAAATGGTGGGATTATTGGGTATAGCACATAAAAATGCAACTTCAGACAGACTAAGGTCCTTTGCGCTCTTATTAAAGTATCCCTTACTAGCTGCTTCAATACCATAATAACCATTTGCAAAATAGATATTATTTAAATAAAACTCCAGAATATCTTCTTTGCTATACTTCTTCTCCAACTCAATGGCAATAAATATTTCTTTTAATTTCCTTTCATAGGTCACTTCATTGCTGAGAAAGATGTTCCTTGCCAACTGTTGGGTAATGGTGCTGGCTCCCTGAGTAATGTCACCTTCGTTCTTAATAAGTGCTGTCATTGCCCTGATAATGGCCAGCAGATCTACCCCTTCATGAGACATATACTTCTTATCTTCAATTGAGATCATCGCTTTTACTGCTGTCTCAGGAATCTCTTTATACTCCAGATAATATACATCTTTCTCTCCCTTTAGTACAGAGATTGGTTTCCCTTTTATGTCATATACCAAACTGGTTTCCGCCTGGCGGAAAGTATCCCTGTCAGACATACTAACTGCCTCCTGAGCTTCTTTCTGAAACCGGATAATGGTATTACCGTATTTAAAATAAATAAACAAACCTGCTATGAGAACGCATAAGGATAATATCAATAACAGAATCAGAAAAAACAAGCCTATTTTCTTACCGATGGAATCTTTCCCTGTATTAGCTGCTTGTCTCTTATTCTTTTTTGATTTTTGATTGGTCCTTTTACTTTTTTTATTATTTTTCTTCTTATGGATTTGACTTGTATTGGTTCTTGAATTCGTTGGTTTATTCATATTCTTCCTTCACTTACTCCTCCGGTTGCAAATGTTTATCTAGTTTGGATTCCATGAAAGCCTGCCCATGAAATACTTATGAAAATGCATATACTTTAGCTGTTAAGATTTATATAATTATAGTCTGCCTGCATCCCGTCAAGAAACTCTTTTTCTCTTTTATGACAGGTAAATATTATAATCTGTCCTTTTTTATTCTGTGTAAGAAACCTAAGAGCTGCTTTTGTTCGGTTATCATCATACAAAGCAAAGCAATCATCCAGCAATATGGGCATATTATCCTTGCCGTACACCAGATCGGATATGGCAAGGCGAAGAGCAAGATATAACTGCCCTATGGTTCCAGCACTTAGCTTGTCCAATAATATGTAATTGTCTTGCTGATCCACCTTTATATTCATTTTCTCATCTACTTTAACATTGGAATATTTACCGTCTGTTATAGCTCCTGCAAGGTCAGAAATCAGCTGGTTTAATTTCCAGCCAAAACTATCGTGAATGTCTACAGACAGACGTTCTATGGTCTCTATGGCTAATTTAATTGCAGATAGCTCCACTTCATTATCTTTCGCCTGTTTTTCTAATTCCTCAAGTTCTTTGGTTTGTTGCAGCAGCCTTTCTTCATTGTCCTCTAAACCTTTCAGTTCCCAGCCTATCTTTTCTTTTTTCAGCCTGATCTCTTCGTATCTTTTTGTTCTATGGTCTTTTAAATCTGCAATAACCTGCTTTTCATTACTAATATACTTCTCCCATAAAGATAAGCTGCTATCACTAATTTCAAAAGCCGGCAGCTTCTCTTTATGAAATACATCGGCAAAAGTTTGAAAATATTTTCTTAGTTCTTCTTCTATTATTTGAATCCTTTCACTGATACCAGTTATCTGTTCTTCGTAGTCTTCTATTTGTTTTTTAAGATGCCCTAGTGACATTACCGATTTTAAATAATAATCATGCCTGCTCTTTAATTCTACTTCACTTACAACATGATTACTGTTTAATATACTTTGCTTTCTGGTTTTTAATTGTTTTAAAGTATCTTCCAGGATTTTATACTCTTCCTCCATACTGTTCTGCATTTCTTTTGAATGCTTTACCATAAATAAGGATCCGATAAAACCCAAGCCTCCTAAGACTGCAAGGGCTAACAGAAAAGGGTATTTGTGATTTATCCAAAAAAGGATACTAAAAATACATAAGGTTGCCGGAATAAGCCCTATAAGCAGATTACTTATCCCTTTTGTTACTTTACCTCTGTAGTTTTCCATATAAATGGATTTCTTTTGTTCATATTGAGAAATTCTATTATTTATATCCTCAAGTTCTTCTAGATGATCTGAAATATAATCCTTCCACTTCTCATTATCTAATATCTTCCTTTCTTCTTCCTTTTGTTTGTTTTGCTTCTCCTTCAGAGTTTGTATCAAGTTCCAGTCTTGACGGTAATTATAGTACTTTTCTTTCATAACCGGAAAATGATTCAGAAATTCTTCGTATGCTAAGGTTGCTTCATTACTAAAGGAGGCACTTCTATATTCATGTTCTAGCAGCTTTTCCTGACTTTCCAATTCTTTTATTTGTAAGGTTAATTCTTCTATTCTATCTTCTTTTTCAAGACACTCTTCCAACTCTTCTTTTATGCTATGAATCTTATTATCTAATTGAAGACTCTCCAGTTCTTTTCGTCTATCCTGTAAAAGACTTTGTGCTCTTGTTACATCTACCTCATTGCTTTTTGACATAGATAGATTGGCAAGATAATTTCTTACTTCATCCTCCAGTTCCTGATCCGTTTTTGCCCTTAACTGTTCAATACTGATCGTATTCCGGTATCCGGACTCGGTAAGTCCGCCATAAAACTCCGGAAGTTCCTCCGGTTTTATGTTTATTTCCCTTCCGGTGGTAATATCTATGATGGTATAGCTTTTTGTATTCTTATCAAAGTTACGGATGATACGGTAAGCCTTATCTGATTTTTCTATATCCATGCTTCCGCTATAAGCACCGGGCATATCCCAAGGCTGATACTTTAAATAAATATCATCTTTGGAGGCTCTTCCTCTTTGCTTTTCTATTCCAAACAGCATACCTTTGATAAAAGTATGAATAGTGGATTTACCTGCTTCATTTTCACCATAGATAAGATTTATACCGCTTTTTAAAGTTATTGCTTTATTATGAAACTTTCCAAAATGATTCAGTCTTAATTCTTTGATCTCCAAGATTTCATCTCCTTGTTACCTTACTTTTGCCCCTAATAACGCCTCCAGTCCATAATACAATGCCTTTTTCCCTATTATATCCCGGTCGTTACCCTTTTGGCAGTGCTCTTGGATTCCTTTTATATACAGACCTATTATGTTGTCCTGATTTTCCCGGTAGAGGGTTTCAAAATCATAATCAGGCACTGTATCATCCATTACCTCAATTACATTTCCAAGATTATAGATATCCTCTTTCTGAAAAGAAATATCCTCATCCCGAAACCCGTTAATCTGAAATATAAATATATTCTGCTCTCCATATTCTTTAATTTTATCTTTTGCCATATCAATTAAAGCACCATTAGTGAAACCAGGATCTACCGTCAACTCTGCCTTTATATATTCCCTTACGGAATGAGGAATAAAATTTATATGGATATGGGAATTCTCTTCTTCTTTTACTATTTCCCCTTTAATATACCCTCTCGGGCCTGTTTCGTTTTTATCCAAAGGTTCCAAAGAACCTGCATATGCCATTCGGCTGCCGAATAATTCCGGCTTATGAATATGTCCCAAGGCTACATAGTCAAATCCATTGTTACCTACTGCCTTTTTATCAATAGGTATGTTTTTCTCATCACCGCCATGGGCAAGTAATATGTTGATCCGTTCCTCACATCCCGGTCTTACTTTATTATACAATGGTTTTGTAATATCTCTCTTATGATAGCTAAAACCATACACTTCTGTATTAATATCTTCTAAGTATATGCTGTCCATATCTTCCTCTATTAACATCTGAACCTGTCTACACCATTCAAAACCAATATAGTTAGATCTGGCACCAATATAATCGTGATTGCCGGCTATTAAAACAACCTGAGTTCCTATTAATTTTTCAAAACTATAATTCACCTCTTTTAATTCTCTAATTAAAGGCTGCTTATGAAATAAATCACCTGAAATCAGCAGCAAATCTATGCCTTCTTCGTTACATATATCTATTATTCCATTAAAAGCAGACAAAATCTCTTTTTCCCTCATTACTCCCCAGGAGTAATTAGAATCTGGCTTTGCACCTATATGTACATCTGATATATGGATAAACTTCATATGCTCACTCCTTGTTAATACAGCATTTATTATAAATTACGTTTAATTTATTTGAATAGGTTAAATCAATACTAATATTTGAAAATCATAATCGAATATTTGTTTTCATTATTGTACCATTATTTCAATTTCATGACAACCAATTCATTACAGACCAAAAGTCTCATTTCAATTAGGCTGTTTTATCATGCAAAGGACCTTGCATCTACTAAAAATAGAATTATAACAACTTCTATATGTAATCCCATATAATATAATAAAATACTTCTTGGAGTATATATGCAAATTTATATAGTTCAACCCGGAGATACGATATATTCTATTGCAAACGCTCATAGTGTTTCCCCTGAGAGGTTATCATTAGAAAATGATATACCATTTCCTTATAATTTAGTAGTAGGTGAGGCACTAGTAATTATACAGCCAAACCGTACTTACATTGTTCAGGAAGGGGATACGCTAAAAAGTATATCCCTATCCCAGCAAATCGATATAATGGAGTTACTTAGGAATAATCCTTCGATTTCGGACGGAAATCTTTATACCGGTGAAGAGCTGGTAATAAGTTATGCCGACAAAAGAACAGGGGAAATTGAAACAAACGGATTTACCTATCCTTTTATTGATATGAGTATCCTCAGGAAAACCTTACCCTATCTAACTTACTTAACAATCTACTCTTATCAGTATAACCGGGATGGAAGCCTGATTGAAATAGAGGATACTGAAATAATACAGGCTGCAAAAAGTTATGGTGTGGCACCTATTATGTATATTACTACGCCAACCAGCGGGGATAATATTGATACCGAAATAGCACACATCTTTGTCAGCCATATGGAAATACAAAATAGATTTATAGATACAATTCTGCTGACACTTCAAATTAAAGGTTACTCCGGAATAAATATGGATACCCCTTATATACAACCACCAGACAGACAGCTTTATGTAGATTTTATCAAAACATTGACAAACCGTTTAAACCGGGAAGGATATTCAGTAACAGTTACAGTAGCACCTAGTCTTTTTGAAGCGGCAACCGGAATTACCTATTCAGGAATTGATTATACCGGGTTAAGTAACGCAGCCAATGCCGTTTTATATCAGCTGACCTATGAATGGAAATATCCTTATTACCTTCCAATTAGTATATTACCTCTTGATGCCGTTTTACATACACTCAGGAAAGCTGTGGCCCAGTTCTCACCTCCAAAGTGTATTTTAGGTTTTACAAACATTGGTTTCGTTTTTGAATTCCCATATTTTGCAGCAATTACGGAGGCGAATTTTATAAATTACCGCTCAGCAATAGAACTTGCCAATAATACAAACTCTAAAATTGAATTTAACGAGCCCTCTCATTCTGCCTATTTTCATTATATAGGAAATGCAAAGGAATACATGGCATGGTTTAAAGACAGCAGGGCTATAAACTCATTAATTTCTAATTCACAAGAATTAGGTATGCGGGGCATCTCAATATGGAACATTATGTATTTCATTACAAATATCTGGCTGTTAATCAATGCTCAGTTTGAGATCAAAAAAATATTATTATAAATAAAAATGAGGTTGTCATAAAACTGCTTTGAGCCCTTCTGCTACTTCAAATCTTATCTCCCTAAAGAGATTCTTTCTTTAGATTTAGAAACTAAATTAAGCTCAGTTAACAGTTTTACAACAGCCTCATTTCCTTTGACTGCTGTGTTCCATTTTGACTTATTCTATTATTAAATACCACAAAGGGATCTTCTTCCCTTCCAGGAATTCATCTAATGTTCGAATATCATCTTCCTTGCCATATATATCATTGTAAAAATGGAATTTACGGTCTTCTCTACGGAAGGCTACATAATGTATATTGTTAAAATCTGTATAAAGAATAATACCTACTGCATTTTTCTTTGCCTGTAATCTTCGGGAAAGAAAAGCATATCTAAAATCATAATTTTGTTCTTCAAAGTACTTTTTAATCCCAAAAGGATTGGTACCAAACCGGCCGTCAAGAATCGTATATTTATTTAGATATTGAAGAACTTCCTCCACTTCTACTTTTTCACCTAATAACTTCATGACATTATAAGTGGCTATCCACCCACATCCGTTATAATCCGAGGTATATTTCCCATACGGGATTGTCTTTAGTTGGCTCTGATTAATAATTAACCCATCATTTGACAGTGTACTACATAATAGCATATGAACTCATCCTTCCAACACATTATACGGGACAAATTGATAGTTCAAAAACACCAATTCATACAAAATCTGCTTAAAAATATCTGTTTAAATAACCTTATATATATGGTCCCATTCTATTATATGCCAGAAGGTTAATATGAGGTATCAAAACAATATATTTACTGTAGCTAACAGAATAATAACCTAATATATATAAACGATACTATTCCCGTTATATCCCTAGATAAGGATAAAGATCAGCTTTACTATTAATCCGCATTTCCTATGTTCATTAAATGTATATTGTTTCCGAATTTAACCCCATACCATGGCGTATCACTATTTATATGAATAGTTTGATACCATGGATCATGAGTAGCCTCTTTCTTCAAGCGATTGTAATCAAATCCTGCTACTCCAAACCCAGCTATAGATATAAGAACCCCTGTCAGTATTAAAATTAAACTTAAAATTATACATTTTCTTTTAATGTTTTTTATTTTCATCCTACTATCACCTTCTTTTTAAATAATGCTGCCAGTTTTGCATTTAAATTTTTTGTTATGATAATAAGTCTCTTTGATAAGCCTAATGTGGCTAATCCTAATAATAATGAAATACCAATAGAAGCAATGCCTGTTCCTAACTGCATAATACCCATAGAAGCGTTTTTTAACATAACAAAAGGTGATCCAACAATTCCGATAATTGATGTTGTAAAAAATCCTATACTTAGGGCTCCTGTGGTAAAAGGAACGCACCAGATAATTACATATACAGAGAATACCATTAATACAAACGCAAGTAAAACACTTCCCCATAATGGAAACCCTATTATTGTTAATATATAGTTTAAGCCTCTAATGCCGGTAAAAGGTAAATTTATTTTAACACTGCCGTAATCAGCTAAAAGTTCCTCTGCAATTTTCTTTGGATCTCCGATTTTATCCACGGCATCCTCTTCGGTCATACCATTTTCAACATAATCAGATAGCATTTCGTCATAGAAGATAATAAACTTATTTTTTTCAGAATTATTCATATTTTGCAAACAAAATGATAGCTCATTTAAAAATTCTGCTTTATTCATAATTGCGTTCTCCTTTTATAAAATAATATATTTCCATTACTTGCTGCCACTCCTCCAGAAATTCTTTTATATAATCTTTACCTTTATTGGTAATCTTATAATACTTTCTTAATCGGCTATTATGCTCAACTGAATATGTTTCCAGATAAGAACTTGCTTCCAGCCTTTTCAATATCGGATATAAGGTGGATTCTGAAATCTCCACACAGGTTGATATATCTTTAATTATTTGATAACCATATGAATCTGATTTATTAAGAACGGCAAGAACACAAAACTCAAGCAGGCCTTTTTTTAATTGACTGTCCATATAATACCTCCCTATGTCATATACTATACATTGCATAGTATTATCAGTCAAGGATAATTTATAATTATTTTATTTTTGTTCTCAAATTTATGTTAAAGAATTAATAGAAATTGGCTGTCCTCAACGTTCTGCTAATACATAATATGCTTCTGATTTGAAATATTAAGTACATAAATATATAATTCCAGTGTAATGTTCTTATGACTCTTGTTATGTATTCTCCTTATTACATAAATAAAGTTGTAAGGAAAAAGCGATTAACTCCCTCAGAATCTATTTTGTCATGAATCTGGACTTACCAAACAAAATTATATAATTATAACTAGCAAATGAAACTTTTTTCACATTATTTTAGTATTGATAATTGAAAGGAGGTACCATGGAAGATTGTACAATCATTAAAAAACTCAAACAAAATAAAGAAAAGGCACTAGAGGCCTTAATGGACCGTTACACATCCTATGTTGTTTCCATCGTTGTAAAGATTGGAGGACACCTGCTGTCCGCTCAGGATGTGGAAGAAATCGCTTCCGATGTTTTTTTTGCAATATGGAAGAAACGTGAAAATCTAATCGAATCAGGCAGTTTAAAACCATATATTGCTCAGATTGCAAGAAATATGACAAAGACACGGCTGTATCAGACAAGAGAGGAAGAACCTTTGGAAGAAGACATTCTGGTCTTTGTATCTGAAAGCATGGATGAATTTCTTATTCGTAAGGAACAATTGCAGTTTCTTCAGGATACCATATCAGGGTTTACCTATCCTGATAAAGATATTCTAATTGCTTATTATTTTTGGAATTATAAATTAACTGAAATTGCCCAGCGGTTTGAATTGCCCCTTTCTACTATTAAGTCAAAACTTTACCGTGGCCGCAGTGAACTTATAAAAAGATTTGAAGAGGGAGGTTATCATTATGAAACATAATGTTGGTTTACATTCATTATTTAAAAAACTAAATATAGAAGATATACAGGCAGAAGACAGTTCTTCTTTGTCCAGTCAGGTCAATATGGAACGGATACATCAATTGACCATGGAAAAAGTACGAAAAGAGAAAAAAGAAGTAATATCTCCTTTCAAGAAACAATTATTTAAAGCAGCCATTGTTGCTTGTACCGTGGTATGTATTGGGGGCGGGACTGTATTCGCCGCAACTAATAAGACAGTACGTGAAACCATTAGCAGCCTGCTTGGTATTTCACAGTCAGAAATATTGATGGTGGGGGAAAGCATAAAAAGTAAGGATTACAAGCTCACTGTTCACGAGATTGTCTGTGATTCTTACACCGGAATGGTAAATATATCTGTGGAAGCTTTAAGCGCCAAAGCTAAGGAAACCTTTCTTAAAGATAATATCATTCATAAATTAGGCCACTTAGGCTCCGTAGGCTATGGTCTTAAAGAACTGGAAGAATTACAGAATGAATTTTCCAGATATTTTTCTTTTTCCTTTAATGTACATGATAAGAGACATCTGGATGATGGTCTAACCTTTTCTATGGAGGGTATCTCTAAAAAGATAAAGATACCAATTACCCAGACGATAGAATTATCAGAATTAGCTATTAAAGTACCGGAGGCAAAGGGTTACTCTGTATCCTATCAAAAGTTATCCTACTCTGAAATTGGCTTCACTCTTTTAGGTACCTTAGAAAATGAAGAATTCGATCCGGAAAATATTCTCATTACAATTGAATTTATGGATGGTCGTATTAGTAATTTCTATCACTTCTTTAAAGAGAAAGATGAAATCCAGTCCTTTAATGAAATTCCTGCTTCGGAATCTCAGGTTTCAAAAAATGGTTCGGAAACAAGTGTCACAAATGCTGCAACACCGTCAGAAAAAAATTTAGTAAATGACTTTGATGAGGAATGGTTCTCAGGTGGTGGTGGTTATTATGGTACTGAAAAAGTAATTACTACTTTCAGTTTTTCTCAAAAGATGGATTGGAGCTTGGTAAAATCAATTACCATCAATGGAATAACAATTTATTTAAATTAAAAGTATACCATTTCATACATTAAATATATATATCATTCCTGCTCCTCTTTCAGCCGTTACTAACCTTTAATAAACTCTATCGGAATCATACTTAAACTTCTCAGATAAAACAAATAGACATTTGTATGTTGCGCCCTTTATAACCGCCATAATACAAATGTCTGTTTATGTTTATTATACTTCATGGAAAGGAATTTTTTATTATTTCCTCTCCATATCTTACATTTCCAGTTAAGGTACTATAGTTTAATAGTTGATTTTAACTTTCTTTACTGTACTCCACTTGCCGTACTATAAAACATTTTTAACCTTGATTCTGGAACTGACTCATATACAGTTTTTCATAGAACCCTTTCTTTTCCATTAATTCGTCATGGGTTCCCTGTTCCATAATGGTTCCGTTATTCATTACAAGAATTAAATCCGCATTTCTAATAGTTGAAAGGCGGTGGGCAATAACAAAACTGGTTCTGCCCTTCATGATATTTTTCATAGCTGTCTGAAGCATTAACTCAAGTCTGGTATCCACTGAACTTGTGGCTTCATCAAGGATTAATATAGCTGGGTCCGCCAGGAACGCTCTCGCTATTGTTAATAGCTGTTTCTCACCCACTGATACGTTTGAGGATTCTTCATTTAATATCATATTATAGCCATCCGGCTGTGTTTTGATAAAATGATTTACATTTGCTGTTTTCGCAGCATTTACAATCTCTTGCTGGGTTGCATCCTCTTTCCCGTATTTTATATTATCGGCAATGGTTCCGTTGAATAACCAGGTATCCTGTAACACCATACCAAAAATGGAACGAAGATCATCCCGCTTCATATCCTTAATATTCACACCGTCAACCTTAATTGCCCCTTCATTTACGTCATAAAAACGCATTAAAAGATTGATAAGTGTGGTTTTTCCAGCACCGGTGGGGCCCACAATTGCTACCATTTGACCGCTTTTCACGTTAATATTCAGATGCTCAATCAGCATTTTATCTTTGTTGTAACCAAAAGATACATCTTCAAAGGTAACATTTCCTTTCAAATCCCCTATTTTTACAGGATTGTAAGCTTCCGGCGCTTCTTCTGCTTCTGATAGAAATTCAAATACTCGTCCCGCTGCTGCCATGGCAGATTGGATGGAGGCGGACAATTGTGTCACCTGCTCCAGCGGCTCATTTAACTGCCACATATATCGGATAAATGCCTGAAGCTGTCCTACCGTTATAGCACCTGTAATTGCAAATGTGGCACCTAATATGCAAACAGCTACAATGGCTATATAAGTAATTAAGGAAATTAACGGTGACATCAGCCCTGATATAAACTGTGCCTTAAATCCATTTTCACAAAGATTATTATTAATCTCCTTAAACTGTTCTATGGAGTCTTCTTGCTTCCCATATAGTTTAATTTCGGTGGATCCAGTGTATCTTTCCTGAATGTAACCATTTAAATTACCAAGTGCAACCTGTTGTTTTTTAAACATAGCGGAAGAACGTTTCATAATAAATTTCATAATCAAAGCGCTTCCCGGTATCAGTAAAACCGCTACAGCACCCATAATGGGGTTAATATAAAACATTAATACTATTGCTAAAATAATGGATAAGAAAGCACTTAGTATTCTAGATAAACTCTGCTGAAGAGCGTTTGACATGGTATCAATATCATTTGAGATGATGCTGAGAATATCTCCCACTGTACGTTTATCAAAATAGCTGATTGGAAGCTTTGCAATCTTCTTTTGCACATCATTTCTTAAATCACGCATTGTGTTTTGAATGCCATTTGTTAAAAAATATTGTGAACCATAATTACTAAGAACATTTCCGATATAAATAACAAGTAATAGCTTTAAGATTTTAATTATATAAGAAAAGCTGATGGCAGCCCCAGGAACTTTGTTTGCGATATCTAAAACATCATCCTTTAGTCTTGTTGTAATCAAGCCTTCCACCATTGGTGCCGCTGATAAGAAACCGGAGTATCCTATTGTAAGGAGAATAGCCACTATAAAAAATTTTAAATATGGCTTTATATATGGATATAATTTTCTCATTGCTCTAGTTCCTCCTTTGTTAATTGTGAATCTGCAATTTCATAATATACATTACATGACTTTAATAGTTCCTTATGAGTTCCCATACCAACCACTTCGCCCTCATTTAGTACTATTATTTTATCCGCATTCATGATTGTACTAATTCTTTGTGCAACAATGAATACAACGGATTCTTTTGTTTCTTCCTTAAGTGCGGTACGTAAAGCAGCATCTGTTTTATAGTCAAGGGCAGAAAAGCTGTCATCAAAAATGTAGATTTCAGGTTTTCTGACCAAAGCTCTCGCAATGGAAATCCGCTGTTTCTGACCTCCCGATACATTCTTTGCACCTTCACTTATAAATTCCTGTAATTTATTGGGCTTATTCTCAATAAACTCCTTTGCCTGAGCTACTTCTATTGCATGGTCTATTTCTTCCGGTGTAGCCTTGGGATTACCGAATTTAATATTTTCTTCTATGGTTCCTTTGAATAAAAATGCTTTTTGTGGGATAAAGCCAATTTTTTGACGGAGTGCCTTTAAGTCATAGTTACGTATATCCACACCATCAATTTTGATAGAACCCTCTGTCACATCATAAAATCTTGGAATTAAATTAATTAATGTACTCTTTCCGCTGCCTGTACTACCGATAAATGCTACAGTTTCACCTTTAACTACAGTAAATGATACATCCTTTAAAACCGGGAGCTCGCCATCGGGATACTGGAACGTAACATGGTCAAATTCTACCATACCTTTATTTTTAGCTGCGATGATCTCTGTAGGATTTCCCACTGATGATTCCTCATCTAGTAATTCCTGAATACGGTTTGCGGACACCTGGGCTCTGGGATACATTACAAACACCATGGAGAATAGCATAATAGAGAACATTGCATGAAACTGATACTCTAAGAATGCAACTAATTGCCCAACCTGTAAGGTACCTTTATCAATCATTACACTTGATATCCAAAACACTGCCATCATTGCAAGGTGTAATAAGAAGAAAAAGGCTGGCTGTGTAAATGACATGATTTTAAATAACTTCTTGGAATTAGAAGTATAGTTATCATTGGTTTCTGCAAAACGTTCTGCTTCATATTCACTTTTTCGAAAGGCTCTGATTACACGGACCCCTGTTAAATTTTCTCTTGAGATTCGATTCAGTCGGTCCATACCTTTTTGTTGCTTCTCGGAAAGAGGATTGGTTAATTTGGCAATGACAATAACACCCACTACTATAAATGGTAAGCTACCTCCGATAACCAAAGAGAGATTAATACTAGTTCTGATAGTCATAAAAACACTAATAAAAATCATTACCGGTGCTAAAAGTGCAGTTCTAAATAACATATTAGAGAACAACATTAACTGAAATGCATCATTTGTTGTTCGTGTAATCATGGAAGATACACCAAATTTATTATATTCCGTGTGGGAGAATTTCTGCGACTGAGCGAAAACATCATTTCTGATGTCACGGATCATATAGGTTGAAATTCTGGATGAAGCAAACGTTAATAAAATGGTACCTGCACCTCCAAGGATACAGACAATCAGCATGATTCCTCCCATTTTCTTAATATAAGCTATATCACCATTACCTATTCCGTTATCAATCATCCATGCCATAATCGTTGGAATTCCGAGCTGTACCGCTACGAAACTAAAGATTCCTATGATGTTTAACAGAATTAGTTTCGGATATCTTTTCAGATATTTTAACATTAATTTCATAACATAACTCCTTTATCTGTACTGAATAATTACATAAATAATTCAGCCACATTCCTTGACAGGATATGGCCGTTTGATTATTATAAACTATAAGGTTGTCTTATAGTCAAGAAGAAAACAATAGGATAAAATTTTTTACTAAATTGCTGGAACTGCAAACATAAAATCTGTAAAAATACAGCATAGAACCGAGGTAATTTTATGTCTGAAAATAAAAATGAATACTTAACAACTGGACAATTTGCAAAAATCTGTGGAATCCCTAAGCATATTTTATTTCATTATGATCAGATAAATCTTTTTCAACCTGAGATCACAAAAGAGAATGGCTACCGCTATTACTCCTTCCGGCAACTGGATACTTTTTCTATTATCTCTGCACTAAAAAGGCTAGGAATGCCACTAAAAGAAATTAAAAAGTACATGGATGAAAGAAACCCTGCAAAATTAGTAGACTTACTGGAACAAAAATCTGATGAAGTGGCTAAGGAAATTATAAAATTAAAAAACACGAAACGTGAGATAGATTCTCTTAAGAATTTAACAGAAAATGCCTTATCCGCAGAATACAACATCATTAAGCCTGCTTATCATAAAAGCATGAAAGCTATATGCAGTACTTTAATGGATAACGGCAATGACAATTCTTACTCCATTTTTGTAACAGAACTGATCGCATTCCGAAACAGCAGTAATGCAAGTATGATTGATTTTCTGGGAGCCTCACTTACCATTGATAATATCCGGGAAAAAAGATTCGACAGCTTTTCCTTCTTATATACGAAAACAAACAATACTGATAAGAAAAACAACACTCTGGTGCGAAAAGAAGGTTGGTATCTTCAGGTTTATTATAAGGGAAGTTACCGTAATATCAGTGAAATGTATACAAAGATTATACAGTATGCAAAAGAGCATCAGATAAAACTTGGGAAAAATGCTTATGAGGAATATCTTATATTCGAGATAGGTACAAAAAATAAAGACGATTATGTTACGTTGATCTTGGTTGAAATTGAAGGCGAACCATAGAAACATTAAAGAAACAGAGGCAGAAAGTATGGCAATATTCCAATTTCTGACTCTGTATTATTATAATTCTAAGCATAAAAATAGGTCTTCACAACTCTTCTTTACCTTCCACAGTGACATAAATAATCTCTAGATTTTTATAGGTATTCGGCTGATAGCACCGGAGAGCAGCCGAATCAGTACAACAATCAGCAATAGTGATATACAAAGCTGTGTGGTCTCAGGTAAGTGAAGCAGCATGGATGTGGCATTCATGATATGGAAGCAAGCAATGGCATATAATATTCCCAAAAAAGCGGTATGCAATTTTCCAAACCGAAAGCCGATAGCAGCCGTTGCAGCCATTTTTTTCTCCTGCTCAGTAAGCTGGCAGAAGAAAACAGCTTCTTTCTGATTACCAAGAATCCGCTGGGAAAGAAGTTCCCTGCCCTCCACAAAGCGATCTACTGCTTCCCAGTCTCCTGTTATTGCAGTTCCTTTTTGACGGAGAGCGTCACAATCATCATGGGCAAACACCTGTCCTTCATGCAAGATAACCATATCGCTGAATAATGTCTCCATCTCATTGATATAGTGTGTGGAGAATAGGATTAACTTCGGTTTCCTCATATAATCCTCCAGCAGCTCACTGATAAACAGTTTTCTCATTGCAGCATCCATGCCCAGATGGTCATCTCCATCACTCCAAATTAAATCATGTCATCACTTGACAACCTCTATTTTCATGCTATACTAAAACAGTCACAAATGCCCTAAAAACAAGGTCTATGGGCTATATAAACCGTGTGTTCGAGACCTTCCACACGTAAAACAAAACATTCAGAAGTGTTCTTTTATCTAGTTCTATCAGCCTTTATCATTCCCTTGGATGAAGGCTTTTTTAAGAATTTAGGCTTTATCACCTTTTATCTGATTTCATCTGAAAAATACCGAGTTGAGTCAGAAAATTGAGTCAAAAAAAGAGTGCTATCCACTTGAGCTAGCACTCTTCTTTTTATCGTTCCCTTAATCGGGTCTTTAACATACGTTCCTTTAATCAGGTCAAAATTATTAACGTACATACATATTATATGCAATTATACACAAAAAACGCTAACAATATAGCGTTTTTTAAAATTTTATCGTTTCCTTAATCGGATCTTTTTTATATACTTTTACCGTTCCCTCAATTGGGTCAAATTAATAATAACATATTTTATATATTTATGCAACACTTATTTTTATCTTTTTTCTTTACTATATTTCTCTGCAAAGTCACTAAATTCACAAATATTATGTAATATTATCAATTAATGCTTTTGCATTGTTTATTTTGTCTTGATTATTGGAAAATAATGCTTTTACTATTTCCTTTCTCCTTTTATAACGATTTTCCTTATAGTATATATGTTCTGTATACAATGATTTATGTTGAGCAGAGTCAAATTTATCTTTGTCAATTTTTTTTGCTTTCACATTATACTCTATGGTATTACAACTATATTTAATTATAGCATTGTTATCATCTGTCACAGTAAACGAATAATCATATATTAATCTATATCCATGAAGTAATTCTACTGTATTATAATCCAATATCCAATTTGCATTTATCTCTTGAATGTAATCGCATAAACACTTGCCTTCATTTAACAAAAACAACTTTATGCCATCATTTATTCTTATTATCTGTAAGTCGCTTAATACAACTTTCAAATTATTTCCTTGGCGATCTGCTATATTATTTCCACTTGATGTATTAATCTGAAACCATGGTGATATCCTTTTTCGTGATACTTCTCTTATCTTGCCCAGATGAACCCAGCTTTCTTTTATATCCAAACAATCTCTAGAAGTAACAAAGTTTTCTATTTTTCCTATTGTAAATGTCTTCATTGACTCTAACTTAGGTTGGCTAGTCATAGGAATTACAATAATGCTCTCATCATTAGGTGGTGCACTCCACACAATAGCAAAGTGAGTATCATTATATTCTGTTCCTAATCCTGTAAATTCACAACTAACTATATTACCTCTTTTTAATTGAGGTAAATATGCATTATTTGTTCCTCTTTCAACCTTCACTGAACTTAATTGTGTAACTCTAATAACATTATCAAGTATCATTTTATTCATATTTTCTCTGCTACCCATTATTCACTCCTCTACTGCATGTCAGTACATTTTCATATGTCTGCTTTATTTTTGGAGAGTCAAAAGTTCAATACCAATTAACACTTTAAATTGAAAATAACTTTTACCTCTCCAGTACTAATGCATATCAAATTATTATTTCCTCGTATTAGTGCTAATTGCTTTATTTATCAGCATAACTATTTCTTACTTTCTCAATTCCAGTACGACCGTGAGGATTAGTACCATATCCATCAATAATATCGGCATCGTAATTACCTATAATTGGCTTAAGTCGTGTGTTGTACCAATCCGTTATACTAGTATTTACTGCTGCCTTTCTGTCGTAATTATATTCATCAAATAAAGTTTCTTTCGAGCATCTTATTACGACCTTAATCTCTTCTTTTTCAAAAATTTGCCTTTCTAAATCAGTTGCAGATACTTTACCCATTTTATAAGCCCTTTCTATTACTATTTATTAATACGTATTTAATATAATGTTAATACGACTTTATATTAAGCTTATTATTGTGTTTTGTCAACGCTTTTTAAATATAATTTTTATTGAAATCAGGACCACCAGTGTGAACTGGTGGTTTGCTCTGTCCCTGTAAAGGACTATTGCCGGCATGAACCTCAAAGGTCCTTCGAAAGTAAAGGCCTCAACCGTACCTAAATTGAGTCAAAAGTTGAG
This sequence comes from Anaerocolumna aminovalerica, assembly GCF_900115365.1. Taxonomy (GTDB): domain Bacteria; phylum Bacillota; class Clostridia; order Lachnospirales; family Lachnospiraceae; genus Anaerocolumna; species Anaerocolumna aminovalerica. The sequence goes on from NZ_FOWD01000026.1 coordinate 49,272, forward strand.
TTAACGCTTGACAACCCCCATTTTCATGCTATACTAAAACAGTCACAAATGCCCTAAAAACAAGGTCTTTGGGCGATATTAAACCGTGTGTTCGAGACCTTCCACACGTAAAACAAAACTAAAGGAGAATTTTATATGAGAAGCAAGAAAATTTTATTTATGACGGAAGCTGCTATTATTGCAGCTATTTATGTTGTATTAGTTTTTGCATTTGCACCAATTAGCTTTCCTGCCATACAGGCAAGAATTGCAGAGGCACTAACTATACTTCCTTTCTTTACTCCTGCTGCCATTCCGGGAGTTACCATTGGTTGTCTGTTATCTAATCTTTTGATTGGCGCAGATATTCTGGATGTCATCTTTGGTACTCTTGCAACCTTACTTGGCACTATGGGTTCCTACCTATTAAGAAAGAACAAGTTCTTAGTTCCCCTTCCACCCATTATTGCCAATGCCCTAATTATACCATGGGTCCTGCGTTACGCTTATGGTGCACCTGAGGCAATCCCATTTCTAATGCTTACGGTAGGCATTGGAGAAATTATTGCTTGTGGTATATTAGGTACGTTTTTATTGCTTGCATTAGATAAATATAAACATATTATCTTTCATTATAATAAAGAATAACTGTTAAACCTGTTGCAAATGCCATTTTGTAGCCTCTTACCTAAAGGAATCTCCTTATGAAGACGGTTTTTTCTAAAACTACAGAACTACATGTTTGCATTTTGACAGATACAGGGACAGAAACAAGATATAGCATATTTAATAATAATTAAAAATAAGGTCGATTTATATGGACTTCCATAATTATGGAAGTCTTTTTAATATTAATATAATCTTAATATTTCCACCTATGGTTCTTACTTGATATCAATTGGAATAAATGGTAAACTGTTTTTATAAATTTTATTTTCTTTTCTGCTATTAAAAGGCACTAAAGTGCCAGAATCGAGGTTTATTATGTCCAAGATATCCAAAGAACGTAAAGTAACTTATTATATTGGAATGGGATTAATGATAATAGGCTTTCTACTATTTATCTCTGTGTTCTTTCAAGTTGCAAGCTTTACAAATGATCCCTTCTCTATGACAAACACAGAACCTTCCTTTTCCAACGCTATATTCGGTTTTATTCTTATTGCTATTGGCGGTATTGTCTCTAATGTTGGAGCGAAGGGTGCTGCCGGTTCCGGCATGATTCTGGATCCGGATCAGGCCAGAGAGGATCTGAAACCATTTAATGAAGCAAAAGGCCAAATGTTAAATGATGTGATTAGTAACATAGATGTAGCGAACAATTTGGCTAAACCGGCAGAGGAAAAAGAAGTTATAAAAATAAAATGCAGAAGCTGCGGAACACTTAATGAAGAAGATGCGAAGTTCTGTAAGGACTGCGGAGAAACTTTGTAACTGTATATCTATAATTCTAATAAAATTTTATCAATAATGTGCTATACAAATTATTATTTAGTTTTTTCTAATTCCTTTATATAAGACTTAGCAATTAATTAAAGTAATACAAAAAGTAGACAAGTGAAATTAAAACATTGCCTACTTTTTATTTTATTACTTCCGGTAATCTATTAATATTAGGATGTAAACTCACCTTCCGGGCAATTATCTAAATCTCTTATATTTCAAGAGATAGGTTATTTATAAGTTTCGATGCTTCTCTAAGAAATATTTATGGAGGTGATTACATGTCTAAATATGAAAAATTTGTACGTGATCGTATAACACAGCTTAGGCTACGGAAAGGAATATCCGAATATCAATTAAGTTATGATTTAGGACATAGCAGAGGGTATATTTACAATATTACTTCAGGAAAATCCCTTCCCCCCCTTAACAGAGCTTTTTGCGATTTGCGAATATTTCAATATTACTCCGGTAGAGTTTTTTGATGATAAACTTTCCACTCCTGAACTTGTTCATAAAGCAGTGGAAGGATTAAAAGAATTGGATGACAATGATGTCTTGATGATACTAAACCATATTAACCGTCTAAGAAGGAAATAAGTAACAGCCACTTGCCAAATTTAACAGCAAGTGGCTTTTTATTTTCATGGAAGTTTCTGATTTTCTTTAATTTCACCCTGTGATAAATCTAACTTATGTAATTAAGCAAGATTAATTTATTCTAAAATTGTTTGTAAATACAATAAACTGCCATTCTTAAGCACAAAATCCCGTTGTACTCTACCAATGACAGTTTATTCATTATATAACCTATTATAAAATTGTTTATAAGAACCCTAAATACCTATTCTATTCCAGATACTACAACTCACAGTTATTAACCGTACGTGGGAACGGTATCACGTCTCTGATATTGCCCATTCCGGTTAAGTACATTACACAGCGTTCAAAGCCAAGTCCAAAGCCTGCATGCCTTGTAGAACCAAACTTTCTTAAATCAAGATAGAAGTCATAATCTTCTTTATCTAATCCAAGCTCTTCCATTCTCTGAACCAGCTTATCATAATCATCTTCTCTTTGGCTTCCGCCGATAATTTCACCAATTCCCGGAACTAATAAGTCCATAGCTGCTACGGTCTTATTATCTTCATTTAATTTCATATAGAATGCTTTGATGTCCTTTGGATAATCCGTTACAAACACCGGTTTCTTAAATACTTCTTCTGTTAAGTATCTTTCATGCTCGGTTTGTAAATCGCAGCCCCAGCTTACTTTATAATCAAATTTATCATTATTCTTCACTAAAATATCAATTGCTTCTGTATAAGTAACATGTCCAAATTCAGAATTTGCTACATGCTCTAATCTTTCCAGTAAGCCTTTATCAATAAAGGAATTAAAGAAATTCATTTCCTCTGGTGCATTCTCTAATACATAACGGATAATATATTTAATCATGTTTTCAGCTAAAACCATGTCATCCTTTAAATCAGCAAATGCAATCTCTGGCTCAATCATCCAGAATTCAGCCGCATGACGGGTGGTATTAGAATTCTCTGCACGGAAAGTAGGTCCAAAAGTATAGATGTTGCGGAAAGCCATAGCATATGTTTCTCCATTTAGCTGGCCGCTTACTGTTAAATTGGTTGGTTTTCCAAAGAAATCTTCTGCATAATCCACTTTTCCATCTTCAGTTAGGGGAACATTGTTTAAGTCCAAAGTAGTAACCTGGAACATCTCTCCTGCTCCCTCAGCATCACTTCCAGTAATAATTGGAGTGTGTACATATACAAAGTCTCTTTCCTGGAAAAACTTATGAATCGCATAAGCAATCAAGGAGCGAACACGAAATACTGCTTGGAACGTGTTTGTTCTGGGTCTTAGATGAGAGATGCTTCTTAAATACTCTAAGGTATGTCTTTTCTTTTGTAATGGATATTCTGATGGGGAATTTCCTTCAACCTGAATATCTGTTGCCTGAATTTCAAAAGGTTGTTTTGCTTCCGGTGTTGCAACTAACTCTCCTTCAATAATAAGAGCAGAACCAACATTTATTTTTGCAATCTCAGCAAAGTTGGATAATTTGTCACCATATACAATCTGTAATGTTTCAAAAAATGTTCCATCATTTAATACGATAAAGCCGAAAGTCTTAGAATCTCTATTACTTCTAACCCATCCTCCAACAGTTATCTTTTTTCCAATATACTGCTCTTTATTTCTATACAGTTCTCGAATTGTGATTAGATCCATGTGTTTGACTCCTTTGTCTTAATATTTCCTGTAATTTCTTTTTTATTATATCATGAACATAAACTTATTTCATGATCTTCCCACTCCACTGGGAATTTCAAACATGCTGAAATTCCTCATTCCGTTTTTATTATTATATCATATGATTTTCTGATTACAACTAAAAGTTCTGAATATTATTTCGTTAATTCTCCGTTTTTATATTACTATTCATTATGATACCAACTATTTATTCTATTCATTTTCATAAAATATTAGCCACTTCATTGTTATTAAAAACCGGTGTAATTCTCTAGTTTTTCCCATCCCCATACTATTTATATGGTCTATTTCTGTAAACATAATCATTCATACGTAAAATATCGCTGTTTCTTCCGGACCGCTAAAAAATCATTTTTCTTATATTTCTAAAATAAAAATCTAAAAAAATTTAGATTGTCTATATTCTTTATGAACTTAACTTCATTAATACATCTATTATTTTCTTTTTTGTTTTATCACTGGCTGATCCCGTCTGAGAATTTTGCATAGAATGGCATAGATAGAAAGCATTTAAGCAGCCTTATTATTTACCATACTTTTATCCCTAATATCTTTGACACCACTATAATAACATGATAAAATAAAATTATAATTTGTTAATCTAATAACAATGTTTTGGGAGGATTTCTATATGATAATTACAGTATGTATTGGCAGCTCCTGTCATTTAAAGGGTTCAAGAGAAATTGTAAAAACACTTGAAAGCCTTATTTCATTACATAACTTAAAGAATAAAGTAGAGTTGAACGGTTCTTTTTGTATGGAGAATTGTCTGAAGGGTGTTTGTGTTAAAATTAACGAAGATGTGTTTTCTTTAGAACCCAAAAATACAGAACAATTTTTTAAGGAGGAAGTCCTTAGGAGGCTAAGTAATGAATGTAATCAGCTTTAAAGAAGCAAAGTGCAAGAATTGCTATAAATGTGTCAGGACCTGTGAAGTAAAAGCAATTACCGTCACCAACTCTCAAGCCCAAATTATGGATGATAAATGTATTCTATGTGGTCTATGTCTGGAAGCCTGTCCCCAAAATGCCAAAACATTTAATAGCGATTTAAATAAAGTGAAAGGGTACCTAAGAGATAATATTCCTACTATTGTCTCCATTGCTCCCTCTTACCTTGGTGTGTTAAAATACAAAACTCCAGGGCAAGTAATTACTGCACTATTAAAGCTTGGCTTTTGGAAGGTATTTGAAACCGCAGAAGGTGCTGCATTTGTAACAAAAGAGTATGAGAAATTGTTAGAGGCCGGTACTATGGATAATATCATAACTACCTGTTGTCCAAGTGTTAATGATTTAATTGAAATATATTATCCTACCCTTACTAAATATATGGCACCTGTTGTATCGCCTATGATTGCCCATGGTAAAATTCTTCGTAAGAAATATGGAAAAGATGCAAAAATCGTATTCTTAGGTCCTTGTATTGCCAAAAAGAGGGAAGCCGAATGTGACCACAGAACCCGAGGTTATATTGATGCGGTTCTTAATTTCATTGAATTGGAACAATGGTTAAAGGAAGAGCAGATTAACATTTCAGATTTGGAAGATACTCCTCCCGAGAATCCGGATCCTATGGTAAATCGATTATATCCTGTTAGCAGCGGTATTATTTCTTCTGTTATTGCATCCCAGGTCCCAAGCAAATACCGTAAATTTTATGTTCATGGAATTAAAAATTGTATGGAATTGTTGGACAGCATGGAAAAAGAAGAAGTAACCGGTAGTTTTATTGAAGCAAATATATGTACCGGGGGCTGCATCAAAGGTTCTGCTCTGAATAAAGAAGGCTTGTCACGGTTTAAAGTAAAGCTGGATATGGAAGAAACCATTCCGAAACTTCCTGTAGATAACAAAGATTTCTTTGAAAGAGGAAATAACATTTCTTTTTTTAAACCTTTTTCCGACCATTCCCACAACGACCCTATGCCTACGGAGGAAGAAATAACTCAGATCTTACAGAAAATAGGCAAGATAAAACCGGAAGATGAATTAAATTGTGGTGCATGCGGTTATTCCAGCTGCCGGGAAAAAGCCATAGCTGTACATCAGGGAAAAGCAGAACTGACTATGTGTATTCCTTATATGCACGAAAAGGCCCAGTCCATGGCCAATATTGTTTTGGAAACCACACCCAATATTATTATATTAGTAGATTCTGATATGAAGATTCTTGAATTTAGCGGTACCGCAGAAAGTTATTTTCATATGTCCAGAGCAAAAGCTGTGGAAAAATATCTTTATGAATTAATTGACCATACAGATTTTGAAAAAGTACTTAATACCCATGAGCCTATTACAGGTAAAAAACTGGAATACCCGGACCTTGGTATTATTACTCTCCAAACTATTGTTTATGTAAGTGAGCAAAATGCTGTTTTGGGTATTATACAGGATATAACCAAGGAAGAAGAACAGAAGAAACAATCTTATAAAGTAAAAGTAGATACCATTGAAATGGCTCAAAAGGTTATTAACAAGCAAATGCTGGTTGCCCAGCAAATTGCCGGCTTATTAGGGGAAACTACTGCAGAAACCAAAGTTACCCTGACTAAACTAAGAGATACCATCTTAAATGACGGCATGGAAGAGCTTTCCAAAAAATGTTAAATACGCCATTGCAAAAGTAAATTCCACTGTCAGGTGGCTGGTAAGTGGAATTTACTTTTTTAATCTTTGAAATTATTCAGAAATTATCTCTATACCATTAAAATAAAGCTATAAACTTTATGATACATTAAACTCAATATTATTTTTATTTACAAATTTCCCTGTATTTTTCAATGACATCCTTTTTTATATCTATATGTTTACTATTATCCAAACTATCAGGCGTTAGTTTATTATAATCTTCTTCCGTATCATATGTTACATAATTTGCATGAATATCAATTACTTTTATAGAATTATAAACATTATAATAATATAACCCGCCAGATATTATTAAAGTTAATAAACAAGTACTTATAAAATAAATTAATTTTTTCTTCTTCATATAGACCCCTTCTATAATATTTTTTGCAGTTTTCTGTTCAGTTGTCATGTTATATGCGATCCATTTGATTTACAATTATAAGTCCAATCCTCATTTGCTTCTGCTGCTATCAAATCCTAAAGCTTTTTAAACATTTATAATCCTGCTATACAACTATGATATCATATATAATATCACAATTTGGTACTAATATATCATAGACTACACCATTTCCTTCCATGTTTCTGCTAATTTAATTTTATCACATCGAAAACAATAAGAGTGTATGTACTATAAGTAATAGAAATCGGATATATCAAGTTTGATGTATGAAGAAGGGTATGAAGGTGTCATTTGTTAAAACTATATTATCTTGCTATTTTAAAAAAATTTAACTACCTATTACATTGATAAAGCTTCCAACATCAGAAAACTTTCAGGAGAAAAACTGATTTAGTATGTGCTATTTACAAGGTTTCGAAATGTAGTAGAATTTATTCATGTTTAATTTGCAAAGTATATAGATTAATTGAAAATAGGTTTGGCCTCGAATCATATTATAAACTTATAATTAAATTTCTAAATTAGTTTTGTCTTACTGCATAAAATATGATATAATGCAACCGTTGAAAATTGAAAATAAAGTCGAAAGGTGTATATAAGCAGCTTGCCATATGCAAAAAGGTATAAATCATGAATGTAAGTATTGACACTTCTTATAAAAGTCTTAATAAACATCATGAAGAACTATGCGGTGATAAAGTTGAACTATTAAAAACGGCTGATTCCCATATATTGATTCTTTCTGATGGAATGGGCAGCGGCGTAAAAGCCAATATACTAGCCACACTGACTTCCAAAATATTAGGAACCATGTTTCTAAATGGAGCTTCCATTGATGAGTGTGTAGAGACTATAGTAAAAACTTTACCCGTCTGTCAGGAGAGACAAATCGCTTATTCTACTTTTAGTATATTGCAGATATTCCACAACGGAGAAGGTTATCTGGTGGAGTTTGACAACCCCAGTTGTGTTTTTATCAGAGAAGGTCAGCTCTTAAAGATACCTTATGCCGAAAGAACCATCGAGCACAAAACAGTTCGGGAATATCGTTTTAAGGTTCAATTAAATGACTGTTTTATTTTATTGAGCGATGGTGTTATCCATGCCGGTGTAGGTCAGGTATTAAATTTCGGATGGACATGGGAGAGCATGGCTGAATATGCCCTAAAAACCGTCAAATCAACGTTGTCTGCTTCCAGGCTTGCAACTACATTGATAAAGGCCTGTAAAGATCTATACAATGATATACCTGGGGATGACACCACTGTGGCTGTGGCAAGAGTCATAGAAACAAAAGTAATCAATCTATTTACCGGCCCTCCGGCCAATAAAAAAGATGATGCCCGGTTAGTCCGGGATTTTATGGAAGTCCCTGCAAAGAGAATTATTTGCGGAGGTACCAGTGCTAATATAGCAGCTAGAGTTCTAAACACAAAAATCAAGACCTCATTAATATACACCGACCCTTCCCTTCCTCCCGTTGCGACAATGGATGGAATAGAATTAGTTACAGAAGGTGTCCTGACCTTGTCCAGAGCTTTGGCACTAATGAAATATTATGTGGAAGGTGAAATCAATGAGGTGTTTTTCGATGAATTAGATAAAGAAAATGGAGGCTCTATGATTGCAAAACAGATTATAGAAGATTGCTCTATTTTAAACTTGTTTGTAGGAAAAGCCGTGAATGAGGCACATCAAAATCCGGGACTTCCTTTCAATCTAAGTATACGAATGAACTTAGTAGAACAAATTAAAGAAGCAGCATTAAAAATGGGTAAAGAAGTACATATAAAGTTCTATTAACTAATTACAAAACATGTACATCCATATTACATGTATTTATTGTATTGACTTCCTGCCCACTGTACAAGATAAGGAGATATTTTATGTTAGGAGAAAATTCAAACATCGGTACCATAAAACACGAAGTATTATTTGAAGTAGCAAAACTTGCTTTTCGTGATGAATTAGAAGAAAAAAAGGAATCACTTCCATATGATATGATACCAGGGCCTCAAGCGAATTTTCGTTGTTGTATTTATAAAGAAAGAGAAATAATCAGACAGAGAATACGTTTAGCAGAAGGAAAATCCCCATCTGTGGGATCTGATAAGAAAAATATTGTACAAGTAATTCCTTCTGCTTGTGAAGGCTGTCCAATTGCAAGATTTGTGGTAACAGATAACTGCCAGAAATGTATGAGTAAGAAGTGTCAGGGTGCATGTAATTTCGGAGCAGTATCCATGTCTAAAGACAGAGCCTACATAGACCCAAGTCTTTGTAAAGAATGCGGCAAATGTTCTCAAGCCTGTCCATATAATGCAATTGCGGACCTTATGCGTCCTTGTAAGAGAAGCTGCCCGGTAGATGCCATTACTATGGATGAAAATAACATTGTAGTAATTAATGAGGAAAAATGTATTAACTGCGGAGCTTGTATCATAAACTGTCCATTTGGTGCTATTTCCGACCGTTCTTTTATAGTAGATGTTATTAATCTGTTGAAGCAAAAGGATAAACATGTTTATGCCATGTTAGCTCCTGCCTGGGAAGGCCAGTTCGGAAGCCATGTTTCAGTAGGAAGTATGGCAGCTGCCATCAGAGAATTAGGTTTTACTGAAATGTATGAAGTTGCTTTAGGTGCTGACTATACTGCTTCTACAGAGGCAGAAGAATGGTCCGATGCCTATAACGAAGGTAAGAAAATGACTACTTCCTGCTGTCCTGCCTTTGTTAAAATGATCCGCCAACATTTTCCCGGGTTGACAGATAATATATCAACCACTTTATCTCCTATGGCTGCAACAGCAAAGTTAATTAAAGCTATGGATCCGGAAGCGATCTGTGTATTTATCGGACCATGTATTGCCAAAAAGGAGGAAGTACTTGATTCCATATCTCTTAATGCGGCAGATTATGCTTTAACTTTAGATGAACTGGTAGCTATGTTCAGAGCAAAAGATATTGAACCAAAATCTTTCAACGGATATGTGCAGCAAGGAAGTATATACGGAAAGAAATTCTGTATCTCCGGTGGAGTTACCGCCTCCGTAGTACAATCTCTGAAAGAATCCAACGGAAATACCAGTATTACCGTTAAAGTATGTAATGGTGCCGCAGAATGCAAGAAAGCTTTAATGTTATTGAGAGCCGGAAAACTTCCGGAAGATTTCATGGAAGGAATGGCATGTGAAGGCGGATGTTCCAATGGACCGGGAAGTATTTTAACCGGCAGAGCCGCTAATATAAACCGCGAAAAATTATTTGCTCAGGCAGATAACCGTGATATTCATGAAAACCTGAGAGAGTATGAGGAATATGAATTCTCTATGCATAGACATTAAATATTGCTTATTAATGTACGTACGCTCAATGTCGTCAACTTAAGGACACTACCGTCATATTGTATATTTATTTATAGGTGTTTTGGTTAAAATGCGAATTGACAAACAAATGTTCCCTCCAAAATTTTATTAGATACATTTTATCTATTAAATTTTGGAGGGATTTTTATGTCTATTCGTAATAACTTAAAGGATTTTTTTCAAGAAATGAATACTCTTCTTACTTCTAATGAGTTTATTGAACAACACAGAGTAAACAACTCAGCATTTTCAAGAACGAGGAAGTTAGCCTTTACAGATATTATTCACTTTCTTTTAACACTTCCTCAAAAATCATTGTCCGTATCTTTGGGAGAG
>NZ_FOWD01000073.1 GCF_900115365.1 Anaerocolumna aminovalerica
GGGGGTATCAGATGAAGGCATATATTCACACATTGCAAGAACATCGAATTTATCAAAGTATGTCCAGGAAAGGCAACTGTCATGATAATTCAGTCATGGAAAACTTCTTTGGGATAATGAAACAAGAAATGTATTATGGAGAAGTTTATTACAGCTATGATGAGCTTAAAGACGCAATAGATAAATACATAGAGTATTACAATAAGAAGCGAATAAAAGAAAAACTAGGATGGATGAGCCCTGTTGAATACAGACTCAGCCTCTTGGCAGCATAAAAGGAAAAGGCGAAGTGGATAAATCCACTCCGCCATAAAGTCTAACTTTTAGGGGTCACATCACCTGGAAGGTCTTTTTAGTTATTTGTTTAAATTGGTTCAAATCCAAAATAATTTAAAATACCTCGATAAATACCATAAGCAAAATCATATTGCCTGTCTCTCAATTTTACTGCATCTTCATAGTTGGTCAAATACCCCAATTCCACTAATATAGAAGGCATATTTGTCCTTCTTAGTACAAAAAGAGAAGAGTTGACCCTTAATCCATTATTATTTGTACCAACATAATCTACAACACCATTTAAAACAAACTCTCCAAAGACATAAGACTGTGAATACAACTCGAGAACATATACTTCTGTACCATTAACTGCCGGATTTGGATTGGAATTGCAATGAATACTGATAAAATAATCTGCCGGCCACTCGTTTGCCATTCTTACTCGTTCCGCTAAACTGGTTGCATTACTTGTTCCTAAAACCTGTTCCGGTGATATTCTGGAGGTGCGGGCTTCAAATCTGGGGTCATTATTCAACATTTGGGCAAGATAAATACCAACATTATAATTAACTTCTCCTTCATTTACACCATTGGCTTCTGCACCGGCATTAACAGCACCTCTTGGATTATGCCCTTGATCTATAAAAATTTTGATAGCCAAGATAATTCTCCTTTAACAATATATAACTATAATATTCATTTTTAAGTTGCTTGTTACATTAATTATAGGTTCTATAGTGTCTTTCAGGATAAAATACTTTGGAGTAAAACCGGAAATTATTATTGACAATTACATATAGGGTAGTATAATTGTTATGTGCATATGCACATAATATAAATAATTGACTTTACATAATTTTATATTTATCAAGATTTAATGAGGATTAGCATTAATCATGGTTCTGCTCATAAACAAACTTTTGTAGAAAGGATTGGGAGATGCCCAGAAATGTAAAACCAAGAATGGTGTGTTCTGAATTCAAACATAAGGTATTTACATCGGAAGAAAATCAAAAAGAATATATAACCATTAGTGTAGATGAATTAGAGGCCATAAGGCTGTGCGATTTAGAGGGGATAGAGCAGGAAGAAGCCGCCAAGCGAATGGAAATATCAAGAGGAACCTTTCAACGTATTCTGTATTCCGCCAGGAAAAAAGCAGCGAAAGCTCTCTGTGAAGGAAAAGGTGTCCGCATTGAAGGAGGAAATTATATTATCTCTAGAGGACACTGCCGGTGCAAACCCAGATGTAAGAATTGCAGTAAAATTTAGTTTGTTTTTTGTCCAATGGGTAATATTTTTAAAAGTATATCAGGGAAACAGCAACATGTTATAAAAACATGAAATTATAATTAATAGAGAATAGGAGAGAAGAAAATGAGTGAAGTTTATCAAAGTGAAGGCAGTTGCAACAGTAACTGCTCAAGCTGTAAAACAAGTTGTTCCTCTAGAAAGGAACCGGCTAAGGAAGATTTTCGTGTAGAGGCCAATGAATATAGTACCGTTAAGAAGGTAATTGGGGTTGTAAGTGGTAAGGGTGGAGTTGGAAAATCCTTTATTACCTCTTACCTTTCTGTATTAATGAATCGAAGAGGATACGCTACAGCTATTTTAGATGCAGATATTACAGGTCCGTCTATTCCAAAAGCATTTGGTATTCATGGAAAAGCAATGAGCAATGGACTGGGAATACTTCCTGCTTACAGTAAAAATGGAACCAAGATTATGTCTGTAAACCTTTTGCTGGAAACAGAAGAAACCCCGGTTGTTTGGAGGGGACCAATCATTGCTGGAACAGTAAAACAATTCTGGTCCGATGTTCTATGGGAAGAAGTAGACTACATGTTCGTAGATATGCCTCCGGGAACCGGTGATGTGCCCCTAACCGTATTTCAATCCCTGCCAGTGGACGGGTTAATCATAGTGGCTTCTCCCCAGGAATTGGTTTCTATGATTGTTGCAAAGGCGGTGAATATGGCCAATGCCATGAATATCCCAATTCTTGGTCTAGTGGAGAACTATAGCTATATTCAGTGCGGAAATTGCGGTGAAAAAATAAGTGTTTTTGGAACAAGCCATATAGAAGAAGTGGGTGAAAAATTCAATCTTCCTGTACTTGCTAAAGTACCCATTGACCCGGCTATTGCATCTGCTATTGACCATGAAAATGTGGAAGAACTAAGAGGAGATTGGCTAAATAATTTGGCTGATACTTTGGAAAAGGTCCACCCGGTTGAAAAATCCGGTGTAGAAAAAGAAGACATAGTAATGAAAAAAATAGCAGTAGCAACGGATGAAAATCATAATGTTTTCCAGCATTTTGGAAAAACACAGACTTTTACCGTCTATGAATTGGAAGGTAAGGAGCTAAAGTCTAAAAGCACTGTTTCAAGCAATGGAGCAGGTCATTCTGAATTAGTAACTTTATTAAATGAAAATAATATTGATGTAGTTATATGCGGAGGAATCGGTCTGCCTGCCATGGAAGGACTCATGGAAGCGGGAATGTTAGTAATACCTGGTGCACAAGGGGATGTTGATGTTGTTGCAGCAGCCTATCTGGATGGCTCCTTACAGGCAAGTGACAATCCTACTTGCGATCATCATGAGCATGAACATGATCATCATGCCTGTCATCATGAATAGAGAAACAACCTTCAATAATATATAAAGTAATGACAGCACAATGGTATAAAATATATTTAACCCTTTTGAAAAAGAGGATAAAATATGTGGTAAAAAGGGCTAAAATTCCATAGCAGAGGTATTACGAAAAGAGATGTCATTCTATGCCCCAAGGCAGACCATGGCACCTCTTTTTATTTACCGAAGTTTTGTTCCTTTTCTATTTGTTCTCATTTCTATTGGAATCCATAAAGCTGGCACGTTTAACGGCATCGGGGCCGAATTTTTTTCTAATATGATCCAAAGTCTTATCTAACTTAGCGTATTTCTCATTTTTAGCCATGTCAAACAGATTCATTTGGGAATAATCTTCCGTGGTTAGTTTGCTGGTACGCACACCTAAAAGTCTAAGAGGTTTTCCCTTCCAAAATTCTTTCAGTAATTCGCAAGCGGTTTTGTAGATTACATTGGTAGTATTTGTAGGTGATAGAAGGGTTGTCTGATGGGATTGGCGGTTAAACTCCCAATCCGTAACTTCTACGCTAATACAACTGCATTTTACATCATCGCTGCGAAGTCTGGCGGCAACGGTTTCACATAAAGAAAGCAGAATCAAATTAGCAGTTTCAAAATCTGTAACATCTTGAGATAATGTAGTGCTATTACCATATCCTTTGTTGGCAGCAGTTTCAGCTTCCACAGGGGATTCGTCCATTCCCCTGGCATTCTTATAGATCATCTCCCCGTGTTTGTTTCCTAAATGAGCTTTTAATATTTTAAGATCCGTATTAGCTATATCTCCAATAGTCTGTAAACCCAGGCTATGTAAGGATTTACTTGTGGCTTTTCCTACAAAGAATAATTCGTTTAATGGCAGGGGCCACATTTTATCAGGAATTTCCTCAGGGAAAAGAGTATGGACAAAATCCGGTTTTTTAAAGTCTGAGGCCATTTTTGCAAGAAGCTTATTGGTGGATATTCCAATATTTACGGTAAAATGAAGCTCTTCTTTGATTCTTTCTTTCATTTTGTGAGCGGTTTCAACGGCTTCCTGGTAATTAAAACAGACCCCGGTCATATCTAAGAAGGCTTCATCAATGGAAAATGGCTCAATAACCGGAGTATACTCATATAACATGTTGTGAAGTTTTTTCGAGTACTGGGCATATAACCCGTGATTGGGAGCTACCACCACCAGACCCGGACACTTTTGTAATGCCTGTTGAATGGGCTCACCAGTATTAATATGAAACTGTTTTGCAGGGGTTGATTTTGCCAGAACTACTCCATGGCGTTTGCTGATATCTCCTCCTACAGCGGAGGGAATGGTTCTTAAATCCAGTTTTTCACCTAAATCCCTGATTCTATGAACAGCTTCCCAGCTTAAGAATGCAGAATTAACATCAACATGAAAAATAATTCTTCCGGGCATAATAACCTCGTTTCTAGCGCTTTAGCGCTTCTTAATAGGAACAGCAACTTTGCTGGTTGCCAAAAATTTCCGGTTGAAAAAACGTGTTTTTCAACTACTTCTTTTCGAAAATATCAATATTTATGGTATAATATAGAGGTACCATTATTTGCTTTTAATATTATACCATAGAAAGAAGTTACTTAAAATAAGGAAAATTTTTCCTTGTAGTAATCTGTACATAAAACGAACATATAAAAATTCCAATAGTTAAATTACTTATGTAAAAGTGGTTGTATAAGACATAAACATGTCCTTAAAATCATATATTTATAAGGACATATTAGACTAAATATAAAAATTATCAATAAATAAAAAGAAATACGTTAATTTATATTTCCTTCTATGGAAGAATAGGGTATAATAAGGAAAAGTTGTGGTGCAGCACAATTAAAATAAATAAAGATGGAGGTATATTATGTTAGTATCAGCTAAAGATATGCTTAATAAAGCGAAAGCAGGTAAATATGCGGTAGGCCAATTCAATATCAACAATCTTGAATGGACAAAAGCAGTATTATTAACTGCTGAAGAAATGAAATCCCCAGTAATTCTTGGAGTATCAGAAGGCGCTGGAAAATATATGTGTGGTTACAAAACAGTTGCAGCTATGGTTAAAAATATGATTGAAGAATTAAATATTACTGTACCAGTTGCTTTACACTTAGATCATGGTAGTTATGAAGGAGCTATGAAATGCATCGAAGCAGGCTTCTCATCCATTATGTTTGACGGTTCTCATTATCCAATTGATGAAAACATTGCAAAAACTCAGGAACTTGTAAAACTTTGTAACGAAAAAGGCCTGTCCTTAGAAGCAGAAGTTGGTTCCATTGGTGGTGAAGAAGACGGTGTTATTGGAACAGGTGAAGTGGCTGATCCTAAGGAATGCAAAGCAATTGCTGATCTTGGTGTAACAATGCTTGCAGCAGGTATCGGTAACATTCATGGAAAATATCCGGAAAATTGGCAGGGTCTAAGCTTTGAAACATTAGACGCTATTCAGCAGCTAACTGGTGATGTGCCCTTAGTTCTTCATGGAGGTACCGGTATTCCTGAAGAAATGATTAAAAAAGCAATCTCCCTTGGAGTTGCTAAAATTAATGTAAATACAGAGTGCCAGCTAACATTTGCTGCTGCTACCCGTAAATACATTGAAGAAGGAAAAGACCTTACAGGAAAAGGTTTTGACCCTCGTAAATTATTAGCTCCAGGTACAGATGCTATTAAAGCTACAGTAAAAGAAAAAATGGAATTATTCGGTTCTGTAGGTAAAGCTTAATTAAAGGTAAATTACTTAATATAGACAGCTAAGGCTGTGCCAAACTGTCATTCTGAGTTGCAGAGAAGCTTATGAAAGAAAATTCTTAAGCTGCACTTAGGATGACAGTTTGTATTTATAAAGCTCAATTTATTTTACTATATAAAATGAAGAAGTTTTATAGTAATATTTAATTAACCTGCCAGAAGGTATTGTCTTAACTAAATAACATTGATGTGTTGGAAGCTTCTGTCTCTAATGTGTATTAGTATTATTATTTTCGAAATATCATAATAGTGGGAACCAGTAACTGCAGTTTTCCTGGATATTCGTGTACAATGCGGTTGCCGAGGCAAATATACCTCGAAGCGCATAAAATGGAGTTGAATCATTCTGATAATTATTATGACACCATAAGGAATATATTTTTGAAACTATATTACATATTTTATGAGTAGGTATGAAATTAAGAAAGGAAGCAAGGTTATGGAATGTCCATATTGCAAAAATGAAATGATAAAAGGTTATCTATATGGGGAAAGATATGCGTTAAAATGGATGTCGGCAGATAAAGGATTAATTGCAGGCACATTTGTATCAAGAGATAGCATAAAGCTTGAAAGTAATACTTTTTGGGGAAGACAGAGAGCAAAGGCTTTTAGATGTACCAGTTGTAATAAGTTAATTATTGATATAAATGATACTTTATAATTTAGCTTTTTCCACAGCCTAGATTAGACATTGTAATTTTTGAAAATGCATTGCAACAATGCCTAAAATCTAGTAAAATAAACATCAAGCATTATAAAGAAATTGATTAGGAGGTTTTGATATGGCTTATTTGGAAAAATATAAACAATGGGTTAATGATGAATATTTTGATGAAGCAACAAGAGCAGAGCTTAAGAGCATTGAAAACAATGATAATGAGATAAAGGAACGTTTTTTTAAAGATCTGGAGTTTGGTACTGGTGGACTACGAGGTATCTTGGGAGCTGGAACAAACCGAATGAATCTATATACCGTAAGAAAGGCAACCCAAGGGTTGGCTAATTATATATTGAAACAGGGTGCTGCTGGTAAAGGAGTAGCCATAGCTTATGACTCCAGAAGAATGTCACCAGAGTTTGCTAATGAATCAGCTCTTTGCCTGAATGCTAACGGAATCAAGGCTTATGTGTTTGAATCCTTAAGACCAACTCCAGAATTATCTTTTACGGTTAGAGAGTTAGGTTGTACAGCAGGAATTGTTATAACTGCAAGCCATAACCCTGCGGAATACAATGGCTATAAGGTTTATTGGGAAGACGGAGCACAGGTTACCTCTCCTAAGGATGTGGAAATTATTGCAGAAGTAAATGCCATTACTGATTATTCTGTTGTTAAGACAATGGATAAATCCGAAGCAATCAGTAAAGGATTGTATCAAGTAATCGGCAGTGAAATTGATGATAAATACATTGCCCAGTTAAAGAGATTAGTACTAAATCCGGTAGCAAAAGAATGTAAAGATATGAAGATTGTTTATACTCCTTTAAACGGTACAGGAAACCTGCCGGTAAGAAGAATATTAAAGGAATTAGGATTTGAAAATGTATATGTTGTTCCGGAACAGGAGATGCCGGATTCTGAATTCACTACAGTAGGATACCCTAATCCGGAAGATCCGAAAGTATTTACATTAGCAAAGAAATTAGCAGAAGAAGTAGGAGCGGACTTAATTCTTGCAACGGATCCAGACGCAGACAGACTTGGTGTTCAAATCCGTGACGATAAAGGAGAGTTCCAGTTATTGACCGGCAATATGTCAGGTGCCTTAATTGCAGAATATGTATTTTCTCAGAGAGCAGCTCATGGTACTTTGCCAAAGAATGCTGCTTTAGTAAAGACAATTGTAACCGGTGGACTTGCCGATAAAATTGCAGAACATTATGGGGCAACATTGTTAGAAGTCTTAACCGGATTTAAATATATTGGAGAACAAATCAAACTATTTGAACAAACCGGTTCAAAAGAATTCGTATTTGGTTTTGAAGAAAGCTATGGATGCTTAATCGGAACCCATTCCAGAGACAAAGATGCTGTGGTTGCTGTTATGATGTTCTGTGAAGCAGCAGCCTATTACAGACAGCAAGGTATCACTTTATATGAACAAATGCAGCGGGTATTTGAAAAATATGGCTACTATAAAGAAGATTTAGTTTCTGTTACCTTAAAAGGTATCGAAGGCATGGAAAAAATCAAAGAGATTATGGAAAGCTATAGAACTAATCCCCCTAAGAAAGCTGGAGACTATACTGTATTAAAAGTAAGAGATTATATTGCAGATACCATTACAGACACTGCTACAGGAGCAGTAGCACCAACCGGATTACCTAAATCCGATGTAATTTATCTTGAATTTAATGATGATGCCTGGTGTGCAATTCGTCCATCCGGCACAGAACCTAAGATTAAGTTTTACTTTGGAGTAAAGGGCAATTCATTAGAAGATGCAAATAGCAAATTACAAAAGTTAGTAGATGATCCTGTATTTAAAGTAGAATAAGCTATATAAAAATTTGATGCAATAGGACGCTCAATGTCGTCAACTTTAGATGATAGCAAATTTCTACAAGAAAAATATTATATTATTTATATTTTATATTTTCATTTTTTTTAAAAAAGAGTATAATAAATAAACCTAACAGAATAGGCTTTTTGCAAATATTCACTTAAATATACTTATAAAGTTGGTTTTGAGTTTTTGTGATATTTTCTTCTGTTACGTGTCATTTGTCGTTCATATTTCCGGTTACGGCGGATTTGTGAACGACATTTTTGAATTTCGTAAATTAAATCATTATATATGTAAATCCAGTCTTTTGATGATTCTATTAAAGTTATTAT
>NZ_FOWD01000027.1 GCF_900115365.1 Anaerocolumna aminovalerica
AGATCATGAACGGCTTTTTGTTCATGATATATTAAAAACGTAATGTGGAAAATGCAAGCTTGCTTGAATTTTCAGAGCATGAACTTTTGTTCATGCTAAATAAATTATAGCGAATCATACTATAAAAACAATTATTTCTAATAATATTAAGGTAAACTTAATATTAAGGTAAGCTAATAATAAGAATATTTATATTTTTTTAAAGTCGAGGTAATCAAATGCTAACTATACATACAACCTTAAACAATACATTACTTTATCCCATACAAAACCCATATAATATGGAAGATATCCTGTTTTTTGATATAGAAACAACCGGCCTGTCTGCAAAAACCTCTTTTATTTACTTAGTCGGCTGTATATATTTTGAAAATGATACATGGCAAATGATTCAATGGTTTGCTGATGAATTAAATCATGAAGAGGCTATACTTCATGAATTTTTTCAAAAAATTAAGCACTATAAGCGTTTGGTCCATTATAACGGAAGTGGATTTGATATTCCATTTATTCAGAATAAATGCAAACAATATAATATTGATATTCCCTTTGACCTTATAGACAGTTTTGATATTTATAAGAAACTGCTTCCTTATAAGAGTTTACTTCCTGTCCAGAACCTAAAATTAAAAACTGTTGAATCCTTTCTTGGGATAGTAAGAGAAGATACGTATTCTGGAGCCGACTTAATTCAGGTTTACGCCAATTATCTGGGAAGCAGCCGTTATGAGAAATTACACAAAAGCATTTTACCAGAAGGGGCGGATAACCAATCTCCTCTTCCCTATTCAAAATCAATTCCTTCATCCAAGGACCTGCTTCGTATACTTCTATTACATAATGCAGAAGACCTGAAGGGTTTATTATCTATATCAAGTATATTGTACTATATTGATTTATTTGATAATAACCTATATAAGCATATATTCCAAAGCATAACCAATACTGCTGGTTCACAGAAGATTTGGAATACAGAAATCATTTCAGATACAGACTCAGAAATCTGCTTTTTAGAACTGCTGGTAACTATTCCGTTTAAAGTACCAATATCCGCTCATTGGGAGAACACATTATCAGTTTCTATAAATGGAATTTGTAATAATATGTCCATTCAATTAATTGCATCCGCTAATAATGTTACCCTAAAAATACCTGTTTTTAAAGGTGAACTTAAATATTTTTTTAATAATTATAAAGATTATTATTATTTACCAAAAGAAGATATGGCTATCCATAAAAGTGTTGCTCAATTTGTTGATAAAGAATATCGTATACAAGCCAAAGCAAATACCTGTTACAACAAAAAGACAGGAATTTTTATTCCTGCCTTTGGTAAACTTTCTAAGAATGTATTTAAAGCGAAATATCAGGATCATATAAGCTTTATAGAATTAGATATATCAGAATTAAAGGAATCTGCTGAACTATATGAATGTTTTATGGACTACATTAATTTTCTTTGCCATTCTAAAGAAACCAAACTTAAACTTACTCATTAAAAAACCTTCGTTTGGTCATATTTAAGGTATGAATATTTCTTTTCTGTAAGCAGATACTATAATCATAGGAGATTAAACAAACCTATGTACTCATAGTTTTTCACCAAGGAAAGGAATCAGTATGGGAAAAAGTAAAAAAAATACAAAAAGTAAAGGGACCCAATATAGTAGCAATAATTCTGCAAAAGATACTGCAAAGAATACATCCGGCGTAAAAAATATAATACCGGATGAGCAGGAACGCCGGGACGGTCCGGGAGGAGAATAATAGAAACAAAAAACGGATTTGCATACTCATATTGAGTACCAGCTCCGTTTTTTAAATGAAATTTATTATTCTATGAAGAATTCAAATATATCATCAAGCATTCTCCAAAACATGGCAAGCCACAAAATGTCCTTTTCCAATTTCTTTTAGTTCAGGTGTAGCAATCCCACATTGTTCAGTTGCATACTTACATCTGCTCATAAAGCGGCAGCCTGGCCCACAATTAATTGGACTTCCAACTTCGCCTTCTAAAGGCAGTACAGTTTTAGTTTTTTCCAATTTAGGATCTGGAATTGGAATCGCAGAAAGTAATGCCTTTGTATAAAAATGGGCCGGATGTTTATAAAGTTCATTACTTGATGAAAATTCAACCAATTGACCCATGTACATTACTCCAACATGATCTGATATATGTTTTACCATTGATAAATCATGAGCAATAAATAAATAAGTCAATCCTAATTGTTCCTGGAGACGAACAAGCAAATTAACAACCTGTGCCTGAATAGATACATCCAATGCGGAAATTGGTTCATCACATACAATAAACTTAGGATCAACTGCCAAAGCTCTTGCAATACCTATTCTTTGTCTTTGTCCCCCTGAAAATTCATGAGGAAAGCGGTTTGTATATTCTTTATTTAAACCAACCATAGCAAGTAATTCCTGTATCCGGTCATTTCCTCCTGGTACATGATGATTGATCATTCCTTCCGCAATGATATCCCCAACTGTCATACGGGGATTTAATGAAGCATATGGATCCTGAAAGATCATTTGAACGTTTTTCTTAAATTCAATTATTTCTTTTTTATCTTTCAGCTGACTAATATCTTTTCCCTGAAACTCAATTTTTCCTTCTGTAGCAGGATATAAACCTAAAATAGTTCTTCCGCAGGTTGTTTTTCCACATCCTGATTCTCCAACCAGTCCAACGGTCTCACCTGGATATATTTCAAAGGATACATCATCTACAGCTTTCAGCACACCTTTTTTTCTCATATTAAAATACTTTTTCAGATGTTCTACTTTTACTAAAGGCTCCCTTGAATTCATTTCTTAATCACGCTCCTTACATTATCAAATCCATATACTTCTTTTGCTATTTCATCATGGAGCCAGCACATTGTCCTATGGCTTTTTGATATTTGAGTATATTGAGGCTCATATCTATTGCAGACTTCCATACAGTATTCACATCTTGATGCAAACCCGCAGCCTTTTGGAGGAGCGACTAAGTCCGGAGGGGTTCCTGGAATAACATGGAGCTCTGCCTTGTTTTCTAACTCTAAATTAGGCACTGCATTTAATAGTGCATAGGTGTATGGGTGCTGGGGGTTTTCAAAAATTTCTTCTGCTGATCCTTCTTCTACAATTTTACCTGCATACATTACTGCAACTCTATCTGCCATTCCGGCAACAACCCCCAAATCGTGGGTAATCATTATAATAGCCGAATGGTTTACCCGTTGAATTTCTTTTAATAATTTTATAATCTGGGCCTGTATAGTAACATCCAGGGCAGTGGTGGGCTCATCCGCAATCATAAGCTGAGGATTACAGGCCAATGCTATAGCTATCATTACCCTTTGTCTCATACCTCCTGAAAATTCATGAGGATATTGTTGGATTCTCTCTATAGGGTTAGGAATATTTACTTTCTTTAATAATTCTATGGTTCTTTCCTGTGCTTCTTTTTTACTTACTTTTTGGTGCTTGATGATTCCTTCCCGAATCTGATTTCCAATCTTCATAGTGGGATTTAATGATGTCATGGGATCCTGAAAAATCATTCCTGCATCTTTACCTCTATAATCCTGCCATTGTTTATTTGTATATTTCAGAATATTGATTCCCTTAAATTTAATTTCGCTATCCTTTTTTACTTCACCCTGTGGAGAAGCAACTAGTCCCATTATTGCTTTGGAAGTAACTGTTTTTCCACATCCTGACTCTCCAACAATAGCAAGGGTTTCTCCTTCATTCACATAAAAAGTAACTCCACGTACTGCTTGAACCTCACCTGCATATGTATGGAAGGAAACTTTTAAATTGTTAACTTCTAATAAATGACTCATACTTGAACTCCTTTTATTTCTTATTGGCGAAGTTTCGGATCAAAAGCATCACGAAGTCCATCTCCTAACAAATTAAACGCTAACATGGTTAATGATATTGCTGCTGCCGGGAAAAGCAATTCATGGGGATAATATGACATTTGTTGCTGGCCAAGGGCAGCCATTGCACCCCAGCTTGTATTAGGGGGTTGAATTCCCATACCAATAAAGCTAAGAAATGCTTCCGAAAAGATAAAACCAGGAATTGTAAAAGTGGTATTTACAATTATAATACTTAATATATTAGGTAACAGATGCTTTAATATTATTTTAAAAGTTGGAGTGCCCAGTGCCTTTGCCGCCAAAATATACTCACACTCCATTAAATTAAGCACCTGCCCTCTTACTAATCGCGCCAGGCCAGTCCAACTTGTTATGCATAATGCAATAATCAATGAAACCATACCTTTTCCCAATACAATACTGACTAAAATAACAACTACCATATAAGGAATACCAACAAGTACTTCAACAATTCTCATCATAACATCATCAATAACGCCGCCAAAATATCCGCTGATTCCCCCATATATTACCCCTACTGCCAAAGATATTACAGCTCCCACCAGCCCAATGGACAGAGATACCCTTCCTCCAACCCATATTCTGGCGAATATATCTCTGCCAAGGTCATCTAATCCAAAAATATGCTGTACTGTTGATCCCTGATTTGTATAGGCAAGATTTTGTTCGTCATAGGAATGGGGATATATATAAGGAGCAAAAATACACATTAATATCACAAAAATTAAAAATCCCATGCTGATCATGGCAACTTTATTCTGTTTTAACCGTCGCCATGCATCCTGCCAATAGGATATGCTTGGTCTGGCCACTTTTTCTGACTGTTGTTCATTTACTCCAACACGTGCAAACATTTCTTTCGTTAGTACAATATTTTGATTTTCCATTCTTATAACCATACTCCTTTCAAAGTCTGGAGACTTTGTGCGCAGCACAAAGCTCCGGCTGAAAGATTTCAACTTTAAGAGAATGAAATTCATTCAGCCTTCTCCTCTCTATTTTATCAGACTCTTTCTAATTCTTGGATCTACCAAGGCATATAAGATATCCATTATGCCGATTGAAAAGATAAAGATTGCAGAAAAAATTATTGTGGTAGCCATTATCATAGGATAATCTCGCCCATTTACACTATCTACATAGTATCGGCCAAGACCCGGTATGGAGAAAATTCTTTCTATGACGAAGGAACCCGTTACAATTCCTGCAATCTGGGGAGCTACAATGGAAATAATCGGTGTAATACTATTTCTAAGTACATGTCTCCAGATAATTTCTCCATTGGAAAGTCCCTTAGATTTGGCAGTTAAAATATAATCATTGTTCAAAACATCCAGTACGGAGGACCGCATAAATCGGGAATAGGTTGCTATACCACCTATTGCCGCTGACAAAGTAGGTAATGCAGTAACACGTAAAGAATCTGCCAGTCCCATACCTTCTGTAACCCAACCCACTATAGGGAAAAATGTTCCCCCCAGGCTTTTTTGCAATAATGCTGCAAATACAAAACTTGGTATAGATACTCCAAATATTGCTATAAAAATGGCAATAAAATCAATCCATGAATTTCTATGAAATGCTGCAATAATACCAATCAGTAATCCTAAAACCAAACCTACCCCTACTGCCTGCAAGCCTAAACGAATGGACGCTGGAAGACGGCTTCCAATTACTTCATTTGCTGTCAAGCCAGGTGTTGTATAAGATTCTCCTAGCTCTCCATGTGTAATGTTTTTTAAATAGTGTAAATATCTTTCTCCAATTGGTTTATCCAATCCCCATTTAGCTTCCAGATTCTTTGCCACAGCTTCCGGAAGAATTTTTGTACCGGACTGCATGGGATCACCGGGAATTAAATTCATTAAGAAAAAGGTAGCTGTTATAATGATCCATAGTGTAACAATCATATAACCAAACTTTTTTAATATGTATTTAAGCATAACTAATCTCCTTATAAGAATACGAGACAGAGGAAATTTCCCTCCTCCGCCTCGTCTCTTTCTTATTCAAAATATGCTGTTTTTAACTCAATTTCAGGTCCACCGGATCCATTGAAACTATATCCCTTTAATGATTTATCAACAAGGTTACGTTTAAAGCTGTAAGTAAGTGGTGCAATACCTGCTTCTTCTGCTATTAGTATTTTTTCTGCTTCTGCAATTTTCTCTTGTCTGATTTTCATATCCGGTTCAGATTTACATGCATTTATCAACTCATCATACCTGCTATTAGAGAAAAGGGCAGGATTATTACCATCCCCTGTTAAATAGCATTGCATAAATGTCATAGGGTCATTATAATCTGCGCCCCAGCCAGTATTACAGATTTGATATAGACCTTTTGATACTTGATTGTTAAAGGTTGCATTATCGGCTGCAGTATCAATTTTAACTGTCACACCTAATATGGATTGCCATTGATTTTGGAAAAATTCCGCTTTTACTTTTGTATCATTATTTGCATTACTCTGAAGGAAGGTTACTGTAATAGGTTCACCGGATTTTCCGATTTCTTTTAAACCTTCTTCGAATAACGTCTTTGGATCTTCTTTACATTCTAATAATGGGTCAGTTACTTCTTCTCTGTATTTAGTTTCCCCATTATTAATGGAATACGGAACTAAACCATAACCTGGTTTGTCTTTTTTCAATACATTATCTACAAAAACTTCTCTGTCAATGGCAAGTGAAAATGCCTTTCTTATTTTAGCATTTGTAAAGATTCCATTAGGATCTTGATTGTTAAATGCAATATAAGAAGAACCTGGATTTGCGTTTTCAATGAGTGAAATTTCCCCTGCATCAATTTTACTCTTTACTTTCTGATAGTACTCTGCATTAATACCGGTTAAAATATCAATATTGCCTTGCTCAAGCATCTGCTGTCTTGTATTTTCCTCCTGTGCAAGAAGAAAATTAACGGTGTCCAATCTAACATTGGCTGCATCCCAATAGTTCGGATTTTTCTTTAATACAATCTGAGAGCCTCTTGTCCAACTATCAATTACAAATGGGCCGGAATAAACCATATTCTCTGCATTGGAACCGTATGTCAAATTACTTTCTCCTGTTGTTTTACTTTCAGGAATAGGTGTAAGATTGGCACAATTTGCCATTAGCAGAAAATATGGCAGCGGTTCATTTAATCGAATTTCTAAAGTCCTTTCATCAAGTGCTTTTATTCCAACCTCTTCTTTGCTGGCCGTACCAGTGTTATATGCTTCTGCACCTTCTATACAATAAAAAGTACCGGCATTATGACTGCCCACCTCAGGATCAAAAGTTCTTAACATGCAGTTCACATAATCCTGAGCTTTAATAGCAGTTCCATCTGAATATTGATTATCTCTTAGATTAAATGTCCATATCAATCCATCATCTGAAACATCCCATGTTTCTGCTCCTGCAGGTGTAATTTTTCCATCCTGCATACGAATAAGTGTTTCTTGAACCTCTAATACAATTTGGTTCTTTTGACCGTCATCTGCACGGCTAGGATCTAAAATGTCCGGATCAGTTGTCATAGGAAGATTAACAGTTGTTTTATTATTACCGGTTACTTCCACATTTCCACCAATTGCCCCATCCTTACCGCTAGTACCCTTGCTTCCACATCCTGCTAAACCAAGTGACATGGCGCAGATCAGTGCACAAGCTGTAATTTTTTTCAAATACATAATTTTTCTCATAACTTTTCCTTCCCTTCTTATTTACTTTATTATTTCTTCTGTCACAATGTTTAAAGGCATCTCTAAAAATTTTGTAAGCAATTTAATACATGCCTCAACATCAGCCAGATTAATAATACTATTTGGTGAATGTCCATATCTTGTTGGTATAGATATACCAAGTACCTTAACTCCTGCACCCGACTTTGTAATTGCCCCTGCATCAGTTCCCCCTGCCGGAAGAGCATCCAGCTGATAATTTATATTATTTTTTTTCCCGCAATCAATTAAATCCTGGGTTAATGCTTCATCGCATATTACGCTTGCATCGTTGATTTTAATTGCTGCGCCTCCACCTAATACAGGGTTTCCAAATTCATCTCCGGGAATATCAAATGCCCCTGTAATATCTATTGCTATCCCTAAGTCTGGTTGAATTCCTTCTGCTGATGTGGTAGAACCAAACAATCCTACCTCTTCTTGTACTGTAAACACAAAATATACATCATGATAAGGTGTTTTCATTTCTTTCATAGTTTCTATTTGAATGAAACATGCACTTCGGTCATCAAAAGCTTTAGACATTACATTATTACCAAGGAGTTTTGTATATTCTCCCAGGAACATAGCACAATCCCCTACTTGAATATATTGTTCTGCCTCTGCTTTATCCTTTGCTCCAATGTCAATGTATAATTTATTGAACTCATTTGGTTCAACTTTTTGAATCTTTTCTTTACATGCAACACAACCTACCACACCATTGGCAAATTGAACCCGATTCATAAAAGATATATAGGGAGAAACTCCGCCCACATTTTTAACCAATAACAGTCCATTTTCCATTATCTTTACAACACAAAGACCTATTTCATCCATATGTGCAGCCGTCATTATTTTCTTTTTATTGCCACCATTGCCTTTCTTAAGCGCTATCAGATTCCCCATTGCGTCCTTCTTAATTTCGTCTGCATAATTGGTGATTTGATCAATTATGTAATTGGCAACTCTTTTTTCTCTACCGCTGACTCCCCAAATTTTTGTCAATTCTTCCAGCATATTACCTCTCCTTGTCCAATAGTATTTATTCCTTAAAGTTTATTCGAAATGTTTTAATTTCATATGGTTCAAACCATACTTCAAACTCATTATTTCTAATGATAAGAGTATTCAGATCATTTTCCAGTAAATCACATTCTTTTGCAGATAGAATATTCCATGAAGCCGAAATCTTTGCTTCCACTCTGTGATTTTGATTTTCATACATCCTTAAGATCCAACCATTACCGTCTTCTGCTTTTTTTATCATCTCTATAAAACAGTTCTTTTGATTGCAGGAGATCAGGCTGAAGCTATCCGGTAAGCATTCCTGTATTCCTTTTTCCTTCATCGCTACAATGGATGGTACATTAAGGTTGTATGCCATCTCAACAGTACTGGCATCTTGCCATCTGCCCTTATGGGGGTATATGGAATAGGTAAAATCGTGTTCTTCTATATCCGCATTTTCATTTGGATAGATCCCTGACTTAATCAGCGTTAAAGACATTTCTCCATCCTTAATACTATGACCGTATTTACAATCATTCAAAAGGCTGATTCCCAGTCCATTTTCAGACAAATCTGCCCATTTATGTCCACAAGTTTCAAACTTTGCAATATCCCAGCTATTATTGTTAGTAGTTTCTCGTTCAACATTTCCGTATTGTATTTCATAAGTAGCCCTGTTTGTATTCACATTCACCGGAAAATTAACTTTTAACAGCACATTATGCAGCTTCCAGTCCACATGATTTATAAAATCGATTCTAGGTATATCCTGGTATAAGAAAACTTTTTGTGTAACAACCGAATCCATGAATCCATATGAAGTTTCTAACACTGTTCTAACTGGTCCTGCTTCAATGACCTTTGTTTCAGAAATCCAATCACTTTCATATTTTTTCTTTTTATAATAAATATCAATATCCCAGTTGTCCCAATTCATAGGTCTGTCTTCATAAATATTCAAAACATTTCCTAAACGATTTTCCTTAATAAATTCTTTTTCAGCTTCTTTTTCGAAAAGAGACTCCAGCTCCATCTTATGGTTGAATCGGGCATAATAATAGCTGTTATCAAATTCATAGTTCCATTCCAAAGATTCCTGTTCCGGTTTTTCTCCTTT
This sequence comes from Anaerocolumna aminovalerica, assembly GCF_900115365.1. GTDB lineage: Bacteria > Bacillota > Clostridia > Lachnospirales > Lachnospiraceae > Anaerocolumna > Anaerocolumna aminovalerica. The sequence goes on from NZ_FOWD01000027.1 coordinate 9,746, forward strand.
TATTAATTGGTAAGTTTTAAAACCTAAAGGTGGCAGCTGTTTGGCAAAGAAAATCAACTTATCCTCTGAAATATACTGAGCTTTGTATGTGTTACCTTCTAAATCCCTGACCTCAGCTATGGAATATTTTCCACTGGTGTCAACTTCTACTATGTCATCTTTCCAGTAGCCCAGGGTATTAAATACCACAATAGAATCTACCGGAGCTCTAACATGCTCTGCAATCTTTCTGCTGATTTTCTGTATACAATATGTACCGTCATCTAAAATCTTTTCATATTCCTTATTTGACTGGATATAAACTTCTTCAATTGCACTTCCCGGAATAATATCATGAAACTGATTTAATAATATGGTATCCCAGCCTTTATTTATTGTTTCATGGGGATATACTTCTCCAATTAAAGAACTTAAGCAGCCTAAAGTTTCCAGTTGTTCATATAAGATTTCACTCTTACGGTTATACCTCTTCATTTTTCCCATGGATGTATACGTACCTCTATGATACTCAAAATACAATTCACCATCCCATGTAGGCATATCTTTATTAGCTGCAATTTTTACATAAGTACGATCAAAAAAATCCTGTTCAAATTCCAAATTGACCTTTGGAATACCTGGCAATCCATATTTTAGCCTCCTTGCACTTTCTAACATTTCCCTGGTGGGACCTCCGCCTCCGTCACCATACCCATAGAGCATCATGGTGTCCTCCGTTAAATCTTTGTTCTGAAAACGTTCAAAAGTACCAAGTACCATATTGGGATTGATAATTCCTGTATAGGTTGTTGTATTTTTGGTATCTGAAAAAGAAACATTATCTCCTAGAGTTCTTTCATAATTACAGGTTGTGGGCATAAATACAAAAACTCTGCTGCCATCAATTCCTTTCCACATAAATGTATCATTGGGTAACTGATTATACTGATTCCAGGCAATCTTCGTTGTCATGAAATAGGAAATACCGGTTTTTTTCAAAATCTGTGGGATTGCAGCTGAATATCCAAATACATCAGGAAGCCATAGAGATTTACTTTCCTTACCGAACTCCTCCATAAAAAACTGATGGCCTTTAATTATCTGCCTTACCAAAGATTCACCATTTGGCAGATTACAGTCAGCCTCCAGCCACATAGCACCATCCACTTCCCACCTGCCTTCCGCTATTCTGTTTTTAATTTTTTCATACATCTTTGGTTCCTGTTCTTTTACAAACTTGTACAGGATAGGTTGGCTAGACATAAACTTATAATCCGGATATTGTTCCATAAGCTTAAGCACCGTTGAAAAGCTTCGTAACACTTTTTCTTTTGTCTGCTCTACAGTCCATAACCAAGCTATATCAATGTGGGTATGTCCAATTGCACTTACTTTTGGAACGTATTCTAATTCCTTTGTGTAGAACTCTGCTTCAAGTAATAAGCTGGCTTTTACAAAAGATTCATAGAATTGTTCTGAATAAGCTTTCCTCAAATCAAGCAAATCAGCAACCGGACCAAGTACCTGTAGAATTTTACGTGCGTCATCTTTTTTGTTTTTCCATAATACTCTTGCAGCCTGTACCGGAATCGCAAAATCATAATAGAACTTGTTGATTATGTCATCCTGTACTACAAGCTCTGTGTGTAGTATTAAATCGCCCTTTACGGTTCCGCTATAAGCATACAAAGCTACTTCATATCTCTTATCCAGAATTCCATTATCTGTAATAGTAATCTCTCTATGATTAACATCCACTCCTTGTACAATTTCCCCATCCAGATAAAAAAGCATCTGTGGATTTGTAGCATCCCATTGCCCCTCACGCCCTGTGGTTATGCGAAATTCAACATGCTTACCAACCATGGACTTTGGAATTTGAAAACTTGTCCGAAACCATCTATGACGGTCTGTATCTTTCCAGGGTGTGTCAATTTCATAATCTTGCCAATCCCTTGTATCACAAGTTGCTCCATTGTCTATTTTTCCTTCATGCATTTTATATTTTTTAATAACTTTTGATTCCGGATAGCGGAGTTTGTTAATATCTTTAACCAGCCTTTCCATTCGCTCCAATTCAAATTGAATACTCATATTAGCCTCCTGTTCACAATATGCATAACACAACCTATAGGCTATATGCTATAGTATAGGTTGTGTTCAAAATAAAAGCAGTTTGATACTGCTTTACTTTTGTTTCTGAATAGTTTGATACATCATTCCAAGAATGTGTTCATTAATTTCTAACGCTCTCTTAACATCTCGTTCACATATAGCTTTATACAATTCTTCATGGAGCGGGATTGTATCTGTAAACGGATCTTTCATATTCAATGGAAAATCCCATAACTTATCCATAGAACGGCTGATAGATAAAATAAGCCGATGCATTACTCTATTATGTGAAGATTCATATATCATGTAATGAAACTTTTTATCTTCCACATTTTGTTTTTCACCACGGTGGTACTTATCCATCAGGACTTTAACAACTTCCCCCAGACTTTCAAGCTCTTTATCAGTAATATTTTTCACTACAAGTTTAATTATTTCTTTTTCTAATATTCTACGTGCTTCCATTACCTCTAATAAAGATTCTTTTTCTTCTAGAAAATTAAGCTGAGACATCAATACATTCTCATCATTGTGTTTAACATAAATACCCTTACCATTCTTTACTTCTAAAACTTCTTTTGCCTCAAGGGTTTTTATTGCTTCCCGCAAGGATGTTCTACTAACACCCATCATCTCCATAAGCTCAGATTGTGATGGAAGTTTGTCCCCTGCCTTTAAGTTTTCATCATGAATATATTCTTGAATATATTTAATTATCTCTGATTGTAACGGTGTACGGTTGATTCTCTGTCGCATTCTATTACACTCTCCATCATGTTATTACTTCTATATGCTATCATATAGGTGCAATTTTGTCAAATAATATTATTTTTTCTGTGCTAAACTATAAAAAACTTCTATATAAAAATCCTAATTATTTAACCTTCTAAGAATAATTTATACAAATAGTTTAATTATAGGTTAAAATATTTGTATTATATCTAATAAAATTTATTTTGTTATTAACAATTACTTGGATTAGAAGGGTTAAAATTGGGTTAAAAATAAAAAAATCAAGGATCTGATTTTCTCAAACCCTTGATTTTATGTGATTTCTAAGCATTAATCCTGTGGAATTATTTCTTTTTTATTGTAAGAACCACAAGCCTTGCAAACTCTATGTGGTACCATTAATGCTCCACATTTGCTGCACTTTACTAAATTAGGTGCTGACATTTTCCAGTTTGCTCTACGGCTGTCTCTTCTAGCTTTTGAAGATTTATTCTTTGGACAGATAGCTCCCATGATTACACCTCCTTAAAATTCTTGAATATATCTCGGATTACTGACATTCTGGGATCCGGATCAGGTTCACTGCAATTGCAGGTGTTCTTATTCAGATTCGTCCCACAAACTTTACATAAACCTTTACAGTCCTCATCACACAGAACCTTCATGGGAAAGTCTATAAGTATCTCATTATAGACTAATAAATCTACATCCAGATTATATTCGTCGATATAATTTGTTTCATCTAAATCCTTAATTCGGTCTTCTGACCTATGATTTAAATCTAAATCTTTAAATATCTTTAGTTCAAACAAGGTTTCTACGTCTTCAAGGCATCTATTGCACGGAATTAATAAAGATATTTTTGCTTCGCCTTCAATCCGGACTTTACGCTCTCCCATATGGGTTATGGTAAGATCAGCACTGGATTTTTCAGCAAAAGGATAACAAATCCCTTCCAAGCAAAAGCTTTCTAATTCGATGGGAGCTTGAATATGTTCGACTTTGCCGTTAACAGATATAATATCTGATAAATTAATTAGCATAACAATCTCCTATCTTTTATAAATTCGCACTGTTTACATTATAGACAGGTGCCCATGATTTGTCAATAATAAATTTTTATTTAAACGTAATTTTAAGCCTTTATTTAAAGTAAAAATTAGATTAATGCAACTGTTTCTCTGGCAATAGCTAATTCTTCGTTTGTAGGGATTACACAAACTTTAACTTTAGAATCTTCCGTTGAAACAATACTTTCTTTTCCTCTAATGTTATTCTTTTCATAATCAATTGTAATTCCAAGGAATCCAAGATAAGAAGACACGCTTGCTCTTATATTTTTATCGTTTTCACCAAGTCCTGCTGTAAATGCAATAGCATCTACACCATTCATTGCAGCAACATAAGATCCAATATATCTTGCTACTCGATATGCGAATACTTCCGTAGCAAGTTTTGCTCTTTCATTACCCCCTGTGGCAGCATTTTCTAAATCTCTAAAGTCACTGGATACACCGGATAAACCTAATACACCAGATTTTTTATTCAAAATATTCATAACTTCTTCAATAGATTTATTCTCTTTATTTGCGATAAATTCTATGATTGCCGGGTCAATGCTACCACTTCTTGTTCCCATGATAAGACCTTCAAGTGGAGTAAGTCCCATACTGGTATCTACGGATTTACCGTTTAATACTGCTGTAACGCTTGCACCATTTCCTAAATGGCAAACAACGATTTTAGAGTTATCCTTATCTAATCCTACCATATCGATTGCTCTGGTAGCAACGTAACTATGGCTTGTACCATGGAAACCATATCTTCTTATTTTGTATTTTTCGTAATACTCATATGGAATACCATATAGATATGCTTTTGCAGGCATTGTCTGATGAAAAGCGGTATCAAATACAGCTACCATAGGTACATTTGGCATAAGACTCTTACAAGCATTAATACCAATTAGATTAGCAGGGTTGTGTAATGGTGCTAAATCATTACATTCCTCGATTCCTTTTATTACTTCGTCAGTAATAACGGTAGAAGATGCGAATTTTTCTCCTCCATGAACTACTCTGTGACCTACTGCACCGATTTCATCCAAGGATTTGATTACACCATGGTTATTATCTGTAAGAGCTTCCAGTACTAATTTAATTGCTGTTTCATGAGTATCCATTGTCTCATTTATAACTACTTTTTCTCCTCCTGCGGGAGTATGATTTAAACGGCCATCAATACCAATTCTTTCACATAGACCTACGGCTAAAGCCTTTTCTGACTCGGAATCAATTAACTGATATTTCAATGATGAACTACCACAGTTAATAACTAAAACTTTCATTATTACACCTATTGTATACCACAAGTTTACTTGCGATACCGCCACAAATATATAGTTTGAAAGAATCTAGTTGTGGCATCCTTTCGTATTAATATTTTCTTTCAAACCTTCAATAATTAACAGATGAAGAAGTCAAAATGAGAATTCCAATGGATTCTCATTCTGGGTTCTACCTAATGGAAGGCATAGCTTCCATTTGTGAAGATGCTTCTTCTTCACAGTTTTTTCATTTTGTGAATTATTTATTATCAATCGCACTAGCTTGTACTGCTGTAATAGCAATTACACCAACGATATCATCAGCACTGCATCCTCTGGATAAATCATTAACCGGTTTTGCAATACCTTGAGTCATTGGGCCATATGCTTCTGCTTTTGCTAATCTTTGAACCAATTTATATCCAATATTACCTGCATCTAAATCAGGGAATACAAGAACATTAGCCTTACCTGCAACCTGACTTTCCGGAGCTTTGGCAGCACCTACACTTGGGATAATGGATGCATCAGCCTGTAATTCACCATCAATCTTAATATCAGGATAAGATTCTTTGGCAATTTTCGTAGCCTCTACTACTTTGTCAACGTCAGCATGTTTTGCACTTCCCTTTGTAGAATGAGAAAGCATAGACACTATTGGTTCAGCACCGATAAGAGCTTTGAAACTCTTTGCGGAACTTTCTGCAATCGCTGCTAATTCTTCAGAATTTGGATTTTGATTTAAACCACAATCGGAGAATACAAATGTTCCATTATGACCATATTCACAATTTGGAACAACCATAATAAAGAAAGAAGAAACTAACTTTGTTCCTGGAGCTGTTTTTAGAATCTGAAGAGATGGTCTTAGTACATTTGCGGTTGAATTGACTGCACCTGCAACCATACCGTCTGCATCTCCTGCTTTTACCATTGTTACACCAAATGTTAAATAATCTTTTGTCAATGTTTCTCTAGCCAATTCAGGTGTCATACCCTTACTTTTTCTAATTTCAACAAGAAGATTAATGTAAGAATCTAATTTGTCTGTTGTTTCAGGATCTACAAATGCAGCACCTGATAAATCAAAGCCTTCTGCTGTTCTTTTAATGTTTTCTTCGTTGCCTAAAAGAACTACTTTAGCAACACCTTCCGCCAAAATTCTGGAAGCTGCTTCTAATGTTCTTTTATCTGCGGTTTCAGGAAGAACGATGGTTTTCATGTTTTGTTTCGCTCTTGCCTTAATGTCTTCAATAAATCCCACTTTGAGTAAACTCCTTTCATATCGCATAATCTAAATTTTTATAATATTTTCCACACAGTAAAATCTCACAACTTTCATTATAGTCCAAAAAATTCTTACATACAAGTAAATAAATAATTTTTTAACACATTTTTTGTCGAATCAGATGAATACTATTAAATCACTTACTATTATATACAAATATCTTATATTAATTCTAAAAACTGGTTATAAAGGCTTTCATAACTATCGCTCATTGCTGCATATTTTTGCAATGGCTCCTTACAATCACTTCTAACATTTTCCATAAGGGTGTCATAAAATTTCTTTACACAATCTACTACTTCTGCACTAATCTTACCCTTATCTGCTTCTTTTGTTAAGATAGAAAGAATCTTGTCCTTATCAAAGGAGGTTTTATAACTTCGTACACCATATAAGGCACTTATAATATCTGCAACTGCCAGAATACGTTGGGGCAGGGTTAACTGACTTGCTGTCAGTCCTTTATGATAACCAGAACCATCTAACTTCTCATGATGGCGGACAGCTATTTGGACAATTTCTTCATCTATGTAATCTTTTAGAATCAACTCACTAACTGCAACATGATTTTTCATAATTTCCATCTCTTCTGCAGTTAATCCTCTAGGTGCTTCTAAAATACTTAGGGGCGTTGATATCTTGCCAATATCGTGGAGTAAAGCTCCGTAATGAAGATTGTAGGTATCTTTATCATCTAACCCTATCAATCTCCCCAGCTGGTCTGCCACACTTACCGTTGTAATGGTATGCCTAACCGTATGTTCGCTTCTAAAATCAATGGAGTAAATTAACATCTGTAGAAATTGTTCTTTTTCTAAGGAAGTAAAAACTGATTTTTCTAAAAATTGATTCAATTCTTCCTGATAACTGTTATCTTCTATTTTCTCCAAAATATGATATCTCAGCTGTGCATTATGGAACAAATCCAGTGCATGCCCGGAATATTGAATATCTCTTAACCGATAAAACTTTTCCGGAACAATATTTTTTGAGGTTATTTTATTTACATCAATTCTATCGGCCAGATTTAAATAGCTGGAAATTACTTCATGCTTACTACGAAATTTTATCAATTTATTGTAATCAATATGATGGAATAAAATTGTCTCTGCCAAATCCTCTAATGGTGTTAAATGCTTAAAAAATAAATATCCATAGATAGAATGCTCCCAGATGTTTCTCGTTTCAAATTTAATCATATTGTCAATTTCATCTGTTTTGTATGCACCAATGTCATGAAATAAGGCCGAAATGGTATAATCTAACATTTCCTGCTGGGAATACTTATTCTCATATTCCATCATTTTATAAATGATATACCCCACTCTCTCTCCATGATTAATGAGTCTTTCATCAATTAAATTTAAAGCTCTTTTCAGAATATTAATAACATCCTTGCTTTTAATTACGTTCATAACTTTTCTCCTTAGTAAAAATATATCTGTCAATTATTAGTTGTGAAAAAAGACTTTTTCTTGTAAAATAACTTCAAATAGAATATATTGAATATACTATATTGAAAGTCAAAAGGAGCAATCATGAAAGTCGTAGGTTTAATAACAGAATACAATCCCTTTCATAATGGCCATAAATATCATATGGAGGAAGCAAAAAGAATTACCGGAGCTGACCACGTCGTTGTAGTAATGAGTGGTAACTTTGTTCAACGGGGTACCCCAGCTATCATGAATAAGTACAGCCGTGCTAAAATGGCTCTATCCTGTGGAGCTGACGTTGTTTTCGAACTGCCTGTCTGCTATTCCACTGGTAGTGCAGAGTATTTTTCACTGGGTGCTGTATCTTTATTGAATCAACTGGGTATCATCGATGAAATTTGTTTTGGGAGTGAATGCGGTAATGTACACGAACTAACCTCTATAGCTAGAATAGTAGCAGAAGAACCTCTTGAATACAAGACCTTATTAGGCACTTTTTTGAAAAAAGGGTATACTTTTCCATTAGCAAGAACTTATGCATTAAAGGCTCTGTTACCGGATATAGATGAGGCTATATTATCATCTCCCAATAACATCCTTGGTATAGAATATATAAAAGCTCTAATGCAACTAAAAAGTTCCATAAAACCGGTAACCATAGTAAGAAAACTTGCCGGGTACCATGAAGAAGAATTAAATATATCCCCCCAAAAGGGTACAAGTACTGCTGCCAGTAAAACTGCTTCTATTAGTTCAGCTACTGCCATTCGTAAATCCATTTTGGAAACAACCCCATTAACGGCTTTAGAGCCTCATGTCCCCGGAGAAGTATTAAACATACTAAAAGAAGAATATAGTAAAACCTTCCCTATATATGATGATGATTATACTTTATTATTACAATATAAATTAATGTTGGAAACCAAAGAATCCCTTTCCGGGTATTTGGATTTATCAAATGATATAGCAAACCGAATTAAGAATACAAATATATCACTACTGACATATTCTCAATTGGCACAAGAAATTAAGACGAAACAACTAACTCTGACTCGCGTAAACAGAGCTTTTACCCATATATTATTAAATATAACTACAGCCAGTATGGAAGAGTATAAAAGGAAAGGTTATACCCAATATGCCCGTATACTTGGACTAAAAAAGGCCTCCTCATACCTGCTTAGGCAAATCCAGGACAAAGCTCAAATCCCCATCATAACCAAAGTAGGGAATGCTTCAAAAACCCTAAACCAGACAGGTCGTAAAATGCTTCATGAAGATATCTTCGCTGCTAACTTATACAATCAGGTAATCTACCATAAGTATAACACTTTAATAAAAGATGAGTATACACATGGAATTATATTAATTTAATGATGAGGCTGTAAAATGAAATCAATAGCAAATTATATATCCATATCAAGAATACTGCTTGTACTTACTTTAATTTTTATTGAACCATTAAGTACAACATTTTATATTATTTATTTTATCAGTGGAATAAGCGATATTTTAGATGGCTTTATAGCCAGAAAGTATAATATAACAAGTACTTTAAATGAAAAACTGGATTCATTTGCAGATTTGGTAATGGTAACAGTACTTATCATTATACTGTATCCGATTATTAATCCCTCGGTTCAAGTTCTGATCTGGGTAATTTTTATTGGCATAATTAGAATTGCATCTGTAATTGCTGCTTTTTTTAAGTATAAGACCTTCTGTATGCTTCATACCTATTCAAATAAAATAACAGGATTTATGCTTTTTTTATTTCCCATGTTGCTTACAGCTTTCCAGTCAGATGTTCTTATGTATGTAATCTGTATCATTGCTAATATATCTGCAATAGAAGAACTAATTATTATTCTGCTATCAAGTAAGCCCCAAGCAAATAGAAAAAGCATATTTACAAAATAATCTGAATATATTCTTCACGAATCCTGTAATTGAATTCGTGAAGAATCATCTATGCTAATATTCTAGGACTCTATCCCAATAGTTCTTCCATTTCGTCTAAAAGTTTACCAAATAAAGCCAATGCATCATTAACCGGTTCTTTCTTACTCATATCAACGCCGGCTTTCTTTAAAAGTTCAATTGGATAATCGGAACTTCCACCGCTTAAAAACTTGTTAATATAATCCTCTACAGCCGGCTCACCTTCTTTAAGAATCTTTCTGGAAAGTGCAATTGCAGCAGAATAACCAGTAGCATATTGATATACATAAAAAGGCTTATAAAAGTGGGGAATTCTTGCCCATTCTATATCAATTTCCGGATCAATAACAATATCATTACCAAAATATTTCACATTTAAGTCATGATAAACCTTGCATAAACTCTCTGCAGTTAAAGATTCTCCATCTAAATACATTTGATGAGTAATCATTTCAAATTCCGCAAACATGGTTTGTCTAAATAAAGTGGACTTAAATTGCTCTAAAAAGTAATTAATTAAATAAGCTCTTTCCTTCTTGTTCTTGGTATTACTAAGCAAATATTCCATTAATAATGATTCGTTACAAGTTGAGGCAACTTCAGCAACAAAGATTTTGTATCCTGCATAGCGAATAGGAAGAGCCTTATCAGAATAATAACTGTGAATAGCATGACCCATTTCATGGGCAAGGGTAAACACATTCTTTAAACTTCCCTGATAATTCAGCAATACATAAGGATGGGTTCCATATGCCCCCCATGAATAAGCACCGCTTCTCTTACCTTCATTTTCATAAATATCAATCCAACCATTGTCATAACCTTCTTTTAAGATGGTACGGTAATTATCACCCAGTGGGGCCATACCTTTATAGACAATATCCTTAGCCTCTTCAAAGTTTACTTCTATATCTGCATCTTTTACAATAGGTGTATAAAGATCATACATGTGAAGTTCCTCTAACCCCAATGCTTTTTTACGCAAAGACACGTACCGGTGCATAAGGGGAAGATTCTCATGTACTGCATTGATTAAATTGGTGTAAACTTCTGCAGGAATGTTACTGTCATCCAGTGCCATTGCTAAAGAAGATGGATACTTTCTTGCTTTGGCAAGAAAAGCTTCATTTTTTACATTAGCGCTATAAGTGGCAGCTAATGTATTCTTAAACTTCATATAAGCAGAATGAATGCCTTCAAAGGCATCTTTTCTCACTCTTCTGTCAGCACTTTCCATAAAAGTACCGTAACGTCCATGGGTAATTGTAACCTTTTCTCCATTCTCATCTTCAATGGCAGGAAATTTAATATCTGCATTATGAAACATGTTGAATATAATACTTGGAGCTTCTGACATAGCACCGGTGTCTGCCAATAATTCTTCCATCTCTGCTGATAATACATGGGGTTTATGTCTAAGAATTTCCTTAATTGAAAATTGATATGACTGCAGCTCTTTATTGGAAGCAAGATACTGTTGAATGGTTTCTTCAGGAATTGTCAAAATCTCTGGTACAGCAAATGAAAAAGCGCTATTTAACATAACTTCCAAAATACTTGCCTGATTGGAAAAATCCTGATAAGTACTATTAGAAGTGTCTTCGTGATATCTTTGATTTGCATACACGTAAACACGCTCAAAATGTCCTGCAATTTCATCCTCAAGTTTATAAAATTCTAAAAGAATATCTGCTGATTCCCATAATCGTCCCTGGTAATTGCTTACTTTGGAAATCAACTTCTTTGTCAGCTCATATTCCTCTTTCCACTCCTCATCTGTTTGAAACAAGTCACTAATAGCCCACTTGAATTGTTCTGCTACTTCTGATCGTTTTAGTTGTTTTTTATTGTCCATTATTATACCTATTGCATATCACACCTGTTTATGCAGGATACTCTGCCTATGATGCGATATTGCCACATAAAATCGGTTGAAAGAATCAATTTGTGGCAACCTTTCATTTAATATTTTCCTTCAACTTAATTCATTATGGAAGCATTATAATTCATTGGTGAAAGGAGATAAACTTGCCTATAGAAAGTTTATCCCCTTACGCTCCTTGCTCATAACCTCATTGCCACTATGTGGCATTTTAACTGGAGCCCTAACTTCTCCTGTAATCAGGCAAGCCCTCTTCCCTGATGAGGTTAAATTGTGTCATTCTTTACATTATACACCATGAGATATCTGTTCTCAAGAAATAATCTAGTTTTTCTGCATATATTGGACAGCAGCCAAATAAATTATATTAATGATTTTCTTGGAGAAAATAATGCGACGATTATCCCACACTCAATATATGAAAAAAAATAAGGGAAGTAAAAGGCTATCAAAAGTCGGTATTGTCCTATTTTTAGTTCTAATTCTAATCTTTCCTTCCGACGCTTATATAGGTGCAAAAAAGGGTTTACTTTTATGGTTTAATACGGTATTACCAACTTTGCTTCCATTTATTATTATGTCCAATCTTATTATACGATTACAAATAACAAAGCCTCTTAGTAAACTTCTTTATCCTTTTTTTCATTTTATTTTTAAGGTAAGCAAAGGAGGCTGTTATCCCATTTTAATAGGTTTTCTTTCCGGAATACCGGTTGGTGCCAAATCTGTTGGTGATTTATATAGTAATGGCAGCATAGATGAGGAGGAAGCCCAATATCTGTTAAGTTTTTGTAACAATTCCAGCCCTATGTTTATTATGGGCTACATTGCTATATCACAATTAAAAATGAAAGAGCTTAGAGGTCCATTGTTATTTATTATCTACATTTCCGGTATTATAGCTGCTTTTCTTTATTTTAGAATTCTGGGATTACATAAAAGAAAAATAGTAAATGCCACCGAATTTGGAAATAGCTTAATTGATAATACTGAATCAAGGTTTAGTTTTGCAGTATTGGATTCTGCAATTATGGATGGTTTTGAAGTAATTACAAAAGTAGGAGGATATATTATTCTGTTTTCCATTCCTGCACAGATCATCACAACTTTAGGTTCACCAAATAATCCGGCAAAGCTTCTTAGTATTGGACTCATTGAAATTACAACCGGGATCAACCAGATCAGTATGTCATCTTTGGATTTAACTATAAAAATAGTCTTAATTACTATAATTACCTCTTTAGGCGGCCTATCTGGTCTGGCACAAACAAAAAGTGTAATAAGTAATACAAGACTATCTTTTGGTACATATTTTAAAGTTAAATTAATTCATGCAGTAATTGCATTCCTGATGGCCTCTTTTTATGTAAGAATGTTTTTATAGATCCTGAAGGAAAGTATTTTCATCAAACTCAAAATCTTCCCCTTCCCTCTCTCTTTCTTCCGGTTCAGAGGGCTCGTTTACTTGCTGAGGCACTTCGTATTCCTGACCTCTTAGTTCTTTTTTATTATTAATTACGATTTCAAGGTTACCTTGCAGCGAATGGATTAGGCTCTCATATTTGTTTTTTGTACTTTCATATGTATGGGCTAAAATACGTTCCACATCGGACAGCATATCTTCTGTATACACCAGGGCACTTGAGCGAATTTGGTTAGCGTCATTATTGGCATCAGCAACAATTTTATTTGCTTCTGCTGCTGCTTTGCTAACCATTTCATTTGCCTCATAATAAGCCTGTTGCATAATCTCATGTTCATTCACTAAAGTATGTGCTTTTTCATCCGCCTGTGCTAAAATAGAAGCCGCCTTTTCCTCCGCATCCGCAATAATAGCATCTCTGTTTGCTATAATTTTTTGATAACGCTTAATTTCATCCGGAGTTCTAAGTCTTAATTCGTCCAGTAAATCATACAATTCATCTTTAGGGACAATTACCTTTGTGGTTGAAAGCGGCTGCATTCTGCAGCTTTCAATAAATTCATATATGTCTTCAATTAATTGTTCTATTCTGCTAACACCCATGCTAATCTCTCCTTAATTTCTTAAATTTATCTTGAATTGCTTGTACAACACAGGTTGGCACAAATTGTTCAACATTTCCACCATAACTTGCAATTTCCCTAACTGTACTGGAAGATAGATAGGAATATTGAACACTGGTTGTTAAAAATACAGTGTCAACATCTGGATTTAATTTATGATTTGTCTGAGCAAGCTGTAATTCATATTCAAAGTCTGTAACTACTCTTAATCCTCTAAATATAACAGATGCACTTTTTTCTCTTGCATAATCCACCAATAGTCCATCATAGGCTTCAATTATTACATTAGGAATATCCTTGGTTACTTCCCTTAATAATTCAACCCGTTCTTCTGTAGTAAATAAAGGTACCTTGTTACTATTTTTTAATACTCCAATTATTAAAGTATCTACTAATTGGGATGAACGTAAAATAATATCAAGATGTCCAAATGTAACCGGATCAAAACTACCCGGATAAATACCAATTCTCATATTTACACCCATTGTATCTCCCATATGCTTTCAGATGTGATACTCTGTTTGCAAACGTGATATTCTGCTTACAGATGTTACACTCTGTTTTACAGATGTGATACTGCCACAATTACACAGGTTGAAAGAATTACTTTGTGGCATTCTTTCTATACTTATTTTCTTTCAACCTTTCTAACTTAATGCCCCTTAGTGACATTACAAATCATGGATGAAGATGCCTTTTTTTACACTTCCCCCACGTAAATTTGAATTTAGTGTAATTCCAACTTACGTTTAGTGATTGTCTATTCTTTCAACTCGATAAAAATATGCTTATTGGTTTTATATTTCTTTTCTTTATATATTTTAAACTTTGTATGTTCAAGATAGTCAAATTCAGTTTCTATAGAGGCTTCCACAATAATAATAGTATTATAATAAATAATATTAGAAAATTGCAATGCCTCCAATACTTGTTTCTCCAACAGGCAATTATATGGTGGATCCATAAATATAACATCAAAGACTCTGCCTTGGATTTCTAAAGTTCTTATGGCGGATAATACATCCAAAGCTAACACAACACCATTCTCATTTAATTTGGTTATACGCAGATTATCTTTAATACATTCCACAGAAGCCCTGTTATTTTCAACAAAAACAGCTGATTTTGCACCTCTGCTTAATGCCTCAATACCTATAGCACCACTTCCGCTGAATAAATCGAGGAAATCACAATCAGCTAATTGCATATTAATCATATTAAATAAAGTTTCTTTTATTCGATCCGTTGTAGGCCGGGTATCTGAACCTTCTATTGTCTTTAATTTTAATCTTTTCGCTTTACCAGCTATCACTCTCATTTTATACCTCACTAATATACAATCCAAAAACAATCAATTATCTTATCGAGGCGAAACAACAGAAAGTATTGAAATATCTATTATTATTGTATATTATATAAAATTTTTGTCAACTTTTTTTTAAGAATACGCCTAGTTTACTTCATACATTCTACTCTATATTTATTCCCTTTTCAATAAATACCTACTTTCAATAGGTAATGTTTCCTATATCCGATTATAATAAAAGCTGCTCCGGAAATTAATCCCAAGCAGCTTTTTTATCAATTTAATTTACTTAATTTTATTCTTGTTATTTAATTAGTTGTCTTGCTTTACTAATTTAAATAATTATTATTGTAGTCCAGCCATTCTTTTTTGTTGTTCAGCGATCATTTTTTTAACCATCATACCACCAACGCTACCGTTCTGGTAAGAAGTTAAGTCACCATTGTAACCCTGTTTTAAAGGAACACCGATTTCATTTGCTACTTCATATTTAAAGCGGTCCATTGCTTCTCTTGCTTCAGGAACTGAAACTCTGTTTCTACTTGCCATAATAAACTCCTCCATTTTCTTATTTCCAACATTTCTACTTATAGTAGCGGTTAAAAATAATTCTTTGTTGTTGTTTGTTACGCTATTATTATATGTACAATTCTATAAAATACACTGGAACTTTTATGAAACTTCTTTTTTAAATAATTGTTTTTAAATTTTAAACGAGGTAATAACAGCAAGTTTACACATTAAAATATAAACTTTTTTTAAATCTCTTTATTAATTTTTGTTTTAGTATTATGTTTTTTTTAATATAAAATTCTTTAATATCGAACCATTTCCTGCTTTAAAAATGGCGGTAAACAATCTACTCTGCTTAAGATTATTTACCGCCAAATATTCTATTCTAGTTTTCCCTTATTACGGTCTGAAAACATTTCTTATACCTTATTCCATGAAATATTGTAAACACTTTACGTCATTTTTATCAATTGAAATGTTAATTAATTTTATAAAAAAATTTGAATCCAGAAACAGATTTGTTCAAATCCCTAATTTAGTTACCCCTTGGGCTCAATTTGAATAATATAAGTATCATTTATATCCTCCGAACCTGTATACACAATTCTGCCTAGCCTCTTTAATAAATCACTATTCAAAGAATTGTATTTGACCCGTTCTAATTTTCCAACATAAATATACTCAATTTCATATTTATCAATTAAAGTTTGAACCAGTTCCTGATCTGTGGAAGTGTATATTGTCTCTATATCTGCTGCACGCTTGTTCACAATATCCGTATCACCTCGCCATAACCATTCATGAACATACCAGCCAAGTACCGTTGGCAAACCGGTAAATACGGATACTCTGCCATAATCAGTATAACTGTCACCGTGAGCTTCCAAGATTACAGGCGTTCCTTTTATATTGTTATTCAGCCAGTTGATTGCCCTATAATCCTCTTGATTATCAGTAGAATTTAGAAATTCAGCAGCATCTAAACCTTTATAATCCTTAAAACTTTTATCCTTAATATACCAGGCCTTTACAGAAACCACCGGGTACCAAAAAGTAGTTAAGAACAAGAAAAGGGTTATATTAGCAAAGGTTTTTTGCCAATTAAAATGATGTAATTTTTTAAATTTCATAAAAATGTAACCACTGCATATACCAAACATAATAAAGGCCTGGTATGTCAGTTTAAACATAGTATTGGCCCTTTTATAGTCTCCCGAATAAATATCTTTAACATAGATAACTTCCGGCATTATTATTAAGCCGATTGCACACAACCCTAATACTAAAATATATAAATCGGAAGGAGATAAACTATTCAGGAATCGAAATAGTATAAACTTAGGATTATCATCTTGTGATTTATATTTTGTACTGCCTGCCAATTCGTACAAAAAACCAATAATTAATATTACAGGTAATCCCCAAAGGATAAGAAGCTGATATAATGGGGTATGTGCTTCTGTCAGCATAATCTCTGTAGATATCTGATCAAAATTTAATGTAAACGGCAAGGAAATAAGTTCTGAAAGCGTTATAATAAAAACACCCTGAAGTCCTGTAATTAATAAAGTCTTTAACCGAAATTCATAAATTACCCCATTAAAAAATAAAATTACTCCTCCTGCAACCACATAATAGATTGGAAAATCCCAAAAGTTCGTAGTATGGAATAAACCAATAAAAAATCCAATACTAATAATGAAGGGATTTAAAATTTCCTGTTTTATTTGAAATCCTTGTGCCTCCCGGTTATCTAACCTCCTCTTTTGATAAAGCAACCATGCGAACAAGATTCCAAGGAGTGTTAATACAAAGACTATGTTAATTACATGAGCGTGAAGGTCACCTAATACAAAAGAATATCCGGGAAATTCATGAATGGTTTTATCTGCCGTTTCCGGGTTATAGCCAATATATCTTGTAGAATTGGGGAACCAATAATCTGCAAAATCTCCCTCAATACCTAATATCTTTCTTATAGTTGGAACGACCCAATAATATAGGGTAAAATGCAGATTTCCTGCCAAAGAAACTCCTGCTCCGGATAAAATGCCGGCCATTCTTGGAATCCACTTGGGATTTAAGTATTTTTCTCCAAAGCGGTTTTTTGTAATATTATAAACCAATGAATAGGGAAGCATAAAAGAAAGGGCGGCCAACATGGTTAACATTAAATTATACCCTACATTCACTGAATTTAAGGACAACTTTGTTAAGAAGGCAGACATATACTGGCCTACATAATAATAATTAATGGTACTTCCGGAAAACCATAAGTCTTTGGGAGGCATATAATCCCCTCGCATCATAGCTGCCATGAAACCATAATCCATAAATTTTTCAGTTCCATGAGCTTCCGGTCTGAAACCTCTTATATAAGCCCATATTAAAAATATGAATAGAAAAAGTACCTCTTCTGCTATCATGGGAAATACATGATCTGAATCTAATAGAGTCATCTTTTCTTCTTTTTTGCTTTTTAAAAAAAGAATACCATTAATAATTAAGCAACCGGCTAAAACAATATAACAGGAAACTTCGGTAAATTTTAGAATCTTAAAGGAAGATAGTAACCACATCAGATAGCCGCTGGAAGCAATCCCAATCACTTTGGAAAACAGATACCCTCCATCATGATAGGAAGAAAACATTTTTCTTGTTAATGGAAGAAATAGAATTCCCAGTACAAAAACTGACAGCCACCACCTAAAAAACGGGAAAAAATCTTCTTTTAGAAAAATTCCTCCTACAATCATTAATAAGATAGTAAGTACATAAAGTGTAATATATTTTAACCTAAACATGCAATAAACTCCCATCTGATTATGTTAATAATAATACATAGCTTCTATTATAACATTATTCCTCATACTATCCTGGTTCCAGCACTTTAGCACCGCCAAACAATGGCAGCAATTACGAGTACCAGTACAAATTGCTGCTTGAAAAAACTTGTTTTTCACTATTTAGATTTTATGTAAAACTAAATATTATTCGCTAATATTTTATTAATTCTTAAAAAATCCTTTAGGGCCTGTTTCCCTATCTTTGTTATTTTTTTAATATTAATGGAGTTTACTCCGCCCTGCCTTTCTCGAAATGTAACTGGCAGATACTTAACCGGCAGTTTCTTCTTTGCATATATAACGGATACCATAACATTGGATAAATTATAGTCTTCAGGAATTAGTTTCATATTCTCAGAGAGAGTCTTAGCTTTCATTAAACGAAAAGGCGTATTGGCATCTTTAATAGTTACTCCAAAGCATAACTTTAAGACCACTTTTAATACCTTGGTAACTACTTTTCTGGAAATACCATCTTGTCGGCCTTTTCTATGTCCAATGACCATATCATATTGTTCTCTAATATTCCAAAAATCCCAAAATTCCTCCGGGACAGTTTGTCCGTCGGAATCGGTTTGAAAGACATAATCTGCCCCAGCCTCTATGGCATAATGATAACCATATAAAACAGTTGCACCATGACCACCATTAGGTTTTGTAACAGGTTCAAAAGCAGCTTTTGTCTCTGCTGCTTTTTTCATCATGTTATAGGTAGAATCTTTACTTCCATCGTCGATAATCACTAATTTACTGCCATTACCTATTCTCTCTACAATCGGATACCAATCTTCTATGACGGAATTGATATTTTCTTCTTCGTTGTAAGCAGGAATAACAATATAGAGTTTATCCATTAATGCCTCCTTCAAAGAGATTAAGGGCACTTCTAACTACAGCATCCATATTATAGTAACGATATTCAGCCAGCCTTCCTAAGAATAATACCTTCTTCTCCTTCTTCATATCCTCCTGATATAATGAAAACTTGTCTTTCCATTCTTTTGTAGGGAAAGGATAATAAGGTTCTCCCTCATCACATGGGAATTCTTTTAAAATGGTCGTTTTCTTGTGCTCCTGATAAGTTAATTTCTTAAATTCAGTAATTCTTGTATAATCATAATCATTTGGATAGTTTACTACCGGTGCCGGCTGATAATCTTCCTTATCATGTGTTTCAAATACGAAATTAATGCTGCGATATGCTAATTTACCATACTTATAATCATAAAAATAATCTGTAGGACCGGTATAAATTAACTTTTCGTATTCTATGTCATTTATAACTTCTTTATAGTCCGTATTCAAAAGAAGCTTGATATTTTTATTTTGAACCATATTTTCACACATTTTTGTGTATCCATATTTCGGCATTCCCTGATATTTGTCACTAAAATATCTGGTGTCTCTATTGGATCGGATTGGGATTCTTGAAATAATAGAGGTATCTATTTCACCAGGATCAATTCCCCATTGTTTCTTCGTATAATTTTCAAAGAATTTCTCATAAATATCTTGTCCAACTTTACTTAAAGCCACATCCTTACTGGTCTTTATATCATCTATTGAAATCGCTTTCTTTTTTAAAAATTCTTCTACTTCTTCACAGGATAAATTTAGATTATATAGTTTATTAATAGTTTCTACTGTAATTGGCATAGGAATTAAATTACCATCTACCTGTGTTAAAACACGGTGCCAGAAATCATTCCAAGGTGTAAATCGGCTTAAATAATCATATACTTCTTTATCATTTGTATGGAATATATGTGGTCCATAATTATGAATTAAAATGCCATCCTCATTATAGGAATCATAGATGTTACCGCCAATATGATTTCTTTTTTCAATCACCAGAACCTTTTCATTTAAAACTTCCGCAATCCTTTCAGCAATGGTTAATCCGGCAAGCCCCGCTCCAACTACTACATAATTGTATTTCATATTTCTATCCGGTTATTATAGCAGCTACTATTATTAAAATTATACTTCGGAATAGCAAAATACTATAAAACCTATCTCCTTCCTTTATTTCCTTATATCATAAACCTAAAGCACGTTCATAATCTTGGCACTCTATTAGTAATCTTTAAATAAATTATATTCTCTTATTATTCTGAACCTGAAAGGCAGAAATTATATTTTTAATAGTTTTCTATCTCTTTCAGTTCATAATAACATTATAGTACAAACATAGTATATTATATTTTACCAATTATGGAAAGGTGTTTTCCAGATATTTAAAATCAATGGTTTTAAGATTTTATTTTTTAATAAATATTCTTTACTGTTTCTTTCAACTTATAATGTTCCCATATCATAATTCACAATTTTATCAGCCAAACCTGGATTTGATTCCAACAATTGCTCCACTTCCTGTTGCGTTAAACTCTTGGCAGCTTCATTGGCTTTTAATAATACTTCTGAGTCATTATAAATATCACCGATCCTGAATTCCATATCTCCGCTTTGCCTGATTCCAAACATGTCACCGGGGCCTCTTAACTTTAAATCCTCTCCTGCAATATAAAAGCCATCATTGGAATGATTTAATATCTCTAAGCGTTCCTTGGTTTCTTTACCGTTGCTGCCGCTGACCAGGATACAATAGGACTGATATTTTCCCCTGCCTACTCTTCCTCTTAACTGATGAAGCTGGGCAAGTCCAAACCTTTCTGCATTTTCAATCATCATTACCGTTGCATTGGGAACATTAACGCCAACTTCTACTACTGTAGTAGAAACCAATACTTTTATTTCTCCTGAAGCGAAACGTTCCATAATATCATTTTTTTCGTTTGGTTTCATCTTTCCGTGAAGGAATTCTACCAGAATATCAGAAGGCAACCCTTCTTTTAGTTTCTCGGTATATTCAATAACATTTTCTGCTTCTATGGCTTCACTTTCTTCTACCATAGGGCATATGACGTAAGCTTGTCTTCCTGCTGCCACTTCTTTTGCTATAAATTTATAAGCCGTATTACGGTATCCTGTATCAACCACACAATTCTTAATTGGCAGTCTGTTAGCAGGTAATTCATCCACAACGGATATATCCAAGTCTCCATATAGAATAATAGCCAAGGTTCTGGGAATTGGTGTAGCACTCATAACTAATACATGAGGATGGGTTCCTTTACCGGAGAGAGCTTCCCTTTGTCTTACACCAAACCGGTGCTGTTCGTCTGTAATAGCAAGGGCAAGGTTGTCATACTCTACCTTCTCCTGTATTAACGCATGAGTACCAACTATAATGTCTACTTCATGGCTTTTTATCTTTTCATAAGCCTTTCTTTTTTCTGCTGCTGTCATGGATCCAACCAGCAGGATAATCTTTACGCCATACTCTGCGAATAAACCGGTCAACGATTCATAATGTTGTTTTGCCAACACTTCCGTTGGCACCATTAGGCTGCCCTGATATCCGTTTAAAGCTGTCATTAGTAAAGCAAGTGCAGCCAAAATAGTCTTTCCGGAACCAACATCACCTTGAATTAATCGGTTCATGGTGGAAGGTCCGGTAATATCCCCTTTTATTTCTTTCCATACTTTAATCTGCGCTTTCGTTAAAGAATATGGCAGTTCTTTTATAAATCTTTCGCATTCTTTTTTTTCTTTTATAACATATTCATTATTCCAAACTGTCTTTTTTTCCTTTAAAGCTTGTAAGGCTAGAGTAAATTGAAAAAATTCATCAAACACAAGTCTGGTTCTTGCAGCTTTCATAGCTTCTAAGTTTTTTGGAAAATGAATATCTTTCAAGGCATTTTTATAGTTAACTAAATTGTATTCTTTTATAATTCTCTTTGGTAAATAATCACTGGGTAAATCCGCTTCACTAAATGCGTTCTTTACTGCCTTTGCAATAGTATTACTGGTGATGCCGGATGTAAGTTCATAGATAGGCTGCAGCATGTTCATTTTATTTATATATTCTTCCCTGGTATATATCTTCGGCTGATCCATTACCAGAACCCCATTTTTGCGTACCACTTTGCCGCGAAATATAAAATGATACCCCATTCGTAGCTTATTTCTTAAAAACGGCATATTAAACCATGTTAATTGTATGGTTCCCGATGAATCCTGTACACGGCAGCTGATAATTTTTAGATTTTTTACTTGTTTTGCCTGAACAGAGGATACCACAGAAGCTTCCAAAGCAGCTACATTTCCTTCACTGATGTTGCTAATTGGAATAGGCCCTTCAAACATATCGTAAGTTCTTGGAATATGATGTATCATATCTCCAACAGTTAAGATTCCCATTCTATTCAAATCTTTTTCTGTCTTTTCACCAATACCTTTTATCACTCTAACAGGGTCTGTTAAATTCATAAAAATTCCTCCTGCATAAATACCTAAGAAAATATACATAATTAAAGTCTATACATCTTATAAACAATTATAGGGTGGGCTCCATAAGAACCTCACCCTACTATAGTATTACAAGAATTTATTCCATTCACTCTTTAAAATTAAATTTACTCTACTGAAAGTACATAGTAATAAATCGGCTGTCCGCCATAATTTAATTCTACGTCCAAATCAGGGAATTCCTTGGAAACCATATCAGACAGTTCATTTGCACTGTCTTCTGATACTTCTTCCCCGTAATAGATGCTGATTAATTCCGAATCATCATCTACCAAATTCTTAATTAATTCAAAAGTAGTTTCCAGCACGTCAGAACCAACGGATAGTATTGTCTTATCATCAAGGCCCATAATATTGCCTTGCTTTATTTCTTTTCCGTCAATATTGGTGTCACGAACTGCATAAGTTATCTGACCACTCTTTACTTTTTGCATTTCTTCTATCATTCGGCTCTTATTATCTTCCACGGATTTATCATAAACATAATTAATAATCGCTGTGATTCCCTGTGGTACTGTTTTAGATGGAATTACAACAATTTGTTTATCTTCCGTTAAAGTTTTAGCCTGTTCCGCTGCCAGAATTATATTGCTATTGTTAGGGAAGATAAATATAGTATCTGCATTTACATGATCAATGGCAGTTAACATATCTTCGGTACTTGGGTTCATAGTCTGACCGCCGGAAATGATATAATCAACTCCAAGTCCCTTAAATATCTCATTAATTCCATCACCTATGGAGACAGAGATGAAACCAACTTCTTTTCTTGGTGCAATTTTTGATTCCGCTTCTTCTTTTGCTTTCTTTTCTTCTGCTTCCTTTGCTGCTATTTTAGCTGCATCTTTAATTAGTCTTTCATTGTGTTCTTCTCTCATGTTATCTATTTTAATTCTGGATAAAGAACCATAGGTCAACGCACGTTGAAGAGCTAATCCAGGATCATTGGTATGTACATGAACCTTTACTAACTCATCATCAGATACAACCACAAGAGAATCACCAATGGATTCTAAATATTCTTTAAAGCCCATCTCTGTATTCATATCAAATTCTTTTTCTAAATTTATTATGAATTCGGTACAATACCCAAACTTAATATCCACCGTTAATAAACTATCTGAATTAATTTGAATATCACTTGTTTTTGCAGGTGCTGGAATACTGTCAAACTCTACTTCTTTTCCAAGTAAAGCATCATAAGCACCTTTCATTATTTCAAGCAATCCCTGTCCACCGGAATCTACAACTCCGGCTTCTTTTAATACTGGTAACAATTCTGGTGTATGTGCTAATACTTCTTCCATATATTTGATTACTTCAGAACCAAAGTACACTAAATCATCAGTTTCTGTTACTAATAAAGCAGCTTTTTCTGCTCCGCCTCTTGCAACGGTTAGAATCGTACCCTCTTTTGGTTTCATTACCGCTTTATAAGCAGTTTCCACTGCTTTTTGCAATGCATTTGCCATTATGGTTACATTAATTTCTTTATAATCTCTAATTTCTTTAGTGAATCCTCGAAACAACTGAGACAAAATAACTCCGGAGTTACCTCTGGCTCCGCGGAGAGATCCGCTGGATATTGCTTTTGCCAAACCTTCTATTGTAGGATTCTCCATCTGGCTCACTTCTTTAGCAGCAGACAAGATTGTCAATGTCATATTCGTACCAGTGTCTCCATCAGGCACCGGAAATACATTCAATTCATTAATGTATTCTTTCTTGCTTTCAATGCTTTTTGCTCCGGCCAGAAACATTTTTTTTAGAGTAAAAGCATCTATTGTCTTTATAACCACAAGTTTGTTCCTCCTTAAATATCATTCACTTTAGTCAATGACCCTTACGCCTTCGACGAAAATATTTATTTTAACTACTTCCATGCCTGTAAATTCTTCAACCTTATATTTTACATTACTGATAAGGTTTTCGGCAACAGCAGATATACTTACACCATAAGAAACAATGATATGCAGATCAATGATTATTTTATTGTTCTCTACTGTAATATTAACGCCATGACTTAAGCTCTCTCGTTTTAGGAGTTTAACAAGACCATCTTTCATATTAACAGATGCCATTCCAACAACACCAAAACATTCAACCGCTGATGAACCGGCATATTTCGCCAATACGTCATTATCAATTAACACTTCACCGATTTGTGTATTCATGTGTCCTTTCATAGGAACCCTCCAATTCTCTTATTCATATCTATTCCTGTGCTTATTCGCACAAAACTCATTATAGATGACTAATTTTACTATACAGTAGTATTATAACCTTTTTTTAGATAAAATGGAATACCATTTTTTTAATCTGCACTTATCTATTATTTTATGCCTATTTTGTCTCAATGTGATATAATCAAATATTCCTTTGCATATATATAAACATCAGCCTTGTTGATTGCCTTTTGGCAAAGGAGAGAATTCATTTATGAAAAGAATGATTGGATTTATATTGTTTTGGATAGCTGTAGGCATGACGATTATGTTATTTATCACCAATGGAATACTGGCAGTATGTATTATTATCTTATTTTTAATCCTAGGTTATAATCTATTTATTTGCTGACTTTTTTAGTTAATCCCTTTTTTACTATGTAAAAAAGGGTGCCATAACTGACACCCCTTCCTGATATTGCTTATTATTATGCACGTTCAACTTTACCAGATCTTAAACAAGATGTACAAACATACATTTTCTTTGCAGCACCGTTAACCAAAACTTTAACAGATTTTACATTAGCTTTCCACATCTTATTAGATCTTCTATGAGAATGACTCACAGCTATTCCAAAGTGAGCACCTTTTTCGCAAATTGCACATTTAGCCATACGAAGCACCTCCCTAGGTTTCTAATTAGTCCTACGACCTACAAACAAATCTATTCTAGCAGAATACATGAAATAATGCAAGTTAAAATTTTAATTTTATAACATCTTTGTAAATGATTTCTTACTAATCTTCACCATATGTCTGGGAATCCAATATATCATTCACCTTATCAGAAACATCCTGATCCTTATCTTTTCCTTTGGAGAATTTATTTACGAAGTCAGGTACCATATCCAAAATCTTTGTTAGGCTGTCCTGATTCTTCACATTAACCAGTTTGATGGTTCCATTTTGAATTACCAGCACTGCACTTGGTGTTATTTTGCCACCCATACCGCCGCCTGCATTATTTTTTACTGCATCCTTTGCAAAAGCTCCTGCACCAACACCAAAACTGACATCCACTAACGGAAGAATGATGGTGCCGTCTTGGAATGTTACAGCATCTCCTACTACTGTTTTTGTAGTAAGGAAACTATCCATGCCCTTAAATAAAGATTCTACTGTTGCATTAAAATTACTATCTGCCATTATAATTCCTCCTTAAATGCGTTAAAGTTTTCAATTAACTTTCTAAATTCCCTGTTAAAAATAAGTTTAATACATATTATTAGTAAAGTAAACAATCTTATTCGGCCCTTACAAAATATGGTGCCCTCTAAGATTGCGGTTTCAAAATTAGGTACAATATGTGCGGCTTCTCCATAATAGCCATAAAATACAGCAAGGCCGCCAAGTAACTGACCTGTGGAGCAAGGATCTCCGGTACCAAATTCCACATCAATCTTAAGCTTTCTGGGACGAATATGATTAAAAATCTTTTTGATACTGCGAAAGGTATTTTTGATACCTTTTTTGTTGACTTCATTCTTTAGAAATGCTTTTATCTTATGCCATTTCTCCAGAATTTCAGTTATAATAAAATACAATTTCTTAATAGAGTTTTTTATTTTAGTAATTAACTCTATTATTTTTTTCGGAATTTTTAATATCTTTTGCAGGAAAGCTTTTATCTTACCAAATAAGCCTTTATAAGTTTCACTGTCTTTATGAAAATCCCAAGAATCTTCCTCAGTTTCATTTGTTCCATCTATGGATTCCATAATTGAATTGTCTCTTTTATCCTTATCTGTTTTCTCTTTATCCTTATCCATAGCCTTTTCAATTGGTTCTTCTATGAATTCCTCTTTTGCTTTTTCTATTATAGTATCTTTTATATCATCAATTGCCTCATGAATATATCCCGGATTTACTTTACCCACCACATTATCTGCTGCTTCCTCTGCAATTCTATTCTCTTTTATTTCCCTGCTTGTCCTGACTTTATCTTCATTCTCTTTATTAACTTTTCTGCTCTTCTTCCCTCTTCTCTTTCCCGCTTTCACCTTTTTATTTTTCTTTTTTTTCTCTCTTTTTATTTTCTTTTTCTTGTCATTATAATTCTGGCTATCATAAAATAATTTCCCAAAAATTCTTAATCTTATAATAAATTTATTGGATTCATAAGTAAATCTTAAGTAAATCAGATGAAGAAGCCAGCTGGCTTTCCCCTCCAATCTTATTTCATCCTTCTTTTCTCCATACATTTGATAGCGTATCGGAACCAAAAGCACTATAAGAACCAATGATAGTAGGATTCCTAAAATAGAGGCAAGAATTATGACCAATATTTTTAATATAAGCAATATTAAATTAATCATATTTACTGGGTTTTTTCCTCCTTTTTCCTACTACTGTAATCTCTTAATACTTATATTATATTAAAATATTCTCTGACCTGAAAACCGCCTGTTTCTCTATATATTTCCTCCAACATATCCTTTACTAACCAAAAAGCCTCCTGCTTTGACAACGCTAAGCCCAGAACCTGTATTTCCCTCTTATCATAATAAAGAAATAAAAATTCATTGGCATTTATTATGTCAAATAGATTTTCTGGATTAGAAGCAAAGGTAATACAATATACTTCAAGCATTAAATTCTTTTTTTCTATATCTTTAATAATTTTAGTTTTTTTCTTCGGAGTTATATTCTCACTTAAGAATAATTGTTTTGCCCATTTAATCATGGTAAGCTCCCATCTGTACATCTTATGGACATTATTAATACTTGTCCTGGTTTATATCATAATTGAAAGATTAATTGGTTTATCCGTCGGATTCCTATCGATCGCCCTCATCCACTTTATTCCATTATACCACATATTACAATGAAAAATACAGAATTAATTCTGATAAAGAGACTTAATTAATTGAACGGAGGCTATTTTCTCGGCTAAATCATGACATTGTTCAAGGGATTGCCTGATATATTCTTCTATTTCACCGTAACTTTGAAAAAATACAGGCATTTTATTTAAAGTATTGGCCATGACAGCACGGTTGTAAATCTGTGACCGTTCATTAAAAACCTTAGCCAGCTGGGAGAACAGTTTCTCTTTTGCCTGGTTCAGATATGCTTCGTCTGCCTTATTACTATTTTCGTTTTGCTTTAAATCAACAAATAAGCTGCTGCCCAGCAACTTACGTGCCATATTTACGGTATTAAATATAGGGCGAAGCATCAGGCTGTCAGCTAATTCTGTATAATTTGATTTGATATCCATAAAAATTGGTTCTAACAAACAAATATCCTGAAAATATTCTTCCTGCATTCCCTCTGTTAATTGAAACTTTTCTTCTAATTTTTCTGGCAACGGCACTTTTTCATCAGCTTCAAAGTAGCGGTTAATTTCTCCTACCATGGCTAAACTGTCGAATGAAGCAGAATTGCTTTCAACCATATCCGCATAAGGCCTTGCAAGTATAATTACATACAAATAATTTACAATTTCCTGCAATCCATAATAGAAATTTACCTTCCTTCTTATAACATCCACCCCAAGCTCCAGGCAATTGGATAAATCAATGTATTCCTTTTCTGTAAGGTTCTTATAATCACCCTTCTCTAAATCATTTTTTAACCGAGAAAGTTCCGGGAAAACCTGTTCCATTCCCTCTGTGTAATAAATGCCTGCACTGGTTTTCAGCATATATATATAAGTATCCAAAGAAGAAGAATCCCCTCCTTTATATAAGGAGATACTATTGCCTAACAGTTCAAAATACTTCGCCTTAGTCATTCGAACTGGCAGTTGTCCAATAACTTCTTTGATTCGGTCATTGATAACCATGTTATCCTTAGTTTCAAAAATAAAAGAAAGAACTTCAGCTGTAAATGCTTCGTTGTTAACATCTTCTAAATCCTTCTTGAATCTATATTCAATACGATTAAGTACATATTCATACAGCTGTAAAAAGTCAGTATACCAGGTAAGAATATTCATTCTATTAATAATCTTATTGCGTACATTATCCAAATGTTTAACGCTGTCCTCCAAACATTCCCCGGAGAATTTCCCTAATATAGAATCTTTTATAATTTCATTAACCTCGTTTAAAAGTGCCTCCTCTTCCAATCGGTTTTTATGGCTTTCTTTATTGGATTCCTTCTCCAGTTCTACTTTGTCCGGCTGGTTACTATATTCTATATGGGCGGAAAAATGGTTCTCTTCCCTGTAGTTTTCATAAAAATTATAATAACCCATAGCTAATTTTAATTTTGCATCTTTATCATATAAGGAAATCAACTGGTTAAAAATCCAGGGAAGATTTCTTTCTAAATTCTCACCTGCCAGTACTTCTCTGCTAATCTTTTTAATTCTATCACTCATTATAACCTCTATTCCGGTGCTTTAGCACCATTTAGTAACAACAGTAATTTTGTGCAGCCCCACAAATTACCAGTTAAAAACTTGTGTTTCGATAGCTCCCATTTCATGCCGCATCTGCTTGCAGATGTAATACTGCCACTAATCAGGGTGTGAATTATTTCAATCATTCACACTAACGCCTCCAACAAGAATTTTGAATCTTTCGTACAAACCAATTTATTATAATCAGTACTCCTCCCAATAGCAGAAGGCGCCAAAACCAAGAATAACCTCTGGAGCTGCGAAAAGCAATGTCTGTAATTCCTTCTATTAACCACCGGTTGGGAAGTAATATGGTAATGCCATGTAATCTGCTTTTAATCAGCCCCTCCACCATGGAAAGAAATCCAAACACTCCTGAGAGCAGGATAGATAAAGTTCCAAGTATTTGATATCTGCTAACCTTTTTGCTAATCCTTCCCAGAACCATAAACCACATTCCCATTATAACAGCATATAAGAATATGACTACAAATATGGTCACTTTTTTTTCTAAAGTTAAGTTATCAATAAAACGGCCTAAAATAAATGTAATTCCAACAGAAAAGCCACTTAAGACAGTGATTAGTGCTAAAATATAGCTTAAGTCAAGATAAACGGGTTTTAGCAGGGTAATTTTTATCTTTGCGTCCAATCCCTGTTCCTTCTCTACTACTGCACCTACTGTTATATACATGGCAACAAAACTGATAAGCATTCCCAGAATACCAAAAACAACCTGAAAATATATAACGGAATTACCCAAAGGGTTCAGGGCACCCTCCCCACTCTCTAAGTCTACCATATTAATGTCAAAAGCAAAATCAAAATCGGAGGCTTTGGATAATTTATTGATGTAATCTACATATTCTTGTCCGGTAAACCAATTATTCTGGATCTCACTATTTTCAATTTCCTTTTTTTCATTCACTAAAGCTGGCTTTTTTAAAGCTTCATATTCTTTTAGACCTTTTGCCAGGGAAATAGGATAAAGCATTGGTCCTGCAAATATATCCGATAACACCTTAGCACTTTTATTGCCTTCCAGATACTTCATCATTACAAGTTTTTCAGTGGATCCCTTATTAACGGAATCCTCAAAACCTTCTTTGATTATAAAGATTCCACTTATTTCTTCCTTTAACAGTAACCGGTTTAGCTCTTTTTCTCCCTCTTCATATACGTAGAAAGCCGGTATCTTCTTAATTTTCTCTACTAGGACTTTGGAAGTTTCAGACCTATCTAAATCCATAATACCAATAGGTACATTACTTCTTTCCTCCGCACCAAATGATAAAGAGCTCATTAACAGTAAAAAGAGAACAAAAGAAAACAGAATTACAAAACAATTAAGCTTATCTGCCAAAATTAATTTTAGTCGAAAGAAAAATAATCTAGTCATCCAATCGTACCTCCTCCCTATTATAAAAGGCGATACTCATCACAATAAATATAACCAAACACATACTTATTCCTGTTAAAAATTTACCATAAACATCATTTAAGATTCCTTTTTGTATAAGAAGGCAGACTTTTTCAATCCAATAATTTGGTGTCAATTTAGCTAGATCTTTCAAGACTTTTGGCAGATACTGAATTGGAATAATTCCACCTCCAATAATGCTGAACAAAAAGTATATTAGATTTCCTGCAACCATATAATTTTGTACATTACGAAAGATACTGCTTAAGAATATTGCCAGGGATATATAAAATAAAACCGTTAGGAAAATAACCGGTATAAGCTCTGCATTTAATGTATTTCCTGTACTCCGGACAGAAACCAGGTAAGCAGCTGCCGACGGAAGAAAGAGAAGAAAGGCAGAAAACAGAACTTTCTCCATTACTATTTTATAAGTACCTAATCCTATGGTATGCAGGCGGGAAAAAGTGCCCTGTTTTTTTTCCTTCATCATCTGATAACCAACGTATAGTGCCCCATAACTAATAGCCATAATCAATAATGAATAAAAATAATAGTCGGCAACAGAGGTACTTGGATAATCGGACACTTCCTGGTATTGAAAGAAATTTTCTTTTCCTAGAGCAGTAAAAATTAGATCCAAAGATATTTCATAATTCTTTTTATTAATTAATTCCTGATCCATACCGGTTAAAGACATCACTTCATATAATCCCACACAGTTGATTTCTACTGCACTTATGTACGTTTCATAACTTTCTAACAGGTTCTTTAACAAGACTGCCTTTACGGGGTCTTTGGAATTAATAAGAACTTTTACCGGATTATGCTCTAAAATCATTAAATTATTTGCAAAATTCTCGGGAATTTCCAGATAAACATCGAATTGCGACTGATTAAATTGTTCCAGAAGTTCTTCCCGGTCTCCTTCAACCACATTTATGTAGGAAGAAAAACTTTCACTTTCTTTAAAATATTCAATTAGTAATTTGGAATAAGGAGAATTATCAGAATTTGTAAGAGCAAATTGAATTTTAGAGACAGGTTTAGTTTCCTGAGGTTTCTTTGCATTATAATTAGTGCTTATTATAAATATAATAAGCACCAATAAAATCATCCATATTATTTTTTTATTGCTTACCAGCTCTTTATAATCTTTCCTCAGTAGATTCAACATGATTATAACCTTGCTCCCTTCAAAGTCCGGAGATTGTGCTAGCAAAATCTTTTGGTTGAAAGAATTTAATTCTTTCAACCTTACTTTACCATGTTCTTTGCATAAAAGAGTTTGTTTTGCAAATACTTGTTATGGAACTATAAATTAAACCGTAACCACCTTAATGATATTAGTTATACCGGCTTTGCCTGCAGGTACCCCTGCTGTTAATATCAGTGTATCTCCCTTTTCGGCATAGTTATTATCAGCTACGGCTTTTACTGCTTCCTCTAATAAGTGGTCCGTAGAGTTTACTTCCTGAGTCTTAAGAGGAGTTACGCCCCAATAAATCTGCATTTTCCTAAGAGTTCTGTCAAGGGGAGATAACCCTATGATATAGGATTCCGGTTTGAACTTGGATACAATTCTTGCTGTATATCCTGAAAAACTGGAAGCGATGATAAGGCTTGCTTTAATACTCATTGCTGTTGCAACAGCGGAATAACAAATAGCACTGGATATGCTTTTTGATCTTTGCTCTTTATTATTCTTTAGAATATTGGTGTAATCCAAATGGGATTCTGTTTCTTTTGCAATTTTAACCATCATTCTAAGTGCTTCTACAGGGTATTTTCCTGCTGCGGTTTCACCGGACAACATAATTGCATCAGTACCGTCATAGATTGCATTGGCAACATCTGTAGCTTCCGCTCTGGTTGGTCTTGGATTACGAATCATGGAGTCTAACATCTGTGTAGCTGTAATAACCGGTTTAAAAGCATCATTACATTTTTGAATAATTGTCTTTTGGATATATGGTACAACCTCTGAAGGAACTTCAACACCAAGATCTCCTCTGGCAACCATGATACCATCTGCTTCTTCGATGATTTCATCAATATTCTCAAGACCTTCTGCATTCTCAATTTTAGCAATGATTGCTACGTCAGAGTTACAGTCATTAAGTATTTTTCTAATTTCACGAATAGCTTCTGCATTTCTGACAAAAGAAGCTGCAATAAAATCAACACCTTCATTGATACCAAATATAATGTCTTCTCTATCTTTCTCTGTGATTGCAGGTAATTTTAATTTTGCATTTGGTATATTTACACCTTTTCTTTCACCAAGTTCACCCCCTGCAATGACTTCACAGATTACATCGGTATCTGTAATTTTCTTTACTTTTAATTCAATCAGTCCATCATCAATTAAAATCTGACTTCCTACTTGAACATCATTTGGCAGGTCAGTATAAGTTACACCTGCACGATGCTGGTCCCCAATAATATTTTCTGTTGTTAAAATAAACTCTTGTCCCTTTTCCAATAATACCTTTTGATTGTCTTTTAAAGTTAAAGTACGAATTTCAGGTCCCTTAGTATCTAAAAGTATAGCTATAGGAAGATTTAATTCCTCTCTCACTTTTTTAATAGCATTAATTCTGGTTAAATGATTTTCATGTATGTCATGAGAAAAATTAAGTCTTGCTATATCCATACCATTTAAAGCTAACTCTCTGATCATTTCCTCATTTGCTGATGCTGGTCCCAATGTACAGACGATTTTCGTCTTCTTATTCATTTCTATTTCCTCCTGATGAAACTATAAATTTTGTCTTATGTAACCAGGTTTCCGTTACATATATTTATAAAATTCGAACGAGTATTTACGTTCTCCTTTTTGCTAAGCCAAACCTCTTATTAAATTATGCCTGTCCTATTGTTAGTCGCCATTTGGCTTCTTTACATGTTCATGGGTAAAAAGATGATCCATACAATATTCATAGTTCCCCTCGCATTTTGAGCAAAAACGAAATTCCAGATTTTCATCATCCAGTTCCGTTCGGCCGCAAATCGCACATTTGTGTCTTGTTATTGTTTTTCTTCCTTGGAATTCTACAACATTTCCCGTATTCTTAGCACTTCTGACTTTACGTTTAAATTCCGCTTTTCGTTTAAATTCATTTGGTGATACACTTCTAAAATTTCTTGATGAAAAGAAAAAGATTAAGAAATTTAACAAAGATACTACTATTCCAATACTTATAAAATAGTAGCCACCTATAAAATTAGTATATATTGAATGTAATGTAACAACACCATAAAGAATACCTAAGTATTTTACTTTTACAGGTATAATATAAAACAGTAGAAATTGTACATTAGGGAATAAAGCAGCAAAAGCCAAAAATAGAGAGTTGTTTAAATAGGTGATACCCATTCTCACACTTACCCCTGTAACAAGATATATAATAACTATGGCTAATATGTTAAATAAAATCCCGGAGAAATAGTACAGATTAAACCGGAATGCTCCCCAGGCATTCTCAAGTGCTGTACCAATGGAATAATACATGAATAAGGCAATGGCTAAAAATAATATATTATCACCTGGAGGCAGTATTATAAAAGTTACCAGTCTCCATATTTGACCTTGTAATACTTTCTCCACATCCAGCATTAAAAACTCAGTATAAATCCGAGGATCAGTAGTCTGCAGAAAAAAACCCAGTGCATATAAAATAACTATATATAGCATTAGATTATGAATTGCGTATTTTCCAAACTTTCGATTCAGTTTGTTTATAAAGTTCAATCTTTATCACTTCTTTCAATCTATTTTAGAATAAATTTTTCTTTCTAAAGATAAGTGCAGCAATTGCAGCTATTAGGAAAGCGCCGGCGGTAACGATGAAGAAACCATAACGAGCCTCACTGAATGGTATACCTTGTACATTCATACCAAAAAAACTTGAAACCATGTTTGGTATAGCCATTACAATGGTTACAGTAGTTAAAAACTTCATAACTATGTTTAAATTATTGGATATTACCGAAGCAAATGCATCCATTGTACCGCTTAATATACCACTGTATATATTAGCCATTTCAATAGCCTGTTTATTCTCAATGATAACATCTTCCAGCAGTTCAGTATCTTCTGCATATTGTTTAATGCTATCAATCTTTAACATCTTTTCTAATACCACTTCATTAGAACGAAGAGAAGTGGTGAAGTAAACTAAGCTCTTTTCCAGTTCCAGCAGTTCAATTAATTCACTGTTCTTGGTAGATATGTGCAGTTTATGTTCAACTTCCAGACTCTTCCGATCTATAATTCTTAAGTATTGCAAGAATACCGAAGCATTCTTATATAATATCTGAAGAATAAACCGAGTCTTTTTGTAGGTATAGAAATCTCTGACACGACCATCCATAAAGCCTTTTAATACTTTAGATTCTTCCAGGCAAATAGTAATAATAACATGCTCTCCAACGATAATACCTAAGGGAATGGTTATATACCTGTCCTTATTATTTCTCTCTTCTATTGTGGGAATATCAACTAAAATTAATGTATAATCGTCCTCTACTTCAATTCTGGATCGTTCCTCTTCATCCAAAGGTGCTCGCAGATGATCAATATCTATATTATATTTCTCAGATATCTGTAATAGTTCCGTTGCAGATGGGCTGGTCATTGCAATCCAGCAGCCATCCTCAATTTTATCAATTTGGTGAATACCGTCTTCCAGTGTTTTAAAAATTTCAATCATGTTATATGCTCCTTCTACTGCTGTACAGCTTTTGAAGAAGTCATACTATTCACCATAGGGTAAGTACTTAGACTAATCTATCTTAGCTGCATAATGCAGTTTAATTTAATATTTTCAGACCGTCGATACGTACTCCCGGGCACCGTTTCCATTCGTCTCCACTTCCTTTCGTAATTAACATCCTATTTACCCACTTTAATTTTATCTTCTTAATTATATGTTCTACACGCCCCTTTGTCAAATAAAAAACTACTTGAAAAATCTCTAATAATTCTAATGGAAATAAAACAATTTCCGTCTATTTCAATATTTCCAAATTTAAATAATCTATTCTAATATGTAAAACATCATATATTGCAAACGTAAAAATGTCATTCTGAGCAAAATACATCCTAAATGTATTTCACAAAGAATCTATTATAATCGACAAAAAATACATTTTAAATAAGATTCTTCGTGTTGCTCAAAATGACTTAATGGTATGTTTATTAATAACATTTGCTTAATAAGGCCTTATTCCCCCATCATAAATTCATCTTAATATCAACAGCAGGACAAATTAGATATCTTCCCCATAAGAGGGCACATATAAGGTGGAGCCCGGCATCAACATAATTTCATTGGGATTATTATTATTTAGTACATCGTCTAATCCAATTCCTGACTCATACATGACGCTTCCTAAACTATCTCCATCTTGAACTACATAAGGCATAATTCCAACTGGAGGCCTGGTGTTCATATCAGGAATACAAATTTCATCTCCCCTTTGCAGATTGTAAATGTCAGCATATGGATTTGCCCTTAAAATAAGAGCCAGAGGAACATTGTATCTTCTGCTGATACTATATAAAGTATCTCCCTGTTCAATCATGTACATAAAGCAATTAAATCCGTCCTGATTCATATAGACCAACTTTCCCAGAGCAAAGAAATAATCAATCTTTCACCCTTAATTATATAAATTCACTATATTATATTCCAACTAATATATAATGGTGACACCTCTTATTAAATTCATGTTTATGGTACTTTTCAATATATTTTACAGAATTTTAATTTTGCTTAAGATTATTTCAGTTGAACTTCCAACCTAAGTAGCGTATAATAAAATATCGATTACATTTCATTCCATGCACGTTGGAATAAAAGTTTATAATGATATGAAACATACATCAATTTTCATTTCCTTTATTACTCCAATAGGTAATTTTTTACATAAACAGAGGCCATGAAAAGGCAGACATGCACAGGATATCTTTTGGATAGTAATATAATAGTACTACTATTTTCAACTCGATTATTATATAGCAGTCTATATATAGTAATCTTAATATATATTAAATTATGTTACTTGCTGCACTTTAGTAACATAGTAAAGTTATAGGAGGTAGCCTATATAGGCGAATGTTATGATAAAGAATAAAATAAACACACTCGGCATAGATATCGGCTCAACAACAGTAAAAGTCGTTATATTAAATGAACACAATGACATTCTATTTTCACAATACGAACGTCATTATGCTAATATTCAGGAAACATTAGCGGGTCTATTACAGAATGGACATAAAGCCCTTGGTGATATGGAATTGGCACCAATGATTACAGGCTCCGGCGGTCTTTCCATCAGTAAATACCTTGGAATACCATTTATTCAAGAGGTAGTTGCAGTATCTACTTCATTGCAGGATTATGCACCTCAAACAGATGTTGCCATTGAACTTGGAGGGGAAGATGCCAAAATCATTTATTTTACAAATGGTATTGATCAAAGAATGAATGGTATCTGTGCAGGGGGTACAGGATCCTTTATAGACCAGATGGCAACTTTATTAAAAACAGATGCAGAAGGTCTTAATGAATATGCCAAAGATTATAAATCTATATATCCAATAGCTGCAAGATGCGGGGTATTTGCTAAATCTGATGTGCAGCCATTAATTAATGAAGGAGCTACAAAGCCGGACTTAGCTGCTTCTATCTTCCAAGCTGTAGTAAGCCAAACAATCAGTGGTTTGGCTTGTGGTAAACCAATTAAAGGAAATGTGGCTTTTTTAGGTGGCCCCCTTCATTTCCTGACAGAATTAAAGCAGGCCTTTATTCGAACTTTACATTTAACACCGGAGCAAACCATTGCTCCTGAGCATTCCCATCTGTTTGCAGCTATGGGTGCTGCAATGAACAGTAAATATGAGGGGATTACCACTTTTGATGAATTAGTAAGTAAGTTGACAGCAGGCATCCAAATGAAATCAGAAGTCTCCCGTTTAGATCCTTTATTTAAAGACGAAAAAGAATATGAGGAATTCACAGCAAGACATTCTCTGCATTCTGTTGGGAAAGGTGATCTGCAAACTTATGAAGGAGACTGTTTCCTTGGTATAGATGCAGGTTCTACTACTACAAAAGTTGCTTTAGTGGGAGAAGATGGTTCTTTACTCTATTCCTTCTACAGCAGTAATAATGGAAGCCCGTTAAAAACAGCTATCAAATCCATAAAAGAAATTTATACCTTATTACCTGACAGTGCCCGTATTGTACGTTCCTGTTCTACCGGTTATGGTGAAGCATTGATCAAAGCTGCTCTTATGCTGGATGAAGGTGAAGTAGAAACTGTAGCCCACTACTATGCTGCCTCCTTCTTTAATCCAAAAGTAGACTGTATCCTTGATATTGGCGGTCAGGATATGAAATGTATTAAAATAAAAAATAATTCCGTAGACAGTGTTCAGCTAAATGAAGCTTGTTCCTCCGGATGTGGTTCCTTTATAGAAACCTTTGCAAAATCCTTGAATTACGAAGTGGCAGATTTTGCGCAAGTGGCTTTATTTGCAGAGAATCCAATTGATCTTGGTTCCAGATGTACCGTATTTATGAATTCCAACGTAAAGCAGGCGCAAAAAGAAGGAGCCAGTGTTGCGGATATTTCCTCCGGTTTGGCATATTCGGTAATTAAGAACGCAATTTTTAAAGTAATTAAAGTAACCGATCCAAAAGACTTAGGAGAAAATATCGTAGTACAGGGCGGAACTTTCTATAACGATGCCGTGCTTCGAAGTTTTGAGATATTATCACAATGTACGGTTATAAGACCTGATATTGCAGGTATTATGGGTGCTTTCGGTGCTGCACTGATTGCCAGAGAACATTACAATGGGGAAGAAACCACCACACTTTCTATTGAAAAAATCAATGCATTAAAAGTAGAATCTTCCATGGCAAGGTGCAAGGGATGTACCAACAACTGCCAGTTAACCATTAATCGTTTTACCGGAGGCAGACAATTCATATCCGGAAACCGTTGTGAACGAGGTATAGGAAAAGAAAAGAATAAAGATAATATTCCAAACTTATTTGAATACAAGCTAAAGAGACTCTTCTCCTATGAACCACTAGAAGATGATAAGGCCTTCCGGGGTACAGTAGGAATTCCAAGAGTTTTAAATCAATATGAAAATTATCCATTCTGGTTTACTTTCTTTACGGAAATGGGATACAAAGTAGTATTATCACCGGAATCCACCCGTAAGATCTATGAATTAGGAATTGAATCCATTCCAAGTGAATCGGAATGTTACCCTGCTAAATTAGTACATGGACATATTATGTGGTTAATTAAACAAAATATAGACTTCATCTTTTATCCAAGTGTTCCATATGAGAGATGTGAAGTAGAAGGTGCTAATAACCACTATAACTGCCCTATTGTTGCTTCTTACAGTGAAAATATTAAGAACAACGTAGAAGAATTAAGCAGTCACAACATTCGATTTGAGAATCCATTCCTTTCCTTTGAAAGTGAAGAAATCATTGGAAAACGTTTGATTCAAATAATGAAAGAATTAACTGATACATCAGATAAAGAAGTAAAAGCTGCCGTACATAAAGCTTGGCTGGAAATGGAAGCCGAGAGGGAAGACATACGAAAAAAAGGGGAAGAAACCCTCCAATACCTGAAAGAAACAGGAAAACGGGGTATTGTCCTAGCCGGACGTCCTTATCATGTGGACCCTGAGATTCATCACGGCATACCGGAATTAATCACTTCCTATGGTGTGGCAGTATTAACAGAAGACAGTATCTCTCACTTGGGTAAGATTGACAGGCCTTTAGTAGTAGTTGACCAGTGGATGTATCATTCCAGACTATACGCTGCTGCTTCCTACGTAAAGACCATGCCGAACTTGGAATTAATTCAGCTTAACTCCTTTGGTTGCGGACTGGATGCAGTTACTACGGATATGGTAAATGACATCCTATCCAAATCAGGTAAAATATATACGGTTTTAAAAATTGACGAAGTAAATAACCTGGGTGCTGCAAGAATACGTATTCGTTCTCTTCTGTCTGCAATCAGGGACAGAGATCATAAACATGTGGTTAAAGCAAAGATTGTATCCAATGCTTATGACAGAGTCATATTTACAGAAGAAATGCGTAAAGAATATACACTTATAGCACCTCAGATGTCACCAATTCACTTTGACCTAATCCAACCGGCATTACGGGCACATGGCTATAATGTTGAAGTACTGGAAAATGACAATCGTAATGCGGTAGATGTAGGTTTAAAATACGTAAATAACGATGCCTGCTATCCAAGTTTAATGGTGGTAGGCCAAATTATGGAAGCCCTTTTATCCGGAAAGTATGATTTAAATAAGGTTGGTGTCTTAATCACCCAGACTGGGGGTGGCTGCCGTGCAACCAACTATATCAACTTCATTCGCAGGGCCTTAGAAAAAGCAGGTATGGAACAAATACCGGTTATCTCCTTAAGTGCCCAGGGGCTTGAGAAGAATCCGGGATTTAAAATAACTCCAAAGTTACTTGTTAGTGCAGTTCAGGCTATGGTATACGGTGATGTATTCATGCGTGTACTATACCGTACACGACCTTATGAATTGGAATATGGTTCTGCAAATGCACTCCATGATAAATGGAAAGAAATCTGTAAAGTATCTGTTGCTAATGGTAAATGGAGTGAATTTAAACGTAATATAAGGGGTATTGTCCAGGATTTTGATACTCTTCCCCTTAAAGACATTAAAAAACCTAGAGTGGGAATTGTAGGAGAAATACTTGTTAAGTTCTCTCCTGCCGCTAATAATTACTTAGTTGAATTATTGGAAGCAGAAGGTGCAGAAGCAGTTGTTCCAGATTTACTGGATTTCTTCATGTACTCTTTCTACAACTCAAACTTTAAATCAGAATATTTGGGCTTCAAAAAGTCCACCGCCACTATAAATAATATTCTCATTAAGGTATTAGAATACTGTAGAAAAGAAGCACGAATCGCTTTAGAAAAAAGTAACCGCTTTGAACCTCCGGTAAAGATACAAAAACTTGCCGAATATGCTTCTCCTATTGTTTCTATCGGAAATCAAACAGGTGAAGGTTGGTTTTTAACCGGTGAAATGGTTGAGTTAATTCATTCCGGTGTTAATAATATTGTTTGTACACAGCCTTTCGCTTGTCTTCCAAACCATATTGTTGGTAAGGGTGTTATCAAAGAACTTCGGTTAAGACATCCTGAGTCCAATATTGTAGCAGTGGATTATGATCCAGGAGCCAGTGAAGTTAACCAGCTTAACCGAATTAAGCTTATGTTGGCTAATGCTGCTAAGAATTTAGAGAAAGCGGACGATGTGGAATAATGTATATTGGTTATTGATATGGACTCCCGGGAGGTTTTAGCTTCCGGGAGGTTTTTATTTGAAAATTGACAAACGGGAGAAAGTGAGATTGCAGCAGCCTGGCTTTATTCATTCTAAATAGGGTTTTGGATAATAAGTGGGAGTGTAGATACATATTAAGCGCATTTTTCAGTTGATACGAGCATTTTGCCGGAATTGTCTCCTCAAACTTCATAATAACACGTTTATAGTAAATTCCATAACAACTTAGTTATATATTATTTTACTATCTTTACAAACTTCTTTTTCCCAATTTTTATTACATCGCCGCAGGCTAATACCATATCCAAATCCGGTTCTTCAGCCTTCTCTTCATTTATTTGAACTCCACCTTGTTTTAGCAGTCTTCTGAATTCACTTCCACTTTGAATGTGTTTTTCTTTGACTAAAAGGGGAATGATATCTCTTAATAAGTCTTTATTGTCATCTAAAACTAAGTCTGGAATTATATCCGGTATAGATTTTTTGGTAAATGCTGCTTCATAGTACTTTATGGCTTCTTCAACGTCATGGGTAGTATGATATAAAGCTGTGATTTCCTTAGCTAATTGGAATTTTACATCCTTTGGATTCTTACCTGTTGATAATTCTTTCTTAATAACTTCAATATCGTCAGGATGTACATCTGTAGCTAATTCATAGTATTTAATAATTAAGCTGTCAGGAATCTCCATTACCTTTTTAAACATTATATGAGCCGGCTCATAAATTCCAATGTAATTGCCTAAGCTTTTACTCATCTTTTCTACACCATCTAATCCTTCAAGTATGGGCATAAATAAAGCTATCTGCTCCTCTTGGCTCATAGTCTTTTGCAAGGTTCTTCCCATAAGGATATTAAATGTCTGATCCGTACCACCTAGTTCAATATCAGCTTTTAACTCTATAGAGTCATAAGCCTGCATTAGAGGGTAAAAGAATTCATGTAGTCCAATAGGAAAATTATTGGTATATCTATTGTGAAAATCATCTCTTTCCAGCATTCGTGCAACTGTTGTAGTGGAAGCTAATTTTAATATGGAATCAAATTTTAGTTCCCCCAGCCATTCACTATTAAAGCGAACCATTGTTTTTTCTGGATCTAGTATTTTAAATATCTGCTGTTTGTAAGTTTCTGCATTTTCTTCCACTTCTTTTTGTGATAATGCCTTCCTGCCCTGAGTTTTACCTGTTGGATCTCCAATCTTTCCAGTAAAATCACCGATAACAATTACTATCTGATGTCCTAA
Organism: Anaerocolumna aminovalerica; assembly: GCF_900115365.1. Classification (GTDB taxonomy): domain Bacteria; phylum Bacillota; class Clostridia; order Lachnospirales; family Lachnospiraceae; genus Anaerocolumna; species Anaerocolumna aminovalerica. Next base: position 52,166 of record NZ_FOWD01000027.1, read on the forward strand.
ATCCTGCATCTGCTTCATTTTTCTTAATACCACAGCATGACCCAAATGAATGTCCGGTGCGCTTGGATCCAATCCAAGTTTAACTATTAAGGGCTTATCATCTCTCAATGATTTCTCCAGCTTTTTCTTTAGGTCTTCCTCATTAACCATTCTTTCTACACCTTTGGTAATGATCTTAAATTGTTCTTCTACTGTTTTCTTCATAATAACCTCGATTCCGGCACTTTAGCGCCTTTAACCTTACATTTTTATTTTTAATAAATAGCCATTAATAAGAATCAAAAATGCTGAAGAATTACTTAGATTTATCAAGTTAAGTAAACAATATCCGTATACAAAGACTTCCAGGAACTTAATAAAACTTGAATAATAAAAAAGCCCCCATCCTTCATTATCAAAAGGACGAGAGCATAATCTCGTGTTACCACCTTAAGTTTATAGACAACTCACATTGTCTACCTCTTCAAGTACTCCATACATGATGGGTAATACTCTAGCACTATAACGTGTGCGGGAATCCGTCACAGCCTACTTAATACTTGTTGTTCGGTGTGAAGCTCAAAGATGTATTCATATTCAGCCTGCCATGTACCTCTCATCAACCGGTTACTTTCTGTTTGGATTACTAAATATTACTTATTCTTATCATCGCTTTTATCATCTTATATTAGATTTATATATTAAATCTTTGGCGATTATTAAATTACAACTATTATACTGGTATAATAGATAAATGTCAAGTACTTATTGAAAAAACATTAAATTAGTTAAATATGGTCGAATTCACAGATCAAAACATAAATTTTCATTGCATGAAAAAACTAAATATGCATAAATGCGTAAAATAAAATATAAACTTTTTTTACTAATTTATACTTTCTACATTTTCTTATAATCTATTCAAAATTTTAACCCATTAAGAATTATTGTTTTAAAAATTCTTGAATAATATTCAAATATAAACATCATTTTTTATTTTTATGTAATTTAAATATTTTCAATCTGCCAATCAATTGGCTCTATTCCATGAGATTTTAAGAAATCATTCGTTTGGCTAAAGGGCTTGCTGCCAAAGAAACCTCTATATACAGACAAAGGGCTGGGATGTGGTGCTTCTAATATTAGATGTTTCGAATTATTCAGCATTTTTTTCTTTGCCTGAGCAGGCCTGCCCCAAAGTAAAAATACAATTGGACGATCTTGTTTATTTACAGCTTCTATTACGGAATCGGTAAACTGTTCCCAACCTCTTCCCTGATGGGAATTGGCTTGATGTGCTCTCACAGTAAGTACGGTATTAAGCATTAAAACCCCTTGTTTTGCCCATTTTTCAAGATAGCCATTGTTTGGTATATAACAACCTAAATCATCCTGTAATTCTTTATAGATATTTACCAGGGAAGGTGGAATATCTACTTCCGGTTTTACAGAAAAACATAAGCCATGAGCTTGATTATCATTGTGATAGGGGTCCTGTCCCAATATCACCACTTTTACTTCCTTTAAGGGAGTAAAATGAAAAGCATTAAAAATATCATCTGCCTTTGGAAAAATCAGATATTTATTGTATTCAGATTTTACAAAATTATAAAGTTTTGCATAATATTCCTTATGAAATTCATTGCCTATGGCAGTTAACCAATCATTTGTAATTGCACTCATTTTTATATTTCTCCTATTGCTTATATATTCATTAGTGTACAGAAAAAGCTTTATCAATCAGTTCAAGTGAATATCCGGTAAAATAGTGTAATATGCCATAGCTGCTATTCTACGTCTCAACCTGCTTGCATTGAATTTTTACCAATCACCTATAAAGAACGAATGAACTTCCTTTAAAGCTATATTCTTACACTAATACCATTGCCTTTTAAAAACTTCTTTAAATCCAAAATTTTTAATTCTTTGTAATGGAACAATGATGCTGCCAGCGCTGCATCTGCTTTTCCCTCTGTTAAAGCATCATAAAAATGCTCCCGGTTTCCTGCACCACCTGATGCAATAACAGGAATTGATACATTTTCTGAAATGATGCGGGTAAGCTCTAAATCATAACCATCTTTGGTACCATCCTTATCCATACTGGTCACCAATATTTCTCCTGCACCAAGTTTATTTGCTTTAATTGCCCATTCAACAGCATCAATGCCCGTATCTGATCTGCCGCCGTTCTTATAGATGTTCCAACCTAAACCATCTTTACGACGTTTTGCATCTATTGCTAAAACTACACATTGACTTCCGAATTTATCTGCTGCTTCCGAAATTAAATCAGGGTTTAATATGGCTGCCGTATTAACAGCTACCTTATCAGCTCCTTCTCTTAATATCAGTTTGAAATCCTCTACTGTACGTATGCCTCCACCTACTGTAAATGGAATAAATACTGTTTCAGCAACTCTGCGTACCATATCCATTTTAATGGTTCTTGCATCTGATGAGGCAGTAATATCTAAGAATACTAATTCATCTGCTCCGGCCTTGTCATATGCAGCAGCAATTTCTACCGGATCTCCGGCATCCCTTAAATTAACGAAATTAACTCCTTTAACAACACGCCCATTGTGAACATCCAGACAAGGTATAATCCTTTTCGTAAACATATTTCATCCTCCTACAGTTCTGCAAAATTTTTCAGTATCTTCAATCCAATTTCTCCACTCTTCTCAGGATGAAATTGACAGGCAAAGATATTGTCTTTTTCCACGGAAGCATGAATTAAAGTACTGTAATTTGTAGTTGCAGCCACCTCATCCCTATCTTCTGCTTTCAGATAATAGGAATGTACAAAATAAACGTAGGATTGATTTTCAATACCTTTATATAATTTTGCGCCTGATTTTATATCTAGAGAATTCCATCCCATATGGGGAATCTTAAGACCCTCACAATCCGGAATTCGTAGTATCTTCCCTTTTAAAAGTCCCAAACCTTTTACTCCTGCAGATTCTTCACTACTATCATAAAGTAATTGAAGTCCCAAACAAATGCCTAATAAAGGTTTCTTCTGATTTACAACTTCTTTGATTACATCTGCAAGGCCAAAATTATGAAGTTTTCCCATGGCATCCCCGAATGCACCTACACCCGGTAATATAACTTTATCAGCTTCTAAGATTTCTTCTTTGTTCCTTGTAATAGTCACTGTTTCTCCTAAATAAATCAAAGCTTTCTCAACACTCTTTAAGTTACCTGCATCATAATCAATAACTGCAATCATACTATTATATCCTTTCCTAATAACCACTGTTATTTACGTTCCAATTTGTCTGTTCATTCCGGTAAATTTTTCTCCCATACCGTTTCAATACTTTCTTTGAAGGGAGCTTTAAATAACTTTTAACGAGGAATAGCATACTTTCCTTCCTGCTGTAAATAATTTATATATACCCTTCTGATTGTTAGTCTACACTTCCTCTTTACTGCTAACACCATCTCAAAGTAAAAGAGTGAAGATGCTTTTTTTCACACTATGGTCTTAAAGGGTAATAATGCAAATAAAGAATAACGAAATATTCGCTATTCTTTATGTTACTCTACTATAAGATTTCCTGCAACAATTAATTTGTTTTCTCAGCAACTGTATTTAGAATATATTGAGTATACTCTTCCTGATTCCCGGAAAAAACAATTGCTAATGCTTCTTTTTCCTTTATATTGTATTTGTTATCTAGTTCAGCTAATATTTGTGATTTTAGATCATCCATATCTTTTTCTATTCCCAGTGAAATCGCTGTATCTATATTTTCTTCATATCTTGCTAAACCTTTTAGTAAAGAGTCCAAAGCTTCCGGTTGTTTGTTTAAACCAGTGTAATTATAATAAGAATTAAGTTGCTTGTTAACATACATAACAGTCATAATCTTATTATGAAGTTCCATGTCCTTAGGCTTTACCTTATATCCATATATTTCGTAATAAGCATCTGTATATCTTTGTCTTTCAAAATCCAGCTCTGCTTTTTTTATATTAATAGAATAAGTATATAAATTAGCTCCCACTATAACAAAGGCCGCCGCCAGACCACAAAAGATTAATGCAAATGATGTTCCTGCTTTACTGATCCTTCCTGTATCCTCTTCCTCCAATACCTCATTTACAATAGGTTTTTTCTTTTTAGCTTCAGCTTTTTTCTTAGCATTTTCTTTCTTGGCATTTTCTTTCTTGGCTTTCGCGTCTTTTTTGTCTTTTAGCTTTTTCTCTTTTGCAGCTTTTTTAGTATCTTGTCCATCTTCCTGATCAAGATTATCTTTATCGGCTGCAACTGCCTTAGTTTTTGATTTATCCGTTTTCTTTTTCTTACTTTTCTTAACTTTTTCCTTTTTCTTTGGCTCTTCCCCTTCTTCTGAACCTTTCGCTGCTTTTTTAGAACCAAATACCTTTTCCCATTTTTTCTTTTTAACTTCTTCACGATTTTCCGGTTGATCTAATGTAATATTCTCTACATTTAAATCCTGATCGTTCAATGAATAAATTGCACTTAAAGAATCAGAAAATATTTCACCCAAATCTCCAGGATTCTTATCTGGATCAGGTTGAATCGTATTTTCATCAATATTGTCCACGGATAAAATATCGTTTAATAAATCATTGTTACTTTTTATACTACCAGTTTCTTGTTCCTGAACTTCTATAGAACCCATCTCTTTTTGAGAACCTTTACTTTCAGATGACTTTTCTTCAGCCACAGAAGTATTCTTTAATGATTCCTGATTCCAATTATCCTCATTTTCTTCTAATGCAAAAATATCTTCCCTGTTTTCATTAACAGATTCCTCAAGGCCGGTAATCATACCTAACAAAGCCACCAAATCATCATCAGCTTCATTCATGGTGTCAAAATCAGCCACAGGTGAGCTATTATTATCCTCTTTGTTAGAAGATTCTTGGTAATCCGGTGTATTCTCTTCTTCATTCATATCTTCATCAAAATTATTATGAAGGCTTAAAATTTCGCTATTAGAATCACCCTCCGCATTAACGGCTTCGTTTATATCACCATCTTCTTCCAAAGCTAATATATCTTGCTCTTCTTCTATTAATGCAAGAATATCTTCTACATCATTATTTAATTGTTCTTTTTCTTCCGAAGTATGCTTTATATTTTCCAAGTTGTTCTCTTCCTGTTCAGCGTTATTTTCTATCTCAACTTTATCATTTGCAGTATCATTTTTTATAGATGCCTTTTTCTTAATATTAATATGTTGATTCGTATTAGGTTGATTCACCATACCTTTTAGCAGACCATCTAGATATGATTCACTGGAAAAATCCTTTTTTTCTTTGAAACAATTCTCACAGTATTCTGATTCTCCTTGAAATTCTGAACCACATACTTTACATTTAGCCACAAATCCACCACCTATTAATTATTAGTCATCAAAATTTTACCATATAGTACATTAACTTGCAAGATATACCATATTAATATAGTACTATATTCCCTTTTTCTTTAAAATAAAAATGTAAATAAATTATTAAATATTTATTTAATGAAGAATAAGTCTGTCAATGGCATCCACTAATGTACCTATTTCAGGTTTCGTTAATTGGGCATCTGCTCCTAGTAACTCCCCTTTTCGCTTCATATCATCATTAATTAAAGAAGAAAAAATAATTACTGGCAGATGTTTTAACTCTGCATCGTCCTTAATCAGTTTAGTCAAATGATGGCCATCCATTTGGGGCATTTCAATATCAGTTATAACACACTTTATACTTCTATCAACACTATTATCTTCTTTAAATTTTAATAATTTGTTCCATGCTTCCTGTCCATTGGCTGTATTAATGATATTTGTGTAGCCTGCTTTTGTCAGGCAATTAATAATAAGATTATTAAGCAAAGGAGAATCTTCCGCAATAAGAATAGGGGAATCATTTCTCTTTCTTACACCCAAATGGTCCACATCCGATATTTTTAAGCCTGTTTCAGGATTAATATCAGATATTATTTTTTCGAAATCAAGAATGATAATTAACTTCTTATCCTTTTTGATTATGCCTGTGGCTATACCATTTTTACCGGTACTGATTGTTTCGTCGGGTTTATTAATGTCTTGCCAAGATACTCTGTGTATACCAACAACGCTATGTACATGAAATGCAACATTTAACTTATTAAAATTTGTTACTACAAACATATCAGAGGATCTATTTTCTGATTCGGGCAAATGCATACATTTTGCTAAATCAATAACAGAAATAACCATATCTCTCGGCATAAAAATCCCCTCAATAAATGGATGAGCATTGGGTACAATAGTAGGTTTTTGATAAGGTAATATTTCTCTTATTTTAGCAACATTAATTCCGTAATAGTTTTCTCCTACCTTAAATTCCAATATTTCAAGCTCATTGGTTCCGCTTTCCAATAAAATACCAGTATCCATATTTACATCCTCCGTTATGTTTCATTTATCTAATTGTTTTCTTAAATTATCTTTATATTCTTTTTTACTCGTCTTTTTTATTAGCCCTTATGATCAATTTTTATGGTTACTCTTTATAATTCATCTTTTGATTAACCTTTATGATTTATCTTTTGATTAACCTTTATAATTCATCTTTATAATTCATCTTTATGATTCATCTTTATTTTAATCTTTATGATTCATCTTTATTTTAATCTTTATGACTCATCTTTATTTTAATCTTTATAATTAATCGCTCTGATTCCTTTTGTGTTTCTAACCCAAATAAAGTATTTCAACAAATCATTATTAACTTTACTTTTACAAAATTATGGTTTCTCTTTTAGTATATCGACATTTTACTTTATTGACATTATAGTACATTTTCCAACATATTTCAAATCTATTCTTTATTATTAGCAAAAAATAGTAATATCACAAGAGAAACAAGAGAAGTAAGTATCTTACTTTTTGCTAAAATAAAAAAACCTGCAGTATCAAAATTGATAAACTACAGGTTTATTTCATATTCATTGTTTTTATACTAAACATTATATTATCCGTTTCTATGAACAATTCTTTAGGTCAAGCCCTCGACCTATTAGTATTAGTCAGCTGCATACATTACTGCACTTCCACCTCTAACCTATCTACCTCGTCGTCTTCGAGGGGTCTTACTAGCTTATGCTATGGGATATCTCATCTTGAGGGGGGCTTCACGCTTAGATGCCTTCAGCGTTTATCCCTTCCAAACTTGGCTACTCGGCCATGCCATTGGTATGACAACCGATACACCAGCGGTTCGTCCAACCCGGTCCTCTCGTACTAAGGTCAGCTCCTCTCAAATATCCTACGCCCGCGCCGGATAGGGACCGAACTGTCTCACGACGTTCTGAACC